>CAZFMI010000032.1:0-46140 GCA_964519915.1 uncultured Geomonas sp.
TCCGTCGGCGGTAACTGCCGCCAGTAGGGCTCGCCGATGAGGATGATCCCTCCGGGGCGGAGGCTCTGCGCCAGAAGCTCGATGGTGCCGACGACTCCCCCAGCGATCCACGTGGCACCGAGACAGGCTGCCACACCGGCTTTCTCGTCAGAGACGAAGCCGGCAGCATCGCCATGGATGAACTTGACTTGATCGGCGACACCGAGTTTTTCAGCGCGGAGTTTCGCTTGCTCGGTGAACAACTGGCTCATGTCGATGCCGGTGCCGATGATTCCGTAATCGCGTGCCCAGGTGCACAGCATCTCCCCCGAACCGCTGCCGAGGTCGAGCACTCGGGTTCCCGTTTCCAGACGCAGCGCCGCGCCGAGAGTGGCGAGCTTTTCGGGTGTGAACGGGTTATGGATGCGGTGAGCACTTTCGGTGATGTTGAAGATCCGTGGAATATCCAATGCTGAAAATCTCCTTGCGGGGAATAGATTCGGTCACTGCTAACGTTCAGAGCGCAGCGGCCTGACTGCTGCCACGCTTTGTTGGTACTCCTCTGCCGGACGTTATCAATATATCAATACCCGGCCCCATCGCCCCGAATTAGTACAAGCATGCATTGCGCAGCCGGTGAGTAAGTGGAACAAAGCGCTTGATAAAGTCATTTATATTTCGATTCCCATTGGTGATAATCGCGACCGAAAGACCTGTTTTATAGTCCCCGAATCCTAATGACGAAAATGCACCGCCGTGGCCAAAGCATTCTGCGGTGTTCCACCAGCCGAAAGCTGAGGGCATAAGTGTCCCTACCGTAAAACCTCTGCCTACAGCGATAAACGTTCCGAGGCTTTTATTCCATCCCGAAACTGATCGCGTCGTATATCGACGTATTAAATTTTCCGATACAAGTTGTTTGCCGGCGCTTGTTACCCCTTTATTAAGAAGGAATTCGTAGAACGCTGCTAAACTGGCTGCATCTGAGACCATACTAAATGCCGGGTTCCTGGAGCCGAATAATTCCGATGAGTTATTTATCTCCTCAAAGTTCTCTGCGACATTGTTACCGCCCACCATGACTTTATCTTTCCCGAGCCAGTAGGTGTAGGCGAGTGAATTGTGTGCCCGATCTGCCAAGCCATATCTCAGGGCGGGGAGATTCAGCGGAAGCGAAATCTCCTCTGTAACGAATTCAGACAACGTTTTTCCAACAACCCGCTGCATAATCTCGCACAATATCGCTCCAAACTCTGTGGGCATGTATGCAAAAGTCCCACGCTTATACACTGGTTTTGCGTCTATGAGGCGGTTCAGTACAGATTCTCGATCTGCTACCTTTTTATAATCTGTGTACAAACTTGGCACCAAAACTCCAGCCTTGTGAGTCAACACGTCCAGCGTTGTAATGTCGCCTTTGCCATGCTGCGCAAACTCAGGAAAAACATTCGCAATTGGGGCCTCAACATTCAAAAGACCGCGCTCCTCCAACATCGCAATCGCGATTGCAGCTAAAGGCTTTCCTGATGAGTAGACGGGAAATGGTGTTTGCGGTTGTACGTTTACAGGTCTTATAGATTCAGTTGATCTCAATCCTCGGGCGAGTCCTACTGCTACATTTACTACGACCTTGCCGTTGCGTCTGACAACCATCTGCCCGCCAGGAAATGCACCTGAAGATTGCTGACGATGAAACCGTTCAACAACCTCTGACAACTTATTGGGATCCATACTTATTGATGAGGGCTTTACGGGATTTTCATAGGGGAATGCCATATTACAAATCCTCCTTGTGTGGATAGATTTGGGTCTATTAGATTCCGATGTTGACGCGTAACGGCAGGAAGTTGACCGGCGCGGCCGGTCCAACTTTGTGGTTGGGACTCCATCCTTACAAGTTATTATGCCAATACCCGGACCCACCGCCCCTGATTTCCGATTTCACCAATGTCTCGTGTCAAGGGCTGACCCCCTGACCTCGATAATCATCTTTCAAGGGTTGCACCTATGGCTATAAGTTTCTCGATTGTCGAAGCACGATCATCTTCATCCTGAGTGACTATCCCATCAGGGACAAGGCGTACGGCATAGCCGCGTTTGAGTGCTTCCCGTATGGTTGAAGTTATACATTTGTCGCCGTACAATCCGCCAACTACCAGTTCTCCGACCTTTTTATCGTCCAACCATTTCTGCAGATCCGGATCCGAGAAAGCACTAGGAAATGGTTTTGAGAAGATAATTCTGCTTTCTTCTGGAATGCGTTTTAACAGACGAGGATCGATCTGAGCCCACTCGCTCCCTTTTCTAAACGCTCCGTCAAACCACCAGTTTTCAAAGAATCTCCATTCTGACCATTCGTTTTTGACAAAGGCAATGGGGACACCATTTTTAAGAGCAGATTCAATGGCGCGGTCAGTCGACTGAAACAGTGCGTCCGAGCGCTTGGCACCCAAAGTTGCCGGGCCGTCCGGGGAGAGCACTCCGCGCTGAAGATCGATGAGTAACAGCGCCTGACTGGGGCGTTCGGATCGCTCGATGGTAGGTACGGCAGCACAGCCCGAGAGTGCCAGCGCAGAGAGAAGAATAAACAAAGTAGATCTGACCATAATAGAATCCTTGAACTTTTCAATGCGCCGAAGGCTACTTCAATATTTTTTTCAACGGTTCTGAGCACAGCGGGTTCGCTGCTGCGCTTTGGAAACTCTCCTTCGTAACCAATGATATATTTTGTCCGAATATAAATAAGCAAAGGCAGCCAACGTAAGGCAAATTATCGCTCCTTGATACCCAGAACGACGAGGCTTTGGGTCAAGATACGCGACATTTGGACGTTGTTTGTCATACCAAGCTACTATGGTGCCATCCTCCATCAGCCCTTCCAGGCTCTTTTGGGCATCCATTTCAGTTCGAAAGCTGTTCCCGCCGAGGCCTACCAAATACCCATAATAGTTTTTTCCACTAACCGCATACTCGTATTTGATTGAGACATTCCACGTATTAGCCTTAGATATCCCCACCTTGCCATTACTTATGAAATCATTGGTGTGAGCTGTTTTCCCTTCCCGAAGAATCACCTTGGCTTGGACCGACTGAAGTCGTTTCCCAATTATTTCCTGACGCACCGTTACTCCGATAATCACAACTCCTGCTATAGCGAGAAGGACAGCGAACAATCTGCCAGGCCCACCCATTTGATTCCCCCCCATCCTCTTTCTTTCTAATTCGGCATGCAGTGCAGAACGGCCGGTCCAACTTCCTTGTTGGGATCTCGGTCTTGCATTCGGTCTCGTGTCAAGGGCTGCCCCCTCCTTACTACTCCTTACTACGGCTGGCCAGTGAGCGGGTTCACCGCTCCACGGCCTGGTTAACCTTACGATTTCGGCGGATATTATCTGCCCTCTCCTGTATGCGCTTTGTCGCTTCGGTTAAGGTGCCCAATCCCATTTCCCTTCGCAAGTTATCAACTTCTGCAGAATTCTCTATTGGCAATGGAAAGGCAGTACCATTTTCATCGACATCATGCTGCGTTCCGTAGATTTGAGGTCTACCAGACATGTTCAGTACTCTGTCTTGAAGATAGGCGAAGTGTCTGCCTTCTGCTTCGTCTCTTCTAACGGCTTCTTCGAGAAGCGCCAAGCATGACTTCATAAATGCAGTATCGAGTACGGCATGCTGGACTATAAGCCAAGCCGCCTCGGCAGCCTCCTTGCCTACCAGACTAATCGTTGGCCATCCCTGTCGCTTGATGATTTGCTTTATGCGTGCATTATTTCGCTCATGGACTTCCTTGATTCTCGGATGGTAGTCGACCGTACCCAATTCGCCACTATCGATCAACTCCTGCAATATTTTCTGATCTTCATGTTGCATCGAAAGAAGCTCATCACGAAGCTCTTTGTTCAAGGGTTGTATTCCTTTCTTTCAGGCTAACGGTTAGGGAGAAGGCTGGCGGTTTTTAGGCCCCCTGACCCTTGACCCCTCACCTCCATGAACACACGCTCAGCTTAGGGGAGTTCAGGGGTCAGAATTGGACATTGCACATCCAGTTCTGCCCCCTCAAAGCTCTCAAACCTAGCGGTAGCATTGACATGAGGGAAACTGACCGCCTCGTTTTCCTGCTCTTAATCCAACTATGGGTGGCAATTACAATGGCAAAAAGTGCAATGATTTCAGTCGGCCAATTTTGCCTTCAAAATTTGAAATCTCCATAAAATTCATTATTTATATGCGCCTCCAAAGTGAGCATTCGCTTGAATTACCTCTTATGTTAAAGCTAATCGACTTACTTGCCTGCTGCTCAACTAGCGTTCTCTCAAATGAGGAAATTATTTTGGCGAGTTCACTGTGAGCGTACTCGGTGACTTTTCCTGAAGCAATGTTTGCAGCGGCAAATCTAAGGTAGTCGTCGCTGAAGTCCCGGATTACCTTGTCAATTACGTAGTGGCTATCGAACATGTTGCCTCTTTTAATGCCCATAATGATGGTCTCTATGATTTGTCGCATATCAACTCTCCTTTGTCTTAATCTGCTGGTGTCCAACGGCAGGCCTGTCAGGTCTTGTTTCTTGACCTTTATTTCCCATTTAGTTGTGGCAGGTCAAAATTCAAGACTTGACCCCCAGGCTTCTGGCGGACAGCGTCTGTTTGAACCGCCTGGTTGGAAGCGTTCAATCCTCTGGCCCCAGTTGCTTTGCTTCAAATCAGCTTCGTACCTCTTAGATTGTCACCGCTTATCTGCAAAGATATCATGAGAGTTAACCCGGTTGGGATTGACAATTATGTCTTTGCTGCCGGAGTACCGTTCCGATTCTATTTCCACTACATATGGCTCGCTATATAAGATTCCTGTGATAAAGAACCGACCGACATTGTCGGTATGAGTACTGGAGACGATGACCTGCTCCTTCTTCCTTTTGAGGCGTACCGGCACATTCCTCACAGGAGTAAGATGGTCTTCTAACAGCACCACGCCGCTCACCGCGGTTAGACCACCGTCTCCCGCTGCAAAAAGGTTCTGGAAACTCAACCGAGCTTTATAGTCCGAATGTCCGATTCTTTTGAAGATGCCTTCGCCACGGTAAAGGCATCCGCAGAGGGCTGAGAATGAGACAAAAAGCAGCAGAGTAAGCACGTATCTTTTGATCATGTTTCCATCCCTGATGTTAGCGATACAGACACAGGTCTTAAGGCCTGCGGGCGGGTTTCTTTGCGGAATACGCCACCTCAGCGGAAATGTATTAGATTATCATGCCTTTGTAAAGATTAATGTATACAGGCCATTCCCAACATCATCTTGTCGAGGTTTATGGGACGCCTGGGAGATTCCCAAGTCCCCGCTTCCTAACATGCAGAGTATCTGCAGTGGTTCAGATACTGTCTCGACACTTGCACCAGATCTCCTATGCCAGAGAACAAGGCGAACCGGGTGCGCCTTTACAGCAAAAAACCGATAAGCTAAAAAGGACCTCTCCTCCTACACTCTGAACCCAGCCCGGATTCCCAGCTTTCCAGTCCAAGGAGAACCCCGACATACCAACTGTCCCCTCGGTCCACGCGCCTGCCGTCTACCTTGCGCTCGGTAGCTAATGAGCAGCGATCATTGACAACACAAATGAAAGAATATACATTGCTCCTCCATTAATGTATATCCACTGGCCCCGACGCTGCCCTCCCGCCAGGTGGAGAAGGATAACGATTGATGGAGATGTTTTCACTTACCTGCCCTCATTGCAGCTTTTCCAAGGAGCTGCAAATCCGCGCCCTGCCGCCGCTCGGAACCAAGACCACCTGCCCGCGCTGCAAGGGGCTGTTTCAGCTCGATGATGAGTGCCTTACTCCTGGTCCGCAACCCGCTGATACACCCGTTGCCGCAGATGGCTCCACAAGCGGCTCCTGCCCCGTAAAGGAGGAGACCTGGCTTGCCCCGACACCTCCCGACCAACTGGGGAGCCTCTCGCTCCCTGAGCGCACCCTGTCTTTTACCTTCACCGGCAATGCCAGGGAGTATTTCGGCATCTGGGTGGTCAACACGCTGTTGCGCATCGTGACCCTTGGCCTTTACTCCCCTTGGGCCAAGGTGCGTAAGCGGCGCTACTTTTACGGCAACACCTTTCTCAACGACGCACCTTTCGATTACCTTGCCGATCCGATGGCGATCCTGAAGGGGTGGCTCTTGGCCGGCGCTTTCTTCGGCCTTTATTCGCTCGCCTCGCAGGTGAGCCCCCTTCTCGCTGTGGCGTTCATGTTCGCGCTCTTCGCCCTCTTCCCCTGGGTCCTGGTCCGGTCCCTGATGTTCAACCGGCGCAACTCGTCGCACCGCAACATACGCTTCGCCTTCAGGCCCGACTACCGGGAGGCGTACAAGGTGTTCCTCTGGTGGCAGTTGCTGGCGACGGCGACCCTGGGTATTCTCGCGCCTTACGCGGCCTACCGCCAGAAACGCTTCCTGGCTGAAAACAGTTCTTACGGCACCACCTTCTTCACCTTTCACGCGACAAGGGGGCAGTACTACCGCATATTCATCCCTCTCTTCGTCATGGTTCCGCTTCTGGCTGGTTCCTTCTTCAGCCTCTCCTTCCTCGCTTCGAAGGAGTGGGCGGCGAATCCGTATCTCTCCCTGCTCCCGGTCGTCCTCATCCCGATCATCTACCTGGCAATCGGTATCTACCTTCCCACTGCGCTGGCCAACCTCACCTGGAACTCTACCGGCATAGGCGATCATCGCTTCGTCTCCACGCTCAGGGTCAGGGATCTGCTCT
The DNA here is from genome assembly GCA_964519915.1 of uncultured Geomonas sp. Lineage (GTDB taxonomy): Bacteria > Desulfobacterota > Desulfuromonadia > Geobacterales > Geobacteraceae > Geomonas. Next base: position 6,737 of record CAZFMI010000032.1, read on the forward strand.
GGATATATTTCTCCAACTCCGTTGCCATCGTTTTCTCGCTGGGGCTGCTGGCGCCATGGGCCTCGGTTCGCCTGGCGCGATACCGCCTCGGCAAGCTGGCGCTTTGCGGGGCAGGCGATCTCGACTCAATCACCGCAAGTGCGGCTGAAACGGTGGGGGCAACCGGGGAGGAACTGGGCGACATGCTCGGTTTCGACTTCGGGCTGTGAGCGGTTCAGCCCGGGCAATCTGGTATGACGGGATAACTTCGCGGCGCCGTGAGGTGACGCTTGGCTGCGACGGGGAAGCCGTGACGGTTACCGGCGAGGAGATCGACCTCCGCTACCCGCTTGGCGAGGCGCGTATCGATCCGGGGCTTGGGAACATCCGTCGTCTGCTGCGCTTCCCGGACGGAGCGACGGCCGAGACCTGTGACGAGCGTTTTGTCGAGGAACTGCAGCGGCACCAGGGGAGCGGCGGGTTCTTCAGGCAGGTGCGTCACTGGGAGATGAACCTCAAAAGGACCTTCGCCGCCTTGTTGCTCACGATTTTGGTGTGTTTCGCGTTTGTCAGCTACGGTGTCCCTTTCCTGTCGGAGCGGGCGGCCTACGCCCTCCCTGTCTCAACCGAGAAGCTCCTGGGGGGGGAGACCCTGCAACTGCTCGACCGTCTCCTGCTTAAACCGACCAAGCTCCCCCTGGAGCGGCAGAAGGCGCTGGCCCGCCTCTTCTCGTCCGTCACGGCCGCTCACCCCGAGCGCGGCGGTTGGCGCCTGGAGTTGCGTTCCTCTGAAGCTGTGGGAGCGAACGCTTTCGCCCTCCCCTCCGGGATCGTCATCGTCAGCGACGAGTTGGTCGGGATCGCGCAAAGCGATGACGAGATAGCCGGGGTCATGGCCCACGAGGTGGGGCACGTTAACCGGCGCCACGCCCTGCGCCACCTGATGCAGAACTCGGCTACCGCGCTGTTGGTCGCCACCCTGACCGGCGACATCACCTCGATATCGTCCTTTGCCGCGACCATACCCACCGCCCTGATCGACGCCAAGATGTCGCGGGATTTCGAGCGCGAAGCTGACGATGCGGCGATTGCCTACCTGAAGAAGAGGAAGATCCCGGTGCAGGTGTACGCCGAGATGCTGGCGCGGCTCGATGCCTCTCACTGGAAGGAGCGGGAACGCGGCAAGGGGTTCGGCGACTTCCTCTCCAGCCACCCCGAGATGTTGGAAAGGGTTCAGCGCGTGATGGCAAGCGCGGGCCCCGCCGGTCCCGCCCGTTGAAAACAAAGCTCCTGCGGCCCGAGACCTGCAAGAGGTTCCGATGGTTGGTGCGCGGGCCGAAACTGGTACGAATCCGCGGGTGTTGCCGGCAACCAGGGGCCGGCTCTCGTTCGATGACGTACAGGCGGCTGCCGAGGTCCCCCCGTGGGTCTCTCCAGGTCGCCTTCTTCCTTAATGAAGCTTGCCGTTTCCCCTGATACATGCTAAGTGGGTAGGATGATTATTTAATTAAGGGGGGCATGCATGAAGATCAGCGTTTTGCTGGCAGGGGTACTATTGACAACAGCATCTACATCGGCGATGGCTGCAGGGCCGTACATCGGAGCGGCGGCCGGCGTCAGCCTCTACCATGACAGCGACCTGTCAACCGGTGGGGCCGGTAAGATCGAATACAGGACAGGTCGAGCGTTCAGCGCAAGCTTAGGCTACAACTTCGACGGTTTCCGTTTTGAAGGCGAGGCCGGGTACAAGCACGCTTATGCTGATACCTTCCAGGGGGTCGAGGTGCGGGACCGCAGCATGGACACCACCATTTCAAGCTACATGGCTAACGCCTACTGGGACGTAAAGACAAAAAGCGCAGTCACTCCTTTCCTCGGTGCGGGCATAGGCGTGCTCCACGGCAGGATGACGGACGCATACTTCGCCTACAACGACCACGTGCCCGGCTACCAGTTTTCCGCCGGTACGGGCATCAAAATCACCGACAACCTGAACCTCGACCTGAGCTATCGGTACCAGAAGGCGGCGAAAGATTTCTTCATCGGCATATACGACGTCTCATACGCCAGCAGTTCCTTCCTCGCCGGTGCGCGCTACAACTTTTAGAGTCGGGCCTGGAGCCAGGTAGCCCGCCGCTACTTCTTCCCGGCACAAGTAGAGGCGGAGGAGATCTGATGAAGAACGTTTTCCCCGAACCGATCCGAAACCTGCCTGTCGCTGACATTCCCCTTAAAGGAATCCAGGCATACCTGTCTCAATGCGACGGGCACCAGGTCATCTTCATGGAGTTTGCTGAGGACGTCGATCTACCCGAACATGCTCACGCTGCCCAGGTCGGGTTCGTCCTCGAAGGGGAGATCGATCTCGTGATCGACGGGAATGAACAGACCTATATCAAGGGTGATCGCTACTACATCCCTGCCGGAGTGGCCCACTCAGGCAGGATCCGTGCGGGCTATGCCGATATCACCTTCTTCAACGAGCCCGACCGCTATCGGGTGAAGTAGCTCCTCTGCCCGCATAGAAAAGCGAGGGCACCCAAGCCTGTGCCTGGGTGCCCTCGCTTTTTTTGTCTCTTACTGCGCGAGTCATCCGTTCACAGCCATTATTGGCGGCGGCGCCTTTGGATGAACCGGTCCGTTCAGTCTCTACAGCGAACGGGGTCAGTTGAACTCCATCTTGTAGTAGAGGTCGGCGCCGCTCTCGCTGCCGCTTTGGGTCTCGATCTGCCAACGCCTGTGGATGTCGTAGCGCAGCCGGAACAGGTTTTCGCCGGTGACCAGCGAGCGGCCGTAACTCAGATAGATCTTCGGCGTCAGGTACTTGCCGACGGTGAACAGGGACTCGCCCCCCGCAGGCTCCTGCACCGCCGCGCCCGGGGCGGTGGAGATCTCCTTGTAACCCATCCGCCCGGCCTTCGAGGTATCCACCGTCTCCACGCCGAGCGTGCTCAGGCCGAGCCTGTCCTTGATCTGCTCTTGCAGCGATTCGGCCTTCCCGAAGGAGAAGAGGCCGGCCGCTGCGGTGGCGACCAGGCTACCCTGCTCCCCGCTGGCACCCAGAGGGTGCCCGAGCACCATATAGGCCAGGATGTCGACCTCGGGCATGGGGGGCTCGGAGTAAAGCTTCACGACGGGGGCGTTCAGGAAGCCCCCTACGGTGACCCCGGCGCTCACGTCACCGACCTTGCGAAGCGCCAGGATGTCCAGCGTCGGGCGGTCGACCGGGTCGTTCACGTAGTAGAGCCTCCCGCGCACGATCTCCAGGTCCATGCCGTAGGCCCGGTAGCGTCCCTCGACCACGCGGATCTCGCCGGAGCTGGAGATGTTGTCGATGCCGTCCAGCACGAGGTCCATCCCCCCTCCCAGGCGGGCTTCGATCCCCGAAGCCGCCACGCGGACCTTGTCGCCCAGCACCACCCGCACGCGCCCGTCAAGGAGCAGGGGGAACTTCCCGCTCTCCCCAGTCCGCGCAGGCGCCCCCTCGAACACCACGTCCGGGCTGGTGGCGACCAGCTGCCGCACCGGCGGCCCGGTGATCAGCATCTCGGGTATGCCCAGCTCCCCTTTGAGGGTGACCCGTTCCGCGTCCCCCTCGAAGGTCAACTGCGGCGAGGTGAACATCTGGAGTTCCGGGAGGTAGACGCTCTGAAAACGCTGCCCGCTCAGAGTGCCGCTGAACCCCGCGACCTCCCACCCCTTCATGCGCAGCAGCAGGTTCCCGACCAACTCTCCGCCGCCGGACACCGCCCGCAAGCGCTCGACGCGGATGCGGTCCTGTTCCAGTCGAGCCAGAAGCTCTACGCCGGTGAGCCGGATTCCGGCGCTGGGGAGGTAGGCGCCGGCATCGCTTAACCGAAGGCTGCCGGTGAGGCTCGGGTCGCTCCAGATCCCCCCGAGCCTCAGATCGACGTCGAGCTTGCCGCTGGTCTCCTGCACCAGCCCAGGGAGAAACGTGGTGAGGAATCCGCGCTCCTGGACCTTCCCGCTGAGCGCCCCCTGCAGCGCCCCTCCCTGGGTCGGCGCCACGGGGAGCCGGGCCGGGATGGGGAGGAGGAAGCTTCCCCGGGCCTCGCCGTACTCCGCGAGCGCCAGGGCGAGGTCCCCGGCGAGCGTCTCGCCGCGCCAGGCGAAGGTGAGGGTGGCGGAACGCAGGTTGGCGCTCAGCTCGCCGTTTCCCCCTTGCCAGGTCGCGCGCCCCTGGGAGAAAGCGGCTTCACCCGAAAGCTCCACGCGCTTCCCGGACATGAGCTTCCCGTTGGCCTCCCCGTGCAGCTCTCCCTGCAGGTTGAGCGCGCCGGGAAGCCAGGGCCTCAAAAGCTCCGGCTCGATGCCGCTCCAGCGCACGGAGAGGTCGCCCGTTTCCGGCACCCCCGCCGTCGCCGGCGCATCCGAGAAGAAGGCCCCCCTCAGCTCCCCCCCCTCCTCCAGCACGAGGTCGAGGGCAGCGCGGCTGCCGCGCCGGTCCGCGTCGATGCGCAGGGTGCTTTTCCCCGCCAGGATGCGCTCGCCGTTGGAGGTGTAGGTTCCGGTGGCTGTCGCGCTCCCCTGCAGCGTCAGCTCGCCCCGCTCCCGGGGAGCGCCGGCTGCGGGATCGCGCCAGCTGAAATCGGCCTCGGCCTGGTCGAGGGAGAGGTCGAACTCCTCCCCCTGGGACAGCAGGTTCAGGTGCCCCTGCGAGATCGCGCCGTGCCCCCTCAGGTCGAACCTCGCTCCCGGCAGGAGTTTCCCGGTCACGCTTCCTCCCCCCCTCCCCTGCAGCACGGCGTCCGGAGGGAGGAAGGGGCGCAACAGCGCCAGGTCGAGATCCGACCAGCTAAACGCCAGATCGCCCCTCTCCGGGAGCGACAGGCTGGCCGGGGAGGGCGAGCGGAAATCGAGATGCGCCTTTCCGGCGCCCCCTTCAAGCGAGAGCTCCGCCGCGACGGTGAGCCCGCTTCCCCCCCCTTCCACCGTCGCCAGGAACCGCTCCAGCCCGACCCGATGACCATCGACCAGCGCCGCCCCGTCCGCTTCGGCACGGCCGGAAAGGGCGATGCGTCCGCCGGGGAGAAAGCGCATGTCGACGTTGCCGGAGCTCCTCCCTGAAAGCTCGACCCCCTCCAGCCAGAGGTTCGCCCGGGCCAGGTTGATGCCGCTCCATCTGCCGGCAAAGGACCCCGTCTGGTCGCGGTCGCGGTTCCCGGCAAGCTCCAGCCGCTCCCCTGGCGCCCCGCTCACCAAAAGCGGCGAAAGGCTGAACCTCCCCCCGCCTACCATGAGGGTCGCCGGCCTCACCAGGGCGAACGGACCGACGCCGTCCGCGCCAACGAGGCGGACCATCTCCGCGCGCCAGACGCCGTCGCCGTAGCCGCCGGAGAGGGCGGTCTCCACATGGCTCCCGCCGGAGGCAAGTTCCGCCTGCAGGGTATGGCGCCGCGCCGTCCCCTGCAGCGTGAGGAGCGCCGTCTCGACCCGGGCGCGTCCCACGCGGAGCCGGTCCATGGAGGCCTTCAGGTAGACCGGGTAACCCCTCCCCTCCCCCAGCCGCGCGTCCAGGTCCACCGCCCCCACCCTGGTCCCGGCCGCTGCTATGTTGCGCCCTTTGCCGCTCAAGGCGCCGGAGAGGATGCCGTCGCGCCAGCGCAGCCAGCCTTCTGCGTCGAGCGCTCCCGACGCCCCCGGCGCCAGGCCGGAGAGATCGCTCACCTCTGCCGCGAAGGCGAAGCGCCGCTCCAGCTCCCCCGCCCCGCGCACAGCGAACCCCTTGCCTGCCAGTTCCAGGCGTTTGACCACCACCTTCTCCCCGGCGAAGCTTCCCTCGAGCCCCCCCCGCAGGGCCCGACCCTGCAGCCTGCTCTCCAGGAGCTTTGCGCTGAGCGCCCCCCGGACTGGCCCTTTTTCCGGCACCTGGACCTTCCCCGCAAGATCCAGGTTCACCAGGCCGGACCAGTCGGCGGCGAGCAGGGACGGGTCCATCCCCCTGCCGGCGAGCGTCCCCTCCACCCGCACGCCTTCGCTCCAGGCGATGTCGAGCGCTCCCTTGAGCCTTCCTTCCAGGAACGCCCCCGACAGCGGCGCGAGCTTCACCCCGGCCTTCCCGCCCCGGTAATCCGCGGCGAGCCTCATCTTCCGCCACCCCTTCGCCTTGTTGGAGAGGTCGAACTTGCCGAGGTAGTCGGCGGGGCTCCCCGAGAAGGTGAGCGTGCCGGAGATGCGGGCGGGATAGTTCAGTTCGCGCGAGAGATCCAGATCGGCAGCCTGCAGGGCGAAGGAAAACAGCGGCTCGGCTATGGTGAGCGTCATGCTCCCGTTGCCGGTCAGGGTGCCGGGGCGCCCGGGCCTCACCACCCTCAGCTTCCTGAAGTTGAAACCGGTGTTGGTCACGCCGAGATCGGCGTTCACCTCGAGACGCTGCGCGCCTTTGCTTTTTCCGGCAAGGGCGACGGGTCCGGCGAGCTGCTCCGGATCCTTTCCGGGGAGGAGCCTCGCCTGCACCGAGAAGGCGTCCATGTCCGCTGTGCGCTGCGACGGCACCAGCCGCAGATCGAGCCTGAGCGATGGATGCCAAAGGCCCGCCACCAGCTCTCCCGAGGCGCTCCCCTGCGAGGCCGAGACGCTGCCGCCCGAAACGGTGAGGAGCCCCTCCCGAAGGGCCAGCGAAGCGGCCAGCTCCTCGAGGGTCGCAGGTTCCTCCTGCAGGTGCCGGTAGCTGAGCCCCTTCAGCGAGAAGCGGGTTACCCTCGCCTCCATGCGCCGCACGAATCCGCTCACCCGGGGCCAGCGCAGGTCGGGGGCCTTCGCGCTCAGGGGCGTGTCGTCCTGGACGCGCACACCGAAGAGGGCAAGCTCGTGCACCAGCAGCCTCCCCTGCAGGAGGGGATCCGGGTCCCATGACAGGTCGAGGCGATCCACCTGCACCAGAACCTTGGGACGCGCCACCCGCACCCCGGTCAGCCGCAGCCGGTCCCGAAGCCGCCCCTCCACTTGCTGTACGGAGAGTTGGACACCTGCCAGGCGGCTGAGCGTGGTGAGGGCGAAGCGCGCCCCGGAACCGGTGTCGACGAGCCAGAAAAGCCAGAGGAAGATCAGCAGGGCGAGCGCGAGTATCCCGGCTCCCAGGTAGAGTGCCGCCCGCTTCATAGCTGGAACCCCACCGTGAAATGGATGCGGTAGGAGGGGGCGCCCGGGGCCAGCGGCTTGGCGAGGTAGAGGTTCAGCCCCCCGACCGGGGTGTAGTAGTGGACCCCGATCCCGGCACCCTGCTCCAGGTGCATGTCCCGGTAGTCGTTGAAGGCGTTGCCCATGTCGTGGAAGATGGAAACCCCCCAGTTCCGGTACAGCGACCGCTCCAGCTCAAGGCTTCCCACCAGCAGATGCTTGCCGCCGACCACCCTTCCCGAAGCGTCCCTGGGGCCCAGGCTCTGGAAGGAATAGCCGCGCACGCTCTGGTCGCCGCCGGCGAAGAAGCGGATGGAAGGCGGTAGCTCGCCCAGCGGGTCGTCCAGCACGCTGTAACCGCCGTTGGCGCGCGCCTGCAGGTTCAGGCGCCAGGGGAGCGGCACCAGCAAGTTGGCGTGGGCGAGGAACTGGGCGAGCCCGGAGTCCGACCCCAGGAGGGGGTGGGCACCGCGCAGGTCCAGGGAATAGCGGTAGCCGCGGGTGGGGCGCACCAGGTCGTTGAAGGAATCCTTCGAGAAGCGAAAGCCCGGCAGCACGAGCCTGGAGTTCGAGCTGACGTCGGCTATGGTGAAATTCTCCTGCAAGAGCCTCAGGTAGACGGTGGCCAACTCCCCCCGCCCAAGGCCTATGGTCCGGTCCAGCTCCAGCGCCGCGATCTTGCTCCGGTAGCTGGTGACGTCCTCCTGCTGCAGGTTCAGTTGCAAGGAGCTGTAACTTCTGTGGTCGGTATTGCTGGGGACGGTGTACCTGCTGGCAAAACCCTGCAGGAGCTGGGCGGCATAGAGGCTCATATCGAGGTCGTGCCCCTTGTGGAAGACGTTCAGGTCCCTGTAGCGCACCGAGAACCTCGCGCCGGTGTCGGTGCCGTAGCCCACCCCGGTGCGCAGGGTGTTGCGCGCCGCGGCGGTGAGGCGCACCAGCACCGGGACCCTGGCATCCCTGGCCTTTTCCCGCTCCGGGGTGACCACCACCTGCCTGAAGCGCTCGGAGTTGGCGAAATTCAGCTGCGTCTCGCCAAGCTTCGCGTAGGAAAAAGTCTCCCCCTCCCTGAAGGCGAGGAAGCGGTTGAGGAACTCGGGAGGGTACTCCGGCGCCCCCTCGATGCGGGCCCCGTCGAAGTAATAGCGGGGGCCGGTGTCCAGGGTGAGCGCGACGCGCGCCGTGGCGAGGTCCGGGGAGATGCGGATCTCGCGACGGGTGAAGTCGGCGTCGAGGTAGCCAAGTGCCTGCGCCTGCGACTGCAGCGCCCCCTTCCCCCGCTCGTACTCCGGGTGCAGCAGCACCTCTCCCGCGGAGAGAGGGAAGGTCTCCGCCAGTCGCTTAAGCTGCTTCTCCGCGGCGCCCGCCCCCTTAAGCTCCAGGTCGACAGCGGTGACCCGTACCGGCTCCCCCGGGAGGATCGCCACCTTAAGGCGGTGCCCGTCGCCGGTCTGCGCCACCGACGCCGAAACCTCGGACCTGTAGTAGCCGAAAGGCTCAAGCGCCTGCCGTACCTTCTCCGGCGCCTGCTTGGCGAAGCGGTCCAGCCAGAGGCGGTCCACCTTCCCGTCGCGCACGAGACCGTAGGGGAGCGCGAGCGCCTGCCTGACGTTTTCCAGCGGGTCCCCCTCCACGCCGGTCACCGCCACTTCCACCGGTTCGGCGGCGAAAAGCGGGGGGGTTGCGCACAGGAACAGTACCAGGCAGGCGACGGCCGGGTATAAAGGGTAAGGCCTTGGCATTTGTTTTTTGCCTCTGACGGGGATTTTCCACAGAAAGCGCCGCGGCGGCTATAGCTGGCTCTCCGCGGACCCATGAATTTTACCATGCAATGCTGCAAAGTTATCCCCCGGCGCAGAATATCTCTATCCCGGCCGTTCTTTTCCCAAAAGCCGGGCCGGCTGTGACTTCATGCCGGAAGGAGAGTGACTTGGCGGGCAACCGCTGTGACACATCCCGGCGTCCTGCATCCGAATGAGAACCGGCACGCGACAGGGCGTATGCTTATAGGCAGTGAAGCGGTCTCTATCATCGCAGGAATCCATACTCTGGCGGGGCCATCGAAGACGACAGAAAAAAAGACTGTATCAGCCCGCGATGCTGGAACCTGCTATAATGACAATCAGCCAAAATCATAGCTGTCACGAGGTACGGCATGGAGACACAACAACCACACGAGGAAGACGTCCCGAGGATCAGGGAGATGATCATCGACGACCTGCCGGAGGTGTTCCACATCGGCGAGGAGCTGTTCACGGCGGAGTATTCCCAGAGCCTTTACCGCACCTGGGACGAATACGAGATCACCACCCTGTTCAACTCCGACAACGAGCTCTGCATCGTCGCGGAGTACGAGGAGCGCATCCTGGGTTTCGCGCTGGGGACCACCGTGAAAAAGCACAACTCCCCCTGGAAGTACGGCTACCTGGTCTGGCTCGGTGTGCGGCGCGATCTCCAGAAGATGCATGTCGGCGAGAGGCTCTTCAAGGAGCTCAGGCGCCGCTTCAAGGATCAGGGGGTACGCATGATCATCATCGACACCTCGGCCGACAACAAGCCGGCCATCAGGTTCTTCCAGAAACATGGCTTCGACAACGTACAGGAGCACGTGTACATGACGCTCAACCTGTCCAAAAGGCACAAGAAGAAACCGGTGAAAAAGCCGTGAGGGGCCGTCTCGAGGAGGTCTTCTCGGCCATCGACCCGGCGCGGCTCAGGGGCACCCTGAGGGAGATGGTCGACATCTACTCCCCCTCCGGCAAGGAGGAGGACGTCCAGCTCTACCTGGAGGATCTCCTGGCCGGCGCCGGCTTCTACGTGGAGCGGCAGGAGGTGGAGGAGGAGCGCTACAACCTCCGGGTCACCATGGGGGAGGACGAACCGCAGCTCTACCTGGTGGGGCACGTGGACACGGTGCACGCCTGGGACCTGGAGGAGTTCGGAGCGCGGGAGGAAGAAGGGGTCATCCACGGGCTGGGGAGCGCCGACATGAAGGGGGGGTGCGCCGCCATGATCGAGGCGTGGCTCGCCATGGCCCAGGCGCTCAAGCCCGCCAGGCGCCCGAGCGTCGGGTTGCTGCTGGTCGTGGGTGAAGAGGAGAACGGCGACGGCAGCGCGACTTTCCTGGAGAGCTGCCGCCCCAACTGGGCGGTGATCGGGGAGCCGACCGGGCTCTCCGCCTGTTTCGCCCACTACGGCTACCTGGAGGCGGGCTTCGTCACCCACGGGCTGAAGAGCCACTCCTCTCTCCCCGAGCTCGGGCACAACGCGGTGGAATCGATGCTCAGGGTGCTCTTGCACCTCAGCAAGGACGCGCTCTTCCACCGGGAGCAGTCCCGCATCGTCTATTCCATCAGGGAGATGCGCTCCTCGCAGAAGGGGTTCGTGGTCCCGGACCGCTGCGAGTCTTGGATAGACCTGCACCTTCCCCCCGAGCTCGACCCGATCTCCGTGCAGCAGGGGATACGCCGCCTGGTCGCCGGCGCGGGGAAGTACATACCGGGCCTTGACCTGAGCGTTGCCTTCAACTTCGCCTCGGCGGGGTACAACCTGGGGACGGACAACCCCCTGGCGCATATCCTGGAACGGGTCTACCCGCGGCTGGGGGAGCCGCTCAGGTTCGACGCCTTCCGCTCGCACTCCGACGGCAACCTCTTCTTCGCGGCGGGGTGCCGGCCGCTGATCCTTGGGCCGGGGGCGCTGGAGATCTCGCACACGCCGGAGGAACAGGTGGAGTTCTCCGAGGTGCTGTCGGCGGCGCATATCTACGCCGCGCTTTGCCTCGGGATGGAGCAGTACGCAGCCCTGGCCCTGAAGCGCTGCGGCTCCTGGACCTCCTTCGACAGGCAGGCGAGCTGGGCGGGGTGTCAGGGGTAGGTTGCCAGGGGCAGGTTGCGGCGTTGCCGGAGCAAAGGCGCGGCCCGGAGCACCGGCCGCGCCTTTTGCGTGCGGGAGGGATCAGTAGGCGCTGCCGCTGTTCATCCCCTTGTGACAGCGCCTGCAATCGTTCATCGGGAAGGCGACCATCATGTGGCAGACGCCGCAGAAGCTGCCGAAGATGTTGGCATCCATGGTGAAAGCGGCGGTGGACTTCTTCTTGATGTTGAAGATGTCCGGGTGGCAGCTGGAGCAGTCCATTTCCGCGAAATGCTCCTCGTGGGAGAAGCTGACATCGCTGCGCGGGGAGGCGGTGCCGAGCTTTAGCGGCTGCCTCAACTTCTCCGGGAACTGGAGAGACTCCGCGGAACCGCCCAGGGTGTTGGCCGGCCTGACGGTGCCGCTGTTTAGCGCCGCCGCCCAGTCTATGCCGTTGCCGAAACTTGCCAGCGGGAGATCGACGGCAAATTCCTCGAACTGCTTCTCCAGATGGTCCGTGCTCTCCAGGTGGCACCTGCCGCAGCGGGCCTGCGCCCCATCCTGCACGGTGAAGGCGACGGTGCCGTTATGGCAGGCGCCGCAGAACTTCCCGGCCAGGTACTGCCTCCTGGTGATCCCCGAGTCGCCGCTGCGCATCCCGAACCCGAGCTCCTGATGGCAGACGCGGCAGGTGTAGCGCGCACGATGGCTCCAGTGCTGGAAGATGACCGGGGCCATCCCGGCCTTCTTGGTCCTGGTGCGCATGGTCACATTGCCGTACTTCCAGAAGGGGCCGTTGGGCGGGATGGTCTTCAGCACCTTGGCGAGATCGGAGCGGTCCATGGCCAAGCCGCCTGAGCCGGTCAGCAAGACGATCAGCAGGGGGGGCAAGGCACGCCGCAACCAGCGCCCCGCATTTTTCGTCAAAAGATCCCTCATACGCAAAAGCCCCGCCAAGCGGTTTATCTCGCCTGCTGCGCCGCAATCCTGTACTCCAGCATGTAGGCGTACAGGTTCCGGCACAGCTGCAATCTCTTCAGATACACCTTACGCACCGATGGTTCCTGCTTTTCGATGATCTTTTCGAGTGCAGAGCACTGGTCGAGCAGGGAGCGCAGCTCGTCCACGGAGAGGGTCATCGACTCGCCGCTTTTCGAGCAGGCCTGATCGAAGGCCACCTGCCACGGTTCCTCGCCCCCGGCCGGCCGGCAAAGGAGAAGCAGCAGCAGCGCAGGAACGCCCCATCTTTTCGCTTTTCGCATCGCGCACCCCATCGCTTACCCCGTCACCGGCTTGGCATGGCAGCGCTTGCAGTCCGTCTGCGGGAAGGCAACCTTGTCATGGCAGACGCCGCAGTACTTGCCGTCGAAGAGTTCGATCATGGAGTACTTGCTCGCCCCCTTCTTGATCCCCACGAAGATGTCCGGGTGGCATACCTCGCAGCCGTTCCACACCGTGTGCTTCGCATGTGAGAAGATGATGTCCGGCATCCCGTCCACCTTGGACTTCAGGGCGAAGTCCCCCTGGACCTTCATGGAGGACTTCTTGAACGAGACCCCCTCCAGGTTGTCGACCAGCTTCAGCAGGCCGGTCTCTTCGGCCTTTTCCCAGTTGATGCCGTTGCCAAAGGTCTCCCGGGGCATCTTGTCCAGGAAGCGGTAGAAGGCCTCCTCCTTGGCGGGGTCCTTCTCCAGCGCGTGACACTTCACGCACCTTTTGTACTCCTCGCGCGTGTAGGAGGTGGCGCAGGACTCGAAGATCTTTGCCTTGTTGAAAGTGGTGGAACCGTTGTGGCAGACGCCGCAGAAATACCCTTTGCCGTTGTCGACGGCGCGGATCTGGGTGGAGTTGGCCGTCATGCCGAAGCCGATGTCGACATGGCACAACCTGCAGGTGTAGTTCTTGCGGTGGACCCAGTGGTCAAAGACGACCGGCGGCATCCCCGCCTGCTGGGAGTGGTTGTTGATGGTCACGCTTCCGAAATCGTGCGGCAGAGGTTTCCTCTTCTTCGTCCCGGCCCCCCAGAGCACCCCGGAGCCGACAAGCAGGATCAGACACACCAGAATAAGCCTCTTCATAGAACCCCCTCCTGGTCACCCCTGGCAGACGGGAAGACAAGATTACTATCAACAAATGTGAGCACTCTATTTGAAAAATTCAAACCTGACAAGGGTTATTTATAATGCGCGGCAGGTTAAAAGCAACCATGGGGCAAAATTCAGCTCAACCAGCCGCCCGCCAAGCCGAAGAGGTTTCTATGCCGCTTCCTTGCGGCAGCCGTGCCGTTGTGAGCAAACCCCTTGCAGTAGCGTTGTTTTTTAAGGTAAGCTGCTGCGATATCTCATTCCCAAAAAGGCGGTGACTCAAGCTTTGCGACTATTCCGAACATTACCCTGCGCGTTGGCACTTTGCGCGATGCTGGTCCTCTTCCCTCCCACCCGGTCGGAGGCCAATATAGTGAAGACCGGAGCCGAATCCCTGAGCGAACAGGGGTTCATGCTCCTGAAGGGAAAAAGTTTCGCCCTGGTCACCAACCATTCGGCCATGGTGGGCAAAAGCCACCTGCTGGAGGTGATGGAGAGGCACGGGGTGCAGCCGGCCGTCATCTTCACCCCCGAGCACGGGCTGAAGGGGCACGCCGAAGACGGCGTGCAGCTGGCGGACGACACCTCCGCCGGCATTCCGGTGAAGAGCCTCTACGGCGCCACGAAGCAGCCCCGCCAGGAGGATCTCAAGGGGGTGGAGCTGGTGCTTTTCGACATCCAGGACGCCGGCGTGCGCTTCTACACCTACATCTCCACCATGGGGCTCGCCATGCAGGCGGCGGCACGGGCGGGGATCCCCTTCATGGTGCTGGACCGCCCCAACCCCCTGGGGGGGGACTACGTGGCGGGGTTCGTGAGAAGTGAGTTGCCGGCAAGCTTCACCTCGCTCTACCCGATACCGGTGGCCCACGGCATGACGGTCGGGGAGCTCGCCGCCATGATCAAGGGGGAAGCGATGCTGCCGGGGTTGTCGCAGCTGGAATTGAAGGTGGTGCAGATGCAGGGTTGGCAGCGCGACATGCGCTGGCCCGACACGGGGCTCACCTGGGTGGGGACCAGCCCGAACCTGGCCGCCGTGGAGTCGGCGCTCCTCTACCCGGGGACCGGGCTGCTGGAGGCGACCAACGCATCTGAGGGGCGCGGCAGCAACGAGCCTTTCCGGCTGGCGGGCCTGCCCGGCATGGATCCCGAGGCGCTGGCGACGCGGCTAAACGGCGAGCAGCTGGGGGGGTTGCATTTCGAGCCGGTGCTGTTCACGCCGGTGCGGATGCCCGGCATCTCCAGCACCCCCAAATACCGTGACCGCGAAGTCGGGGGAGTCAGGATCAACATCACGGACTATCGCAAGGTGCTGCCGGTAGAGGCCGGGGTGACCATCCTGAGCGCCCTGCACTCCTTCGTTCCCGAACCGGCGCGGGCGACCTTCTTCAGATGGGGGTTCGACGACATGGCAGGCTCCGACGGTCTCAGGAAGGGGCTGCTGGCCGGCGAACCCGCCGCAGCCATCATAGCCCGCTGGAACGAGGGGCTGGCCCGTTTCCTCGTGCTGCGCGAGGGGTACCTGCTCTACCACGACTAGCAGAAAAAAGAAGGGGTACGGATCGCGACGACGCGATCCGTACCCCCGGTGCAACCTGCCGATTCGGCATCGTCCGCCGGTTCACACCCATCCAAAGCGGGGAGGCCCTCCGACGGCGCCGCCCCGGCACCCGGAGCAGGCGCTGGAGCCTCTCCACGGCACCTACCGTGCTGCCGCCGCTTCCCTTTCCGCGCAGCACCTCCGACTTGTCGCCAGCACTCCCCGCCACTTGAGCAAATTTTTCCCTTCACTGCCTGAAGCATCGAGCGCTGACGGCGACACTCCGGAAAACAGGGCAACGCTCTGAAGAACCGCCGTTTCTTCGTCAGGAAAAGGCTCAACTTCCGGAAAGAGCGTCCGATACTGTTACAGGGAAAGCAAGCTGAAGCCAACAACCAACCGACGAGGACACCCAAATGAGACAGAGCTATAGAATGACCTTTCAGACCAAGATTCTGCTTTTGGTGCTGGTGAGCTGCTGCGCGCTGGGAGCGCCCACCGGCCTGACCGTCATGAAGCAGTTTCATGACATAATGAACATCTTCAACGGCTCCTACCGCGAGATGCTCTACGACGGCTCCGACGCCCTGGCCAAGGCGGAGGTGCAGACCGCGATCAGCATGCTGCAGGCCATCAGCGACCGGGAGCAAAAGGGGGAGTTGACGCTCGACGAGGCCAAAAAGCAGGGGGCGGACCTGCTCAGGACGCTCAAGTTCGGCAGGGACGGCTACTTCTGGGCAGACAGCTCGGACGGGACCAACGTGGTCCTTCTGGGAAAGCCCGCAGAGGGAAAGAACCGCCTCAACCTGCAGGACGCGAAGGGTAAGTACCTGATCCAGGAGATCATCAAGAAGGGGATGCAGCCCGAGGGGGGGTTCACCGACTACCACTTCCCCCGTCCGGGAAGCGACACCCCCTCGCCCAAGAGAGGGTATTCGCTCTACTTCAAGCCTTTCGACTGGGTGGTCGGCACCGGCGCCTACGTCGACGAGATCGACGCCCTGGTCGCCAAGGCGTCCCAGGGGAAGCGTGCACACGTCATGAAGGGGGTCTACCTCGTGGTCGGGCTGACCGCGGTCCTCTTGTTGCTGATCTGCGCGGCGTCGCTGCTGGTGGTCAGGCATCTGATCGGCCACATCGGCACCGAGCCGGCGGAGCTGGAGGGGATCGCGAAGCAGGTGGCCGGGGGGGATCTGACCGTGCAGCTGGAGCCTGGCAAGAGCGGGATCTACGAGGCGATGCGGCGCATGGTGGAGGGTCTCAGGGAGGTCATGGAAAAGGTGAACCGCAGCGCCCTGGACGTCTCGGCCGCGGCGGGAGAATTAAACGCCAACGCCCGCCGCACCGCCGACGGCGCCGACCATGTGGTGCATCAGGCCGGGACGGTGGCCGTGGCAAGCGAGCAGATGTCCCTGACCAGCACCGACATCGCCAGGAACTGCCACCTGGCTGCCGACAGCTCCGGCCGCGCCAGCAGTTCCGCGCAAAACGGCGCCGCCATCGTCAGGGACACGGTGCAAGGGATGAACAGGATCGCCGACCACGTCAGGAATTCGGCAAAGGTGGTCGAACAGCTGGGGACCCGCAGCGACCAGATCGGCGAGATCGTGGCCACCATCGAGGACATCGCGGACCAGACCAACCTGCTGGCGCTAAACGCCGCGATAGAGGCGGCCCGTGCCGGCGAGCAGGGGCGGGGGTTCGCGGTAGTAGCCGACGAGGTGCGCGCCTTGGCCGAACGGACCACCAAGGCCACCCGCGAGATCGGGGCCATGATCAAGAGCATCCAGCAGGAGACCAAGCTCGCAGTCGGCGCCATGGAAGACGGGGTGGAGGAGGTTGAGCGCGGCACCGGCGAAGCCGCCAGGTCCGGAGACGCCCTCGAGGAGATCCTGAGCCAGATCAACGAGGTGACCAGCCAGATCCACCACATCGCAACGGCCGCCGAGGAGCAGACCGCCACCACGCAGGAGATCACCAGCAACATCCACCTGATCTCCGAGACGGTGCAGGGGAGCGCCCGCAGCTCCCAGGACATATCCGCCGCCTCCGAGCGGCTCTCCAGGCTCTCCGCGGAGATGCAGGACATGGTGCAGAGGTTCAGGCTGTAAACCAACTGGCCATCGACCACTGAGCTTCAAAAACAACGGGGACCGACCAGGGGCCGCGGCATGCGCTGCCGTGGCCCCCTTGCTTTTCCCGCCGCCCCTGGCACGACGGAATTGGCTTGCGCGGCAACTCGTGTATCATATTGGCTATGCCGAATCATGATGTTCAAGACAACCGGATGTTAATGATCGAGCGGGACGTGCCGCTCGCCCCCTTCACCTCGCTGAAGATCGGCGGCCCCGCGCGCTTTTTCGTCAGGGTGGGGACGCCGGACCAGTTGAGGCAGGCGCTTCTCTTCGCGCGGGGCGAGGGGGTCCCGTTCAGCATACTGGGAGGCGGCTCCAACCTGCTGGTGAGCGACCAGGGGTTCGACGGCGTGGTGATCCGGCTGCAAATGAAGGGTATCCGGGTCTCCGGTCGCCTGGTCGAGGCGCGGGCGGGGGTCGATCTGATGGCGCTGGTGCAGCATACGGCGCATTGGGGGTTGTCGGGGCTGGAACGGCTGGCAGGTATTCCGGGTCTTTTTGGGGGGGCGGTGCGCGGTAACGCCGGGGCTTACGGCAGATGCATCGGGGACGTGGTGGTGAACGTCCAGGCGCTAGATGCGCTGAGCCTGGAGGTGATCACCCTGGACCGCGAAGCCTGCGCGTTCGAGTACCGCAACAGCCTCTTCAAGCGCGACCCGGGCCTCATAGTGGTCTCGGCCTTGCTGGAGCTGTCAGGGGCCCCCCACCAGGAGATCGAGCAAAAGGTGGAGGAGACCGTCAAAAAGCGGGAGGCCCGGCAGTTGCAGTGCGACAGGAGCGCCGGCTCCTTTTTCATGAACCCGGTGGTGACCGACCCCGAGCTGATCCGCAGGTTCGAGACCGAGCAGGGGATGCGCTGCAGGGAGTGCAGGATCCCGGCGGGGTGGCTCATCGACCGGGCCAACCTGCGCAGCTCCAGGGTGGGCGCCGCCATGGTGAGCCCCAGGCATGCCAACTACCTGGTGAACACGGGAAGCGCTACCGCCGAGGAGATGACACGGCTCGCCCGGCTGGTCAAGTCGGAGGTGCGGGCCTCGCTGGGGGTGCAGCTCGAGGAAGAGGTGAGCTGCATCGGCTTCACCCCCTCCCCCCCGGGCAGGCAGCCCTCCTGAAATCGCGGAAGGCATCCTCCAGCTCCCGGTAAAGCCGGGCAAGCCCCGGCAGGTCCCCCCCTCCTGAAGCGCTTTCTTCCATCTGCATCGCAATGGCGCGCATCGCCTCGGCACCTATGCTGGCCGCAGCCCCTTTGATGCTGTGCGATTGCAGATGCGCGGCGCCGTAATCCTCCTGCTCGATGGCCTCCTTCAAGACCTCCAACAGCTCGCTCGTGCTGGCCGTGTATTTGTCGACGAACAGGGACAGGAACTCGTCGTCGCCCAGGCGATGGAGCAGCCCCTCCCTGTCGAAAACGGCAACACGGGGGTCGCCGGCAGGGACCTCGGGAGGCATCCGGAGGGGAGAGGGCTCATGGGCGCCGCCGCCGTCCGACCCGCCCCTCAGCCTGCCGGGAAGCCAGCGCCGCAGCACCTCGCCAAGCTGCCAGGCATGAAACGGCTTGCTGAGATAATCGTCCATCCCCGCTTGCAGGCACGATTCGCGGTCACCGGCAACTGCGTTCGCCGTTAGGGCCACTATGGGGAGACGCCCCACTGCGTGGGCGGCTTCCCGCGCACGGATCATCCTGGTGGCGGTGAAACCATCTACCCGCGGCATCTGGCAGTCCATGAAGATCAGATCGTAACATCCCTCATCGGAGGCGGCCACGGCCTCCTCGCCGTTTCCGACGATGTGCACTTCGCACCCGAGCATGGTCAGCATGTGCCGCACCACGTCCTGGTTCACCGGGTTGTCCTCTGCCACCAAAATGGCTGCCTCGAACTGCGCCTTGGGCTCCCCTGCCGGCGCCATCACCCGCCCCGACAACCCCTCAGGCACCTCGGAGAGCACCTTGAAAGGGACGGCGAACCAGAAGGTCGAGCCGACGCCGAACTCGCTCTCGAGCCCGAGCTCCCCCCCCATTAGCCCTGCAAGCTGGCGGGCGATGGCAAGCCCGAGCCCGGTGCCGCCATAGGTGCGGGTGGTAGAGTAGTCGGCCTGGGAGAAGCTCTCGAAGATGTGGGCCCTTGCCTCGGGGCGGATGCCGATCCCGGTGTCGGCCACCTCGAAGCGGAACACCCCTTGCTCCCCTTCCCTGCCGGTGACGGCAACCCGGAGCTGCACCTCCCCGCGAGCGGTGAACTTGACCGCGTTCCCCACGAGATTCACCAGGACCTGGCGCAGCCGGACCGGGTCACCCTCCACGTAGCGCGGCACCCCCTCGTCCACGCCAAGCCCGATGCCGATACCCTTGCGCTTGGCGCCGGCCGCGAACATCTCCAGCACTTCACCCATCATCCCGTGCAGGTCCAGGGGGGCGGGCTCAAGTTCCAGCTTCCCCGCCTCGATCTTCGAGAAGTCGAGGATGTCATCGATGATGGACAGAAGCGACTCGCCGGAGTTGCGCACCGCCTCGGCGAAACTGCGCTGTTCCCCGGCCAGCCCGCTTTCCAGAAGCACGCTGGTCATGCCGAGCACCCCGTTCATGGGGGTGCGGATCTCGTGGCTCATGTTCGCCAGGAACTGCGACTTGGCAAGACTCGCCGCCTCGGCCGCCTCCTTGGAGAGCCGCAGTTCGGCCACGGTCTGGTTCAGCTCGCGGTTGGCGGCGCAGAGCTCGGCCGTGCGCGCCTGCACGACATCCTCAAGTTCCTGCCTGTGCGCTTCCAGCTTCTCGTCCCGGTGCTGGATCTGCACCAGCATCTCGTTGAAGCCGTCTATCAGGGTACCCAGCTCATCGTTTCCCTGCTTCCGAGCCCGCAGCGCGTAGCTTTTATCGATGGAGACCGCCTTCATGACCTGCGCCAGGTGCGTGATCGGCTCGGAGATGAGGTGCTGCAGCCTTGAGGCCAGGAAATACACCAGCAGCAGCGCGCTCGCCATGACGCCGGCCAGTAGCGCGAAGAAGCGGAGCAGCCTTTGGTTCAGCTCGCCCGAGTCGGACTGGATCACCACGGTGCCTATGCGCTGGCCGTCGAGGATGATGGGGGAGATGCCGTAGATGTGCTCCCGGATGGCGAAGGCGGAGCGGGAGCTTTCGAGGGCCGCGCCGAAGCTGCTGCTGTTGATGCGGAGGTTGTCGCCGGAACCCTCCAGAAACCCCAGCTGCCGCAACCCGCCGCGCGGCGAGGCGTAGCTTGCGAATACGGAGCCGTCCTTCAGAAGGACCAGCGCGGTCAACAGGTAAGGCTTGGCGCGCAGGGCCGAGAGGGTGTCGCCGGCTGCTTTACGGTCGTTGAACGCCACTGCGGCCGAGCTGTTGTCGCCGACGATTTCCGCAAGCGCCGTCAGTTCGGTCCGCATCCCGCTGCGAAACCGTGCCGCCTCGTTCACGACGAACGCGGTAGAGACCAGCGCGAGCACGACGACGTTGGTAAGGAGCAAGATGGCGATCAACTTGCGCCTGATGGAAAGGTTGCGAAACCGCTTCAACATGTAAGGACCCAAAGCACGGCTGTTTACCGCAGAGCGACCCGTTCGGGAGCTTGCGGGATAGGAGATGAATCTCAGGTTGAAACCGGGAGATATAGACTTGTCGGCGGGGATGCGGAATAACTTGAACTGCAAATCGGCTGGAGGGCGGGGGGGGGGCGCGCACGCCTCCCCTTCCGGGCGCTGCAAGGGGTGCCGGGAAGGAGGCGAGGGGGGTCGAAAAGCGCCGCCGCCCGGAGCGGGTCGGGGGAAGAGGGAGTGCCGGGGAAAGAGGCGGCTACCCGGCTATGGTCCTGGTGATCCAGGCCTCCTGCCGCTCGGAAAGCGCATCGAACATCACCCCGACGCCGGGGATGGTGCGGCACCCGCCCCACTCGATGCTCCAGCAGACGGTCGCCGGGACAGGTTCGTCACCCGGCATATCCGGGACGCTCAGCCATACCCTGGATCCTTTCGGCAGCGACTCGGCGGTATGCACGAAGGCGCCCCCCTGGGAGACGTTGACCGTGAAGGTCTTCACGCCCCATGCCTGCGGGGAGGCGGTCAGGAGAAGGTTCAGGTAGGTGTCCTTCCTGTTGAACCTGCGCAGGGGCCTGGCGCTGAACGGCCGGCACCTGCTCTCGATGAAACAGGCGAGCGCCCCCTCCGCATCGGTAGGGAAGGAGTGCCCCTGGGGGCTGCAGCTGATGCTCCTTTGCCTGGCGTCCCACTTCACGCGCAGGGTGGGATAAAAGTTTATGCAGTCGTAAGCGATGGTCTTTTCTTCCGTGCTGCTGCGGATCAGGGTCAGGATGTCCACCAGCAGGCCGTTGTAGGCCCCGTTGATCGTCATCCTGAGCACCTCCCTGAAGTCTTGCGCCGTGTGGTAGGGCACCCCGACCCGGGCAAGCGCCTCCTCGTAGGCGAGCCTCGCCTCGGGCTCTTTGACCACCATCAGTATCCTGGTATCTTCCATGACGCCTCTCCCCGGCAAAGCTGAGGTCCCTGCAACGGGCGGCGGGTCGGGAACCGGCGCCCTCGGCTGTCCACGAGGGGTGAACAAAAGGTGCCCAGGAGCATTCCTGGGCACTCTTGAACGGCACGGCCGTCATCCGTTGCCAAAGGGCTAGTTCGCCTCGGAGTACTGGGTCAGCACCTTCTGCAGGTTTTTGGTGGCGGGGGATTTCGCGCCCCCCTTGCCGGCCAGGATGTCCGCGGCGGCGAGGTCGCTCTTGCCGTAGTAGGCGGCATTGGCGTCGGCGTCGACGAGAAGGGCTGCCCCCTCCAGGGAGACGCCGGCGAAAAGGCCCCGGCTGCGCGAGTAGGAAAGGATCCCCGACTGCAGCTTGACGTCCGTGGCAGCACTGGCCTTGCGCCCGACCGGGCCGGCCGCTACCGCCGCGTCAGCCCCGAGGGTGAACTTACCCTGCAGAAGCTTGTCCACGTCCTTCAGCGTCTTGAAGACCAGGATCAGGTCCGTGGAGCTCCCCCCCACCTGCCAGCCGACACTGCCGCCGGTGATGCTCACGAAGACCGGGTCGCTCCAGCTGTTGTCCTCTTTGCGCACGGAGAGGATGCCGGTGCCGTGCCTGCCGCCGACCACGAAGGCGCCCTTGATGACGCCGGGGATGACGGCGATCGCCTTGGCGTCGCGAAGCAGGACCGGAGGGATCCCCTTCTCCGGAACCTTCATGATCTTCTTCACGACGTCCGCCGATTCCTGGACCTTTTTCTCCTCGTTTTTGGCGCACGCGACACCCGCCCAGACAGCGACCAGCATCACGGCAACCATCGCGACTGAAATCCTTTTACCGATCCTCATGGTGTGACCTCCTTTGGTTTTTCCCGCGCCCTGCCTTCTTGCGCTTCCCTGTCTCCTTGTCCCCCGATATCCAACCGGCAGGAGTCCCGGTCGCTCCTCCCGGCGCCGCGCCGCTCGGGGTGAGCTCCCCGTGCCGGGGCCCATCGGCTGCCGGCTTGCGCCATCAAGGAGCGGCATTCACCGCGGTTGCCGCCCGGCACCCAGCGGCCGGCTCCTCCGCCGCCAGGGCACGCTCCACCAGCACCAGGCCCGCCAGAAGGATGAGGATCCAGCATAACCGCATTATCCTGTTGACTTCCATGCCCCACCTTCCCATGAGCCCCCGTTAATACGACGCATTATGGATATCACAGGCATGCTTCTTGTCAATGAGGCGCCGCTGCACGAGCCGCTAACCCTGGCCTCCTTGCGCCGGACGCTTCTTTGGGAGGGACCTCGGGCGTTATTTCGGGGAGGGGACACCAATGAGGGGACGAGTAGGCGCGGAAAAAGGGGACGCGGGGGTGTAAAATTGCCGGCTGCAGGGGATTATGGGGTGCTTGCGGAGATGCTGCGGGGGGGCGAAATCACGGCGGCGGGACGAGGGCGAAAAAAAAGTCCCGGATATCTCCGGGACTCATATCAGCGCTGAAACTGAACTTTTTAGACCCTGCTTACGTTGGCGGCCTGGAGACCTTTCGGCCCCTTCACCACTTCAAACGTAACGCTATCGCCTTCAGCAAGGGACTTGAACCCGTCGCCGGTGATGGCGGAGAAGTGAACGAACACGTCGTCACCGTTGTCCTGCTCGATAAAACCAAACCCCTTGCTGTCGTTGAACCACTTTACTGTACCGTTTGCCATTTACTTTACCTTCTCCATGCTTTCTGCTTGTTATTTGTCCGGCTGATCCGAACTTTTGCCACATTAGCAGCTTGATCTGCACAAAGCAAGCTATTTAAATCATCACCCGGCCCGCCCCCTATGCCGATCAGGGAGGGGTCAGGACGACCACCGTCTCCAGCCCGTCTATGGTCAACGTGGTTACCACCGGAGCCGCCGTCGTGGGAGCAAGCCCCCTCACGAAGATCCTCATGGTGTTCAGCACCGGTATGGTCTGGGTGGCACCGGTGAAATTGCCGGGCTCGAAGTCGTCGCTCACCGAGTAAACCGCCCTTCCGCTGTTGACGGAGTCCTTGATGCTTATCACGTGCGTGCCGGGGAGGCCGTCGCGGCTGATGATCAGGGCAGAGGCCTGCATCAGCGTCCCGCCGGGCACCGCTCCCACCGCCGTGGGGGAAGAGAAGACCGGCTTCTCCAGCAACCGGGTGGTGCTGACGAACTTGGCGCTCACTATCCCGATGGTGAGGGTGGACTCGGTCGAAGTACCCAGGGGGGTGGCCGAGGTGTGGGTAACGGTGACGGTATCTCCGTTTTTGACGGTGCCCGGCGCGTTCGTGGCGGCACCGGTGCCGATGGCGTACTTGCTGTTGCTCCCGAGCGTGCCGGTGACGGTGATGGGGCTGGAATCGCCGGTGAGCCCCGAGACGGTGACCGGGTCGGAGGTTACCTGCGTGTTGGGCTCGACGCCGCTTTTCACCGGGAAGGAGAACTGGTCCGGGGTGGTCGGCAGCCTCTGGTAGGGGGGGAACCATTCGATCTCCCCGCAGCCGGAGAGCAAAAGCAGCGACAGCGCCAGCAAGAGCCTCCCGCCCCCCCCTCCCCGGACGGAGAACCGCCGTCTTGCAGTTGATGGTGAAGCAAAGGTCGCAGCCGCAGCGCGGCGCGCGCCGGCAAGGGGATAGTTCATGGCGCCTCTCCTGGTACTGCTTACAGCGGAAATTTCCCGGATACTATCCCAAAGCGCCCGTTTTGACAAGCGCTACGGGAAGCCGCCCCGCGCTGCGGCCGGTGTAGCGGTGGGTAGGGAACCCGAGGGTTGCGGTCGGGGTCAATCCCCCCCTATGCGGCTCAACACCTCCCGCAGCATGGAGAGCTTGTAAGGCTTCTGGACGAAGCCGGAGATTCCCTTCCCCAGGAACTTCTGGGTGACTTCCTGCTCGTTGAACCCGCTGGACATGACCACTTTCACCTGCGGGTCGACTTGGCGCAGGGCGCGGAAACACTGCTCGCCATCCATGTGCGGCATGGTGAGGTCGAGAAGGACCAGGCCGATATCCCTGCGGGCCTTGAAGATCTCCACGCCCTGCCGCCCGTCGTCCGCCGTCACCACCTCATAGCCGAGCACCTTCAGCATCTCGCTCCCCAGGGCGCGCACCGTTTCCTCATCGTCCACCAGCAAGACGGTGCCGCTGCCGTGCCACTGCCGGTCGTTGTCGTCCTCCCTGCCAAACAGCTCGGCCGGCATGCTCCCGGCGGGGAACATGATCCTGAAGGTGGACCCGCGCCCAGGCTCGCTGTAGACCTTGATCGCCCCCTGGTGGCCGCGCACTATCCCGAGCACCGCCGCCATACCCAGCCCCCTGCCGGTGAACTTGGTGGTGAAGAAGGGATCGAAGATCTTCGCCATGGTCTCCCTTTCCATCCCGCACCCGGTGTCGGAAACCTCGAGGAAGACGTAGAGCCCTTCGGGGATCGGGTCGGAGAGCCAGGAGTCCCTCAGATAGGCATCGTTGCACTCGAGGCAGCCGGTGGTCAGCGAGATCACGCCGCTTTTATCCCCTATGGCCTCTGAGGCGTTTATCACCAGGTTCATGACGATCTGCCGGATCTGGGTGGCGTCGCCCCTCATGGAGGGAAGGGGGGTGCAGTGGTTGTAGCGCAGCAGCGCCTTCTTGGAAATGGAGACCTCCAGCATGTGCCCCATCTCCTCCACCAGGCGGTTCAGGTCGAGCTCCTCGATGACGAAGCGCCCCTTGCCGGAGTAGGCGAGCATCTGCCGGGCCAGCTCCGATGCCCTGGCGGCAGCGCTTTCTATGCGGTGCAGGTTCTCGATGGCCGGCGATTCCGGTTTCAGCCTCATCAGGGCGAGATCCGCGTTCCCTACGATGGAGGTGAGGATGTTGTTGAAATCGTGGGCGATCCCTCCGGCCAGCACCCCCAGGCTCTCCAGTTTCTGGGTATGGAGCATCTGCTTTTCAAGCTTCAGGCGGTCGTCCTCCGACCGCTTGCGCCGGGTGATGTCCCGCGCCGACCAGACCACCATGTTTTCGGACATGGGAGTGACGTTGCCGGCGAACCAGACCTCCTCCCCGCCGATCTCCAGCTTGTAGTCCACCGACATGCTCTCCCCGGTGGAGAGCGTCTTGTCGATGGCCGCGAGGAAGAACCCCGCCTGATCGGGGGGGAAGAGCTCGGAGATCCGCTTCCCCTGCAGCTCATCCGGGGGGCGGTACCACCCCTTGGCGCTGGTGGGGGCGATCTCGACGCAGCGTCCCTCCGCATCGAGGATCATGATCACGTCGGTGAGCGAGGCGAATATGCTGCGCAGCTTGTGCTCCGACGCCTGCAGGGCCTCCTCGGCATGCCTTCGCTCGCCGATCTCCGCCTGCAGCCTGGCATTGGACTCGGAGAGTTCGCGGGTCCTTTCGTCGACCATGCGCCGCAGCACGACCGGCTGCCGGGTCAGCCAGAAGGCGGCCAGCGCGGAAACGGTACTGAGGAGGAGGACCAGGAAGACCTCGCCTAAGATCACCCGGGCCTCGTACCACCCCTCCACCGGCTCGACCGAGACGGTCCACTCGCCGTTGGGAACCCGGATCTTCTGGACGACCGGGTCCTTCAGGCTGTTGCCGGCCGACCAGAAGACGTCCTCTTTATCGGTGTCGGGATGGATGCGGGAGATCCGGCAGCTGTACTTGTTGCCGAGCAGATGCAGGTCGACGGTCTTCAGGAAATCTTCCATCCGGATCAGCACGATGCTGAACCCCCAGAACCTCTCGGTGCCTTTTTCGTCCTTGATGAAGACCGGGAGCCGCCCTACGGCCGCCATCCCCCCCTGGAGCAGTTCGAAGGGGCCGGCGAGGGTGAGCGACCTGCTGCGCCAGGCGAGCATCGCCTCCTTGTTCCGCTTGCCGTCCTCCAAAAGGTTGTGGCCGATCGCCTTCTCGTTTCCCTGCAGCGGGACGACCTGGGAGATGATCCCGTTGGGGGCGAGCTGCAGCGCGCTCACCCCCTTGTAGAGGTCGAGCATCTCCTTGGCCAGTTGCGGGAAATCCTCCACCTCCCCGTTCCCCTGGCGGATCATGGCGGCCAACGCATAGGTGGCCGAAAGGGAGAGGTTGAGCTCGTCGTGCAGGTCGTGGGAGAGCTGCCTGGTCAGGTCGGTGACGACCTGCCGGCGCGCCTGCATGCGGCTGCTCTCGTACATCAGCGTGGTGCTTCCGGTGACCAGCACGGCAAGCAGCAACGCCGCGAGCGTGGCGCTCCAGACACGCACCAGGTCTGCAGGAGCTGCGGGAGGGGTCTTTTTTCCCTGGCACTTCGGCATGAGCATCCACCTTCCCGGCCGTCGACCGGCCAGGCGGGGCAGGAGTGGCTTGCAGCGGGGCTGCTCCCTGCCGCCTTAGCAATACCCCAGGCAGGGATTGGCTGCCATCGGTAAAAGGGAAGCAGGCGGTTCGGCTTCTCCTATGCCATCTTCCCCAAGAGCCTCAAAAGACCGTCCAGGATGGTTACCGGGTGCGGCGGGCAGCCGGGGATGTAGAGGTCGACCGGGAGCATCCCCTGCACCCCGTCGTGCGCCTCCGGGGAACCCTGGAAGGGGCCTCCGTTGATGGCGCAGGCGCCGCAGGCGACCACCAGCTTGGGCGCGGGGATCGCCTCGTAGGTCATCATCAGGGCCTCGCGCATGTTCTCCGTCACCGGTCCGGTGACCCACAGGGCGTCGGCGTGGCGCGGGGAGGCGACGAACTGGATGCCGAAGCGGCCGATGTCCCAGCCGATGGTGGAGAGGACGTTGCTGTCGGCCTCGCAGGCGTTGCACCCTCCGGCGACCACGGAGCGGAACTTGAGCGAGCGCCCGAACAGGGAGAGCATCTTGGCGTCCAACGCCCGGGCGAGCCGGTGCTCCTCCCCTTCCCTCACCACGAGTTCTTCCCGGCGGTTTGCCGCAAGCCGCGCGTCGCGGCTGTAGGAGATGCCGCCGTGCGGGCAGGCCTGGACGCATTCCGGGCAGAAGATGCATTTTCCCAGGTCGACGGAGAGCTCCGGCGCCCGGGTCACGGCCCCCAGCGGGCAGGCGTCGGCGCAGAGCCGGCAATCGGCCGGGCAGGCCCTGCCGTTTAGCACCGGGTAACCCCGAAAACGCTCCGGCAGCAGCACCGGCTCCTTCGGGTACCGCGTGGTGCGGTGCCCCTGCTTGCAGCGTGCGATTATGGCCTTGATCATGATGCTGCTCCTTTTCTGCCACCGCCTGCTTTCGGCGTCAGAGGTCGAACCCGCAATAGGAAAGGTTGAAGCTCTTGTTGCAAAGCGGGAAGTCGGAGATCTGCCCCCCCCTGAGCGCCATGGCGAGCCCGCTCCAGTTGTGGAAGGAGGGATCCGTTATCTTGTAGCGCCGGAACTGCCCCCGTGCGTCGGTGAGGGCGACATGGCAGATTTCGCCGCGCCACCCTTCGGTGAGCGCCACGGCCATCAGCTCCCCCCCCACCTGCCCCACCGGGTACTGGATGGCGACCCCCGGGAGCTGCGCCAGCTGCTCCTCGATGAAATCGAGCGACTTTACGATCTCCAGCCAGCGGACCAGGGTCCGCGCGTAGACGTCCCCGCTCTTCGCCGTCTGCACCGGTAGCTGGCTCATGCTGTAGATGCCGAAGGGGTGGTCCCGGCGGATGTCCCGGTTAAGGCCGCTCCCCCTCGCAGCCGGGCCGACCAGGCCGAGCTCCAGCGCGTCCTTTTCGCTCACCGCCCCGGTCCCCTCCAGCCGGGCCATCACCGAAGGGGAATCCCAGAGAAGCTCGACCGCGTTCGCGACCTCCTCCCGCGCCACCGCGATCCTCTTTCTCAGGCGAAGCGCCAGTTCCCCCCCCACGTCGAAGCTGACCCCCCCGGGGAGCAGCAGGCCGCGGCCGAAGCGGCTGCCGCAGAGCTCGGCGCTCAGGTTCAGGAAGTCGCCGCGGATCCTGCCGCAAAAGGAGGCCGTGGGAAGGTAGCCGACGTCCCCGGCTATGGCCCCCAGATCGCCGGTGTGGTTCGCCAGGCGCTCCAGCTCCAGCGCGATGCCGCGGATGGCCTGGGCGCGGGCCGGGACCCGCGCGCCCGAGAGCGCCTCCACGACCATGGCGTAGGCCGTGCCGTGTCCGATGGTGGTGTCCCCGGCCACCGTCTCCATGCATTTGAGGGTCCGGTCGCAGGGGCGCCCCAGCACCATCTGCTCGATCCCCCGGTGCTGGTAGCCAAGCGAGATCTCCAGGTGCAGGACCTCCTCGCCGAAGCACTGGAAACGGAAGTGCCCCGGCTCGATGATCCCCGCGTGTACCGGCCCCACCGCGACCTCGTGCACCTCGTCCCCCGCCACGCGGTAGAAATCCATCACCCCCACCCTTTCCGGGAGCGTGGGGAGCACTCCCGGGGGAGAGGCGAACGGCCTTTGAAAGCGGACCGGCTTGGGCCAGGGGTGCCCGTCGAAGACGAGGTCGAACTGCTCGGCCATCTCGCGCTCGAACAGGTGCAACTGCGGGGCCAGCGGCGTGAGCGACGGGAAGTTCCTCCCGGTCACCTCCGTGCTCATGACGCCGAGCGTGCCATGGGTTTTGTAGGAGAGGAGGCAGTAGAGCCTCAGGGAGGCGGCTTCCGGGACGCCGAAGTAGGAAACCACCCGCCACCCCCCCGACAGCGCCGCCAGTAGCGCCTCCGCGAAACGGTCGCCGCCATGCCCGGGGATCTCGCGGCGCGGGAGCGCGCTGCCGTTTTGCGTCAGGAGCAGGGCATTTTTCATGCGCCACCCCCCAGTTGCCCGGCCGCCTCGCGCAGCAGCTCCTGCAGGGGCGCCGGTATCCAAAGCCCCAGTACCAGGATCACCCCCATCAACAACAGGGGGGGGAGCACCGTGGAGATCCCGTCGCGGTAGCGGGTCCTCTCCAGGGTGGCGGGAACCTCCCCGAGCACCACCGGGAGCACGGTGGAGGCCATGCCGATGAAGATCACGGCGAGGAAGGTCAGGAAGAGCCCGGCGCTCCAGTAGCTACCCTCCCCGAACGCGGAGGAGACGATCAGGAACTCGCTGACGAAGGGGCCGAAGGGGGGGGAGCCGGTGATGGCGAGAAACGCCGCCAGAAAGAGCGCGCCGGACCAGGGGGTGCGCCTTATGGCGCCGCGGACGAACTCGGTACTCTTCGAGTTGTAGGCCCTGTGTATGTTGCCGCAGGAGAGGAAGAGGACCCCCTTGGTGAGGGAGTTGTTGATCATGTGCAAAAGGGCGGCGAAGAGCGCCCCCTTTCCGAGGCCCAGGGCGACGGCTATGATCCCGATGTGCTCGACGCTCGAGTAGGCGAGCATCCTCTTGAAGTCGCTCTGCCTCGCCATGAAGACGGCGGCAAAGGCCATGGAGATGAGCCCCATGACGAGAAGCACCTGCTGGAAGAGGAGCGCCTCCGTCGAGGCGACGGCGATCTGGTACACGCGAAGCAGGGCCAGGAGCGCGCAGTTGACCAGCCCCCCGGCCAGCAGGGCGCCCACCAGCCCCGGGGCCTCCCCGTAGGCGTCCGGCTTCCAGGTGTGCAGGGGGGCCAGCCCCATCTTGGAGCCGAAGCCGACCAGCAGGAATATGAAGGCGGCGTGGCGCCAGCCGGGGTGCAGGATGGCGGCGTCGCCGATCAGCGACGGGAGCAGCAGGGTCGCCTCCTGCTTCGCCACGATGGTGGAGTAGGCGAGGAAGAAGAGCCCGAGGAGCGCGATGGCGATACCCACCGAGCAGATCAGGAGGTACTTCCAGGTCGCCTCGATGGAGCGGGCGTTGCGGTTGAAGTAGATGAGCGGGGCCATGGTCAGGGTGGTCGCCTCCAGCGCGATCCAGAGGAGCCCCAGGTGCTGCGAGACGGTGACCAGGGTCATGGCGAAGAGGCAGACCAGGAGCGCGGAGCAAAGCACCCGGTTGTCGCGCTTCCTGCGGTAGGTCAGGTACCCCACCGCGTAGAAGGCGCAGATGGTGAAAAGGACGCTGTTGCTGATCAGGGAAACCTTCCCCAGCGGGTCGAGGAGTATCCAGCCGGCCGGCGACGGGGGCGGGGTGTCCGCCAGCAGCGAAGCGGCCAGCACCAGGTGCACCAGCGCGAAAACGGGGAGCACCAGGGGGCGCCAGCGGTTGTGGGGTACCAGCCAGGCCGCCACCGCGCCCAGCAGGGGAAGAAGTACCAGGGCCCACATCATGTCGTTATTCCTCCCTGAGCGCGCTGAGCCTCGAGGTGTCTATGCTCGAGAACTCGCGGCTGATGTGATTGATGACGATCCCCATGACGAAGATGCCGACCAGGAGGTCCAGAAGCGCCCCTGCCTCCACCATGACCGGCATGGCGTCGGCGAGCAGCAGGCCGAACAGGAAGATGCCGTTTTCCATCAGGAGGTAGCCGATCACCTGGGAGATCGCCTTCCTTCTCCCCATGAGGATCAGGAAGCCGCACATGAGCGTGGCGATCGCGGCGGGGACCACGAGGAGCCCCTCGTGTTCGGGTGCGAGCGGGAGCTGCGCGGCGAAGACGAAGGCGAGCGAGGTGAAGAGCGCGCCGAGCACCAGCGAGGGGATGTACCCCACGAAGGGCTGGAACTCCCGCGCGATCTCGGCCCTCTTGATGGCGCGGATGATGAGGAGCGGGATCAGCGCACCCTTCACCAGGATGATGCTCACCACGATGAAGGCCAGGTGCCAGGAGAAGGGGTGCACCAGCGCCGGGAGTATCCCCAGCAGCACCCCCTGCACGGCGACGGCGCGCACGGAGAAGTTGAGCCTGCTGGTGCCGAGCACGGCGAAGTTAATGAGCAGGCAGAGCACCAGGAATTGGTCGGCCAGGGAGTTCATCGTGGTCACCTCACTACCAGTACCAGGGAAAAGGCGGTCAGGATCAGCGCCGCCACCAGAAGCTGCGGCACCCGGATCAGCCTCAGGCGCGCCATGACCGATTCCACCACGCCGATGGCGACGGCGAGCAGCAGCATGGAGAGCGCGAAGAGTCCCCAGTCGAGGTAGGCGTTTCCGGAGGCAAAGGGGACGGCGATGTTGACGAAGAGAGCGCCCAAAAGGAAGAGCTTCAGGGAGGCGCCGTACAGGATGCAGCCGAGGTACGGCCCGCTGTGGTCCAGCACCATCACCTCGTGGATCATGGTGAGTTCCAGGTGCGTGTTCGGGTCGTCGAAGGGGATGCGGCAGTTCTCGGCCAGAAGCACCACGAAGAGCCCGGCCAGCAGCAGTATCAGCGAGGCCCCGGTGGCGATCCAGACCGAGAAGCTCACCTGGTTCAGCATCGGGGTGAGGCTCATGCTGCCGGAGAGCCTGGTCAGCGTGATCAGCGCGAAGAACAGCGCCGGCTCCGCGAGGCAGGAGAAGGTCACCTCGCGGGCGGCACCCATCCCCTCGAAGGCGGAGCCGGTGTCGAGGGCCGCGACCGCGGTGAAGAAGCGCCCCAGGGCGAAGAGATAGGCGAAGAGGATCATGTCCCCCTCGAAGGAGAGCGGTGACGGGTGCTTGCCAAAGGGCACCAGCAGCGCCGCGAAGAGGGCCGCCGCAAGGGTCGCCACCGGCCCCGCGCGGAAGATCCAGGTGGTGGCGTCGGAGATGACCACCCCCTTTCTCATCAGGCGCGAGAGGTCGTAGTAGGGCTGCAGCAAAGGGGCCCCCACCCTGCCGGCGAAGGCTGCCTTGGTCTTGCCGATCACCCCCAGAAGGAGCGGGGGCATGGCGAGCATCAGCGCCATATGTAACAGCGTGTCGATCATCTTGGTTCTCCTAACCTAACCTTCCGCCATCGTCTTCGAAGCTCCGCGCATGCGGAAAGCATCCGCTAGTGCACCCAGAGCATCAGGCAGATGAGCGTGACGAACACGTAGAGGATGTAGATCTGCACCTCTCCATGCTGCAGGCGCCGCAAAAAGGCGCAGGCGACCCCCGCGACGCTCAACCCCGGCAGCACCAGCCGCTGCAGCAGGGTCTCCTCGGGCGCGTAACGAAGCCGCGCCGGCGCCGGGGCGACCCCTTCGATCCCCCCCCGTCCCACGCGCAAGCGGATCAGCGGAGCGGCCAGCGACCCGAACAGGTAACCGAAGGAGCTCCCGGTGTACTGCATGCTGGCGGCCGGGCGGAGGTAACCGCACCCCCAGGTGGGGGCGGAGGGTGCCGGGGCCGCGCCCCCCCTTACCCTGAGCGCCAGAAAGAGCGCCAAAGCAAGGAGGATCACGCTCCCTCCCGCCACGGCGAACCAGGCCGGGCTCACCGGAAGCGCCGTCCTCCCTGCGCTCGACGGATCGAGGGCCAAAAGGGGCGGGTTCACGACGGACATGAAGAGCTGCGGGAACAACCCTCC
This sequence comes from uncultured Geomonas sp., assembly GCA_964519915.1. Lineage (GTDB taxonomy): Bacteria > Desulfobacterota > Desulfuromonadia > Geobacterales > Geobacteraceae > Geomonas. The sequence continues at coordinate 39,250 of CAZFMI010000032.1, forward strand.
CAAAAGGGCGAGCCCCGCCAGGAGCGACATCGGCGCCAGCATGGCGAAGGGGGCCTCGTGCCCCCGGGCGGCGAGCCCGGTGCGGGGGGCTCCCAGGAAGGCGATGCCGTAGAGCTTCACGAAGGAGATCAGGGCCACCCCGCCGACCAGCGCCAGCACCGGGGCGCCCAGCGCAAGGTAGGGATTCCCGGCCCGGGCCTCGCCGAAAAAGCCGAGGTAAAGGAGCATCTCGCTGGCAAAGCCGTTGAAGGGGGGGAGGCCGCAGATGGCCAGCGCGCCGCACAGGGAGAAAAAGGCGGTCCAGGGCATCCGATGCGCGAGCCCCCCCATCCGGTCCAGCTCGCGGGTCCCGGTGGCGTGCATGAGGCTGCCGGCGCAGAAGAAGAGAAGCGGCTTGAAGATGGCGTGGTTCAGGAGATGGAAGAGGGCCGCGGCGAGCCCCAGGTAGGCGAGGCGCTGGTCGCCGCTCCCCCTGCCAAGCAAGAAGACGCCGATGCCGGCGCAGACGATCCCGAGGTTCTCGATGCTGCTGTAGGCCAGCAGGCGCTTGATGTCCTTTTGCGCCGCTGCGATCGAGATCCCCATCAGCGCCGAGGCGAGGCCGGCCGCGGTCAGCAGGGCGCCCCACCAAAGTGGGGGATGCGGGAAAAAGGAGATCACCCGCAACAGGCCGTAGATGCCGATCTTCAGCATGACGCCCGAGAGAAGGGCCGAGACGTGGCTCGGGGCGTTGGCGTGGGCCGAGGGGAGCCAGAGGTGCAGCGGCATGATCCCCGCCTTGGAGCCGAAACCCGCGACCGCGGCCAGGAAAAGGAGTGCGGCCATCCCCTGCGAGAGGAGCAGGGAGCCACGGGCCGGGAGTTCGAAGCTCCCGGTCACCCCGCGAAGCGACGCGAAGAGCACCAAGAGCGCCGCTCCCCCCAGGTGGCTCGCCACCAGGTAGACGGTCCCGGCGCTGCGCACCTGCGGCTCACGGTGCTCCGTGACCAGGAGAAAGTACCCCGAAAGCGCCATCAGTTCCCACGCCATCATGAAGAGCGCGCCGTTTCGCGCCAGCACCACCAGCGCCATGGCAAAGGCGAGCAGGCCGTAGAAAAAGGTGACGCTGCGCGAGGAGCCGCCTCGGGAGGCGGCGGGCCAGTAGCCAAGGGCGTAGAGCGAGCCGGCGGGGTAGACCAGGAATATGGGGATCAGGAAGAATAAAGAGAGAGGGTCTAGAGCGATTTCGCAGGGGCCGAAGGGGAGATTCCAGTTCAGGATGAAGCTTGCTTTTTGTCCCGTAACCAGCAGGTAGACAAGCGACGGCAGCGCAAGGAGCGAGGAGAGGAGTGCGGCTGCCGCGGCCAGGTGCTGTCCGAGCGGGCCGTGTCTCAGCAGGAGTCCGGGGAAACCGGAACAGCCGGCAAGGGTTATCGCGCCAAGGACCAGGACGGCCGGGTCGCGCATCATGTCAAAAAGCATAGCCAATTCCTTTCCGCAATCAGGAACGGATCGTCAGGCTGCTCCGGGCGGAGCAGGGTCTCTCATCGAGTTTCAACCTCCCTTGCCCCGCGGGTCGCGCGGTGGTTCGGAGAGGGGAGCAAAAAAATCCGCCAGGGCGCCTTTTCCCGGAATGTGGGCGGCGGTGTCGGCAAAGCGGCTGGAACAGGGACTCAACATACTCCGCGGAAAAGGTTTTGTCAAAAAAAGTTTTTTAATTTTTTAAAACGTCGCATAAAAGGTTATATGCCTCAAGTTGCTTGAATTCGTGCCGACTACAGTTATCATTAAAACCACACGTTTCAGGTTATCCGAACAATGTTCTACCAACATGGGGTTACACCCGCGGAGCAGGCACCATCCGGGAAAAGGAGGAGCAACTGTGAAGAGTCACGTATGGCGACCTTTGTACGTGGTGCTGGTCATCGTCGCACTTGTGCTCGTGGCGAGGACGGTCCTGGTGCCCGCCGATTTCGGCATCGGGTCCAGGGGGTACATGTACGGCTGGCACCGCGCCGGCAACGAGCAGCAATGGAAGGATGTGAAGGTGAAGTACAAGACGGCGCAGTACTGCGTGAACTGCCACCGGGGCAAGTACGACGAGATCAGGCTCTCCCCGCACGCGGCGATCGGCTGCGAGAACTGCCACGGCCCCGCCCTGGGGCATCCGGAGGACCCCAAGACCCTCACCATCGACCGCAGCCGCGAACTCTGCGCCAGGTGCCATTTCCGGCTGGAGTACGCAACCAGCGGCAGGGGGAAGATCAGGGGCATCAACCCGAAGACGCACCACCCCGAGCTTGACTGCGTCACCTGCCACTGGCCGCACGATCCCAGGAAGGAGGGGCACCAACCATGATTTCCAGACGCTCTTTTTGCAAGAAAACGCTCCTCGTGGCGGGGGGGCTCGCCGTACCGCTCTCCGCCTTGGAGCTGTTCGACCCCCGGCGGCTTCTGGCGGAGAAGGACCAGAAAGCCCCGCGCTGGGTCTTTCTGGTGGACACCCACAAGTGCGTCGGCTGCGGCTTCTGCGTGAAGGGGTGCAAGGTCGAGAACGAGATCCCCTATGATGCCAACGTGACCCGCACCTGGGTGGAGCGCTACGTGATCACCAAGGACGGCAGGACCCACGTCGACTCGCCGCTGGCGGCGCGCGACGGCTTTAAGAACAGCTCCATAGACATCGGGCACGGGAAGTTCCAGGAGATCGGGGAGGGCGAGATCGACAAGGCTTTCTTCGTCCCCAAGCTCTGCAACCAGTGCGACAATCCACCCTGCGTGCAGGTCTGCCCTGTGGGGGCGACCTACCAGACCGAGGACGGGGTGGTGCTGGTGGACCGGCAGTGGTGCATCGGCTGCGGCTACTGCATCATGGGATGCCCCTACGGGGTGCGCTTCTTCCACCCGGTGCACCACGTGGCGGACAAGTGCAACTTCTGCTACCACCGCATCACCAAGGGGATGAATACCGCCTGCGTCGACAGCTGCCCCTTCGGGGCCCGCAAGGTCGGCAACCTGAGGGACCCGGAGGACCCGGTGACCAAGGCCGTCACGACGGAGCGGGTCAACGTCCTGAAGGAAGAGTACGGCACCAAGCCGCAGGTCTTCTACCTGGGTCTTTCCAAGGAGGTCAAATAGCCATGGTGCACGGAGAAGCCTGGACCCTGAAAGAGTTCTTCACCTATCCCAACGAGTACATCTACTGGACCATCCAGATCGTGATGTACCCCTTCATGACCGGCCTCGTTGCCGGCGCCTTCGTCCTCTCCTCGCTGTACCACGTCTTCGGAGTGAAGCAGTTGAAGGGGATCGCGCGCTTTTCGCTGGTCTTTTCCTTCGCCCTGTTGCCGGTCGCCATGCTCCCGCTCATGCTGCACCTGCAGCAACCGCTGCGGGGGATCGAGGTGATGCTTACGCCGCACTTCACCTCGGCGATCGCCGCCTTCGGCATCGTCTTCTCCACCTACGGGATGATCGTCGCCTCAGAGCTCTGGTTCGTGTACAGAAGGCATTTCGTGGAGACCGCCCTCTCGCTCAGGGGGATCGCGCGCCGCTCGCCCGGCCAGCAGCTTTGCCACCTGCTCTTTTCCGCCCTGACCCTCGGGGCGTACGACCTGAGCCACGAGGCCCTGGAGGCGGACGAGCGGGCGGTCCGGAAGCTTGCCGCCGCCGGCATACCGGTCGCCTGCTTCCTGCATGGCTACGCCGGGTTCATCTTCGGCTCGGTAAAGGCGAACGCCCTCTGGATGACGCCGCTCATGCCGGTGATCTTCATCTGCTCCGCGGTGGTCTCCGGCATCGCCCTCTGCATCCTGACCTACATAATCACCATGGAGATCAGGAAGGTCCTGGCGGCAAGAAGGAAGCTGGCCTACCCGGAGCTCCCCTCCCGCGAGGAGCTGAAGAGCGCGGAATCGCACGTGGTGGCGATGACCTCGCGCTACCTGCTCATGTTCATGGTGGCGGCCATCACCCTGGAACTCCTGGACCTGATCTTCAGGGGGTATACGGCGGTGAAATCGTGGGACATCCTGAGGAGCGTCATCTACGAGAGGGACTTCGTGGAGATCTTCGTGGTGCAGTACGGACTGGGGAACCTGGTGCCGTTCTTGCTGTTGCTGATACCCGGCTTGACCATCAGGCGCGCCGCGCTGGGGACGCTTCTCGTGCTTATGGGGGTGTTCATGATGCGCTGGAACGTGGTCATCGGCGGCCAGGCCTTCTCCTCCTCGTTCTCCGGTTTCATGCATTACACGCTGCCGGTTTGGCCCGACAGCATGGAGACCCTCAAGGAGGGGGTGGTCGGGGCGGTCACCGTCGCCGTGGTGCCGTTCGTCCTTTTCTGGTTATTGAACAAGATCATGCCGGTGTTCAAGGAGACGCACTAGAGGCCGAAAGCCGTTCTGCGTTCTGCGTAAGGCCTCTCACATTACTCCCGGTCCCTCGTCGTTAGCGACGGGGGATTTTTTTGTCCTTTCCGGGAGAGGCGCGGGGGCCGGCCCCCCTCCCGGAAACCCGCTCCTGCGGGGCACCCCCCACCCCGGCCCGATTTACCGGCTGGTCAACGCCAGCAGGAACACCAGGGTGATGAAGGTGTAGAAGATGTAGATGTTCAGCTTGCCATGCTGCAGCCGGCGGATCGGGGCGACTTTCCGGAACAGGTACTCCAGAAAGGGAAGGTAGATCCGCTGCAACACGGTCTCGGGGAGATGGCTCTCGTGACGGGCCGGACCGGGGAAATGCCCACTCACCTCTTCGCGACGCTGCTCGGGACGAAGCAGCGCGCTGAACCAGCCGACGAGCATGGCGCCAAAGGAGGACGCGGTGTACTGCATGCTGCGCCCCGGCCTCAGATAGCCGCACCCCCAGGTGGGACCGACCTGCACGGGATGCCTCTCCGACCTGTGGCGCAGGAACAGGGCGACCAGGGCCGCTGCAGCTATCAGCCCCAGCGCCAGAAGGGACAGCCGGCCAAAGGGGACCAGGTTGCCTATCCCCTCCCCTGCCGCCGGCGCGTGATAAGCCGAAAGCGCGTTGTCCAGCGGGCGGGCGACAAGCCCCGGGGCGAGCCCTATCACGAAACAGCAGAGGCTTAAAAGTCCCATCGGCAGGAGCATCCACCTGGAGGCTTCCCGTCCCAACGCGTGGGTATGGGAGCGCGGGACCCCCAGGAACACGACGCCGTACACCTTCACGAAGCAGGCTACGGCAAGCCCCCCGACCAGCGCCAGGAGCGGGGCTGTCAGCGCAGGCAAGGCTCCGGCGATGGGACCGGAAGATCGTATGGCCGTGAACGAGCCGAGATAGATCATCAGTTCGCTGACAAAACCGTTCAGGGGGGGCAACCCGCAGATGGCGACGGCACCCACGAGAAAGAAGGCCGCGCTGTACGGGAGCCGGCGCGCCACGCCGCCGAGGAGGTCGATCTGCCTGGTGCCGGTGGCATGAATCACCGCACCTGCCGACAGGAAAAGCAGGGCCTTGAAAAGGGCGTGGTTCACCACGTGCAAAAGCGCCCCTCCCGCCCCCAGCGCCACCAGCACCGGCCTCCCCTGGCTCACCCCGATCAGCGCCATCCCGAGCCCCAAGAGGATGATCCCGATGTTCTCGATGCTGTGGTAGGCAAGGAGCCTCTTCAGATCGTGCTGCCCGAGCGCGAACGCCACCCCCGCTACCGCCGAGACCGACCCCAGCAGCAGGAGCGTCCCCCCCCACCAAAGGGGAGGGTCGACGAACGCGGAGAAGAGCCGCATCATGCCGTAGATGCCGGTCTTCAGCACGATCCCCGAGAGGATGGCCGAGATGTGGCTGGGCGCGTTGGCGTGGGCCGAAGGAAGCCATACGTGCAGCGGCATGATGCCCGCCTTGAAGCCGAAGCCGAGCAGGGCTGTCAGGAAGATCGCCGTCGCCGGCCCGGTCTGGGCGGAAAGAGTGCCCTGGAGTGGGAACAGGTAGGCGCCGGTGACCCCCTTTAGCAGCGAGAACATGGCAAACAGCGCCAAGGCCCCCACGTGGGCCGTGATGAGGTAGAGCACCCCCGCCTCCCGCACCTGGGACTTCTCGTCCTCGGCGGTGAGGGCGAAAAAGGCGGCAAACGCCATGACCTCCCAGGCGATCAGGAAGAGCACGGTGCTCTTCGCCAGCAAGATGGTGGTGAGGGACGCGGCGAGAAGCCCCAGGAAAAAGTTGAGCCTCGCCGAGTTCGCAGGGTGGATCGCGGCAGGCCAGTAGCCGACGCCATAGAGCGCCGCACAGCCGGTGACGATGAACATGGGGAGCAGGAAGAAGGCCGAGAGCGCATCGACACCCAACTCGAAGGGATGGAACGGGAGCCCCGTGGCGACGAGGTAGCCGGCGGCGGCGGGGAAAACGAGCGCGCAGAGGGCGCCGGCAACTCCGGACAGGGAGCCTGCCAGCATCAGGGAGGCGGAGAGCCGCTGGGCGGCGCCGGACCCGCCGCGCAAAAGCATGGGGAGTCCGGACAGCGCCTGGCAGGCGATGGCGAGCAACAACAGGTGGAAACAGGTCGCAGGCTCGCCGGATGGGAACATGATCAGCTCCTCTTGTCGCGCTCCAGGCGCCTGGCAGCTTTCAGGATGGCGGCACGGTCGCAGGAGAGGTTCAGTGCGGCGCGGAACTCCGGGTCATGCAGTGCGTAGGCGAGCCGGGACAAAAGGTGCAGGTGCACCTTGACGGTCGGGCTGGTCAGCATGAAGAGGATCCTCACCGGAAGGCCGTCGACCGCGCCGAAGTCCACGGGGTGCGCCAGGAAACAAAGAGAGACGGCAGGAAGGGGCTTGTTCTGCAAAAGGATCGGGTTTCTAACGTGCGGGATGGCGATGCCGTCGCCGATGGCCGTGGTGCCGAGCGCCTCGCGGGCCAGCAGCACCTGGAGCAGGAACTCGGGGTCCA
>CAZFMI010000033.1:0-3841 GCA_964519915.1 uncultured Geomonas sp.
GTTGCGCGCCATCAGCCGCGAGGGAAAGGGGTTCATCGCACGGCTCGAGGCCAAGGAGAAGGGTCGCACCGGCATATCGTCCCTGAAGATCCGCTACAACAAGGTGTTCGGCTACTACATCGAGGTGACCAAGGCGAACGTTTCCGCCATACCCGAGGATTACATAAGAAGACAGACCCTCGCCAACGCCGAGCGCTACATCACGCCTGAGCTCAAGGAATACGAGGAGAAGGTGCTGGGTGCGGAGGACCGCATCCGGGAGCTTGAGTTCGCCCTGTTCCAGGAGGTGCGTGAAGCCGCCGCGGCGCAGGGAGAGCGGATCGCCCGCACGGCCGACCGCCTTGCCTGCCTCGACGTCCTGGTCTCACTGGCCGACCTTGCCCACGACAAGTGCTACTGCCGTCCGGAAATACATGAGGGAACCGAGCTCTCCATCGCTGAGGGGAGGCACCCGGTCATCGAGGACATCTACTCCTCCGAGCGTTTCGTCCCCAACGACACGCTGCTGGACAACGGCGAGAACCAGCTCATCATCATCACCGGTCCGAACATGGCGGGCAAGTCGACCTTCATGCGCCAGGTGGCCCTGATCACGCTGATGGCCCAGATGGGGAGCTTCGTCCCGGCCGAAAGGGCGCGCATCTCCTTGGTGGACAGGATCTTCACCAGGGTCGGCGCCTCCGACAACCTGGCCCGTGGCCACTCCACCTTCATGGTCGAGATGATGGAAAGCGCCGCGATCCTCAGGGGGGCTACGGCAAAGAGCCTCGTCATCCTGGATGAAATCGGGCGCGGCACCTCCACCTTCGACGGCGTGTCGATCGCCTGGGCGGTGGCCGAGTTCCTCCACGACAACAAGATGCACGCGGCAAAGACGCTCTTTGCGACCCATTACCACGAACTGACCGAGCTCGCCGTGACCCGCGCCGGGATCAAGAACTTCAACATCGCGGTAAGGGAATGGAACGAGCGGATCATCTTCCTGAGGAAGATCGTCCCCGGGGGAGCCTCCCATTCCTACGGCATCCAGGTCGCCCGTTTGGCAGGTCTGCCGCAGACGGTGATCGACCGCGCCAAGGAGATACTCACCAATCTCGAGAAAGGAGAGTACGGCGAGGGCGGCGTGCCGCGCTTGGCGAGGGGAAAGAAGGCGCCGCCCCCCTCTCCGCAGCTCTCGCTCTTTGGCGGGGCAGAGGACCAGATCAGGGAGAGGCTCAAGGATGTGGAGGTGGCGCTGCTGACCCCGCTCGAGGCGCTGAACCTCGTGGACGAACTGAAGAGGATGATCTAGAGATGGGTGGATTCGGCAGCATCACGAGAGGTTATAGCGGATGAACAGAAGGGAATTCGTCAAGTACCTGGGACTTTCAGCCCCTTACTGCCAGTGGCTTGCCTACCGGATGCTCGCGGCCCAGGGAGCCCTGGCTTTCTCCCCCCTCTTCGCGGGGGAGGCAGGCGCTGCGCCTCTTCCGGGGCTGATCCCTGTCACGGAGCTCAAGCACTGGTCGACGCCGGATTATACCCGCGTCTCGATAGCGCTCGACAAGGAGGTCCGTTTCGAGCATCACAAGCTTCCGAACCGGCTCTATCTCGACCTGGACGGGGCACACCTGAAACCCGGCGTCAAGGACATCGCCATTGGCGACGGCCTCTTGAAGACCGTCAGGATCGCCCAGTACTCCGCTTCCACCGTCAGGGTGGTGCTGGATCTGGACAGCATCAAGGACTACAAGGTCTTCACCTTTTCAGAGCCGTTTCGCATCATCATCGATGTAAAGGGAGACCGGAGGCAGGAAATCTCCTCCTCCAAGGAGGTGATCGAGACCGCACAGCCTGAGCCAAAGGCGCTGGAGAGGTCAAAGCCCGGCAAGTTCAAGCCTGGCAGGATCAGGAGGATCGTGATCGACCCCGGCCACGGGGGGCACGACCCCGGCGCCGTCAGCCCGTATGGCACCAGGGAGAAGGACATCGTGCTCCAGATCGGCCTGAACCTCGCGCAAAAGATCAGGCATGAGCTCGGGATCGATGCGGTGATGACCAGGTCGACCGACGTTTTCCTAGAGCTTCAGGAAAGAACCGCCATCGCCAACAAGGTAGGCGCCGACCTCTTCGTCTCCATACATGCCAATGCCTCCCTGAACCGGGCCGCCAACGGCATCGAGACCTACTACCTGAACCTCGCCAAGACGGAGAAGGCGGCCCAGCTGGCAGCCAAGGAGAACGGCACCACCCTCGAAAAGGTGAGCATGCTGCAGGCGGTCCTCTTCGACCTGATGGCCAACTACAAGCTGAACGACTCGGCACACCTGGCCGACGAGGTGCAAAAGGCGCTCTACAAGAAGGCACAGACCGGTTACCCGTCGGTGAAAAATCTGGGGGTAAAACAGGGGCCCTTCTACGTGCTGGTAGGCGCCACCATGCCGAGCATCCTGGTGGAAACCGCTTTCCTGAGCCACGAAAAGGACGAGCAGATGCTCAAGGATCCGGGTTACCAGGATCTTACCGCCGACGGCATCCTTTCCGGCATCAGGGGGTACATCACTTCCCTCAGCAAGATACACGGCTGAAGGAGCTCCCTCGTACGGCGAAGCCGCCCACCCGCATGCATCCCCTCAACGTAAAAAGGCCGGCATAAAGCCGGCCTTTCTTGTTCACATCTTGCTTTCCGGACTTACTGTCCGGCGGCTACCGTAGATCCTACCACCTCGACCCCGAAATCAACCGCTTCCTTGGGGACATTTGCGAGCGCCACTACGAAACCGATCGGCTCCCCCGGTTTTACTCCGAGGTTGGAGAGGGAGTCGCCGAACTGGTTGTTCATGATCGACTCGATCTTTTCCATCGGCAGCGTGGCGAGCTGTTCATTGGAGAGCCTGTTGCCGCAGTAGGCAGTCTTTTGCGCCAGCACCTTTCCGCTCTTATCGAAGATGCTCACCTTCACCTGGATGGAGGCGCGCGCCTTGCGGAAGGAGTTGACAGCCTCTCCGGTCACCACGAACAGTTCACCCGCCTCGGGGTTCTGGTGGAAGGACGCCAGGGGGTTCCTGATGGTGATGCGCCCCTCTTCCGGGACCTCGATCCCGAACCACTGAGCGACAAAGCCTACGCCGAGCTTGTCGAGCTTCGCCATGGCAGCAGGACCGCTTTGCAGCAGATAAAGCCCTGCAGCGCTCAAAGCGAGGACCACGACCACGCAAATGGCCACAATCGCGATGGTGAGCGCAGAACGCCCTTTGCGCCTGGAGACTATGGAGAGCGGCGGAAGCTCCTCTTCCTCGCCTGCTTCCTCAGGAATAGAAGCCGCGAAGGACTTATCGGCAAAGCCGAAATCGAGCGGGGACGTGGCGGCAGGCGGTACAGGTTGCCCGGCAGGCGGCACCGGAGCCGCAGCTTCAGGTTTGCCCCCTCCCGCTCCAAATAGCCCTGCGGCACCTGCCAGAGCAGCAGTAGCGCCTGCTTGCGGGGCAGCGGCCGCCTTAGGCGCGGGCTCCGGCTCGGGTTCTTCAGGGAAAGAGAACTCGCCAAAGCTGAATTCTTCGTCCGGTTCGGACGCAGAGGGAGACACAGGCTTCTGTTGCTCGGAAACAGGGGCTTCAGTGGCTCCGGGAGCTTCCTCCTCAAAAGTGAAATCACCGAAGTCCATAGTGGCAGCCCCGGCAGCAGGTTCTTCTTCCTGGGGAACGATCATCTCCTCTTCAAAGGAGAAGTCACCAAGAGTGAGAGTATCCGCCGCAGCAGGCGCCCCTTTCTCTTCGCCGGGGACGCTGGGCGCTTCTTCAAAGGAGAATTCGCCGAAATCTAGATCTGCGGCAGGGACCGCTTTCTCTTCGCTAGGGGAGCT
>CAZFMI010000033.1:3941-45700 GCA_964519915.1 uncultured Geomonas sp.
GGGCGCCTCCTCAAAGGAGAATTCGCCGAAATCGAGATCTGCCGCAGCAGGGGCCGCGTTCTCTTCGCCGGGGGCGCTGGGCGCCTCTTCAAAGGAGAATTCGCCGAAATCGAGATCTGCCGCAGCAGGGGCCGCTTTCCCCTCGCCGGGGACGCTGGGCGCCTCCTCAAAGGAGAATTCGCCGAAATCGAGATCTGCCGCAGCAGGGGCCTCCATGGACGCGACTACCGGCTCCTCGTTGAACTCGAATTCCCCGAAGTCAACCCCGCCTGCCGGCTGCACAGGCGCCTGGGTGACGGCAGCCGTTCCGGTACCGAGGTCTATGTCACCGAAATCGAACTCGCCACCTGTTGCAGACTCCTGGCGTCCCAGCTGAGGCTCGCTTGGCGTCTCACGGGAGAAATCCAGGTCACCGAAATATTGATCTTCAACATCGGCAGGTTTTTGCTGCGGCTCCCCAGGCTGCCCCCCGAATTCAAGTGCAGCCAGCTCGTCGCCGGGTTGCTGATCGGCAGCTGTTGGTGCCTCCTCGGCAGCGTTGGCGGGAGCAGGAACGCCAAGTCCCGACAGCAGGGCGTCGAACTCCGATTCCTCATGCTTTTGCTCGGCTCCGGCCACGAATACATGCCGGCACTTGGAGCAGCGTACTTTCACCCCGCCCGGCTTCAGTTTGGAATCATCCAGGCGGAACTTGGTGTTGCATTGATCACATTGGAGTATCATTCATCCCTCCGGATTAGTTTGAAGCGAGAAATCAGGTGCGTGGTTTCTTCTGCAAGCCAGCATGCTTACAGTCCTCGCGCTCCTTGGGACCGAGAGCAGCCGGTTGATGAAAGACGCCGGCGCGTTCGTTCCATTAAATTTCTCCCGATTTCCTATAGCAGATGCGTTTTATAGTGTCAAATCATTCTGGCCCACAGCGCGGCTTTATGGTATAAATACCCCGAAATACTCAATCAAACGCAAAAAAAGAGGTCAGACATGAGAAGAGCCCTCTCGACAATAACGATACTGACGACCCTGGTTGCGGCACATGTTGCCTATGCGGCGCCGGAACTCGCCGTGGAACAGGGGACCTTCAATTTCGGCACAATAGCACAGGGGAAGAAGGTTAAGCACAGCTTCAGGATCAAAAACAGCGGTGACGCACCCCTCCAGATCAAAAAACTGGAAGCTGCTTGCGGTTGCACCGCCGTCAAGCCCTCCACATCCTTCATTCAGCCCGGCAAGAGCGCGGACATAGAAGTGATCTTCGACTCGGAGGAGTTTTCCGGCAAGGTGCAAAAGAGCGTCACCATGACGACCAACGCGGGTAAGACACCCACTTACACCTTCAACATGGAGGGAACTGTAGCAGAAGAGTTGCAGGTGTCCCCCCGCCAGCTGAGCCTTGGCCCTCTGCAGCCCGGAGTCGCAAAGCAGGTCGCGGTCAGCGTCACCAACAGCGGCGCGAACAGCATCAAGCTGCTGAGCGCCAATGTGAATTCGGCATCCCTGCAGATCAAAACGAACATCAGGAAAGCCGAGATTAAGCCCGGCGAGACAGGGACCGTAGAACTGTCCATCACGGCGAAGCCCGAGGCAAAGATACTGAGCGGATACCTGCACATCCTCACCAGCAGTCCGCGAAAGAAAGAGATCACCGTTCCTGTTTATGGTTCCATTGCCAAGTGACGCACTCTGACAGTTGCCCGTGCTGGAGCAATAAAAGCGCGGGAACAATTTTTTGCGATTAAAGACTTGAGTTGGGTCGGATTATAGTGTAATAAATAGATCTTTCCCGGGCGGGTAGCTCAGCTGGATAGAGTACTGGCCTCCGAAGCCAGGGGTCACGGGTTCGAATCCCGTCTCGCCCACCATTTTTAAATTTTCAGATTCTTTAGCTGTCGAAGATATGCTCCGGACTGCTTTGCGGAAAACGCAAACCTGTCCGGAGCATTTTTCGTTATGCCCCCCTCCATTGCGGCACATACTCGAGCTAGATCAGCCCCTGTTTCCGGGGGAGTGCGGGGCACGTCTGCGGCGGCCTTCCTCTGCACGGGGCTCTCCTACACCGGGAGCCTTTGCTCCTCGAAGCTGAATCGGCTCACCATCCTTTTCAGTTCCTAAGCCATCAGGTGCGTCTGCGCCGCCGCGCCGGCGAAACCCGGGCTCCAGCGCCGCTTCCTCATTGAACTTTTACCCCGCCGTAACACAACCGCAAGAATTCTCCCTTATGCTCTCGGCTATACAAAGGAGGGGCATAAGCATGCGCCAGGAAACCCCTGCAAAGCTTGCCGACATAAGCAGGGAGGCCGTCAGCGCCGCCACCGACCTTCCGGTTCAGGCGGTGCTCTCCCTCTTCCAGGATAACCCGGAACTGCTGGTCATAGCGGTCGTGGATGACGGCGCCTTCCTCGGCAGCGTCAGCCGCAAGGAGCTCCTGAACCTGCTGAGCCGCCCGTTTACCATGGAACTGTACTGCAAGAAGCCGGTGCTCTCCCTTCTGGAGGACCTCAAGGGGATCAAGGTGCAGTTCCCCCCCCACGTCGAGCTGAACGAGGCGGCGGTAGAGCTCCTTTCCCAGGACCCGACCTTGCAGACCGACGTTTTTCCCCTTGTGAGCAGCGGCCGCTGCGTCGGTGTCGTCACGGTTTCCGATTTGATGATGGCGGTAGCCGAACAGCAAAGGGAGCTGCTCCGCGCACTGGACCGGCTCAGTTCGCGGATCCGGGAGGAGGTGGCGCTCGGCGCGAAAATCCAACAGGACCTGCTCCCTCCACCCGATTACCGCTTCGGGAGTTTGACCGTAGGCGCCGGCATCGCCACCTCTTCGGAGATAGGGGGCGATTTTTTCGACTACTTCAGCGCAGGCAGCGACGTGCTGGGGCTCGTGATGGCGGACGTGAGCGGTCACGGGGTGCAATCCGGCATGGTTACCACTGCGGCGAAGGCGAGCTTGCACACCCTGGTCTCCCTGGGGGTCAACACCCCCTCGGGACTTCTGGCCGGGATGAACAACGCCATTCAGGCGACGGCGCGGCAGACACTTCTGATGACCTGCCTCATCGCGAGCATCGACCTGTCTGCCGGGACCATAACCATCGCCAACGCCGGCCACAACTTTCCCGTCATGCTTCGTCCCGGAGCGGACGCGGAACTGCTGGAGACCGTGGCGGGGTTCCCGCTCGGGTTCGAGCGCGACGCGCAATACCCGCAGACATGCACCCCGTTCCATCCGGGAGACGCGCTGTTTCTTTACACGGACGGCATCGTGGAAAGCGCTAACGAGGCCGGCGAAGAGTTCGGATACCAGCGGCTCTTGGAGCTTTTGGCCAGAGGGAGGACCGTCCCCCCTTCCCTGCTGCACGACTATCTGCTGGATGAGGTAACGGCATTCACCGGCAGCGGCGCTTTCGATGACGACGTGACAACCCTCGTCGCCCGGTTCGACACCACGGAATGAAAGGAGATTTTAGTGCAAAACGTCGCCGTGCTTTACCTGGACGAGGATGACAGGAAGGTATGGGAGGGCGCCCTTGCCGGTGTTCCCGATCTTGTGGGCATGACCGCGGGGGATGATCCGGCCACGCCGCTGCAAAGGCTGCGCAAGATGCGGAGTACCCTGCGGGTGGTTGCACTCTCCGCCCGACTCTTCCCGGGGCGGCACCCCGAGCTGGTACCTATGCTGCGCGAGGCGTGTCCGGGGGCGGAGCTCCTGTTGATCTCCTGCGATGGCTCTTTTCCGCCGCTCAGGCCGCTTTTCGCGGACCAGATCAGGCACCTGACCATTACCCCCTCCAAGGAGCCGCCAAACCGCGAGGAGCTCTCCGCCGTGATATCGATGCTGGTGGAACGGCGACCGTGGGAGATCGCACCCTGCCTGAAGGTCGGGACACCGGTGCACTCGTATCGGCTCAACTCCAGCGAGGACAAGGAGCTGCTGATCGCCCGGCTGGAAGGTGTGCTCGCCGGAGAGGGGGAAGAGATGGAGCTGTTCCGGCAAAAAGGGGCGCTTCTGGCCGACGAGCTGCTGGAAAACGCCATGTACAACGCCCCGCGCGGGAGCCACGGGGCCCTGCTTTTCATCAAGGGAGAGAGGCGCGCCATGCTGCCGCACGAGCAGATCGTCTTCAGCTTCGGATTCGACGGGGAGACGCTGGCCCTGAAGCTGACCGACAGCTGGGGGAGCCTGGAGCCGGACCAGGTGCTGGGGTACCTTGCGAGGAACGAGGAGCAATCCCCGATGAGCGACGACGCGGGGGGGCGGGGACTCTTCATCATCTGGCGCTTCCTGGACCGGTTCCACGTCCACGTCGAACCAGGGCAGCGGACGACTGTGGGGGGGCAGCTGCAGTTGAGCTCGCAGCTTGAACCCGGCTCCCCGCGCGGCTTCCACATAACAAAACACAGGGAGGAGCAAGCGGCATGAGCGATCTATTGCAAGACCTGAGGGATAACCTCGCAGAACATGACTATTTTGCCCTGGAGGGAACCATTGACGCCCACTCAGAGGGGTTTTTGATGGAAATCCCGGGCAAGGTCCGTACAGCCCGGGTCCGGTTCGATTTCAGCAGGGCCGGCCGGATCAATTCGATGGGGATCGCGCTGCTCTTGCGCTGCTTCAAGGAGATCCGCGGAAAGGCGGAAATCAGGCTGGAAGGTCTGAGCCAGATGCACAGCATGCTCTTCAAGATGACGGGGGTATTCCTTTTGGCGACACCGGTGGAGCAACGCTGCGACCGGAGAGAGGGAGCGGCATGAGGCTGGCCAACCTTGTCCTGGCAAGGGTGTTCCGCAGACTGGACACGTCAATCGCGGGGCTGCAGGAAATCCGTGACTCCTACCGGCAGCTGAACGTCGAGACCTACGGGGAGGAGATGGCCCGTATGCTGAACCACTGGTAACGGCAGTCTAGACGGACCAAGGACAGCACCAAAGCGATCGCGCATCGGAGAAGCTCCAATGATGGATGAAAAGCCCATGAATCTACAGACCGGAGAGAGGCAAAGCGCCCGGAAAACCGTGCGACGCGACCGTTCCCCTGTACAGGCGCCCTGCGCTGCAGATGCCCTGCCGGTCGCTCGGCAGCCGGACGACCTGGCGCGTGCATGCGTGGAGTTCAGCCGCGTCCTCGATCAGCAGGAGGTGCTGAGGCTCCTGTTAAAGTGGGCGGTAGAGCTTTCCGGGGCCTCGGGTGGGAGCGCCGGACCGGTGCTCGGAGAGGAAATCGTCATCACCGACTCCTATGAGAACGGGGTCTTCCGACAGCTCAGTCAGGGGTTCGGGTCGGGGCACGGCGCAGTCGGGCGCGCAGCGGAAACAGGAGAGACCGTCATCGAAAACGGCGGCCGCTCGGCTGCGGTCCCGGTCCTGAGCAGCTCGGGAGAGCTCCTTTGCTGCTTCGAACTCCACAGCCATGCGTGCACCTTTCCGGAAGGGGGAGACGAGTCGCGGCTCCAGGCCCTTGCCGGCATGGCCGCACTGGCGTTGGAGAACGCGCGGATGAGGTCCGAGCGCCTGGAGTCGGATCTGGCGACGGCCGCAGCAAGCTCGCTACTGTCGGCAACCATTGAATCCACGGTGGACGGGATCATGGCCGTCGATTCCCGTGGCGAGATCGTCGCGTGCAACCGCCGTTTCGCCGAGATGTGGACTATCGGCGAGGAGGCCCTGGCAAGCGGCGATTCGAACAAGCTCCTCGTCTCGCTTTTGGGGCAGGTGCGGGACCCGGTCCGTTTTTTCGAGAAGGTCGGCGAGCTTTACTGGCAGCCTGAACTGGAGAGCTATGACCTTGTCGAGCTAAATGACGGCAGGTGTTTCGAGCGTTTCTCCAGGCCCCGACATACCGAAGGGAAGGCAGCAGGCAGGGTGTGGACCTTCCATGACATAACCGAGCTGAAAAAGCTGGAAGCCCAGTTGCTGCATGCGCAGAAGATGGAGGCCATCGGCACCCTCGCCGGCGGCATTGCCCACGACTTCAACAACATCATGACGGCCGTCATCGGCTACACCGAACTGCTGACAACGGCGCTCGACCCGCCGGCACCCTTCAGCGGCTACCTGGAAAGCATCAGCAGCGCCTCCAACCGCGCCGTCGCGCTGATCAGGAACCTGCTCGCCTACAGCAGGAAAGAGCCCGTGCAGACCAGCAAGCTGGAGTGCAACGCGCTGGTTCGCAACCTGATGGGCTTGCTGGAGAGGCTGATAGGCGACGACATAGTGCTGGTGATGAAGCCGTCGGACGCACCTCTGGGAATCCTGGCGGACCAGGGACAGATCGAGCAGGTGCTGGTCAACCTGGCAACCAACGCCCGCGACGCCATGCCGGAGGGGGGGAGGCTGACCCTGGAGGTGGCCCGGGTCGAGCTCTCGGCCGACGCGGTGCAGGGGCATGCCTCGGCAAAACCCGGCTCCTACGTCCGGGTCGCCGTTTCCGACACGGGGCTCGGCATAGACGAGGCGACCAGGAACAGGATCTTCGAGCCCTTCTTCACCACAAAAGAGGTCGGGAAAGGGACGGGGCTCGGGCTTTCCATCAGCTACGGCATCGTGAAACGGCACGGCGGCTTCCTCAGCGTCACCAGCGAGGACGGCTGCGGAACCACCTTCTCCGTCCATCTCCCGAGGGTGGAATCGGCGGCGGAGGCGGAGATTCCAGCTTCGCCAAGCAAAATCCCCCCCGGGGGGAAGGAAACCGTCCTGCTCGTGGAGGATAACGAGCCGGTGAGGACCCTTTTGTCGCAGGTGCTCACGGCCAGAGGTTACCGTGTGATCGAGGCGGCGGACGGGGAGGATGGGGTCGCGCAATTCCGCCGTTCTCAGGATGAGATTGAGCTGGTGATTCTGGACGTGATCATGCCCGGGAAAAACGGCGGGGACGCCTTCGAGGAGATACGGGCCCTACGCAGCGACGTGCCGGCTATCTTCATCAGCGGGTATACGGGAGACATCATAGACAGGCAGCGCATCCGGCAAGACGGCGCCAACTTCCTCGTGAAACCGATCCTGCCGGAGAAACTCTTGAGCCTGGTGCGAGAGGTGCTTGAAACCCCTCGGCCCGCCCTGCCCGAGGTAGCCGGAGAGCGTCGGTCGTGCGTCCGCTAGGCCGCACGACCGGCAGGGGAGCTCGGCACGGCGGGCCACCTCGTTGGCGCTGCTTGGGCAGAAGCTCCTTCGTGGCCGCCCGGAACGTCGCACGCAGCTTTAGCAAAAAAGATCTCGTCCGCACCCCTTCCACCCCCAACCTTCCAAGGCGCACCCCCGCCCTCAAATCAACTTGACATTCATATATAAGAATGTTTTACTGTGCATATGCACAATAGTTAAAACATCCCAACAATCCGGCATGACAGACGGCACAACAGGAGCGCGGATTTATGTGGCAACTGCTAAGCAAGCTGAACAGGAATCTGGTCGTTGCCATACCGGCCATGATGGCGGCGGGGTTCGCCTTCGGACTCTGCGCCGAGGCGGGCTTCCTTAAAAACCTCATCACCCCCTTCACCTTCCTCATGGTCTATCCCATGATGGTCACCCTGAAGCTGAAAAAGGTGCTGGAGGGGGGGGACGCCAAGGCACAGCTCTTCACCCAGCTCATCAACTTCGCCGTGGTCCCTTTTGCGGCTTTCGGACTGGGGTACCTGTTCTTCCCCGGCCAGCCCTACATGGCGCTGGGACTTTTGCTGGCAGCCCTGGTCCCGACCAGCGGCATGACCATCTCATGGACCGGCTTCGCCAATGGGAACCTGGAAGCTGCCGTCAAGATGACGGTGATCGGGCTCGTCCTCGGCTCCATCGCCACCCCCTTCTACGTGCAGTTCCTGATGGGCGCTCACGTGGTGGTCGATATGGCCGGCATCATGAGGCAGATCGCCTTCATCGTCTTCCTCCCGATGGCGGCCGGATTCCTCACCCAGCAGCGGCTGGTGACAAAGTACGGCCAGCAGGGGTTCCAGGAAAACTGGGCGCCCCGCTTCCCCTGCCTCTCCACCATCGGGGTCCTCGGCATCGTCTTCATCGCCATCGCGCTCAAGGCCGGGGCCATCGCCGCGCGCCCCCAGGCTCTGCTGACGATTCTCGCGCCGCTTGTCATCCTCTACTTTGCCAACTACTGCCTGAGCACCACCGTCGGCATGCTCTTCCTCCCGCGGGGTGATGCCATCGCCCTGGTCTACGGCACCGTAATGCGCAACCTCTCGATAGCCCTTGCCGTCGCCATGAACGCCTTCGGGCATGCCGGCTCCGACGCGGCCCTGGTCATCGCCCTTGCCTACATCATCCAGGTGCAGTCGGCAGCCTGGTACGTCAAGTTCACCGGCAAGATCTTCGGCCCCGCCGAAGCGGCCGCGTGTCCGGCACAGGCCAGATAAATCCGTCTGCGTGTCAGCGAAAGGAGCAGCATGGCCGAGATCTTCAGCGAAAAGCTATGGGACCACCTGCGCAATCCGCGCAACACGGGTTACCTGCCGGACAGCAACGTAATGGCACAGGCGGGGGACCCCGAAGACGGGGCAGCCGTACTTTATCTGCTTGAAATTGAAGGGGAGACGGTCCGGAACATGAAGTTCCTGGCCCGGGGATGCGCAGTGGCCGTAGCCGCCTCTTCGGTGGCCACGGAACTGGTGATAGGAAAGAGCCTGGACGAGGTGCTGGCGCTTGATCCCCAGGCCATAGCCGACGCGCTGGGCGGCCTGCCCCCAGAGAAGATGTACTGCCCTGAGATGACGGTAGCGGCCCTGCACGCGGCCGTGAAGGAACACCAGACCCGCCGGGAACCCGCCCCTTCAACTTCCGGGCATTTCCCCTTCGCGCCCCGCAAGAAACGCCTGAAACGGTAGATCCCCCGACAGATCAGAGCATGAAATCGGTGGAGAGGAAGTGCGATTTCCTTTCCTTGACGATGCTGGTTATGATCTCGCGGTTGGCGTCGGTCTCACGCGCCGCCACCACGATCCTGATGGAGAAGATGCGCAGCGCGTCGGCGACCGACTGGGTCCCCTCCGCGGAGTTCTTCCGGCCGTTGAAGGGGAAGCTGTCCGGGCTTCTCTGGCACTTGCTGTTGATGTTGATGCGGCAGACCTGGTTCACCAGGGCGTCCACCAGCTGCGCCAGGTGATCGTCATTGCGCCCGAAGATGCTCGCCTGCTGCCCGTAATTGGAACTGACCACGTACTCGATGGTTTCCCTGATGTCGTCGTAGACTACCACCGGGACCACGGGCCCGAACTGCTCCTCGTGGTACACGCGCATGGCGGGGGTGACCGGGTAAAGTAGCGCCGGGTAGAAGAAGGAACCGCTCCTGCCGCCCCCCCCCTCGTTCACCACCCTCGCCCCATGTGCCTCGGCGTCATGGAGCAGCCCCTCCAGGTACTCGGGCTTTTCCGGCTCGGGGAGCGCCGTGATGGCCACACCCTCTTCCCAGGGAACCCCGCATTTGAGCGCGGCGATGCCGGCCGCCATACCCCTGACGAATTCGTCGGCGATCTTTCGGTGCACGAGGATGATCTTGAGCGCGGTGCAGCGCTGGCCGTTGAAGCTCAAGGCGCCGTTCAGGCATTCCTCGACGGCGAGCTGCAGGTCGGCGTCGGGGAGGATGATGGCGGGGTTCTTGGCGTCCAGCCCCAGCACGCAGCGCAGCCGGTGGGGACGAGGATGCACGGCGCGCAGCGCGTCCGCCACCTTATGGGTGCCGATGAAGCCGAGCACGTCCACCTTCCCCGAGGCCATCAGCGGCGGGAGCACCGCCTCGCCGTCGCCGTACACCGTGTTGACCACCCCCGCAGGGAAGCAGTCGCAAAAAGCCTGCAAAAGCGGGGCGAAAAGCAGGATGCCGAAGCGCGGCGGCTTCAGCACGATGGTGTTTCCCATGACCAGTGCCGGTATCAGGGTGGTGAAGGTCTCGTAGAGCGGGAAGTTGTAGGGGCCCATGCAGAGCACCACCCCCAGCGGGGCGCGGCGGATCTGGCCGATGATCCCCTGCTGGATGACGAAGCGCGACGACACCCGGTCCAGCTCCTTCAACGCCTCCACCGTGTCTTGCACGTAGGCGATGGCACGATCGAACTCGGCCTGCGCCTCCGCGAGCGACTTGCCGATCTCCCACATGAGGAGCCTTACCACCTCCTCGCGCTTTTCCTGCACCGCGCGGCTGAAACGGCGCACGCACTGGATCCGTTCGCCGGCCGACATGGTGGGCCAGGTACCCCTGCCGTTGTCGTAGGCGCGGACCGCCACCTCCAGCGACTCAAGCGCTGCCTCCACCGAAAGAAGCGGCGCCTCCCCTACCCTTTTCCTCTCAGGTTCGTTCCCCTCCCTGACCTGTACCGGCGACACCACATCGTGCAGCGGTCCGTCCCACTGGCGCAGGCTGCCGCCTATCAGGTAGAAGTCCTGTCGGATGGGGTCTTCGATGCGGTAGGGTGCGGGGATCTCTGCTTGCGACGGGGTGAAGCTCGCGATCTTCTTTTTCACCATGGTCCTTCCTTGCTGAACGGGCAACCCGGCAGCGCGGACGTGCGGCTGCATAATGCGGGGTGTGACCCGGTGTTTATTGGGTGGGGTAGTGTGAGCTATACGCCAAGAGGGTGCCGACGGTCAACGTTTTTAATGAGGGTGCTGCCGGACCCGGCTTCTCCGAGAAGCAGTCTCGCCGCCCCGCCGTCAGCTGCCGTGCGCCTGGTTCGCTTTTGGATCAACCTGGCGGTGCAGGGAGAAGGCCGCGGCGAGCAGGATCAGGTGCACCGGGAGCATGGTCCTGTTCCCGGTGGGGAGATGAAAGGAGATGAGATCGTACGGTCACTTGTCCCTGAGTAATGGCTATCATGCTGAGCAGTGCCGGCACCAGCAAGGCTCCAGGCTCAATTTGGGAAGGTATTCGTTCCAGTAACCCGCGACAAAAGCGACCTGTGCAGATAGGACGGGCACCAGCTTTGGGTAAACCGTGTGAGAAAAAGCTATCAGTGGGTTGGACCATGCTCCTGCGGCATCGAAAGAGGCGTCGTCGATTCATCCGCCAGGGTTTCGACAATCTCCCTTGTCCCGTCGGTGGAGCAGTCGTCAACCAGGATGATCTCCTTCTCAAGATCGACGGCTTGCACGGCCCGGTGAATCTCTCTGATGGTAGCTTTCTCATTGTAAACCGGTATCACTACGGATAGTTTCATGGCGGAAAGTCCTTCAAAATATGACGGGGGAACAAGGCCTGGAAGCAATGACTGAACAGCTGTGCCGCTTTCGCTATGAGTTGCTCCTGTACTTGAAGAGATAACTTTGCAAGGGTAGTCTAATCTTTTGTGACAGACAAGCTAAAACTGCAGTCAATGTAGCCTGTTGCTTGTCTGCGTTTGCGCATCAGCCGTCTGCTTGTATACTCCTTGCAGCCCTTACTATGAGAGTGCCGTCGGCGCTAAAACTGCGACAAGGAGAAAAAGATGGGATCTAAAGGACGCGAGATTGTCGGGATGGACGTAGAGGAACTGCTGGGGCTCCTGCAACGGGCCTACTGCGACGAGTGGTTTGCGTACTACCAGTACTGGCTCGGAGCGAAGGTGGTCAAGGGGCCCATGAAGGACGCCGTGGGCGCGGAACTTCTGGTGCATGCCACGGAGGAACTGGCGCACGCGGACATGGTCGCCATGCGCATCATCCAGCTGGGAGGCACGCCGGTCACCCGGCCGGAGCAATGGTACGAATTCACCAACTGCGGCTACGACGCCCCCGACGACCCCTACGTGAAGAAATTGCTGGAGCAGAACATAAAGGGGGAGCAGTGCGCGATAGGGGTGTACAAGAGGCTTTTGGACATCACACGGGAGAAGGATCCCGTCACCTACAACATGGTGCTGACCATACTGTCGCAGGAAGTCGAGCATGAAGAGGACCTGCAATCGCTTCTTGAGGATTACGAACTGCTGGTGGGTGCGATGAAGGGGTGAGAACGTCCGGGTCCGAAAGCGGCAAGGCTCTCCCGGGCCCGGCCAGCTGCCTCACTCCCCCCCGCCGGAGAGGGGAGTGAGGCGCAGTTTCCGGCCCGCTCGCCCCTTGTCGCAGCCATCCTTTTTTATGCTTCAACTGAAGCATCGCTTCAAACGCCTCACGTCTTCCCCGGAGGCGGTTCCGCAGTCTCCTTGGTCGCAGAGAATGCGAAACCCTTTATCTTCGCGTCGAAAAGCGCACGGGTCTTGAAGGCGTTCACGGTCATGGCAATAGCTGCCACCTCCTGCATTTCCTCGACTGAAGCCCCTGCCTGCCCCGCAACTGCGAGGCCGAAGTCCGTTCAAGGATCGCATCCCGCCGCCAGGGCCGCCCCCAGGGCGACCAGTTGCTTTGTCTTGTGGTCCAGCACGCCCGGCGCCAGGGCCGCGTCCATGAAGGCCTGAAACTTACCCAGCGGATCGCTCATCTTCCCCTCCTCAAGAGGATCGAGGTCCCAGCTCTGCGGTGCCGCCCCTTTCCTCATCGTTACGCAAAACAGATCACGGGGAAGGCTCCCCTCCTCCATTCTGCCGACCTCCAGGATTTCATACCCCTTGCTCAGTTGCCGGATCTTGCTTTCGGTAAAGAAGTGGACCGAGAAGCCACCGATCTGGTAGAGCTCTTCGGCCAGATGGGTGCCGGCCTTGTAGTGCTTGTCGAAATTGCTGCGCACCGAGTAGAGCGCCACCCCTCCGGGCTTGAGCGTCCGCCAGGTCTCACGCAGGATGAAGGCGATCTCTGCCGTGGAAAGTTCCATGCAAAGCAGCATGTGCGAATAGCAAGCGTCGAAAGACTGGTCGGCAAAAGGAAGCCGCTCCCTGACATCGTGGGTTCGAACCCGTATCCGACCTGTCAAACCGGCCCTGGCGGCTTTTTGGGCCACCTCCGCCACTGCTGTCTCTGAATAATCGAGCGCCGTCACCGCAATACCGCTTCCAGCGAAGAAAACGGTATCCCTCCCCTGACCGCACCCGACCTCCAGCAGTGAGCGCACCCGGTGCTCCTTGAAACGCGCCATGGCCTTCCTGGCTAAGCCGCTTGGCTCGTCCCCGAAAAAGGCTTCCGTCTCGGTGAAGGTCTTTTCCCAGCGGGATTTCTGATCTATGGCTGACTTCGGGGCGGGTTTCATGCCGGCGAGTATAACTTCTCTTAATGACACTGGCAAGAAGAGTCGCAGCAACATCCGGTCCAGACGATTTGGCAGAAACTGCTGGTCCATTGTCCTTGAACGTTAGCCGCTGCTATGCAATTATCTCTGCAACAAATTAAAGCCACTCCAGAGGATGCCATGACAACAGGCCGACGCAGGATTGCTGTAGCCGCATACCATGGGGCCGAACTGCTCGACGTGACGGGCCCGATTGAAGTGTTCAACATGCTGAACCGTTGTCTGGGCGAGGAAGCGGCAAGCAGCTCGGGCTACGAGGTCCTGCTGCTCGCGGAACAGCCGGGGCCCTTCGCTTCCTCTTCCGGGATCAGACTGGTGGCGGATCTCGCCTGGGGCGAACTTGCCGAGGAAATCGACACCGTCGTTGTGGTGGGAAGTCCGGACGACGCGCTGGCAGCCGCCCTGAAAAACGGGGAGCTGCTGGCATGGCTGCAATCGGCAGGAAGGCGCGCCAGGCGCCTGGTCTCGGTCTGCACCGGCGCCTTTCTCCTTGCCGAGGCAGGCTTGCTGAACGGGCGGCGGGCGACGACGCACTGGCTGGATCTCGAACGGCTGCGCAGCGAATACCCGGAGGTCATCGTGGAAAAGGATGCGATCTTCATCCGTGACGGATCGGTGGCCACCTCGGCCGGGGTGACGGCGGGCATGGACCTGGCTCTTGCTCTTGTTGAAGAGGACTTCGGGAGGAAAAAGGCGCTGGAGGTAGCCCGGCGCCTGGTGATGTTCCTGAAAAGACCGGGAGGGCAGGCGCAGTTCAGCACCCAGCTGCGCGCTCAGATGGTGGAAGGGGGACAACTCGCCCTGCTGCTCGGTTGGCTGCGGGAAAATTCAAGCCGCAGGACCACAGTGGACGAGCTGGCGTCAAGGGCGGCCATGAGCCCGCGCAACTTTGCCAGGGTGTTCCTGCGCGAGACGGGAAAGACCCCGGCGAAGTACCTCGATCAGCTTCGGCTGGAGCGCTCCATAACCCTGCTCGAAGACAGCTCACTCTCCATTGAGAGGGTAGCGGCCGACAGCGGCTTCACCTGCGCCGAGCAGATGAGGCGGATCTTCGTCCGGGAAATCGGCGTCACCCCGTTTGCCTACCGGGCACGGTTCTAGAGAGAGGAGGGACCATGAGATACGTGCTTTGCAAGGGGGAACTGCTGACTTTGGAGAGCAAGGGGGGCATTGAAGCTATCACAGTTATCGACGGACAGGTCTGGATTACCAGACCCGACGACGCCCGGGACTACTGCCTCGAAGCCGGAGCCAGGCTGCCGGCCTGCGCGGCTGGCAAGCTTATCGTCGAGGCCCTGCAGCCTGCGACGCTCATATTGAGCTGCAGGGAGCCCGGGTCCGCTCTCAACATCACCGTGGCATGGAAGGGGTTGGACGGGGTGCCCGGAGCAGCCTGATCGCGTTGGAAAGCCCCGCCTCCTTCATCGCAGGCCTTGAGCAGGCCCAGACGCTTCACGCAAACAGGGTGTGCTCCAAAAGGATCTTCAATCCGATGAGACAGAGCACCACCCCGCCGCAGACCTCGACGCGCTGACCCCATTGGTCTCCCAGGCGCCGCCCCAGCAGCATCCCTGCCACGGTGAGCACCCCGGCCACCACGCCGATGACTGCGGCGGGGAACCAGACGCTGACCCCCAGCATGGCGATGGTCAGCCCCACGGCGAATGCGTCGATGCTGGTGGCGACCGACAGCATCACCATGGTGAGCCCCCGGGTGGGATCCGATGCACCCCTGTCTTCATCCTTCTCGAACGCCTCGCGGATCATCCTTCCCCCTACGAAGGCGAGAAGAGCGAAGGCGATCCAGTGGTCGTAGGCCGAGATCCACTTCTGCACCGTCATGCCGAGCAGCCATCCCCCTATGGGCATCAGCGCCTGGAACAGACCGAAATGAAACCCCAGGCGGAACAGGTGGCGCCCCGTTATCGGGTTGATGATGGTTCCCGAAGCCAAAGCAACGGCGAAAGCGTCCATGGCCAAGGCCAGGGCGATACCGAAAATAGTCAGCCAATCCATTTTGAATAGATCCTATCCCTTGTTTTGTTTGTCCATCCCCAGGTACCAGAGGCAGGAGCGGGCACTTCGACACCACTGGAGGCGTCCACGAGACCGTTTGGCACAGGAGCCCGCGAGATCCCACACTATAGTTCAGCGCAACTTTTTAGCAAAGGGATTTCAGTGACGGCAAGACGTCCAAGGACATCGGCTTTGCAGTTGCGAACTTCCCGTCGTCTCATTTGCTCTCGTAGCGAACAATGGTCATTCCGATCAGCCTGGATACCACTACGGCAATGTAGGCAACGCCTGCAAACTGCTCCAACATGACCAGCACGCGCGCGGGTGGGTTGGCGGGCACGATATCGCCGAGCCCAGTTGCAGAGAGGTTGTTGAAGCTAAGGGTAAGGAACTCCAGGAAGGCGAGAGGATGCCCGATGTGGGCGTCGCCGACAAAACTGCCCGGGAGCAATATCTCGCAAACCACGTAGGCGTAGGCGAATCCCCACGCAAGAAGGGTGAAGGTAGCACCGGCGGCGAACAGCTCGTCCGTCGTCACCCGATAATCTTCCATCATGTAGGCTATCAGGCTGCCGGCGGCGTAAAAGTAAAGGGCGGCCTCGACCACCGATGACCAGGCCAGCAGGGTCTGACTGACGAGGACCACCGACAGCAGCGACAACGCGAATGCCGGCACCGCAAGGACCCAGGTGATCCAACGGATCGTGTGGCTGCGGCTGATCACCCAGACCACCAGGGCAAGGATCAGCACTCCGAAGGCGCCGAGCACCGGCGGTCCGCTGGGCGTCCCGTACAAGAGGGCGTAAAGGACCAAGCTCAGGAGCTGTGCCGTGAGAAGGAACGCGGATGGGTGTCGGCGCGGCAGGGCGCGCCAACCTTGCTTGGGGATTTTCATTTCACTGGCACCGTCGTATCTCTGCTTGGGGCAAAAAGCAGGCCAAATTGCGGCAAAGCGCAATGTAACCCACGAAAAGGGTTTCAAAGAGCCCTGTTCAACCGGCGCGCCTGCGGATCAGGTGGACGGAGGTGGCCTTGAAGGATGCGTAGATCCCCTTCCCCTCGCAAAGCGCCAGGTGCGCGAAGGAGTCGCGGGTGACGTAGGCCGTCAGCGGGAAGCCGCAGTCGAGCTGCAACTTCAGGAAAGGCCCCATGGAGGAGACCTCAACGATCCTGCCGGGATAGGCGTTTCGCACGCTGCTTTTCTCCGAGGGGTGGCTCACGCTGACGGTGACGTTCTCGGGCCTGATGCAGCAATAGACGTGGTCGCCGGGCTTTTCGTCGCCCACGGTGTCTATCTCGTGACCGGCCACCATTACCGCCATCTGCTGGTCGCGGTTTTCGAGCACCTCCCCCTCCAGGATGGTCTCCATGCCGACGAAGTTGGCGACGAACTGGTTTACCGGCCTGTTCATCACCGCAGATGGAGTCCCTTCCTGCACGATGCGGCCGCCGTTCATGACGACGATCCTGTCCGACATCCTGAGCGCCTCGGACTGGTCGTGGGTGACCAGCACGGCGGAGATCCCTTTGTCGCGGATGATCTTGTCCATGTCGTCAGTGAGCGCCTGCCTGGTGGGCGGATCGAGGTTGGCGAAGGGCTCGTCGAAGAAGATCAGCTCGGGCTCGACGGCAAAGGCGCGCGCGAGGCTGACGCGCCTGGCTTCCCCTCCGGAGAGCTTGCAGGCCGAGCGCTGGGCCATGTCGGCCAGCTTGAACCGGTCCAGGTAGTTCATGACGCGGCTGCGCATCTCCCCCCGCCCCACTCCCCTGATCTTGAGGCCGCTCGCCACGTTGTCGTAGATGGTGCTGTCGAAGAGAAGCGGCTCCTGGAGCACCATGGCGATCTTGCGGCGCAACTCGAGCCGGTCCCCCTCCGAGCGGATCTCCTCCCCGCGGTACTGCAGGGTGCCGCTCTCCCGCTTGATGAGCCCCATGACGGAAAGGAGCAGGGTCGATTTCCCGGCACCGTTTGGACCGATCAGGGAGACGAATTCGTTCCGGCACAAGGAAAAAGAGGGTACATCGAGTATCTGCACGCCACCCCGGTCCACCCTGAGATCGTTCAGTTCGAGCACTGCCTGCGTTTGGGTCATCTGGGTCTTTCCCGCTGCTGGATGTAGGTCAGGATGTAGTTGATCGCGAAGCAGAACAACAAAAGGATCAGGGACAGGGCGATCGCTATGTCGAAGTTCCCCCTTCCGGTCTCCATGACCGTGGCTGTGGTCAGGACCCTGGTGTACCCCCTCACGTTTCCGCCCACCATGATGGAGGCGCCCACCTCCGATATCACGCCGCCGAAACCGGCCATGACCCCGGCCATAAGCGGCAGCCTCGCCTCCTTGATCAGCATCCACACCATCTGCCCCCGGGTGGCGCCGAGGGCCAGGATCTGCAGCCTCAGGTTGGCGGGCAGATTCTGCATGGCGCCGATGGTGATCCCCATCACGATGGGAGTGGCGATGATGGATTGGGCCACGATGATGGCGCCCGGCGTGTAGAGGAGTTCCATGAAGCCCAGCGGACCGTTGCGCCAGAGCAGGATGGAGACGAAGAGCCCGACCACGACCGGGGGAAGTCCCATGCCGGTATTCACCAGGCTCACCAGGACCTTTTTCCCGGGGAAGCTGGTCAGCGCGATCAGGGTGCCGGCCGAGATGCCGATGAGAAGGCTGACGAGGGTCGCCAGCCCGGACACCTTCAGCGAGAGCATGGCGATTCCCAGCACCTCGTCGTCGAGCGAGACGAGGAGGTGGAACGCCTTTATGACGCCTGCTAGAATCAGCTCCATTTACAGCCCCAGGGACTCCGGTTTTTTGCCCGCATCGGGGAAGAACAGCGGCGAGCCGAACTCCTTCTTGCCAAAGGTGCGGACCACGTCCTGGGCCTTCCTGGAAACCATGAAGTCGCCAAACGCCCTCGCTCCGGCGCTGTTCACCTTGGGCCACTTGGCCGGGTTCACCTCGATGACGTGGTAGATGTTGAGCAGTTTCGACTCCCCGGCGACCAGGATCTCAAGCCCGAGGCGCGCTTTCTTGTCCAGCGCAAGGTAGGTGCCGCGGTCAGCCAGCACGTACCCCTTCTTCTCTGCGGCGACGTTCAACGTCTCGCCCATGCCGAGCCCTGTCTGCTGATACCATTTCTGCCCTTCCGGGGCGACCCCTGCCCCCTTCCAAAGACCCTTCTCCTTGGCGTGGGTGCCGGAGTTGTCCCCCCTGGACATGAACAGGGAACCTGATCTCGCGACCGCCTTCAGCGCCTCGGCGGCACTCTTCACGGTGCGGATCCTGGCAGGATCGTTTGCGGGCCCCAGGATGATGAAGTCGTTGTGCATGACCAGTCTCCTGTTGACGCCGAACCCCTTTGCGACGAAGTCTTTCTCCGAATCGGGAGAGTGCACCAGGAGCACGTCCGCCTCTCCCCGCTCTCCCATCTTCATGGCCTGGCCGGAGCCGACCGAGATCGTTTTGACGAAGTAGCCGCTTTGCCTCTCGAAGACCGGGATCAGGACATCCAGAAGACCGGAGTCCTGGGTGCTGGTGGTGGTGGCAAGTATCAGGGTTTTCTGCGCCGCCGCATGGCCGGGGGGTACGGATACGGCTGCCGACAGCAGCAGAGCAACAAGCAGCGACAAGGTTCTGGTAATGCGGTTCATTTCGATAGCTCCTTTTGCTTGCTTTCAGCTTCCCATCAGGGTCGTTGTAGCATCCAAGCCACAACGAAAGGCAAAGAAACGGGGACAGCGCAGGATGTCCCCCCTTTCCGAAGCGCTAGCTTACGCCCAGGATGACGCTGGAGGCTTTGAACAGGGTGCAGGCGTGCCCGCCGACCTTGAGGCCCAGATTGCTCCCGCTCTCCTTTGTGATGACGGCGCTTATCGTGTTGCCGCCACCGACCTCGACATCCACTTCGGCGGAGACCGGCCCTTCGATGATCTTCGACACGGTGCCGCACATGAGGTTGCGGGCGCTCACCCTGGCATCGTGGAGATCGCTTCCCACCATGACCGAGCTCGCCTTGATGATGGCGTAGGCCGACACCCCCTCCTTCAGGCCCAGGTTCTCGACGGCGCCGTTGGTGACCACGGCGATGAGCGGCGTGCCGCCGGTCAGGGACAGGGCAACCTCTGAGTTGACTCCCCCCCTGGTGATCTTGGTTATGGTTCCCGCCAGGACGTTACGCGCGCTCACTTTCATGGATATCCTCCGTAAAAGCCGGTAAAGGCCTGCTGTGTCGCCGAGTCTCCCCTCAAGGTTCGCCAGGAATTTCCTGTGCTCTTCCTGGAGCACCTGGTACTGCCGGACCACCGTCTTTCCGTAATCGGTGAGGGTGGTGCCGCCCCCTCCCTTCCCCCCCGTCAGCCGTTCGACCAGCGGCTGGTCGGCCAGGTTGTTGATCATGTTGACCAGATCCCAGGCGTTTTTGTAGCTGATGCCGGCCGCCTTGGCCGCCTTGGTGATCGAGCCGAGTTCATCGATCTTCTCCAAGAGCGCAATCCGCTCCCTGCCCAGGAATTTCTGCTCAGCCTTGTGCAGCCAAAGTGCCCCGTTTAGCTCCATGCCGCCGTTTTCGTCGCGACTCAAATTTACACCTCGTCGTGCCGGTCCCGCTGGTGATCACGGAACCCCAAACGGTTATATCATAAGTTATATAACGGTGGAACCCGAAATGCAGCGGGAGGCGTATACGTTTTTATCGCGCAATATCTGCGGGTTGCAGCCATACATGTCAGGATGGTGCTGCGGGGGGAGGCCCGGCGGGGATGAAAATCGGGAAGGAAACAGAGTCGTTTCCCCTTACGGGAACGGTTCAGCGGGCCCTTCTGCGGCGTTTATCGCAGAAAGGTATTCGGCCCTGTTCCAGGTCGCCATGCAGGAGGGCTTTTGCGGGTCCGGCTCGCACAGGTAAATCTCGTCTCCGGGGTACCCCGTGATGCGCAGACCCGCCGAACGGAGCATGGCCTCGATTCCGGCATGGTTGGCGATCCACCAGTTGGTCGGGTCTCCGGCGAAACGGTCCTCGATGAAAGCCATCTTGGGCCAACCTGCTTCCAAGAGGGGCTCCCTGTCGTTGATCCGGAAGTCCGGCTGCCCTGCCACCTCCCGTCCCGGCATGGTGAGGGTCTGGAACAGCATCAGACCGTCGACCTTCCGGGCGATTATATCCAGAGCGAGCATCGGATAACGCAGGTGGTAAAAGACCCCCATGAACAACACCAGGTCGAACTTGCCCGCCACCCGCGCCAGATCGTAGACCTGCATCTGCCTGAATTCAACGCTCTCCTCCAACCCGAACTGCCTGGCCGCCCACCTTGCCTGCTGGAGATAATGGCGGTCGCAATCCATGCCGAGGACCCTTGCCCCCCGCCGCGCCAGCTCGAAGCTGTAAAAGCCTGCGTTGCAACCGATATCGAGGGCGCTCCAGCCGGTCAGATCCTCCGGGACATGAGACGCTATCTCGCGCCACTTGAAGTTAGGGAAGTCCCCCAGGAAGTGATCCGGCGCGGTCTGGGTCCCGTCGGGCAGATGCAGGTTGTGGAACCAGGGGGAGAGGTCCCGTATCTCTTCGTCAAGGGCTCTCATCGTCGTGTCCGGCATAGCAGGTTACCTATCGATTGCGCTTGATGCTCCCGCACCCTCGCTGGAGGGGGGGGAGGGTGCGATAACGGCGGGAAGGATCTCCTGCTCCGCTTCATACCGAGATAAGGTACTCCTCCAGCTCCTCCGCCCTGCAGGCGGCAGAATGTGATTTCAGCACCCTCCGACGCGCCCGCTCTCCTATCGCCCGACGCTCTTCTTCCGGGAAGTGCTGCAGGATGCGCAACATCTGTGCGGAGTCGGCGGCGATCAGTATCTCCTCTCCGACCTCGAAGAAGTGGTCCAGCCCCGGCCATTCATCGCTGACGACGGGAACGGCGCAGGATGCCGCCTCGAACAGGCGCACGCTCGGAGAATATCCGGCGAGCTGCATCTGCCTCCTGGTCAGGTTGAGGGTGAAGCGCTGAGAGGAATAGAACTCGCTGTGGCACTCCGGCGGGAGATGCTCGATCCGGTGCGTGTTCTCCGACCAGACGGTCTCGGGGGGATACTGGGCGCCGGCCACCACGAAGCGCCCCTTTTTCCAGGAAAGCGCCGGCTGGCACAACAGCTGCTCCAGCCCCGGCTGGCGATCGCTGCTGTAGGTTCCCAGGTAACCGAGATCCCAGCGCGGGGTCATCTGCATGGGGTAATGAACCTGCGGGTCCACCGAGCAGTACAGAGGGCGCGCCGCCGGCGCGCCGTAACGCCGCTCGATCTGGTCGAGCGTGGGTCCCCCGGTGAAGGAGAGATACAGGTCGTAATGCGGAATCAGGTCGCGGCTCAGGTAGTTGCAGTCATCCTTTGCCAGGGCCGCCAGGGTGACGGGGGTGTCGATGTCGTAGAAGGCCTTGATCCCTTTGGCGTTGCGGGTCACCCATTGGCCCACCTCGATCCCCTGGTACACGTAGGAGCCGACGATGACGCAGTCGGCATCGCAGATCTCGGGACCGTACTCGCCAAGGAGGGCGGCGAGGGAATCGTAGACCACGGTGTTGCAAAAGGACGGCTCCGGCAGGTCCCGGTTGGCGGCGTACCAGCGCGCGTCCCGCTCCAGGAAGAGGGTCTGGTGCCCCCTTCTCTCCATTTCCCGCAACAGACCGCGGTAGGTGGTGGCGTGGCCGTTACCCCAGGAGGAGGTTATCGACAACCCGAACACGACGATCTTCATAACGCCCCCCCGATGGCGGCCCGCCCCGCGCCCCTGGCGGAGAAGATCTCCGCGAACTGCCTGGCCCGGTGGGCATAGGTGTGCTGGGCCCTCACCCTGGTGAGGGCGCGGGATCCCACGGCAGCCGCCAGCGACGGGGTAAGCCGGTCCAGGATCTCGGCGACCTCCTCGCCGCTTCCGGCAACATAGATCTCGCGCTCCGGCTCGAAGAAGCGCTCTACCCCGTCCCAGCTGTCGGTGATCATGCAGGCACCGGCGCCTGCCGCTTCGAAGACGCGGGTCGCGGGGGAAAACCCGTTTCTCGCCATGCCGTCGCGGCTCACGTTCAGGATCGCCAGCGGGCTGCAGTTGAAGGCGTTGTGGTCGTGCGTCCCCAGGTGACCCAAGTAGCCCACGTTGCCGGAGCGCGGCTTGTCTTCCCAACCGCTGCCGGCCAGCAGGAACTTCCTGTCCGGCATCCGCTTGGCGACGGAAAGGAAAAACTCGTCGACGCGGCTCTCCCGGTCCGGCAGCCGGTTCCCCAGGAAGGAGAGGTCCGCCTGAAGGCGCGGCTCGGGATGCACCGGGTAATGGGTATCGGGATCGAGCGCGTTGTAGATGGGGATGCAGCTGCGTGCGCCGAAGCTGCCATAGGCACGGACGATGGGATCGCCCCCGCCGTAGGTGAGGATGAGGTCGTATCGGGGGATCAGGCGCCTGAACGGATCCTGCGGGTCGTTCCCTATCCGCTCCAGGGTGGCCGGAGCATCCACGTCCCAGAAAACGACCTGGGTCCCCTCGCCTTTCAGCTGCAGCACTTCCCGCTCCAAAAGCTCGTCAAAGACCCCCACCCCGCTCGCCTTGATGACCAGATCCGATCCCTTGGCGCCCTGCAGCGACCGCATGACGCCGGAGTGCGTGGCTGGGTACACCACGACCGTCGCCCAGTCAGGGTCCTCCATGTCCCGGTGCGCCTGGCGCTCGTATG
Source organism: uncultured Geomonas sp. (assembly GCA_964519915.1). Taxonomy (GTDB): domain Bacteria; phylum Desulfobacterota; class Desulfuromonadia; order Geobacterales; family Geobacteraceae; genus Geomonas. The sequence continues at coordinate 26,792 of CAZFMI010000033.1, forward strand.
CGTCAGGCTCGTAGAAGGTGATCCGGTGTCCCAGGCGGTGCAGGGCCCGCACCATCCCGCGGTAGTAGGTGGCTGCGCCGTTCCAGTAGGCGGATACGAGACTAGAGGCAAAAAAGGCAATGGAAAGAGGTGCGCCCATGGTTATCCCTTTCTGGTGATGGTCGTCCGGAGCATCCTGGTTCTGGTAAAGCCGGAAGCGATGCAGGCGCCGCGCGGGGTGACGGCAGTGACGCTATGGTGAGTGGGCCACGCCCAGCTCCCGGCAGATTCCCAGCAACTCGTCGATGCGATGGCTGCAGGTATGCCGGGCCAGGATGGTGCTGCGGCCGTGGCTTGCCAACCTCCTGGCTTTGGAGGGATCGGCCAGCAGGGTCCGCATCTGATGCTGCATCTCCGCCGAACTGCCGGCAAAGAGGAGATCGTCGCCGGGCGAAAAGAGGGCATCGCTGTCCTCCCAGGGGGCCGAGATGAGAGGGATGCCGCAGGCCAGCGCCTCGAAGGGGCGGATGGTCGGGATCCCGGGGAGCGCGGTCACGTAGGGGCGTCGCGGTATGTGGACCGTGATCCTGAACCTGCTGAACACCTGGGGGACTTCGAAGTTCGGCAGCCACCCTGCGTACCCGATCCCCGCCTCCTGCAGCAGTTTGAGCGCCTGCTTCGGGTAGCGGACCCCGTACACCATCCCCCTGAGCCCGAGCCTTCTTACCGGCTCGACGAAGAACTCCCGGATCTCCTCACTCCTCTCGTCGTCCCCCCAGTTGCCGATCCAGACCACGTCCCCGACCTTTTTCGCCTGCTCAAGCGGGCGGAAGACGCGGACGTCTGCCGCCTCGTGCCAGAGCCAGACCCGGTTCGCCCACCCCTGGGCCAGGTAGATGTCCCTGATTTTTCCGCCGTAGGCCAAAACACCGTCGAACCCGGAGAGGTCGTAGGCGGTCATGGCGGTTGCGTCCGTGACGCTGCGGTGATGCGTATCGTGAAACAGCAGGCGGTAGTGGCCGTGCGCCTTCCGGTGCTCCCCGATGCGCCTCACCAGTTCGTGTTCGTTCCATTCATGCACGATGACCAGATGAGCCCCGGAGAGCACCTGATCAAGATCCAGCCGCTCCAGACGGTAGAAGATTCCCTGCAGCCCCGGATACACCTCTTCGAACCGCCTGAGGGCGTTCACCCCTTTCTCGCGCAGCAGGTTGCTGTAGCTCCAGCCATCTTCCGGCTCGTAGACGCTTACCTCGTGGCCTCTTTTGCCAAGCTCGGTCACGATGCCGCGCAGGAAGTGTGCGTTGCCGTGGTTCCAATCGGAAACAATCGAGTGGTAAAACATTACGATGCGCATCTTTGCCGCTCCCTCACCCTGCGCTGCAATCCGTGTTGCCCACCCCTTGGCACAACTGGCGATAAAGCGCCAGGTAACCGGAAACCATCTTGGCTGCGGTGAAGCTTCGGCTCCGCGCCAACGCCTTCTCCCCCAGGCTCTCCTGCATCCCCCGGTCGGCGCAAAGCGCGCAGAGCTCTTCCTGCAGATCATCGGGAGATTCCGGGTCGACGAAGATGGCCGCACCATCCCAAAGCTCGCGCAGGCTGGGTATGTCCCCGAGCACCAGCGCGCAGCCCGAAAGTGCGGCCTCCAGGACGGTCAGGCCGAAAGGCTCGTAGCGGGCAGGCAGCGCGTAGACCGAGGCAGCGGCGTACCAGGGAGCCAGCGCTTCGGGCGCGAGGAATCCGAGCCGGTTCACCCCCTCCATGGCTACCGCTCCCCCGCCGGGGTGGCTCATCTCCCCCGCCACGTACACCGGCCAGGGGAGGTCGTAGGCGTTTCTCGCCAGCGCGCCGATATTCTTCGCTTCATCCCAGAGACGTCCCACAGAGAGGATGAACTCCTCCTTTTTGCCGGGACGGAACCTGGTGCGGCTGCGCGCGTTATAGACGACGCGGGCGTCGGGAAGCGGGAGGTAGAGATTCTGGATGTCTTGCAGCATGGCCGCCGAAGGGGCTGCCACCAGGTCGGCCGCGGCAAGTCCCTTGGCCACCCGCCTGCGATACTGCAGGAACCTCGAAGGGAGTTCCTCCCGGCGCACCGCCTGCCACCAGGAAAGCATGCAGGAATGGGCCACCACCAGGCAGGGGCTCTGCCAGGGGAGCGAGGCGTGGGCGTAGCCGTTTAGATGCACCAGGTCCGGGTGCAGTTCCTCTTCGAGGGAGAGGAGCCACTCGCCGCTTTGCTCGACATCCCCCCACGGGTCATCCATCCATTCCAGCCGGTACTCGCTTTCGTAGAGGGTGACGTTCCCCTCGTCGGTGACCTCGCGCCGCTGGTCGGGGGAAAGCGGTTGCCCCATGGTCGCCAGGGCTATTTCCACCCCGTGGGCAGACAACCCCCGCGCCAGTTCCAGCACGTAGTTCCAGACTCCGCCGATGGGGTCCGCGGTCATCAGTACCAGCCGCGGCGCTGCTGCGCCGGCTGTTTCCATACCTCCCTTTGAAGGATCCGAAGTCGTCATGGCGAAGGCCCGGCCTCCTGAACCGGTTGAAGAGCGTCTTTTTGCCTTTCCTCGCTTTGGCACCGCCTCCCCCCTCTCCCGGAGACGGGGGAGGCGCACGACAGGCGCGGCGCATAGCACTACCCGCGTACCGTCTTACCCGATTACCGCCCGTAGGCCGCATCCAGAACCGCAGCTACCTGGACCAGGTTCTCGGCCTGGGGGTCGAAACCGCCCCCACCCGACCTGAGCTGCCGAGCCCAGGCGACGGCGCACCTGCCGCCCCATTCATCGGGAGGAACGGCTATGGTCTCGGCGGCAGTGCCGCGGAAGCGCTCGGCGACGAAGTCGTAGAAGGAGCCCTGGACGTTCCTGAAAGAGACGCCCCCCCGGGTCCCGTAAAAGCTCGACTCTATCACCGCATCCCTGCCTGCCGAAACGTTCCAGGAGCAGGCAACCCGTACCGCGTGTCCGTCTGCCAGTACCAGCGAGACCACGGCGTAGTCCTCGACCTTTCCGGAGCCCCCCTTCAGCCTCTCTCCTGCGGAGAAGATCGAGCTGGAAACGCTCCTCACCTCGGGGTAGCCGAAGAACCAGAGGGCGAGGTCGACCAGGTGGCTCCCCAGGTCCATCAGGCATCCTCCGCCGGAGAGTTCCGCGTCGTAGAACCATGCCTTGTCGGGGCCGTAGGCGTTGTGGAAGACGAGGTCGGCGGCGTAGACCTGCCCAAGCTCCCCTGAGCTTACCAGTTGATACATCTTCTGGACGGCATCGGTGAAGCGGTAGGAAAAATCGACCCCCAGGAGCCGGTTCGCCGCGCGGGCGCTCTGCACCACCATCCGGGCCTCCTGGGCGCTCCTCCCCAGCGGCTTCTGGCAGAAGACGGCGAGCCCCCCCTCCAGGGCCCGAACCGCCTGCGAGCAGTGCCCGGCGCTCGGGGTGGCTATCACGACCGCGTCCAGCCCAAGCTCCAGCAGCGCATCCAGGGAATCCACCACCGCGGCGCCCGGGGCGAGCCTCGCCGCCTCCCGGGCGTTCTCCTCGCAGACGTCGGCTATCGCGGCGACCTCCGCCTCCTTGCTCTGCAGGATCGCCTGCATGCGGTGCCGGCCGATCCAGCCGGTGCCCAAAAATCCTATCCTAGGGAGTGCCTGCTTTTTCTTCATCCCTTCCCCTTTCCTAGTGCTCGATGCGGACCATGCCCTTCAGGAAACCGTCCGGGCGCCGCTCCAGCGTCCGGTAGGCCAGCGCCAGGTCCTCCAGCCCGAAGGAGTGCGTGATCAGGTCCCTCAGGGCAAAAAGCCCGCTTTCTACGGCGGCCATCCCGGCACGCATCCCCTCCAGGTACACCTTCGGATCGCGCTCGTGCGCGTTGATCACGTCGATCCCCTTCCAGTTCCAGAGCTGGACGTTCACCTGGCGCGTCCCGTCCTGGTGGAACCCGGCGATGATGACCCTTCCCCGCTCCCGGACCAGCTCCCCGGCGAGATCCAGCGGCCACTGGTAACCGGTCGCCTCCAGCACCCGGTCGCACCCCTTTTCCCCCGCGAGCTCCCTGACCCGCTCCATGACCTTGCCGTGGTCGTCGAGAGGCACCGTATCGCTGGCGCCGTAGCGCCTGGCGAGCTCCAGCGCGCAGCCGCGCCGGGAAAGTGCGATGACCCGGGCGCCGCGCGCGGCGGCGAGTGCCGTGAAGATCGCCCCGAGAAAACCGGTCCCGATCACGGCAACGGTCTGGCCGGGCTCGATGCAGCTTCGCCTGAACACGTTCATGGCGCACCCGACCGGCTCGCCCGGGAAAGGGAAGCCGTCCAGCGTCGCCGGGATCTTCACCACGGCATCGGCGCTCACCTTGTCGTACTGGGCGAAGCCGTTGTAGGAGAGGAAGGTGACCCGGTCCCCTTCGCAGAGCCACTTTACCCCGTCGCCGACCTGATGTACCCTCCCCCACCCCTCGTGGCCGGGGGCGCCGGGAGGGGCCGGGTAGCTGAACCAGGACCTCCCCTGCCAAAGCGGCAGGTTCGAGGCGCAGACACCGCATCCCTCCATCCGCACCACCACTTCCCCGCTGCCGGCCTCGGGCCTTGGGACCTGCTGCACCCTGGCCTCCCCCGGACCGACAATCACCGCAGCCTGCATCACGTCGCTCATCAGATCGCCTCCACTCCCGAAGCCGGGTAAACTCCCTGGCCAAATCCCCCGGCAGCGGGGCGCGCAGGGATATCCATAGATTCGCTGAGCCACTCGTAGAGCCTTCTCACCCCGTCCGCCACCGAGTGCCGCGGGGTCCACCCGGTTGCCTGGGCGAATTTCCTGGTATCGGAAACGTAGTACCTCTGGTCCCCGGTGCGCCAGTCGTCGCGCAGTATCTGCGGCAGGCCGCCGTGCAACCCGCGCAGCAGTTCCAAAAGCTCCAGAAGGCTTATGGAACGCGCAGCCCCCCCACCGATGTTGAAGGCGTTGCCGGCGATGCGCGGCATGATCTCCCGCGCGCGGCACATGGCCTCAACCAGGTCCTCCACGAAGAGGAGGTCCCTGATCTGGCAGCCGTCGCCGTAAATGGTGATCGGCTCCCCCTTCAGCGTCCGGATGGCGAAATGGGCGACCCACCCCTGGTCCTCGGTGCCGTACTGATGGGGGCCGTAGATGCAGCTCATGCGGAAGACGGCGGCATGGATGCCAAAGCTGCGGGCGTAGTCGAGCACGTACTGGTCGGCGCAACCCTTGGAGCAGCCGTAGGGACTCAGGAAATCCAGGGGAGTCCCCTCGTCCAGGCCGTTCACGCGCAGCCCCGGGTCGACCGGCTCGTACCGGGACCCTTTTTTCCTGATGCTGCAACCCTCTATGCCGCCGTACACCTTGTTGGTGGAGGTGTAGAGCAGGGTCGGCGGCTCTTTTGCTTTCCGGATCGCCTCCAGCAGTGAAAAGGTCCCGTGGCCGTTGATGGAGAAATCGTTGGCGGGGTTGTCGACGCTGGTCGTGACGGCGACCTGGGCCGCGAAATGGAACACCTGGCGCGCCTGCGCCACCGCCCGCTCCAGTTGCAGCGCGTTGCGGACGTCGGCGATCCTCACGTCGAGCCTGTTGCCGCAGTTGTCCATGAGCCAGAGGAGGTTCTGCTCGACGCCTGGCCGCGACAGGTTGTCGAAGAGGATCACGCGCTCCCCCTCGGCTGCCAGGTGCTGCACCAGATTGGTGCCGATGAAGCCTGCCCCTCCCGTTACCAGGACCGCCTTGGTCGTCGCCCCGCTGATGGCCCCGGCCGCGGTCCCCGCAGCCACTACCCGTTTCAGCCCGGATACCTTCCCCTCCGCGAGGATGCGGTGCAGGAGCTTCGGCGAGCCGTCGGCCTTCCTGAACCCGAAGAAATACTCCCTCTCGTCCAGGTGGAAGCGGTCCACGGCCGCAAGTCCGGGATCCAGGTCGTCCGCTCCGTACCAGTAGATCCTCTGCGCCGGGGCCGCCAGGAACTCGAGGAAGACCTTGGCCTGCTTGAACTCGTCGTGCTGCCAGGTTGAGAAGCCTGCCTCGGTGACCCAGATCTCGCACGCGGAACTCCTCTCGTCCAGGATCTCCCGCACCATGGAGATGTTCCTTTGCCACCCCTTCCAGCTGTAGTCGAAGATGTCGGGAAAGCCGTGGATGCCGACCACGTCGATGTACTCCATCACCCCCAGTTCGAACATGCGGCAGAGCCAGTGACCGTCGATCGGGCTCATCCCCCCGAGGACGGTCTTCTTCCCAAGCTGTTTCGCCCAGTAAGCCGCGGCTCCGATCATCTCCGCGAAAGAGCTCCAGTGGGGATCGAGAGTCCAATCCCACTCGCTCAGGTTGTTCGGCTCGTTCCAGAGTTCGACGTACTCGAAATAGGAGCCGAAGGAGGTGATGAAGAGGTCGATGAAATCTGCGTAGTCCTTGGGACGCTTTGGCGGCGACGAGCTCTTCGGCTCTATTCCTATGGAAGGCGGGGTGTAAAGCACGCAGGGGAGGATCTCCACCTCCAGCGCCAGACGCGGGATCAGCCAGTCGTACCACTGCTTCCCCTCGCTCGTGTACCAGTCGGCCCAGGAGATCCCGGTCCTCAGGCTGCCTGCCCCGATCGCCTTCATGTCGGAGAGCACCCTTTCCACCCGGGCATGCTCGCCGGGGCGGAACCATTCGACCATGCCGAAATGGGCCGGCAAACCCTCTGTCGAGGCGCCCCTCATAGCGTCAGCCCCCGCATGGCTAGCTCGGCGTGGGCCTCCGACACCCGGTCGACGGCGACCTCCCCGTCGAGCCAGTTGGCGAGCTCCGCGAGCCCCTGATCGAAGGCGACCTTCGGCGCGTACCCGAGCACCGAGCGCGCCGCCCCGATGTCGGCGAAGCAGTGCCGGATGTCGCCTGCCCGGTAGCTCCCGGTGATCTCCGGCTCGATGCCGTTGCAGTTCAGAACCTGGCAGAAACGCTCCAGGACTTGCAAAACGCTTATGTTCGCCCCGCTTCCGATGTTGAAGAGCTGTGCCTTTTGCTGTTCCACCTGCAGAGCCAGCCTGCAGGCGCTGACCACGTCGTGCACGCTCACGAAGTCCCTTTGCTGCAGCCCGTCCTCGTAGATGCGAGGGCTGTTGCCGTTCATGAGCCTGGAGGCGAAGATGGCAAGCACACCGGTGTACGGGTTGGAAAGGGCCTGCCTGGTGCCATAAACGTTGAAAAAGCGAAGGGCGATCACCGGGATCTGGTAGCTGTTGCCCACGATGAGCGCCATTCTCTCCTGGTCGTACTTGGAGAGGGCGTAGACCGAGGCAAGCGAGGGTGTTTTCTCCTCCGGCGTGGCGATTGGAGTCAGCGCTTCGCTGCAGTGGTTGCACGGCTCCCAGCGCCCCTTTTGCAACTGCTCGACCGGCCTCGCGACGTCGTCATAAAAGGTTCCCCGCTCGTCGCGATAGCGACCCTCCCCGTAGATGCTCATGCTGGAGGCGACGATCAGCTTGCGCTCCCCCCTGGCGCGGGCCATCGCCTCCAGCAGCACCGCGGTCCCCAGGTTGTTCACCGAGGTGTACTGCTCGATCTCGTACATGCTCTGCCCCACCCCGACCATGGCAGCCAGGTGGTAGACCGCCTCGGTGCCGTAAAGCGCCTTTTGCACCGCGGCGCCGTCCCGCACGTCCCCCTTGATCAGCTCGACCTCGGGGTCGAGGTATTTCGGCCGCCCTCCACCCATTCCGTGCACCTGAGGCACCAGGCTGTCCAGCACGCGTACCCGGTAACCGTGACGAAGAAGCTCATCGGCCAGGTGGGATCCAATGAAACCCGCGCCCCCTGTGATTAGAACGCTCCCTGCCATATTGATCCTCCTTGGGTCACCGGGATTTCTGGACCCGATTTATCTAATTAACTTCAAGTTAATTGTTTTAAATTAACAAGGGTCAATACTAGCAGTGCCGCATTTCCTGTCAAACTTTTTGCAGCAAAAAATTGCCGATTCCCCCAATAACTTGGCAGACATCGGCCACTCCCCCCCCTGTAGCGGCTTCCTTTCGGGTTTCCCGCAGCGTTGAAACCGCTGCACGCAACAAGAGGGGGGGCAAAAGCCACGCGGCGGGAACGGTTTTAAAACCGGCAGATTATGATATTTTAAAGCGTGTTAATTTTTGACGGGCAACGGTCGCGCCAGCCAAAACGGGCGCGGCAGATCCGCAGGTCGGGAGGAGGCAATGGCCGCACCGCAAAGAAGGCTTCCCATCGGGGCAGAAGTCGTGCCGGGAGGGGTTCATTTCCGGCTCTGGGCCCCCGGCCACAAAAAAGTCGATGTGGTGTTTGAGGGCGAGGGGCATTGCGGCACCGCCATCACCCTCAGGGGGGACAAAGATGGCTATTTTTCCGGGACCTGCCGCCAGGCGAGCGCCGGATCGCTGTACCGTTACCGGCTGAACGGGGGAGAGTGTTTCCCGGACCCGGCGTCGCGCTTCCAGCCCAAGGGCCCGCACGGCCCCTCGCAGGTGGTGGACCCGACCACCTTCAAATGGAGCGACGGGAAGTGGCGAGGGATCATCCGCGAAGGGCATGTCATCTACGAGATGCACATCGGCACCTACACCAGGGAGGGGACCTGGAAGGCGGCGCAGGAGCAACTCCCGGCTATCGCCGATCTGGGCATCACGGTGGTGGAGGTCATGCCGGTGGCGGATTTTCCCGGGAGGTTCGGCTGGGGCTATGACGGGGTGAATCATTTCGCCCCGACCAGGCTCTACGGTGAGCCGGACGACATGCGCAGCTTCGTTGATCGCGCCCATGCGCTTGGTCTTGGAGTACTGCTGGACGTGGTCTACAACCACTTCGGCCCGGAAGGGAACTACCTGGCGCGCTTCTCCCGGGACTATTACGGTGCCCATGAAAGCGACTGGGGCAAGGTGATGAACTTCGATGGCAAGAACAGCGGCCCGATAAGGGAATTCTTCATGGCCAACGGGGCGTACTGGATCGAGGAGTTCCACCTGGACGGCCTCCGCTTCGACGCCACCCATGCCATCATAGACACCTCTGAGGTGCACATCCTCGGGGACATAACCGAGGCGGCCAGAAAAGCGGCAGGCAACCGCAAGGTCCTGATGATGGCGGAGAACGAGAGCCAGGACTTCCGCTGCCTGCGCCCCAGGGAAGAAGGGGGATTCGGCATGGACGCCGCCTGGAACGACGACTTCCATCACAGCGTCCACGTAGCCCTCACCGGCTACCACGACGCCTATTACTCCGAATACTTCGGCTCCCCGCAGGAGATGGTCTCCAGTGCGAAGTGGGGCTACCTGTACCAGGGACAGTACTACTTCTGGCAGGACAAAAGGCGCGGCTCCCCGACCATAGGCATCAGCCCCAGCTGCTTCGTCAACTACATCCAGAACCACGACCAGGTCGGCAACTCCGCCTGGGGGATCAGGTTGCACAAGCTGACCAACCCGGCGGCGCTCAGGGCGATGACCGCGTTCCTGATGCTCTCCCCGCAGACGCCGATGATCTTCCAGGGGCAGGAGTTTTCCGCCACCTCCCCCTTTCTCTACTTTGCGGACCTGAGCCCCGAGACCTCGCAGCAGGTCCACGCCGGCCGCATCGAGTTCCTGAAACAGTTCACCAACATCGATTCTCCCGAGATCATCGACTCCCTCGACAAGCCTTACGAGCTGGAGACCTTCGAGCAGTGCCGTCTCGACCTGAACGAGCGGGAACGCCATGCCAAGGTGTACGCGCTCTACCGGGACCTGATCAGGCTCAGGCGAGAAGACCCGGTCTTCAGCGTCGGCTACTCCTGCCATATCGAGGGAGCGGTGCTGGGGCCGTCGGGTTTTCTGCTGCGCTACTTTCTGGGCGCACAGCAGCGGCTTTTGCTGATCAACCTGGGCAGGGAAATGCACCTGATCCCGGTCCCCGAGCCGATGCTGGCGCCCCCCCTGGGGTGCGCCTGGGAGATCCTTTGGACCAGCGAGAAGCTGGAATTCGGCGGTTCCGGGACGCCGAGGCTGGACACTGAAAAGTTCTGGCGCCTGCAGGGAAACGCTGCGGTGGTGCTGATTCCGGTTCCTGAGGGGGACGACCAATGACAACGGTGATACGAGAGTTCATCTTCGACCGTCACGATGAGACGCTGCGCACACGGCAGCTCCTGGAGCGCGAGTGGCTCCTCACCAACGGACTTGGAGGGTATGCCTCAGGAACCGTTTGCGGCGCCCTCACCCGTCGCTACCACGGTCTTCTCATTGCAGCCTACCCCTCTCCGTTGGGGCGCATCGTGATGCTGAACCGGCTCACCGAAGCGATCCGGTTCGCCGACGGCAGCATGGTCCGCTTCGGTGGCGACCAGAAGGAGACGGGGCTCGATTTCCACGGCATGGAGTATCTTTCCGGTTTCCGCCTCGAGGACGGGCTTCCCGTCTGGACCTTCGAGGTACAGGGGAGCGTGATCGAGAAGCAGCTGGTCATGGTGCACAAGCAGAACACGGTGCACCTGATCTACCGCCTGCTCTCGGGGGAGCAAAAGGTGCGGCTCAAGCTGCAACCTTACCTGCAGTTCCGCCCGCACGACGCCTCCGTCGACCTCGAATCCGACGATCCCTACATGTTCACCGCGGTGCAGAACCGGTACCAGATTTCCTCAGGGGGCAACTCGCCTCACCTCAGGCTCGTCATCGACGGGGGGCGCGGAAACTTCACCCTGGAGGAGAAGCACAGCACCGACATCTTCTACGACGTGGAAAATGCCAGGGGGTACGATGCCCTGGGGACCCTTTGGACCGCAGGCTACTTCGCGGTCGACCTGGAGCAGGGGCAGGATGCTGCGCTGACCGCGTCCACCGAAACCTGGGAGACCATAGCGGCGCTCCCCCCGGACGCGGCCCTCGCCATGGAGAGGGAGAGGCGCAGGCTCCTTCTTTCCGCAGCCGACCCGCGCGCGCGCCAAGGGCTGCCTGCCGAACTTGTGCTGGCAACGGACCAGTTCATCATCACCCCGGCCGGGAGGCACAAGGACAGCGTGCGGGCGCACGCCATGGGTGACGAGGTCTGCACGGTGATCGCCGGATATCACTGGTTCACCGACTGGGGGCGGGACACCATGATCTCCCTGGAGGGGCTGACCCTGGCAACGGGCAGGCACATGGAGGCGGGATGGATCCTGCGCACCTTCGCACAGTACGTGAAAAACGGGCTGATACCGAACCTGTTCCCGGAGGGGCAAAACGAGGGGCTCTACCACACCGCCGACGCGAGCCTCTGGTTTTTCCACGCCCTGCACCGCTACCTGGAGTACACGGGCGACCGCGCCACCCTGCGCATGATCCTGCCGCAGATGCGGGAGATCATCGACAAGCACCTCGCCGGCACCAGCTTCGGCATCGGCGTTGACCCAAGCGACGGGCTCCTGAGACAGGGGGCAGAGGGGTACCAGCTCACCTGGATGGACGCGAAGGTCGGTGACTGGGTGGTGACGCCGCGCCGCGGCAAGGCTGTGGAGTTGAATGCGCTCTGGTACAACGCCCTGCGCCTTTTGCAGCATTGGACCGCTCAGGAGGGGGACGAGGCCTACTCCCGCCAGTTGGGCGCCTACGCGGACCAGGCCTGTCGATCCTTCAACCAGCGCTTCTGGTTCGCCGAGGGGGGGCACCTCTACGATCTCGTCGACGGTGAACTGGGAGACGACAACGCCTGCCGCCCGAACCAGCTCTTCTCCATATCCCTCCCCTTTGCCGCTTTGGAACAGGACAAGTGGCCCCGGGTGCTGGAAACGGTGCGCCAGCGGCTCCTTACCCCGGTAGGGCTGAGAACGCTGGCCCCCGGGCATCCCGATTACAAGGCGATCTACAGCGGCGACCTGCGTGCCCGTGACGCCGCTTATCACCAGGGAACGGTCTGGCCTTGGCTGATCGGGACCTTCATCGACGCCTGGCTGAGGCTCTACCCCGAGCAGGTGCCGGCAGCCCGGAGCTTCCTCGACGGGCTGGTCGAGCAGATGAACGAGCAGTGCATAGGCTCCATCAGCGAGATATTCGATGCCGAGCACCCGTATGTTCCCAGGGGGTGCGTGGCGCAGGCGTGGAGTGTTGCCGAGATGCTCAGATGCTGGTTGAAGACCCACATCGACCCGGCTGGCAAGACAGCCTCATGATAGAGGCTCCTTCTCATCCGCTGGAAATCTCTCAGGTGATGATCTAAATCATCCATTGATGCTTTGATCTCATTGGAAATAAGATTATCCCTGTTCTTTACGCAACGGCTTGATGAATATCGCCTTTTACCGGGCTGTATTTGATGATTTTTCGGCTCTTCTTTTGCATTGATGTAAGATATGGGATCTCCTATAATCATCTTGTAGTACAGCAACGCATCAGTAAAAGGAGGAAGTCATGGCAACAACTAGCGGACGTGGCAGTGGTCACTCACCGGCCAATGTGACCAAGAACCTCAAGGGCATTGATTTCCCGGCCGAGAAAAAGGATCTTATCAAACATGCCCAGCACATGAAAGCGGAGAAGGTCGTCCTAGAAGAGATCCAGAAGATGGAGGACCGCGAGTACGGCAACATGGCCGACGTGATGAAATCCTTCGGAAAAGGGTCCGAAGAAGGGAGCTCCGGCAAATCCAGCAGCAAAGGCACCGGCCAGACTGGACAGGGTAGATCGTCCCACAAATCCTCGCATCATTAGCCGGTCCTCTACCCCCTCCCCGAAAAGGAGGGGGTTTTTTATGGCAAAAGAAAACCCGCCGAAGCGGGTTTTCTTTTGCTGGTGGAGGAAAGGCTATTTCGCGATCAGGTCGTTTTTCACCTCTTTCACGCCAGTCACGGTCCTGGCTATCTCCCCTGCCTTTCTCGCGTTTTCCGCCGAATCGACGAAACCGCTCAACTGCACTACCCCCTGGAAGGTGGTCACGTTGATCTGGAACGTCTTCAGGGCCATCTCATCGAAGATCGCCGCCTTCACTTTTGTGGTGATGACGGAGTCGTCGACGTACTGCCCGGCACTCTCCCGCTTGGGAGTGGTGGTGCAGCCAAGAAACGAGGTGAGCAGACAGGCGCAGATCAATACCTTCACAATTCGCTGGACCTTTCCCATAACCGATCTCCTTTGTCTTTGCAGTATTTGTACAGGCTTTTAGCGCATTAAGGATATCCAACGCGACTACCGTGTCAAGATCACGCGCCACAAGGGAAGCAGGTTTGAATTGTCCAGTCGCTCCTCTATACTTGCCGGGTATCGAAAGGGAGGGGGATTCTGTTAAAGGGAGGAATCATGAAGCTACTCATGCCGATCTTGATCCTGCTGCTGGCACTGAAAGTTCAGGCCGCACTGGCAGCCGATGCTTCCATCTGCAATCCTGGTGCGACCATTGTGTATTATCCAAACGGAGAGCTAAAGTCTTGTCCACTGAAGGACATCACCCTGCTAAGCGGGGTGACCTGCAACCTGTACGCGCAGGCGGAGTTTTACGAGTTGGGGACGCTTAAGAGCTGCGTAAGCAGGGATTTCTTCTATTACGACGGGCTTGTCTGCAACGAGTACAGCACGATAAGTTTCTACCTGTCGGGGAAGCTGGAGGGATGCATCCTGGCCGGTCGCGTCGAGGTGGACGGCAAGGCCTGCGTCGAACTGCAGCCCGTGGTCCTCTTCGAGAACGGGAGGCTGAAATCGTGCACCACGCCGCGCTAGCGCGCCCTCCCCAGGTGAGTCATGACCTGCTTCATGTCGTTCCAGACGTCGCGCTTGAGCGCCTCGTTCGCCAGCATGGCGTCAGGATGGTAGCTTGGCATGACCGGGATGCCGTTGAAATCGTGGAGACGGCCGCGCATCCGCTCCAGCGCCTGCTCACTTGGAAGCAGCAGCTTGGCGGACTGTTCCCCCAGGGCCACCACCACTTCCGGACCGACCGCAGCGATGCGTTCGGCTATGAAGCCGCGCCAGGCAGCCTGAGCGCCGTCCGGACAAGAACCGATGCTGAGCAGGCAGATCTCTTCCCTGGCAAAACCCATGGCCAAAACGATCTTTTCCAGCAGGCCGCCAGCCTCGCCGGCGAACCCTGATCCCGTCATGACGAACAGCAGCCGCGCCCTGGGATCCCCTTCCATGCGGCAATCAGGCTCAGCCGCCGGCTGGCTGGAGAAGACCAGCTCGTCTACCCCGCTCTCCGCGAGATCGGCCAGGTACCCTTTCAGCGAGCGCAGCAACGACTCCCGCTCCTCCAACTCAACCATCCGAAACCCCTTTACTTTTCCAGCCCCAATCATTATTCTCGACAGCATGTCGATACTACTTGCAGCAACCGCACTGCTCGTCCTGGCACTCCCTGAACAGGCCCTCGCCTGGGGCGCCGGCATTCACCTGCAGCTCGGCATGAACGTCCTGTCCAACCTGGAAGCGCTCAAGCCGGCAGTCGCGGCTATCATCAGCGCCCACCCCTACGACTTCCTCTACGGCACCATCGCGGCGGACATCACCCTCGGCAAGAAATTCACCCATTACCTGCAGCACTGCCACCGCTGGCGCATCGGCCACAGGGTGCTGGACAGGGCGGGGGACCCCGCCCAGCAGGCCTGCGCCTACGGCTACCTAAGCCATCTCGCAGCGGACTGCATCGCCCACAATTATTACGTGCCGTTCAAGGTCATGAGGAGCTTCTCCACGCTCACCCTGAAACACGCCTACTGGGAGATGCGCTTCGAGAACTTCGTGGAAAAGGAGATCTGGGACACTGCGAAGAAGGTATCGCATGAGCATTTCAGCTCCAACGATCAGCTGCTGCGCAAGGTCCTGTCGGACACCATCTTCTCCTTCGGCACCAACAAGCGGATCTTCAACTCCATCCTCTTGGTAAGCAGGCTGGAGAAATGGCAGAGCCTTTTGCAGACGCTTTCGGAATCCTCGCGCTTCGCCCTGGACGAGGATGACCGGGATGAGTACATGCAGCTAGCGCAGGAAGCGGTGTTCGACTTCCTGAACAACGATGAGACCTCCCGCTTCTACCTTGCCGACCCGACGGGGGAGAGGGCCCTAGCCGCCGCGGAGGCGGTGCGCAAGAACCTGAGGCTCTTGTACCGTACCGGAAAGATCACCAAGCCCCAGGCCCACGCCGAACTGGACGCGCTGAAGCTGAAACTCAAGGAAGCGATCTGCGAGCCGGAGCTTTTGTTGCAGATCCTCTCGAAGTAACGCCCCCACAAAGGCCGTTCAGGCTAGCCGCGCTTCTCTCCGCGCAAAAGCGCCACGCGCTCCAGGATTTCCACCGCCAGTTCCTCTTTCCCCATCTTGGGGAGCGCCTCGACCCGTCCGTCACGGTACAGGAGCTTCGCGATGTTGGTGTCGACGTTGAACCCCGCCCCCTCCTGGGAGACGTCGTTGGCGACCACGAGGTCGAGGTTTTTGGCGATAAGCTTGGCGGTGGCGTTCTCGAGCAGGTCCTGCGTCTCCGCCGCAAACCCGACCAGAAGCCGCCCCCCCTTGATCGCCCCAAGCTCGGCCAGGATGTCGGGGTTCTTTTCCAGCTCTATGGCAAGGGAAGCCTGCGTCTTCTTCACCTTGTCACCGAAACGCGCCTTGGGGCGGTAGTCGGCGACCGCAGCCGCCTTGATGACGACGTCCGTTTGCTCCAGGCATCCCTGAACCGCTTCCCGCATCTCCTTTGCGCTCTGCACCCGGATCACGTCGACACCATGAGGCGGCGTAAGGGCCGTGGGCCCGGTCACCAGGGTCACCTGCGCCCCCCTGAGGCGTGCCTGCCTGGCTATGGCGTACCCCATCTTCCCGGAGGAGTGATTGCTGATGAAACGAACCGGGTCGATCTCCTCAAGAGTCGGGCCCGCGGTCACCAGGATCCGCTCGCCGGCCAGCCGTTTAGGGGTCAGGGCGGCCACCGCCTCCTCGAAGATCACCTCCGGGGCCTGCAGCTTCCCCTCCCCCTCGTAGCCGCAGGCGAGCATGCCGCAGGCCGGCGGGACGAACAGGTAGCCGTGGCTCTTCAGCCGCTCTTCGTTCTCGCGGTAGATCGGGTTCTGGTACATGTTCACGTTCATGGCCGGGGCAATCAGAACCGGCGCCTTGGTCGCCATGATCGTGGTGGTCAGGAGGTCGTCCGCGATGCCGCACGCCAGTTTCCCGATGCAGTTCGCCGTTGCGGGGGCGACGATGAAGAGGTCGGCGCGCTCGGCAAGGGATATGTGCCCTATCTCCTGCTCGGAGATCAGGTTGAAAAGCTCCAGGTGCACGGGATTGCCGGAAAGGGTCTGGAAGGTAAGCGGCGTGACGAACTCGGTCGCGGCGCGGGTCATGATGACGTGGACGTCGCCCCCCCCCTTCACCAGAAGACGCAGAAGCTCCACCGCCTTGTAAACGGCTATCCCCCCGGTCACCCCGAGAATGATCTCCTTACCTTTCAGCATGGCGTCCTCCTATGCGTTTATGTACGGGTTCAGGCGCCTCTCCCTTCCGATGGTGCTGGAGGGGCCATGGCCGGGCCAGACGATGGTCTCGTCGGGAAGCGGCATCAGTTTCGCCTTGATTGAGGCGATCAGCTGCCCGTGGTCCCCCCCCGGGAGATCGGTGCGGCCGACCGAATCGGCGAACAGGGTGTCGCCCGTGATCAGCAGTTTCTCCTTTGCCAGGTACAGGCAGCATCCGCCCTGGGTGTGCCCGGGGGTGTGCAGCACCTCGATGCACCTGTGGCCGAACTCCAGGGTCATGCCGTCAGTCAGGTGCCTGGAGGGGGAAGGGGAATCCTCGACGCTGAGTCCGTACTTCTGTGCGCTCCTGGATGCCATGGAGAGGAGGGCCAGGTCCCCCTGGTGGATAAGGAGCTCCGCCCCGGTCTGCTCCTGCAGCTGCCGGTTGCAGCCGACATGGTCGAAGTGGCCGTGGGTGTTGATGATGTACTTCACCTTGATGCCGAAGCGGGCGATCGAGTCGCGTATGATCTCGCAGTCGGCACCCGGGTCGACCACCACCCCTTCCTGGCTCTGCTTGTCCCCAAGAATGAAGCAGTTCACCCCCAGCGGCCCTACCACTATAGTCTCAAACAGCATAGTTTCTCCTTAAAGGCGGGAGCGAGCGCTCCCGCGGCAGATGCGCCAAAAGGTCAATCCTTCACGTCCTTCAGCGCGGCGAACGGGTTGTTGCTGAAGTTCTTGCGCCCTTGGTCGGTGCCCCGCGAAGGTTCCTGCGAGGCGCCGCCTTGAGCCTGCCGGGCCTGCGGTGCCGGTGGTGTCTGCGGTGCCTGCGGTGCCTGCCGGGTCTGTGGTGCCGGTGGTGTCTGCGGTGCCTGTTGGGGCCGTTGGCCCTGGGATGCCTGCTGGGGCGATGGCGGCGCTGCCGCGAACGGCGGTGGGCTCACCCGTTGCGGCATTTGCTCGGACGGCTCCAGGCACTGCTCAGGACGCAGTTCCAGCTCCTCCCCCTGCAGGCAGTTCTCCTTGAAGAAGTAGCGGTCGTAGAGGCGGTGGTACGAGGTCCAGCGCGACGGGTTGTCCGGCTCTTTCCTGATGTGGGTCCTGATGCCGTTTATCTTGGAGTCGAGGTCGTCCAGGTAGCTCAGGATGGTCGCCTCCAGGGTTTTCGGCCGTTTGGGGGAACCGTACTCGTACTGGCCGTGATGAGACAAGATCATGTGCTTCAATAGCATGGCGAGCTCGGCCGGGAAGCCGGGGAGCTTCGAGATCCGCTCCTGCAGCATCTCGACGCCGATGGTGATGTGGCCGATCAGCTTTCCCTCGTCAGAGTAGTCGAAGCAGCGCAGGTAGGTCATCTCGCGCACCTTGCCGATGTCGTGCAAAAGCGCTCCCACTATGAGGAGGTCCCGGTTCAACCCGTCGTAGAGCGGCACCATGACGTCCACCAGCTTGGCCACGGCCAGCGAGTGCTCCAGGAGCCCGCCCAGGTAGACGTGGTGCATCCCCTTGGCGGCGGGCGCCACGCGGTATTGCGCCAGGAGTTCCGGGTCCTGGAAAAAGGCGTGCATAAGCCGCCCCAGCTCCGGGTCCTTCAGGGTGGCGATCAGGGCGTGCAGTTCGGCGACCATGGCATTGATGTCGCGTTCGGTCTCCGGAAGGAAATCGGCCAGTTCCACCGAATCCTCGGGGACCCGCTTCAGTTCGGAGACGATCAGTTGCATCTTTCCCAGGTAGACGCTCGCCTTCGCGCGTACGGCGAGGAAGTCGTTCCTGTCGAAGAGGGCGCCGACTTCGTCCGCATTGTCCCAGACCTTGGCGTCAACCTCCCCCGTCTTGTCCATCAGCTTCAGGGTGAGGTACGGCTTGCCGTTTTTGGCCATGGCGATGATCTTGTCCTTGACCAGGAAGACCGTCTCCACCAGGTCACGGTCCCTTATGTCGGCCACGCATTTCTTTTTCAAGTGAAACTCCTTCTTGGAGTGCAAAAGTTTGATGTGAAGGCCCAACCGGCCTGCGGCCATCTCCACCGGCGGAGGTGTGATGCACTGTGGGCCGCTGAGGGTTTTGCCGCGGGGGCCGTAAAGGGCGCCATTTGTGTCACCGATGTCCGGCGTCAGGATATCACACGTGCCGCTATGGCGTCCGCCACTCGGATGCCGTCCAGTGCGGCGCTCATGATGCCGCCGGCGTAGCCGGCCCCTTCTCCGGTCGGGTAGAGACCCTGATGGCTGGTCGACTGCAGGTCCGCGCCCCGCAATATGCGCAGCGGGGCCGACGTCCTGGTCTCCACCCCGGTGAGCGTCGCCTCGGCGCAGATGAAGCCGCGCATCCTCTTCTCGAAGTGGACGATCCCTTCCCTGAGGGTGGCGGCTACGACGGCAGGAAGCAGCGGCGCCAGTTCGCACTCGACGACGCCTGGCCGGTAACTGGAGCTGGGGGGGGGGGGGGGGGGGGGGGGGGGGGGGGGGGGGGGGGGGGGCGGGGGGGGGGGGGGGGGGGGGGGGGGGGGGGGGGGGGGGGGGGGGGGGG
>CAZFMI010000034.1:0-45265 GCA_964519915.1 uncultured Geomonas sp.
GATCTGCTTCCTGATAATCTCGCTGATTTCTTCCGCTTTGATTTCCATAGAACCGCTCACCCCTTCTGTAATATATCCTGAATATTAGCTAACTGTGTCCTTACGGAGCCGTCGAAGACCTTGTCGCCGATCTGGGTTACCACGCCGCCGATGAGCGACGGGTCAACTACCACCTTGAGTTCAACCTTTTTCCCCGTCGACTTCGCGAGGGCGCCCTTGATCTCCTCCACCTGGGCCGGATCCAGCGGCAGGCCCGAGGAGAGGGTCGGGCGGATCACGCCCGAGAGCTCGTCTGCGAAGACGCCGTAGTTCTCGGCGATCTGCGGCAGCACCGAGAGGCGGCCGCGCTCGAGAAGGAGCATCATCAGGTTGGAGATCATCGGGGAGATGGAGAGCTTCGCCACCAGGTCCTTGAGGATCTCTTTCTTCGCTTCGATGCCATAGGCAGGATTGGCAAAGATCACCGGGAGCTCCCGGCTTTCCGTCAGAAGCGCGCTGAAGCGGCTGAGTTCAGCGTTGAAGCCGTCCACGCTCCCTGCTTCCGAGCCAATCTGCACGAGTGCCTTGGCGTAACGTTTGGCTATAGCGTTCGTACTCAATGTAGAGTCACCACCTTGGAGATATAGTCGCCCACCAGCTTGTCCTGGTCGCCTTTTGCAATGTTCTTAACGATCTTCTGCTCGGCAAGCTCGACCGCGAGGCGGGCAGCCTCGGCCCTGAGCTCGTCCTTCGCCTTGAGAACTTCCTGTGCTGCGGCGACCTCGGCCTGGGCCTTGATCCTGGCAGCGGCGTCCTTCGCCTCTGCCACGATGCGCTCCTTCTCGAGTTCGCCTTCGCGCTTCATGTTGGCGGAGATCACCTCGATCTCCTGGTTGGCCTGGTCGAGACGCTGGGAATACTCAGCGAACTTCTTCTCGGCCGCCTCCTTGGCCTGGACGGCTTCCTGCAGGGTGCGCTCGATCCCGGCGCGGCGCGCCGCGAGGGTCCCTTTCAGGTCTGCCTTCTTCAGTGCCCAGACGGCGATGGCGACCAGGGCAGCGAAGTCGATGCAGCGCCACATGAAGTCCTTCATCTGTGCGCCGGTGTCTGCGTGGTGACCGCCTTCGGCTGCTTCCTGGGCGAAGCCGAGGGAGGCCAGGCCGAGGATCATGACGCAAACGGAGAGGGTGGTGACGATGGTCCTTTTCTTATGCATGCTAGAGACTCCTCCCCAGAACTTTTTCGCAGATTTCGGCGGACAGGGTCTCGGCGCTGGTGGTGAGCAGGCGCTTGGCCTCCTCGGCCTCCTTGGCCACCTTCGCCTTGATGGAGGCAAGGGACTCGGCAGCTTCGGCGCGCGCCTTGTCGAGGATGGCCGCCTCCTGCTGCTGGGCCTCCTTCTTCAGGGTGCCGCGCTCGTCGGCCGCGCTGGCGCGGATCTCGCGCATGCGTGCCTCGTAGCTGGCCATTTTCTCCTGCACCTCCGCGTCGACCTCGGCGCTTTTCACCTTGGCGCCGTTGATCTGTGCGGCGCGGTCTGCGAGCTGCTTCCTGATCGGCTTGTAGAGGAAGACGTTCAGGAGCAGTACCAGCACCAGAAAGTTCACCAGCTGGAATACAAATGCGATGTCTAGATTGATCACCAAACCACCTCTTGTCGAACGTTTATAAGGCATCTGCCTTGAACGACCCCGCAGGGGGGCGCGCAAAACAGGTGATAGCTAACACATAAACTCTTTTTGTGTCAAGCGATTTATCGATTTGCGCGAAGAATTGTATACACTTCGTTTCCGGTTTCATTAATGACTTGCCCCCTTCCGGCTATGCCAGTCGCCGCCGGTTGACAACCAGACCGGCAGGGAAAGCGACTCTCACCAGGGCGGGGCGGACCGGTGGAAAAGCGGCCCGGACCATCCCGGGTCGGGGGAGGTTCGACGCCGCGCCTCCCCTGACACAGAGGCGGGCTCTCCCCTCCCCCCCTTGCCGCATGCCGTGGGGGGAGGGAGGGGAATTTGTCTGACAATTTATATAAGGGAAGTTTCCGAAGAGGGTGTTACGGGTTCGGGTTACAGGTGCAAAAGCTCCACGATCCTGGCGAGCTCCTTCTGGTCGGCGTAGCTGATCTCCAGCTTGCCGCCGCGCCCCGAGCTGCGCAGTGCCACCTTGGCGCCGAAAAAGCGCTGCATCCGCTCGGTGAGGTCCTTCTGGTCCGGGTCCTGCGCCGGCTTCTGGGCCTTCTTGGCAGGCCCCGCCTTCCTGCGCTTCACCAGCGCCTCAGCCTCGCGCACCGAGAGGTGCCCCTTCACGATCTCGTCGCGGGCAGCCTTCTGCTCCTCGACGCTCTCAAGGGTCAGCAGCGCCCTCGCGTGTCCCATGGAGATGCGGTCTTCGGCCACGTCGCGCTTGATCTCCGCCGGAAGGCGCAACAGCCGCAGCGCGTTGGCTATGGTCGAGCGTTCCTTCCCCACCCTCTTGGCGAGCTCCTCCTGGGAGAGCGAGAAGCGCTCCAGGAGGGCATGGTAGGCGTCCGCCTCCTCGATGGCGTTCAGGTCCTCGCGCTGGATGTTCTCGATGAGAGCCATCTCGAGCGCGGTCTCCTCGGAGACGTCCTGGATCACCACCGGGACCTCGCGAAGCCCGGCCTTCTGGGCCGCGCGCCAGCGACGCTCGCCCGCGATCAGCTCGTAGTGCCCGTCCTTCCTGAGCACCACCAGGGGCTGGATGATCCCCTTCTCCTTGATGGAAGCGGCCAGCTCCTCCAGCTTCTCGTTGACGAAGGTCTTTCTCGGCTGTTCCTTGTTCGGCCTGATCTCCTCGATCGGGCAGGAAAAGTACTTCTTGCCGTGGTCCTCCACGACCGGAAGGAGCGCGCCCATCCCCTTCCCCAGACCCATTTTCTTTACCATGTCACGCCTCCCGCCCGATGATCTCCTTGGCAAGGTCCATGTAGCTCGTGGCCCCCTTGGAGGTGATGTCGTATAAGCAGATCGGCTTGCCGTGGGACGGCGCCTCGGAGAGCCTGACGTTTCTCGGGATCACCGTCTGCAGGGTCTCGTTCGGGAAGTGGGCCCGTATCTCCTCGCCCACCTGGCGCGACAGGTTGTTCCTGGCGTCGAACATGGTGAGCAGGATCCCCTCGATGCTCAGGGACTTGTTCAGCCCCTGCTGGATCAGGCTGATGGTCTTCAATATCTGTGACAGTCCCTCCATCGCGTAGAACTCGCACTGCAGCGGGATCAGCACCGAATTGGCCGCAGTCATCGCGTTGATGGTGAGGAGGTTCAAAGAGGGGGGGCAATCGATGAAGATGTAGTCGTAGGAATCGGAGAGAGCGGTCAGTATCCGCTTCAGCTTCCCCTCGCGGTCCGCCACGCTGACCAGTTCCAGCTCGGCGCCCGCGAGATCGGAGGTCGCCGGGAACAGGTGCAGGCACGGGAGTTCCGTCTCCTGCACGATCCCCGCAGGCGGCGCGTCGTTGATCAGCGCGTCGTAGATGCTCTCCTCGAGCAGATCCTTGTCCGCACCGACCCCGCTCCCCGCGTTTCCCTGCGGATCCATGTCCACCAGGAGCACCCGCCGTTCGGCGACAGCCAGCGAGGCCGAGAGGTTAACCGCCGTCGTGGTCTTTCCCACCCCACCCTTTTGATTCGCCACACAGATGATCTTTGCCATTTTTTCTTCTCGATATGTAGTTGATTCGACTGTTAGAGAGCGATGAAAGCATGGAAAATTACCATACTGCCGCCGACATGAAAAGCGTTTTTCTTCGCGGCGCCGGGAACCCTTCCTTGACTTAGGTCAAGGCGCCCCGACAAGTCGGGGTCTAAGCTGCGGCCGCAGACACAATTTTCCAGGCCGACAAGGAGAAGAGATGAAGAAACTGGTTCCGGTATTGGCACTGCTGCTGACCGCACATAGCGCCCACGGCTTCGAGTGCAAGGTGTGCCACAGCAAGAACCCGGCGATGGTCCGGATGCACAAGAAGTTACAGGGAAGGAACTGCTTCGACTGTCACAAGGTGGGCGAGAAGCTGATGGGAAAAGGGGTCCCCAAGGACAAGGACGCCCAGATCAAGCGCCGCGAGAGCGAGCCGCTCTGCTTCGAGTGCCATCCACCTTCGCGCTGACGCGCTACGGCGGACGCGTCCAGCTTGCCCAGGCGGCGGCAACACCGGGCTTCGGCAAGCTAGAACTTCCCTCCCCTTCCCCTCACCCTTCGCCAAGGCTGCGGCGGACAGGCCCTTTGACACCTTACTTCGCCAAGGCTACGGCGGGGCCCTTTTGCTGACGGACCTGTCCACCGTAGCGCGCAAGCGCGAAGGTGGATTGCGCATCCCGCCTCCTCCTGTATAATTTCCCCTTTGGTGCCTTGACTTTAGGAGGATGCATGCCCCGCCTGGTAGACCTTCCCATCCGCGTAAAATTCTTCGGCCTCTTGTCCCTGCTTCTGATCGCGCTGCTGCTCGCCTCCGGCATCTTCAGCTACCAGCGGCAAAAGGCGTTCATCGTCAGGTTCGCCGTCGACAACGCACGCGGCTTCGCGATGCAGCTGATAGAGACGCGCGAATACATCTCGTCCGTTGTCAAAGACGAGCCGGAGCACAACTACAACCTGGTGCCGCAGGTCGTGGCGACCCAGGTGGCCAAAAGGGTGACCCAGAACAGCAAGTTCTACGTGCGCCAGGTCTCGCTTCGCTACCGCAACCCCCAAAACCGCCCCGACCCTTACGAGACTGCCCAACTGCAGGGCTTCATCAAGAACCCCGACGCCGAGGTCTACGGCATAGTCAGGAGCGGCGGCGACGACATCTTCCGCTACCTGCAGCCTATGAGGGCCACCGCCTCCTGCCTGGAGTGCCACGGAAGCTATGAAACTGCCCCGAACTTCGTCAGGAAGCGATTCCCCCCCGGCCATTATTCCTACAACTACAGGGTCGGAGAGGTGATCGGCGCGGTTTCGGTCACCATCCCGGTCAAGGACCTCTACGCCCAGCTCGGCGCCAACCTAAAACTCGACCTGCTCAGCCGGGGGGCGGTATTCCTCATCGTCATCACTGTCATGGGCGCCATCATGAGCCGCCAGATCATCCGCCCGATCAAGCTCCTCTCCGACGGGATCATCAGCGTGACCAAAACCGGGAGGTTCGACAAGAAGCTGCCGCAGAGCACGCACGACGAGATCGGCATGCTGATCGGCGCCTTCAACGAGATGACGGAGGAGCTCTCGCACCGGACCGTGCAGTCGAAGGAGGCGGACGAGCGGTACCGCCGCTTCATAGAGGTCGCCGCCTCGGCAATCATCACCTTCATGAAGGACGGCAAGATCGTCATCGCCAACCAGAAGGCTGAGTCGCTCTTCGGGCGCTCGCGGCACGAGCTGCTGGGAGAGTCGGTGTTCTCCTTTCTGGAAGGGGGTGCCGAGCTGAAGGAAAAGCTCGCGCGGCAGACGGAGTTCAAGGAGGAGACATCAACAGAGACGGTGCGCGGGATCGGCGGCAAACCCATAGAGGTGGAGATGGTGGTCTCCCCGTCGCAGACGGACCGCGAGCCGATGTTCACCGCCATACTCAGGGAACGCAAAGGGTGATCCTGGCGCCCTGCGGCGGAAACCTTTGCCGGGCGCGGGCTTATGTGCTAGAGTGTGCCGACCATCATCAAGGAGAGATTATTAAATGGCCAAAGCAGGAAAAGAACTTTACGTGGGAAGCCTGTCCTACGATATCACGGAGTACGAGCTGGAAAAGATGTTCGCCGTATCCGGCAAGGTCACTTCCATCCATCTGATCACCGATCCGGTCACCGGGCAGTTCAAGGGTTGCGGCTACGTGCGGATGTCCACCGAGGCGGAGGCGAAGGACGCCATCGCGTCGCTGGACGGCGCCTGGCTCCTGGAGAAGAGGATCACCGTCTCCTACGCCAACCCGCAGAAGATGAAGCCCGGGGGTGGCGGCCTCAAGGGGAGGTTCATCCCCAAGTGGATCGACAAGGAGAAGGAAGGGAGCTCCGCGCCCGCGAAGCCCAAGGGGAAGCCGGCGGCCGCTAAGGGCGCAACGGCCAAACCGGCATCCGCGAAACCCGCCGCCGCCAAGCCGGCGGGCGCCAGGCCTGCAGCGGCCAGGCCCACGGCGGACAGGCCTGCAGCTGCCAGACCGGCAGGCAAGCCCGCAGGGGCAAGGCCTGCCGCAGCAAGGCCCGCTTCGTCCCGCCCCGCGGGCTCCAGGCCGGGCGCTGCCAAACCCGGCAGCAGGACCGGCAAGCGCTAGCACCCGCACATGGTAGGGGCGGATGACATTCGCCCCTACACTCCCCGCCGCACCGCTTCCTCCCCTTGCACGACCCGGCTTCCCTTCTAACGAGCTTCCGTCTATACTACGCCCCATGATAACGCTTGCCATGGTCAACAACTTCCCCTCCTCTCCCGGCGTCTACCTGATGAAGAGCTCCCAGGGGAGCGTCATCTACGTCGGAAAAGCAAGGAACCTCAAGAAAAGGGTCCGCGCCTACGTCGGCGACACCAGGGATTCCCGCATCCACATCCGCTTCATGGTGCAGCAGGTCGAGTCGGTTGACTACCTGGTCACCGACACGGAGAAGGAAGCGCTGATCCTGGAAAACACGCTGATCAAGCAGCACCGCCCCAAGTACAACATCAACCTGCGCGACGACAAGACCTACTTCTCGCTGCGCATGGACATGAAGGAACCGTTCCCGCGCCTCTCCATCGTCCGGAAGGTACCGGCTGACGGGGCGCGCTACTTCGGCCCTTATTCCTCCGCCACCTCCGCCAAGGAGGTGTTGAAGCAGCTCTACAAGATGTTCCCGCTGCGCCACTACCCGCTCGCCACTTGCATGGCCCGCAAGCGTCCCTGCCTGTACCACCAGATAAAACAGTGCTCCGCCCCCTGCTGCGGCCTGATCTCGGTCGAGGAGTACGCCGCCCTCGCCCAGGGGGCCGCGCTGTTCCTGGAGGGGAAGAACACGGAGGTCGCCCGCCTGTACCGCACCAAGATGCAAAAGGCCTCCCAGGAGATGCGCTACGAGGACGCGGCGCGCTACCGGGATCTCCTGCGCGCCATCGAGGTGACCGTGGAGCGGCAGAAGATGGTTGCGCAGGGGGGCGACAGCGACGTGTTCGGCCTGCACCGCGACGGGGACCGGATGCAGATCGCCCTGCTCCACATCCGCGGCGGCACGCTGACCGGCGGGCGCGGCTTCCTCTTCGACTGGGAGATGGAGAGCGAGGAGGGGCTCGCCTCGTTCCTGAACGAATACTACGACCTCGACGCGCCGATCCCGCCGCAGGTGCTGATCCCCTCCCCGATACCGGAGCCCGGCGCTTTGGAGGAACTCCTTTCCGACAAGGCCGGCAGGAAGGTCACCATCAGCGCGCCGCAGCGCGGGCCGAAGCTCGAGATGGTGAAACTGGCGCAGAAGAACGCCGAGACCGCAGCCCGGGAGCGGCTGGCCAGGGAAAGCTCGTCCGCCACGCTGTTGACCGAGCTGGCCGAGAAGCTGCACCTGTCCCGCACCCCGAAGAGGATCGAGTGCTACGACATCTCGAACATCCAGGGGGAGATGGCCGTCGGGAGCCGGGTCGTTTTCATCGACGGGAAGCCGGAGCGCTCGCTGTACCGGCGCTACCGGATCAAGGGGGTGCAGCAGTCCGACGACTTCGCCATGATGCGCGAGGTCCTTTCCCGCAGGTTCAAGACCGAGAGCACCGAAGAGATCCCCGACCTGATCGTGGTGGACGGGGGGCTCGGGCAGCTGAGCGTGCTGAACGCCGTGCTGGACGAACTTTCGGTGACGGGGGTCGAGGCGGCAGGGCTCGCCAAGAGCCGCGTCGCCAGGGACATGGAGAGCGAGCAGATCAGCAGAAGCGACGAGCGCGTGTTCAGGCCCGGGCGCAAGAACCCGATCACGCTCAGGCAGAGTTCCGCGCCGCTGCTGCTTTTGGTGCGCGTCAGGGACGAGGCGCACAGGTTTGCCGTCACCTACCACAAGGCGGTGCGCAGCAAGGTGCTCACCGGCTCGGCGCTGGACGGCGTCGCGGGGATCGGTGAAAAGAGGAAGAAGGCGCTCTTGAAGAGGTTTGGGAGCCTGAGGGGGGTGAAGGAGGCGAAGCTGGAGGAGTTGAAGGGGGCGCCGGGGATGACGGAAGGTGTGGCGGAAAAGCTCTGGGGGTTCTTGCATCCGTCGGACCAGTCCGGCCGGACCGATCCGTCGGATTGACTACTTCCCCTTCTTGAGGTCGAACAGGATCAGCTTGGCGATCGCCTTCAGCGTCTCGAAGACACCCTCGCCGGTGGTGGCGCATGCCTCGAACTCGGGGACGTTGGTCGGGTTCAACTCGCGCCGCAGCTCCTCGACGCTCACGATGTTGGGGAGGTCGCGCTTGTTGTACTGGATCACGTAGGGGATCTTGTCCAGGTCGTACCCCTGCTCGATCAGGTTGATGCGCAGGTTCTCGACGCTCTCGATGTTGGCGTCCATGCGCTCTTCCTGCGAGTCGGCTACGAAAACCACGCCGTCCACCCCTTTCAGGATCAGCTTCCTCGATGCGTCGTAGAAGACCTGGCCGGGAACGGTGTACAGGTGGAAGCGGGTCTTGAAGCCGCGTATCTCCCCCAGGGCCAGGGGAAGGAAGTCGAAGAACAGGGTCCGCTCGGTCTCCGTGGCAAGGCTGATCATCTTCCCCTTCGCTTCCGGGGCTGTTTTTTGATATACGAACTGCAGGTTGGTCGTCTTGCCGCACAGGCCCGGGCCATAGTAGACGATCTTGCAGTTGATTTCGCGGGAAGCGTAGTTGATGAATGACATCCGACATTACCTCTTATAGTTGATGCATCGCATTGTTCAGACAACCGGATCAGCTGAACAGGTTGTCGATATCGTCGTCGGTGATCTCGGCGAACGGGAAGTCGCTGTCGCCGCTCTTCTCCTTCTCCTCGCTCTTTTGCATCAGCCGCCCGAAGATGGACGCCAGCTCCTCGGATGCCTTCTTGACACGCAGCCGCACCAGCCCGAGCGAGGAGCGGGTGTCGAACAGCACGACGAGTATCACGCGCCCGGCGACGATGGAGATGTGCAGGTTGTCCTTCTCCCCTTCGTGGAAGAGGATAGAGAATTCCTTTTCCCCGATCAGCTTCGCCAGCCCCCCGGTAGCGGCGATGTTCCCGGCGGTCAGCGAGGCAAGCGAGGTGGTGTCGAAACGCTCGGTCTCGCCGCAACCCGTGATCAGCTGGCCGTTTTTGTCCACCAGGAAGATCACCTTGGCGTTGGCTTCGCGAAGAAGCTTTTCGATCACTACATTTATCTGTTTGAATTCCTCATCGTACATAATCAACTGAGGATTCGCCATGTGTGACTCCTTCGGGGGTGCTGAATTTTGCCGCGGAGCTTATTCTATAGCAGAAGCGTTGCGCCATTTCAAGGTAATTGACCTTAACAATAACCGCTCCTTACACGCTTGCGATGCCCCGCGCAGCCTGCAGCAGCCGCGCCACCTTCTCCGGGTCGCCCGCCTCGCTGTACAGCCTCAGAACCGGTTCGGTCCCGGAGGGACGGATCAAGAGCCAGGAGCCGTCTGCCAGGATGTACTTGAAACCGTCGCTGAAGTTGCGGCGCGCCACCTCGAACCCGGCGATCTCGGTGATGCCGCCGGATTGCAGTTGCGCCAGGAGCTGTTGCTTCGCCTCATTCCCGATGGGGAGGTCGATCCGGGCGTAGTGGAAGTGCCCGATCTCGTCCATGGTCTCCTCCAGCAGCGCCCACAGACCCTTGCCGCTCATGGCCATCGCCTCCAGGAGCAGCAGCGCCATCAGGACGCCGTCGCGCTCGGGGATATGCCCCTTCACGCCCAGCCCCCCGGACTCCTCGCCACCCATCAGGATGTCGTGTTCCAGCATCATCTCGCAGATGTGCTTGAAGCCGATCGGGGTCTCGAAGAGCTGCAGGCCGTACTTCTCGGCAAGGCGATCGATCATCTGGGTGGTGGATACCGTTTTCACCACGCCTCCCCGCACACCCTTCCTTTCGTAGAGGTGACGCAGCAAGACGGTGAAGATCCGGTGCGAGGAGAAGAACTCGCCGCGCTCGTCGACGGCGCCGATGCGGTCCGCGTCGCCGTCCAGCGCCAGGCCGACCTGGTAGGCGCCCCCGGCGATCAGCGAGGTGAGTGCGCACAGGTGCTCGGCGATCGGTTCGGGGGGGTGCCCGCCGAAGGAGGGGTTCTCCGTGCCGTTGATCTCATGGATCCCCGGCACGAGGTGCGGCAGGAGCCCGCAGCCGGCCCCGTACATCGGGTCCACCACCGCCTTGATGCCGCTGGAGCGGATCAGCTCCAGGTCGACGTACCTGGCCAGCTGGGCGAGGTAAGGCGCCGTGGCGTCGAAGAGCTGCACCTTTCCCGACCCGAGCCCCTCGGCAAGCGTCGCCGCCAGCACCGGGCGGGAGGAAGCGATATTTAGCGCCACCATCTGCTCCAGCACCTTGGTGGTGCCGGGCCGCGCGGAGCCGCCGAACGCCTCCTTGACCTTGAAGCCGTTGTAGCGCGGGGGGTTGTGGCTCGCGGTAATCATGACTCCGGCGCCGGCGCCTTTCTCGTGAACTGCCCAGGAAACCGCCGGTGTAGGGGCGTAGCCGTCGGAAAGCCAGGTCGCGATGCCGTTTGCGGCGGCGATCCCGGCGACCCGCTCGGCGAACTCGCGGGAGAGGAAGCGCCTGTCGTACCCGATCACCAGCCCCTTTCCGGCGAGCCCTTCCTTGTGCATATAATCCATGGTCGCCTGAGCCACCAGGGAGAGGTTTTCGAAGGTGAACGTGTCGGCGATCACACCGCGCCAGCCATCGGTACCGAATTGGATCTGCAAGGCTAATCCTCCATGTATATTAATGTTGGGCATTTTCCACAGCGACAGGTGATCTGTCAACCTTTAGTTGCGGCACCGGGGGGAGAGGGTTGACCGGAGCTACGTATTGGCATATAAACATCCAACGGATTCTAATCGAAAAGGAGGAATGAAAACATGCTTAAGAGATTCATCTACGCGCTGTTCCTGGGGCTCTTCCTGGCAGGCGGCGCCTTCGCTGCCGAGGCCAAGAACCCGGTACTGGTCATCGAAACCAACCAGGGGAACGTGAAGGTCGAGCTGTTCCAGAAAGAGGCGCCGGTTTCCGTGAAGAACTTCCTCGAATACGCCAAGGGCGGCTTTTACGAAGGGACCGTCTTCCACCGCGTCATCCCCGGCTTCATGATCCAGGGGGGAGGCTTCACCAGCGACATGAACCCGAAGCAGGGGACCCACCCCCCCATCAAGAACGAGGCCGCCAACGGGCTCAAAAACGACCGCGGCACCCTGGCCATGGCCCGCACCGGCGTCGTCGATTCCGCCACGGCTCAGTTCTACATCAACGTGGTGAACAACGACTTCCTGAACCACAACCCGGCCGGCGGTCCCAGGGCTTACGGGTACGCCGTCTTCGGCAAGGTCCTGGAGGGGATGGACGTGGTAGACAGGATCGCGGCTACCAGGACCGGGAATCAGAAGGGGATGCCCGATGTCCCGGTGACCCCGATAGTGATCAAGAGCGTGAAGCCGGTCAAGTGACAGGAAAGGGGCGCCGCCGGGCGCCCCTTTCTCTTATCTCCCCTTGCGCTGCGCCAGCAGCATCAGGTTCCCCGCCGTGAAAAGGAGCGCCCCCAAGAGCGCCGCCAGGCTCCCCGGTTCCCTGTGGATCTCGAAAAGCGCAACCGGCCTCGGGGTGAGCGCCACGTCCTTCAGGTAGATGCCGTACCCCTTGTGGAACAGAGGATGGTTCGGCTGCACCCCCTGCACCTCCCCGTTCAGCTTCAGGTCCGCCCGCAAGGCGCTCATCATCCCCATCGGGCCGTACTCCGCCGATATCCTTTCCACCAGCACCCGGTCGCCGTCGGGGAAGCCGATGGTCCCCCCCTCGACCATCTGCAGCTGCTGCTTGAAGCCGCCGTAGGCCGAAAACAGGTGGGCGACCACCACGAGCAGAAAGCCCGCGTGCATCAGGTGCGGCGCGATGCTGCGCCCTTTCTTCCTCAGCGCCTCGATGCTGCAGACGAGGGCGTTCACGCACAGCATCGCGAGGAAGGCGACGCAAAGCCAGAGCCACCACGAGAAAGAGAGCGGCGCCTGCTGCAGCCAGATCAGCAGCGGCATGTCGTTCATCCCGGAGGCCATGCCGGCCCTCGAGAAAGAGCCGATGGCGAGAGCGATCATCACGCCGGCCATCAGCCAGAGGGCGAGGTTTAGCGAGCAGAGGGTGGCGTAGAGGCGTTTAAGCAAAGCGTTGCTCCCATCATCAGACCGATTCGGTCTGATCGGACAGGTCCGTCAGATGCTAGAAGCTGTGCGAGCTCTTCATCAGCATGCTGACGCCCAGGTAGGTGA
The DNA here is from genome assembly GCA_964519915.1 of uncultured Geomonas sp. Lineage (GTDB taxonomy): Bacteria > Desulfobacterota > Desulfuromonadia > Geobacterales > Geobacteraceae > Geomonas. Next base: position 12,401 of record CAZFMI010000034.1, read on the forward strand.
ACAGGGTCACGAGAAACCCGACGATGCCGAGCCAGGCAAAGCCGCGGTCCCAGGCCTGCCCCTTCAGGCGCAGGTGCAGGTAGAGCGAGTAGAAGATCCAGAGGATCGAGGTCCAGAGCTCCTTGGGGGTCCAGAGCCAGTAGGTGCCCCAGGCGTAATATCCCCATATCCCGCCGGAAACCATCGACATGGAGAAGAAGCTGTACCCCACCAGCGCGGCGCGGTACTGCAGGTCGAGCAGCTGCCTCCCCCCCCGGTACAGAAAGAGCCCGCCGAGAAGCGCCGCCAGGCCGAACAGCGCGTAGGCGAAAAAGGCCAGCGCCACGTGCAGCTCGAACCAGTAGATGTCCAGGATGGGGGGAAGCGGCATGTTCAGGGTCGGGAAGGGGAGCGCAAGGAGCGCGAAGAGGCCGGCGAGCAGGCCGCACCCCCAGGTGAAGAAGCGCTCTGCCGATGCCCCGCGGCTGTAGAGGAAGGGTAGCGCCATGAGCCCGATGGAACTGGAGAAGAAGGCGAGGGTATCCTGGGGCCCGATCAGGGGGAGCCTTCCGAGCGAGAGGCCGCGGGAGGCAAGGTACGCCAGCCCCGAGCCGAGCGCGACCGCGAAGATCGGGCGCCGGAAGGAGGCAAGGTAGAGGACAGCTGAGCTGATAAGAAGCCACTTCATTTGGAAACTCCAGCAGATCGGGGCGATCGGTCGGCCTGACCGCTCCGATTCTGCGCTATTTGTAGCTCTTGCGCCGGAACAGGCCGGTCTTCAGGGAGGAGATCCGGTCCAGGAACAGGAGCCCGTCCAGGTGATCCATCTCGTGCTGGATCGCGACCGCCTCGAATCCGGAGGCCGCGAACTCGCGCACGGCGCCCTCGGGCTCGGTAAAGCGCAGGGTGAGGTTGGTGGCGCGCTCCACGTCGCCGGTGTAATCCGGAACGCTCATGCACCCCTCGCGCATGACCGCGCTGCCGCTACGCTCGACGATCTCCGGGTTGATCATCCGGAGCAGCCCGTGGTTGTTGTCTTTGCCGTGGCGGTTCTTGGAGACGTCGATGACGCAGGCGCGCAGCGCGACGCCGATCTGGGGCGCGGCGACGCCCACGGAGCCGGGCCCGGCGTGCATGGTGTCGATGAGGTCCTCGATCAGCTGCAAAACGTTCCGGTCGATGGTAACCACCGGAGAGCAGACGGCCTTCAGTATCGGGTCGGGATAGGTAACTATCGATTTGACTGCCATATCAAAGAGAGACCGGTGTGATGAGGCGCACCGAGATCTCCACACTCAACTCCTTTTTCAGTTTGTCCAGCAGACCGGAGGCTTCCTCAACGGAAAGCCCCTGCGGAAGCGTCGCCTCCAGCACCAGCACGTACACCGGGTCGGCCACGGTGCCGATCAGCTTGGTGTTCAGGTCCATGATGCTGACGCCGCGGTCGGCCAGCTCGCGGGTGATGCGATAGACGATCCCCGGCTTGTCGCTGCCGTACACCGATATCAGGCAAAGCTCCCCCACCGGCTCGCGGTAGCAGATCTCGTCGTCCTTTAGCGTGCGGATGAAGGCGGAAAGGCCGTTGTCGGCGTTCTTCTCGGCGAATTCGGTTTCGAGCTTCTTCTTGGAGAAGGGCTTCTCGTGGGAGACGATCAGGATCATGGCGAACTCCCCCCCCAGCATGGTGCAGCTGGAGTCCTCGACGTTGCACCCGAGCTTGTAGAGCACTTCGGAGGTATCCGCCACGATGCCGGTGCGGTCCTTGCCGATGACGGTAACGGCGAAGTGCGCCAGGTTTGGTTTGCGGCAAACGTTCATCTTTTCTCCTTTGGCTTCCGATCAGATCTTGTTGATAAAAACCTCGCGCGGCTTGCTGGTGCCGTCGGACGGCCCGATCACCCCTTCCTGCTCCATCTTCTCGATGATGCGGGCGGCGCGGTTGTAGCCGATGCGCAGGCGGCGCTGGATCATGGAGATGGAGGCCTGCTTCGCCTCGGCCACCAGGGCCAGCGCGTCGTCGTAGCGCTCGTCCAGTTCCTCGTCGTCGTCGCTCCCCTTCTCGTCGGAGGCCTTCATCTCGAGGATGGACTTCTCGTACACCGGCTTCCCCTGCTTCTTCAGGAACTCCACCACGCGCTGCACCTCGGCGTCTGAGACGAAGGCGCCGTGGGAGCGGAGCATCTTCGAGGTCCCCGGGGGAAGGAAGAGCATGTCGCCTGCCCCCAGGAGCGACTCGGCGCCGTTGCCGTCCAGGATGGTACGCGAATCGATTTTCGAGGAGACCTGGAAGGAGATCCTGGCCGGGAAGTTCGCCTTGATGAGTCCGGTGATGACGTCGACCGAGGGGCGCTGGGTGGCAAGGATCAGGTGGATGCCGGCGGCGCGCGCCATCTGGGCCAGCCTGGCGATGGACTCCTCGATCTCGCGCCCGGCCACCATCATCAGGTCGGCGAGCTCGTCGACGATGACCACGATGTAGGGGAGATGCCCGTGCTCCAGCTGCTCCTCCTTGGCCAGGAACGCCTGGATGGCCGCCTCGCGCGCCTCCATATCTTCAGGGTCCTCGACCTCCTCGATCTCCTCGACCACGACGGTCTCGCGCGCCTTGTTCTCCGCCTCCTCCTTCTCCGCCCGCTCCAGCTCGCGGTTGTAGGAATCGATGTTCCTGACCCCCTTGTCGGACATGAGCCGGTAACGGCGCCCCATCTCCTCGACCGCCCACTTGAGCGCGAGGGCGGCCTTCTTCGGGTTGGTGACCACAGGGAGCAAGAGGTGCGGGATCCCCTCGTAAACCGAGAGTTCCAGCATCTTCGGGTCGACCATGATGATCCTGACGTCGGTGGGGGTCGAGGTGTACAAAAGCGAGAGGATCATGGTGTTGATGGCGACGGACTTGCCGCTGCCGGTGGCGCCCGCGACCAGCAGGTGCGGCATCTTGGCCAGGTCGGTGACCAGCGGGTTCCCTGCGATGTCCTTGCCGAGCGCAAGCGGGAGTTTCATCTTCCCCTTGTGGAACTGCTCGGAGTTGAAGATCTCCTTCAGGGACACCATCTCGCGCTCGCGGTTGGGGAGCTCTATGCCCACCACACCCTTGCCGGGGATGGGGGCCACGATGCGGATCGAATGCGCCTGCAGCGCCATGGAGAGGTCGTCGGAAAGCCCGGCGATGCGGCTCACCTTGATGCCGGGGCCGGGCGAGAATTCGTACATGGTGATGACGGGGCCGGGGCAGATCTCCACCACCTCACCCTCGACGCCGAAGTCCTTCAGCTTCTTCTCCATGAGCCGTGCGTTCATGGTCAGCGTCTCGCGGTCCTGGCGCTTGCCCGCCTCGGGTATCGGGTCGAGCAGGGAGAGCGGCGGGGTCCGGAAGTTCCCTTCCACCTTGATGAACTCGAACGCCTCCTGGACCGGAGCGCTCTTCTTCTCGTCCTGCTTCTTCTCCTTCTTGGCGGCGGGGGCGCTCACCGGGGGTGCAACAACGGGGGGTTTTATCACCGGCGCCGCGTGAGGCTTCTGCTTCTCGCCCTTCTCCCCCTTCTCGGCGTTGAGCTCGCGGTTCAGCGCCCGGCGCTGCTTGTACCTGGCCCACCTCTCCTTGATAGCGCTCACCCACCAGTTGGCGAAGAGCACGAAGGAAAAACGGGAGAGGAGCATGGCGGCCGCGGCCAGCATCGGGAGCAGGATGAGCAGAGCCCCCAGTTTGCCGAAGGCACGCTTCAACAGCTCGGCGCTCTGGTAGCCGACGAAACCGCCGCTTGGCACACGCTGTCCCAGGAATTCGGTGAACTGCAGGTTGAAGGCGAAGAGCCCGGAAAGGGAGACGACCAGCAGGCCGAAGCCTACCCACTTGTAACGGCGCCACCTGATCGGGTCGGAGCCGAAGGCGCGGTAGGCCAGGTAGATGAGGGTGCCGGGGAAGATGTAGGCGGCAAGGCCGAAGAGCTGCAGGAATACGTCCGCCAGCTGCGCGCCGAAACGCCCCCCCAGGTTGTGCGTCTCCATTGCGGTGGAGACGCTGTTGAAGGAGAGGTCCTCGCCATGGAACGAGGCGAGAGCAACGCCGAGGAAGATGCCGGCGGCGGCGTAGGCCATCCCCATCATCTCCTTGGTCACTTTCTCTTTCTTTTCCATTCTCTCTTCGGTCATAAGCCTCGAAATCCGTTAGATGCGGTTCAACGTTCAACGTTCGATTACATTACTGCTTCCAACCAGCTTCATCCTGACTTGTCACGTTTGTCTCCGGCACAGGCCGGGCTCGAACCTTGAACGCAGAATGTTGAACGGTTTCTACATTTCCAACACGAGCGGCAGGATGACCGGCCGCCTCTCCAGGGTCTTGTTGAAGAGCCGGCGCAGCACGCGGCGCACCTCCAGCTTCACCTCGCTCCAGTCGGTCATCGCCTCGGTGCTCACCAGTGCCAGCGTGTCCAGCACCACCTTGCGCGCCTCCTCCAGGTACTGCTGGCTGTCGTCCTCGAAGACGAAGCCGCGCGAGACGATGTCGGGACCGTAGATGATCTCCCCGCTTACCTGGTTGATCCCGATGATGACGACCACCATGCCGTCCTCGGAGAGGTGCTTCCTGTCCTTCAGCACCACGTTGCCTACGTCCCCCACCCCCTTGCCGTCCACGAAGACCCGGCCGGAGTTGACATGGTCGACGATGCACGCCTCGCCGCTTGAGAAGAGGATGACGTCGCCGTTGACCGCGAGGATGCAGCGCTCTTCGGGGGTGCCGACCTTCTGGGCAAGCTGGCTGTGCTTCACCAGGTGCCGGTACTCGCCATGCACGGGCACGAAGAAGCGCGGCTTGACCAGGTTGTGCAGCAGCTTCAGCTCCTCCTGGCTGGCATGCCCGGAGACATGGACCTCGGAGACCTTCTCGTGGATCACCTCGGCGCCGCGCCGGTACAGGTGGTTCATCAGGTCGGAGATGGTCTTCTCGTTCCCCGGGATGAAGCGCGAGGAGAGGATGACCGTATCGCCTCGCTCCAGCTTGATCTGCTTGTGGTCGTCCATCGCGATCCGGATCAGCGAGCTCCTGGGCTCCCCCTGGCTCCCGGTGGTGATCATGCAGACCTGCTCCTTGGGGAGCCTGGGGAGCTCCTTCAGGTCGATCAGCAGCCCGTCCGGTATCTTCAGGTAGCCTAGCTCCCGCGCGATCTGCACGTTGCCGATCATGGAACGACCGTTCAGAAGGACCTTCCTCCCGCTCTTCTGGGCCGCATGCACCACCTGCTGCACGCGGTGGATGTTGCTGGAGAAGGCGGCGACGATGACCCTGCCGGAGCAGCTGGGGAAGATCTCGTCGAAGGCGTCGCCGACCAGCCGCTCGGAAAGGGTGTACCCCTCGCGCTCCACGTTGGTGGAGTCCGCGAAAAGGGCGAGCACGCCCGCCTCCCCGTAGCGGGAGAAGGTGGCGAGGTCGGTGAGCTCTCCGTCCACCGGGGTCTGGTCCAGCTTGAAATCGCCGGTGTGGATCACCACCCCCTCGGGTGTGCCGATCGCCAGGGCGCAGCCGTCCACGATGGAGTGGGCAACCCGGATGAATTCGACCTCGAACTCCCCCAGTCGCACCTTGTCGCGCGGCTTGACCACCCGCAGGTCGACCTTGTTTTCGAGCTCGAATTCCTTGAGCTTCTCCTTGACGAATCCAAGCGTCAGGGCGGTGCCGTAGATGGGGGGGTTGAGATCGCGCAGCACGTAGGGGAGAGCACCGATATGGTCCTCGTGGCCGTGGGTGAGCAGGATGGCGCGGATCCTGTCGGCCCGCTCCAGAAGGTAGCCGATGTCGGGGATGACCACGTCTATCCCCAGCATGTACGGCTCGGGGAACATGAGCCCGCAGTCGACGATGACGATGTCCTCGCCGTACTCGAAGGCGGCCATGTTCAGGCCGATCTCCCCAAGCCCTCCCAGCGCCACGAACTTGAGGCCGGTACTGTCTATGGTGGTTGATTCCAAAAATGATCCTTTGCGGTTTGTTGCAGAAGCGGCATTGCTGCCGCGATTGCCCAAGCGGCAGCGCGGCGCAAAGCCGCTCCTGCACGGAATTGGGTACGGTCTTCAGCGCCCCTGCTGCATCTGCACCAGGGCGGCAATACGGGCATCGCAGCGCTTGATCCACACCTCACCCGGCGTGTAGACGCCCGCTGCCGCGTAGAACGAGCTTCTCAGGGCGCGGTAGGCGATCAGCGCGCGCGCCGCGTCACGATTTTGCTCCGCCATCTGCCCGATCCTCCAGAGGTTCTCGGCGCTCCGCTCCACGGTGGGGCTCCCCGGGGTGTACATGTGGATGGCCGCCTCGTAGCCGGCAACGGCCGCGGTGAAATCTCCGGCGCTCCAACCCTTTTCCCCCTTCTCAAACTGGGCGTGCTGCCTGTACAACGTGTTGCCCCAGATCAGGGCCAGGGAAATCAGCGCGATCACCGCGACGTTGACTGCTATGGTCTTTACCTTTTCCATTGCTTTTGTTTCCTGTCCGTCGATGCAGGGGATCAACCCTGGAAGAAACCGGGCACGACGGTAAGTAGCGCGCCCAGAAGCGACGCCGCCACGCCGGCCAGAACGGCTAGGGCCGCAAGTATGTCGAAGGGAGCGCGCAGCCGGTGTGCAGCCGGCAACCCCCAGCAGATCATGGCGGCCCCTAAAACCGCGAGCGCCAGGTAAAACATCGCCATCTAGTGAACCTCCAGCCTTGCTGCAATGGACTCGCGCACCCTCTCCATCAGCTCCCCCTCGGAGAGGCCTGCCGCCTCTATGGGGGGAGCGAAACTCACGCTGATGGTACCGGGCCTGAGCTCCATGCGGTTGCGCGGGTTTATCGCCCTGCTGCCGTTGATGGTAAAGGGGACTATGGGGACCCCCGCCTTGACCGCAAGCATGAAAGCTCCGCGTTTGAAGGGGAGGAGGGATCCGTCCTTGGTCCTGGTTCCCTCCGGAAAGATCACCACGCTGGTGCCGGATGCGATCCTTGCCGCAGCCTGTTTCATGCTTTTGAGCGCCTTCCTGCCGTCGCTTCTGTCCAGCGGGATGTAGCCGGCGCGCCTCATGGCGGCGCCGAAGAGCGGCACCTTGAAAAGCTCCTCCTTGGCGACCCAGGCGAACAGGCGCGGGATGGCAAGGGTCAGGGACATGATGTCGAAGTTCCCCTGGTGGTTTCCCATATATATGACGGGGCCATGGGCGGGGACGCTCTCCGACCCGCTTACCGCGAGCCGTATGCCCGCCGCCCTCAGGCACCAGACGCTCCAAAACCTGGCACAGGCGTGCCCAGCCCGGCCGGATGCGTCGAAGAGTCCTCCGATTACCGCGGACAGGCTGCAAAGCAGTGTAAATGGGACCAGGAAAAGGAGGTATAGACGAGCTCGCAACATGAGTCCCCCCCCCCAAGATAATCCCGGCTACGTTACTTTTTTTTACCAGCAGAGTCAAACATTATCGCTTGCTTTGGGGGCGCGATTTCTATACACTTCCCAACTCAAAGCGGTCGCACTCAAACGTGAAAAGGAGAATATCTACATGGCGAGTCTCAACAAGGTGATGCTCATCGGAAACCTGGGCAAGGACCCCGAGGTGCGCTACACCGCCGGCGGCACCGCCGTAGCTTCCTTTTCCCTGGCCACCACCGAGAAGTTCAAGGGCAAGAGCGGCGACTGGGAAGAGAAGACCGAATGGCACAACATCACCCTCTGGGCGCGTCTTGCCGAGATAGCCGGCGAGTACCTCTCCAAGGGGAAGACGGTATACATCGAAGGGCGTTTGCAGACCCGCAAGTGGCAGGACAAGGAAGGCAAGGACCGCTACACGACCGAGATCGTGGGCGAGAAGATGCAGATGCTTTCCGGCAAGGGCGAGGGTGGCGGCGGACAGCGCCAAGCGGCGAAGCCTGCCCAGCAGGAGTACGGCCAGGGCGGCGGTTACGAGGAGCCGGTCTTCAACCCGGACGACGAGATCCCGTTCTGATCAGATTCAAAAACCATGGGTAATGCAAAAGGACGGAAGCCTTGAGGTTTCCGTCCTTTTATTTTCCGGCTCTCCGGCTGTACCGGCCGCTTCGGCTTTACTCCCCTTCAGACGGCTATACGGAAGCGCGCGCCTCCCGGAACGTTGCCCGCGCTGAGGGAGCCCCCCATGTTCTTCTCGATGATCATCTTGGACATGTAAAGCCCGATTCCCGTCCCCCGGTCCGGCCCCTTGGTGGTGAAGTACGGATCGAATATCTTGTCCATGATCTCTTCCGGGATACCGCCTGCGTTGTCGGTGATGGTCAGCACCGACTCGTCGCCCTCCATCCCTATATCGATACGGATCCTAGGGTTTTCCACCTCCCTCTCTACAAAGGCATCCCTCGCATTCACCAGGATGTTCAGCAGGACCTGGGAGTACTCGTTGGGATATCCTGAAATGACCGGATGGCCGGCGGTTACGATCTCCAGTCTTACCTGCAGCTGGTTCATGCTGAAATCCAGCAGCGCCAGCGTCTTTTCCACGGCCACCAAGATGTTGAAATCCACCTTCTCCTTTTCCGGGCTGAAGAAATTCCTGAAATTGTCGATGGTGCGCGACATGTGTCCTATCGCCTCCATCATCTTCTGCACGCTCGCATCGAGGTAATCGGTGCTCAACTCCCCAGCCCTGCAGCTCATGGGCAGGTCCTGCGCGAGGAGGGCCAGCTTGTTCAGCGGCTGGCGCCACTGGTGCGCTATGTTGCTGATCATCTCCCCCATGGCAGCCAGGCGGCTTTGCTGTATCAGCATCTGATCCCGCTGCCGGAGCTGCTCCAGGGTCCGGAGCCGTTCCGCCGTCTCCCGTTCAAGTCCCTGGTATGCCTTGCGCAGCTCCTCGTTCTGCATCTTCAGTTTCTGCTCCGCCTGCCGCCTGATGACCATCTCGGTTCTCAGCTGGATCTCCGTCATGACCGCTGCCGCCAGCTTCTCGACGACTGCGACCTCCTCCGGGGTCCACCGCCTCGGCCTGGAATCGATGACACAGAACGAGCCGAGGACGTACCCGTCCGAGGTGACCAGGGGGATCCCGAGGTAGGCGATCACGTTCAGATCGCGAATGGCCGGGTTGTCCTTGAAAAGCGGATGCACCCTGGCGTCCTCGATGATCAGGGGCTGCCTAGGGACCCGGTTGTACTGGCAGAAGGAATGCGTAAGCGGCGTCTCGCGTTTGGAAAGCCAAGGCTCGGGTAGGCCAAGGCAACTCTTGAAGAACTGCCGGTCCGCATCGACAAGGGTTACCAGGGATATGGGCGCCTCCGCGAAACGGGCCGCCAGCTTTGTAAGACGATCGAAGGCTTCTTCGGTAGGCGTGTCCAGCAGGGCCACGGCCCGCAGAGCTGCAAGCCGGGCAGGGTCGGCCAGATGGTTGGAAAGGTCGCTGTCACTCATTTGCGTTCCAGTAAGCCAAGCAGCACCCCTGACAGATTCCGAATTTTGCGCCGGACGCGGCGGCGTGCCGGGGTCGGCAGACCTGCTGATCCCGGGCGCAGGCGCACCAGCAGAAACTTAACAGAGATCTACCTTCTTTCAAGTTCCTAAGTTTTTGCTCTCAATTTTGGGTATTTACATCCTACTGGGAAATAAATATCATGTTCGCAAGTTTGAGCTGGCTGTTCCAGGGACTCTCATTTCCGGATTTGTACTATATTCACATTAGTGAGAGCAGATGCATTTTTTGCATAGCTCAGAAGGAATCATGTATGGCCAAGGTCATTTCGTTCCAAAAGATGAAGCAGGCAATCCAGAAAAGAAAAGATACTGAACAAGAGCTGCAAGATACCGAAGATGACATCAGCGCCATATTGAACGACTGTTCGCTTTCTCCCGCGCATAGACGCTGGAAGCTTGAGAATATGCTGATGAGCGTTGAAGAGCAATTGGGACAGTATAAAAAGGAGCTCGAAACTGCGGAAAGAAAGCTGAATGCAGTGGTAGCGTCGGCAGAAAACGAAATAGTCAGAGCCTACGGCGAATTCGAAGCCAAGGTGCGCGGCATGGCACGCGCCGTAGAAAAGCTGGCCGGCTCCTCGGCACCCACGGGCAGGACAGGGACCCCCCGGCGGAATAGGGCGCCGGACTGACCCCCGGCTTTTTCATCGCCCGGTCATGCATACCCCCTCCCCCTCCCCCTTGTGGAAGTGACCTTTGCGGAAGATCATACGCAAGTTGCGGAATCAGCTCTCCTCCCCCCTCCCCCTCTCCCGCCCCCTGTGCTCGCATAAATAAACACCCTCGCACTGCATCGTTGATGTTTCCAGCGCCTCCGGTTTGTGCTAGTTATGTATGACGTTGCAAACCGTCTCTTTTGGCTGCCAAGGAGGTTGACCATGAAGATCCGCAAGAAGATCCTCGATTTCGAGTATGAAGAGGTCATTCCGCTCAAGTACCGGGAACTGATACGGGTGGCTTGCGCCGTGGCGGTCGGCTGCCCGGACTGACTGAAGAAGCACTTCGCGGTCGCGAAGGAAGCCGGTGCCACCGAAGAGGAACTGCAGGAAGCTACCGCCTACGGCATCATCGCCCCCTCCGGGAGGGCGAAGAATTTCGTGCTGGGCATGAAGGGGGTGCTGGACGAAGGTTGATCCAGCTGCCGGGCGTCTGTCGGACCAGCCGGGACCGCCAGGCCCCGGCTTTGAAATTGTGATCAAGGCGAGAGCATCCTGAATTGAAACAAGGCATCTTTACCAAGAGAAGGAAGCGGGTATCGATACGCCGCGACGTCGCCGCGCTGTCGATGCCGGTGCTTTTGTCATCGCTGTTCCAGCGCCTGGTCTCCATCGTCGACATCTTCATGGTCGGCGGCCTGGGAGCCGCTGCGATCGCCGCAACCGGCTTGGGCCAGCTGCTGATCTTCGTGGTGATGACGGTGTTCTGGGGACTCTCTACCGGCGCGAACGTGGTCATAGCCCACCTTTGGGGCGCCGGCCGCCAGCTTGAGGCAAGAAGGGCGGCTTTCGCCTCGCTCCTCTTAGGCGTCCTGCTCGCCGCGGCGGCGACGCTCCTGGGGATCTTCTTCGGCCGCGACGTGGCGCTCTTCATGGGGGCCGGCAGCGAGGTACTCGCGTTTGCCTCGGAGTACATCAGGCTGGTCTTCCTGTACTTCGCCTTCACCGCCGGGCTCAACGTCCTCTCCGCCATCAGCCAGGGCACCGGCAACACCAGGACGCCCATGGAGGCGATCATCCTGGTGAACATCCTCCACGTGGTGCTCGCCTACCCGCTCATCTACGGCAAGTTCGGGTTCCCGAGCTACGGCGTGATCGGCGCTGCTTACGCCATCAACATCTCCGAGGCGGTCGGCTTCAGCTATCTCCTGGCGCAGGCGCTCCGCAAGGGGTACCTGAAGATCGGGCGTCCAGACCTGGTGCTCCTCAGGAAGGTCTGGAACATCGGCTACCCCGTGGCGCTGGAGCGGATCGCCCAGCAGTCGGGCCAGCTCTTCTACTCGAAGTTCATCATCGGCTTTGGCACTGCAGCCTACGCCGCGCACCAGATCGGTCTTTCCATCGAGTCCCTCTCCTTCATGCCCGGAGCGGGCATGGGGATAGCCGCCGCCACACTGATGGGGCAGGCGATCGGCGCCAAGAAGCTCAGGCGCGCCCACATGAGCCATACCGAGGCGCTCAGGCTCGCGGTCATCGTCATGGCCTGCATGGCGCTGCTTTTCTTCTTCGTGCCGCAGCACCTGATCGGACTCTTCACCACCGACCCCCGGGTGGTCGAAATGGGGAGCGTCTTCCTGCAGCTGGTCGCCTTCGCCCAGGTGCCGCTTGCCGTCTCCTTCGTCTATGCCGGAAGCCTGCGCGGCACCGGGGACACGCACTACGTCTTCCTGGTGACGCTGGTCGCCATGTGGGGGATCCGGGTGCTCTTCTCCTACATCGCCGCCGTCCCGCTGCATCTTTCCCTGTACGCGGTGTGGGGGGTCTTCCTGATCGACTGGTTCTTCCGCGCCGGCGCCTTCTACTGGCGCTACCAGCGCCGGGACCTGCACAGCGTGATCATCTAGCCGATGCAGCTCTCCTTCGCCCCCACCCCCGACCATGAAGAGGCCGGGCGGCGGCTGGAACGCCTCCTGGTCCCCGGCTCCCTGCTCGACGCCTCCCTCTCCCGGAGGATCGACCGCCTCGCCCGCGCCTTCCGGAGCTTCGTATCCAGCTATCCCCTGCCGCTTTGGGCCCCGGGGCTCGCCGTCGACAATGAGATGCGGGGGCTCAGCGAGGCGCTTTTCCCCATGAAGGAGGTGCGACCGCTCTTCGACCTTCTGCTCGGTCGCGGCTGCCAGTTCGAGCCGCTTCTCTCCTGCTCCTACCTGCACAGCTCCGCCACCTGGCTCGACCTCTTGCAGCGGCTCAAGCCCTCCATTGCCTCCTCCGACCCGGCCAGGCTCTTGCTGGAGCTGGCCCGGGGGTACGAGGCTCGTACCCGGTTCCTGTTCTCCCTGATGCTCCCGCACCACTTCGGCGGCGGCTTCGACCGCTATCCGCGGCAGTCTGAGTGGCTCTCAACCTGGCTCAAGGAGAGGGCGGGGGATTTCCCCGGGGGCATCAGGGTGTTGGACAGTGCCTGCGGCAGCGGGGAGGGGACCTACCAGGTGGCCCGGCTCGTTGCCGAGGCGGGGCTCGGGGGGAGGGGTGGCGAGGTGCACGGCTCGACGCTGGAGCAGATCGAGCTCTTTGCCGCGGCGCAGATGTTCTTCCCCCATGATCGCGGCCGCGAGAGGGAGTACCGCGCCAGGGTGGAGCCGCTTTTTTCCACCCCCGATGCCCCCCGCATGGAGTTCTATCTGGACCAGGTCGGCTCCGCGCCGGTGAGGGAGCCGTACCACCTGGTCCTTTGCAACGGACTTCTCGGGGGGCCGCTCCTGCACGACCCCGGCCGGCTGGCCGCCGCCTTCGCAGGGCTGGCCTCGCGGCTGGCGCCGGGAGGTGTGCTCGTTGCGGCCGACCGTTTCCATGCCGGCTGGCGGCTGCGCGTCCCCGTCCCTGCCCTCTCAGCCCTGATGCAGCAGCACGGCCTCGCTCCCGTCGAGGTGCCGGAGGGGGTAGCGGGGGTAAAAACAGGTTGAGGTTGAGGTTGAGGTTGAGGTTGAGGTTGAGGTTGAGGTTGAGGTTAAGGTTGAGGTTGAGGTTGAGGTTGAGGTTAAGGCTGAGGCTGAGGCGGTGTTGACTTTGAACGAGAAAGGGGACGGTGCCTGATTAGCCCGTCCCCTTCCCAGTGGTGGTTTTAGGTTTTCCTTAACCTCCACCTTAACCTTAACCTCGATTTGCCCCTCACCTAGATCCTTATCAGCACCCCGCCCCACGACAGGCCGCCGCCAAAACCCATCATCAGCACCAGCTCCCCAGCCTTGATAACGCCGTTTCTGCGGTTCTCGTCCAGCGCAAGTCCGACGGAGGCGGCTGCCGTGTTGCCGTAGCGGTCCAGGTTGAGCAGGAACTTCTCCTTCGGTATCCCGGTCTTCCTGGAGATGTAGTCGATGATCCTCACGTTCGCCTGGTGCGGGATGATGTGGTCGATTTCCTCGGGCTTCACCCCGCCGCGCTCGGCCAGTTCCGTGATGATGTGCGGGATCACGTTCGTGGCGAAGGTGAAGACGCTTTTCCCCGCCATCTTGAAGGTGTTCTCCTTGAGGGCGATGCTCTCGGCGGAGATCGGCTTCCTCGAGCCTGACGAGGGGACCTGGATCAGCTCCCACCCCTTGCCGTCGCTGTGCATGACGGTGTGCTGGATCCCCTTGCCCGACACCGTCGCGCCGAGAATTACCGCGCCGGCACCGTCCCCGAAGAGCGGGGCGGACCCCTTGTCGTCGAAATCCAGTATCTTCGAATAGGTATCGGCTCCGACCAGGAGCACCTTCCTGTACTTGCCGGAGCGGATCAGGTTGTCCGCGACCTCCATCCCGTAGATGAAGCTGCTGCAGACGGCGTTCATGTCGAAGGCGAAGGCGTTTGCCGCACCGATGTTCTTCTGCACCATGCAGGCGGTGGCAGGCAGGATCATGTCGGGGGTGGAGGTGGCGACGATGATGCAGTCGAGCTCCAGCGGGTCGAGGCCGGCGTTCTCGAGGGCAAGCAGAGCTGCATTGGTAGCGAGGTCGGAGGTTGCTTCACCTTCCTCCACAAAGCGTCTTTCGCGGATGCCGGTCCTGGAATGGATCCAGGCGTCTGCGTCGTCAACGAGGTAGTCAAAGTGACTATTGGGGATGATCCGGCCTGGAACATGCCCGCCGGTGCCGAGAATTTCCGCATTCAACATTCGAGTACGCCTCCCTTGCCTCCCGTGAGGCTCCCGGGAAACGTTATTCTTATCTCATAATAAAATGACGTTTGTCAATTATTATGGCTTCCCTTGTCGAATGCCGCGTCCACCACGCCGTACGCCCAAAGCACCATGAACCCTCCCAGAAGCCACTTCGCATAAGGCGCGTCGGCCTGTATGGCGGCAAGAACCTGCTCCGCATCCAGCGCTTTTGCATGCCCCGCGAGCATGACCTTGCCGGCGCTCCTGAGGGCGACGAACAGGGCGCCGAGGATGAAGATGTTGTCGAGCAGTATCATCACCCCCCCCTTCACGCGGCTCCCCCGGTACAGTTGGCCAAGCCCCGGCAGCACCAGGGCGGAAAGGGCGATGCACTTCATCCTGTTTCCCATCATGTTCTCCTTGTCAGACCTCTAACGTTGCGCGCTCCGGGCGAATTAGAAGCAAATGTTTTGTGTTGTGGAAAGGACGGTTTTTTGCTAGTTATCAACGCTATGGACAGAGCCTCACGCCTAAGAAGACGCGACGCGATCGCGCCGCTCCTGAAGGACCCGGACGTCGAGGTGCGCCTTGCGGCGGCCCGCGCGCTGGACACACTGGAGGCGGCTGAGAGCCTTGAAGAGGTGTTCGATCGTCTGAAGCGCGGCGACCGGGGGACCAAGGTGGCCGCGATCCATGCGCTGGGACGCATCGGCGGCGAAAAGGTGCTCCCGATACTCTTTTACTGCGCGGGGAGAAACGAGGAAGACATCAAGTGCGCCGCCATCAAGGTGCTCGGGGAACTGGGACGCCCGGAGGCGGTTCCCACGCTGCTGGAGAAACTCCAGGATCCTTCCTCCGCGGTGCGCGCCCTCGCCATCGAGGCGCTGTCGCACTACCGGGACCCTGCCCTGGTGCCGAGGCTGGTCCCTTTCCTGAACGAAAACGACGGTCTGCTCGACGCCGAGGCGGCGCTCGCCCTGGGACGCATCGGGGACGCCTCGCTGGCCGAGCCTCTCATGAAGCTGATCAACTCCCCCCACGACCGGACCCGCGCTGCCGCGGCGACCGCCCTGTCGCTGCTCCCCTGAACAACCGCTCCAAGGTTCTACGTTCTACGTTCTACGCTCCACTCCTGCCACTCCTTCCGGGCCAGCGCCAGCTCACGAGCCGCCCGGTTCAACGCGGGACGCCGGCACCGGACCGTAAAGAGGCCCGAGCGTCGAACGTCCGTCAGAAGTAGCGCGAAACGTCTATCCCCTTCACCAGCGGGTCGACCAGGTCGACGATGCTGTCGTCGCTGGGAACGAGGCTTCTCAGCTCGGGCTCGGCGAGCATGCTCCCGGAAGCATCCACGACCACCTTCACCACCGCCGCCCCACACGGCTGCGTGCTCGGGGTGAAAATGACGGCCAGCTCGTTGCTGTCCAGCCGCACCAGGCTTCCGGTCGGGTACTTCCCCGTCAGCTCCAGGAACCTCTCCACGATGGCGCCGTCGAGGCTCGCGCCGCTGGCTTTGCGTATCTCCTTGACCGCCTCGGTGGGGAGCATGGGGCGCTGATAGCTCCTGAGCGTGGTGGTGGCGTCGTAGAAATCCGCCACCGCTACGATGCCGCTGGTCACCCCGAACGACCGCGTCCTGGCCCACTCCGGGTACCCCGCCCTGTCGTGGCGTATGTGGTGCCCGAGCACCGCTTCGGCCACCTTTTCCGGCACCCCCTCCATCTCGCGCACGATCGCGGCGCCATGCTCCGGGTGCTTCCTCATTTCCACAAACTCGTCGCTGCTCAGCTTGCCGGGCTTGTTCAGGATCACCTTGTCGACACGGGTCTTGCCGATGTCGTGGAGAAAACCCGCCAGTCCCGACTCCTCCACCTCGTGCTCCTTGTGCCCCATGGAGGCGGAGAGCGCCATGGAGAGGACCCCGACGTTGACGCTGTGCTGGAAGGTGTAGTTGTCGTAATCCTTGATCAGGGCGAGCCCCAGCAGCGCTGCCGGCTCCTTGATGGCGGCCGAGGCGAGAGTGCTCACCACCGTCAGCATGCGCCGGCTGTTGGGGATGCGCCCCTTGCCGATTTCGTCGAAGATGTCGCGTACCGCGCTCATCGCCTCGTTGTAGGTGTGGGAGAGCGCGTCCTCTTCCATCACCTCGATGAGCTGGACCCCGGCGCGCTTGAGTCCCTCCCCGAGTTCGCTTGCCGTCCCGGAGCCCTCCGCCATCAGGCGCGCCAGCACCGCCAGGTCCCGGGCCAGCACCCCCGGCTTCAGGATCACCCCCGAAATTCCTTTCTCCTCCAGGCGGTTGATCAGCTCCTGCAACGGGGCGGGGGGGGAAAAGAAGATATGCTCACCCACCGACAGCACGCCGTCCACGACGGCCAGCCGTACCTCGCCCGCCTCGCGTTGCAGCGCCTGGATGACCGGCTCCATGTCACGGAAAGGCTGCAGCGAGGCCGGGTGCCCGGGCGGGTAGAGCCCCGCGCCGCGGATGGCGCCGGACAAAAGAGTCGCAAGCCGTTGTGCGTGCTGCAGGCCGTTAATCATGGCTTCCTCCGGAAACCCTCTCTATGGCGTCCAGTGCCTCACGGCAGGCCTCTGCCAGGGCGCCGCTCCCCCGGGCGAGGGAGGCGAGCGCCGGCAAGGCCGCCTCGTCCCCCAGCATCCCGAGCGTCGAGGCGACCGACACCTTGAGCTCAAGCCAGCGCCCGAGGACGGGCCAGCCGCGGGAGCCGATCATCTTCAGCAACTGCCCCGTCGCCCTGCGGTCCCCGATCCGCCCAAGTGCCGTCACTACTTCCTTCTTCACCGCCAGCTCCTTCAAGAGCAGGTCGCGGCGCTCCAAAAGCCTCAGCAGGGACGGCACCGCCTCCCGGCTCCGCATCAGCCCCAGGGAGAGCACGGCGTGCCGGACCAACCCTTCGTCCTGTTCGTCAAGCAGCGGCAGCAGCATGAGCACCGCCGGATCCCCGCCGATCCTCATCAAGGCGCGGATCGCCTCCTTGCGCACCCGGATGTCCGCGTGGTAGAGGGGCTTCTTGAGCGCGAGCACGCAATCGGCGCAGCGCAGCTCCCCGATGATGGCGACCATGTTCCTCACCACGTACCAGCGCTCGTCCTTCAGCATGGCAACCAGCGGCGCGATGGCGGGGGAACCCATGGCGACCAGTGCCGCGGCCAGGGACTTCCTCTCGAAGAGCCCCTCGGCCAGGCAGATCCTCTGGATCACCCAGTAGGCACCCTTCCCGCCCAGGGCGGCCAGCACCCGGTGAATCGCCTCCCGGTCCTCACAGTCACGGCTCTCCAGCGAGTCGAGCAGCAGGTCCGCCGCTCCGTCCGCCAGGTGCTCCAGGGTGAACAGCGCGTACTCCCTCTTCGGGAGGCTCATCTCCGGGTCCCGGTGCTGCCGCAGCAGCTCCTCCAGGACCGGCAGGACCTGGACCTCCCGGGGCTCCGCCTGAAATCCTGCCACCAGCTCGCGTCCCAGCTCCTGGTAACGCGCGTCCACCTTCTCCTTTGCCATCAGCTGCAAAAGCTCGGCTGCGCTGCGCTGCTTTACCGGCGGCGGCATCTGCTCCATCGGCATGCTGTCCCACCCCTGGGTGAGAGTCTCGTCGTAGGCCGGGCGCTTGGACCAGATCGAGGCGAGATCCTTCTCGTTCACCCAGACGGTGCGCACCCCTCTTTCCTCCAGCTCCCTGGCGATCCCCCCTGCGGCGGCCTTCTGGTGGTCGGAGTTGAGCAGATGGACCAACACCCCGAGGTCGCCGGGAAGGAGGTCCTGCATGAATGTTATGGTGGCGATCCTGCGGATGAAACACTCGTGCGCCAGTTGGTGCACCATGGCGTTCGCTTCCACCGGCTCGCCCACCAGGAGAAACCCCTGCCTGTTCACGCCGAGCACCAGCTCGTGTTCGCTCAAGAGCCCCCTCAGAAGCTGGAAGGCGCGCTGCAGGGTCTCGGTACGATACGGGTGCCCGTTCGGGTAGAATCCCGCCCCTTTTACCGCTTTATGCAGCTCGACCAGCGCCTGGGTCAGGAACCCCTTGCCGTCGGAGGGCGGTATCAGCCTCAGCATTTTTTTGTTCGCAGCAGTCAACCAAGCCTCCCCGGCAGGGCTTCACATTAAAACCGTCCGTGATTTTATCTCACCGGGCGAAAGGTTGTCAAACTAATAGGGGCAAAAGCTGCGAGAGCGCGCCGGAGTTGACAGTTCGCGGCAATAAGCTTAGTATTGCCTAGTTTTTTCCCCGCCCCGGCGGGGCCCGGGGGGGTATGGCCAAGGTAAAGGTGAAGACCGGTTTTGTCTGCTCGGATTGCGGTGCGAGCTACCCGAAGTGGCAGGGTCACTGCACCGCCTGCGACGCGTGGAGCACGGTACGGGAGGTCCGCCTGGGGCCTGAGCGCGCCACCCGGCGCGACGGCTTTGCCGGTGCGACTTCCGCTGTCACGCTCCTGTCGGAGGTGGAGTGCACCGAGCAGGCGCGCTTCTCAAGCGGCAGCGAGGAACTGGACCGGGTGCTGGGCGGCGGGTTCGTCCCCGGCTCGGTGATACTGATAGGCGGGGACCCCGGCGCCGGGAAGAGCACCATACTTTTGCAGACCATGTGCCACGCGGCGGCCTCCCGTGAGGTGCTCTACGTCTCCGGGGAAGAATCGCTGCAGCAGATCGCCGGGCGCGCGAGGCGGCTGCAGCTTCCCGTGGACCGGGTGAAGATGCTGGCCGAGAGTTCGGTCGAGCGGGTGCTGGAAGCGGCCCAGGCCGAGCGGCCGGAGATGGTGGTCATAGATTCGATCCAGGTGATGCAGTCGGCGGGGATCGACGCCGCGCCGGGAGGGGTCTCCCAGGTGCGGGAGTGCGCCGCCGCCCTCACCTGCTACGCCAAGAGCTCCGGGGTCGTGATGATCATGGTCGGCCACGTCACCAAGGACCAGTCGCTGGCAGGCCCCATGACGCTCTCCCACATGGTGGACACCCAGGTCATGCTCTCCTCGACCGAGGACGCCCGCTACCGGCTGATGCGCACCACCAAGAACCGTTTCGGGCCGGTGAACGAGCTCGGGGTCTTCGCCATGACGGAGAAAGGGTTGCGCGAGGTGAAGAACCCTTCCGCCATCTTCCTCTCCAGAAGCGAGACCGCCGCCCCCGGAAGCCTGATCAGCGTGCTTTGGGAAGGGACCCGCCCCCTGCTGGTCGAGATCCAGTCGCTCGTGGTGGGGGCCCAGTACGGCTCGCCGCGCCGGCTCGGGATCGGCCTGGACCAGAACCGGATCGCCATGATACTGGCCGTCATCACCAAGCACGGCGGCCTGGTGCTCTCGGACCAGGACGTCTTCGTCAACGTGGTCGGCGGGATCCGGGTGCTCGAGACCAGCGCCGACCTGGCCGTGGCGCTCGCCATCGTCTCCAGCTTCAGGAACTCGGTTTTGCCGCACGACCTGCTGGTGTTCGGGGAGGTCGGCCTCTCAGGGGAGATCAGGCCGGTATCGAACGGGGAGTCGCGGCTCAAGGAGGGGGTGAAGCACGGATTCGCGCGGGCCATCGTCCCCAAGGGAAACGCCCCCAAGAAGAGCGTGCCCGGGCTGGAGGTGATCGGCGTCACCTCCCTGGCGGAGGCGCTGGACGCGATATAGGAGGCACCGGACCCCCGGCGGGTCCGTTTTTGGCGGCAGCTGCACCGGTTTTCCGGGGATTTTGCCAATGAATGGGAAAATTTCACTTTACTAATGGAGAAAAATCCTCTTTAATGTCGAATTGATTAGAAAAGGATAGGTGTCATGAATTCGGAAAAGCTCGAGTATTTCAGAGGTATCCTGCAGGAAGAGAAAAGATCGCTCCTCGAAGAGGCGGGCCGCACCGTCTCCGAGATGACCTCCGACACGACCAACTTCCCGGATCCGACCGACAGGGCGACCCAGGAGTCGGACCGCACCTTCGAGTTGAGGATACGGGACCGTGAGCGCAGGTTGATCAACAAGATCCAGGAGGCGCTGGTCCGTATCGAGACCGGGTCCTTCGGCATCTGCGAGGTCTGCGAAGAGGACATCAGCGAGGCGCGCTTGAAGGCGCGGCCGGTGACCACGCTCTGCATCGACTGCAAGATGGAGCAGGAAAAGAAAGAACGGTTCCGGTAACAACACTCCCCAAGAGCTGTCGCAACCTTCGGAGTCCTCATGGCTGCCCGGAAGGGAAAAAACCTCCTGGAGCAAGCGTTACGTATTGCCCAGTCCTCCGGTCGCTCCCTCCAGGTCCGGCTCAACTGCCTGCTCCGCCTGGCAGCCCGCTCGCACGCCCTCACATCGGCCAACCTCTACCTTCCCGACACGAGACGAAAAGTACTCGCAAAGCGTTTCAGCACCCTGTCGACATGCCCCGGCCATGACTGCCTGATCCCTTACGACGAGGGATGCGCAGGCCGCGCCGCTGCAACCCTGTCGAGGCAAACCTTAGCCGCAGACCTGCTGCATCCCGACGAGCCCGCAGCCCCCGGCGACAGATCCGTCCTCTCGTTTCCCGTGCGGGACGGCAAGCGCCTGGTCGCCGTGCTCGCGCTCGGGAGCAGCGACCCCGTTTTCCCCGCGGAGGGTGCCGAAGCCGCCTCCCTCCTCGCTCCGGTTTTCGCCATGACGCTGGCGGAACTCGCCGTCGCGAAGGAGGCGGAACAGGGGAGGCGCAACCTGTCGCTGGTCGCCGCGCTTGGCAAGCTCCTCAGCACTGCGCAACCCCGCGGCACCCTGCTGCCGCAGCTCATGAAACTCTGCACCAGCACCGGCCTCTCCTGCTGCGCAATCATACGCGTGAACGAAACGGACACCCAAAGGGGAAGGCTCATCAGGAGTTGCCGCAGGGAAGCCAGGTCCCTGCTCCCCGACCTTTTGCAGGAGGAGGCGCGCCTCTCCGTCCGGACCCTCGCGGCCGGCGCCACCTGCTGCGCGGAGCTGGCGCTCCCCGGCTCCTGCCATCATGTCCTTTGCACCCCGCTCGGCAGCAACGGGAGCGTGCTGGGGACCATGACCCTTTTCGGGACAGAGAAGCTGGTCGCCCCCGGGCAGGTCGAGCTCGCCGAGACGGTGGCCCGGCTTCTTTCCGGCGCCATGGTCGAGGCGATCTGCAAGGAGCAGATCCAGAGCTACAGCACGGAGAACGAGCAAAAGCTGAAGGAGCTCTCCCTGTTGTACCGGATGAGCAACACCATGCTCTCCACCATCAAGCTGAACAAGCTGATCCACCTGACCCTCACCGCGCTCACCTCCGGCCCGACCCCCTTCTTCGACCGCGCCATGCTCTTTCTCAGCAACGAGCGCTCCGGGATGCTGCTCGGCATGCTGGGGGTGACCCGCGAGACCTCCCCCCCCCTCTCCGTGCCCAAGGGAGGGGGCGACGACATCCTCTCCAGCCGCTGGGACATCTCCGAGGCCGAGATGGCCGCGCAGCGCGACTCCGAATTTTGCCGGCAGGTGCAGGGAAAGAGGCTGGTGCTGGACGGCGCGCTGAACATCGCCTCCCAGGCGGTGCTCGAGAAGAGGCTCATCTACATCCCGGACGAGGACGAGATCGGCGGCGAGGACCCGCTGCACGGACGCACCGCGCTGGCGGCCTCCCCCCTCATCGCGCACGGCCAGGCCGTAGGCGCCGTGCTGGTCGACAACGCCCTCACCCAGGCCCCCATGAGCCAGGAGCACCTCCGTTTTCTGCAGCTGTTCGCCAACCAGGCCGGCATGGCGATAGAGAACTCCATGCTCTACAACAAGATCGAGGACGCCCACCGGCAGTTGAGCGAGGCGCAGGAAAACCTGCTGCAGAAGGAGCGTCTGGCAGCCATCGGCGAGATGGCCGCCGGCATAGCGCACGAGTTGAAAGGCCCGCTGGTATCCATCGGCGGTTTTGCCGGCAGGCTCGCCAGGAAGCTCCCCCCCGAAACCAGCGAGTGGGCCCACGCCGACCTGATCGTGCGCGAGGTGCTGCGGCTGGAAGGGATCCTCTCCGAGATCCTGCTCTTCTCGAAGAAGACCACCATCTGCTATGCCAAGTGCGACATAGCCGAGATCGTGAAGGAGTCGCTCGCGGTCGTCACCCCTCCCCTTGAGGAGAAGCAGATCACCGTCACCACCAGGTTCCCGCGCCAAAAGCTCCTGCTTCTGGGCGACGGGCAGCAGTTGAAGCAGGTGTTCATCAACATCGTTTTGAACGCGCTCGACGCCATGGGCGACGGCGGCAAGCTGGCCGTCCAGGTATCCGCCATGGATCTCGACGGCAAGGATGCCGTCTGCGTGAAGATCGCGGACACCGGCGGCGGGATACCGGTCGAGCAGCTGAACAGCATCTTCACCCCCTTCTTCACCACCAAGGAGAGCGGCACCGGCCTGGGGCTCCCCATAGCCAACCGGATCATCACCAACCACGGCGGCAAGATCCAGATCACCAACACCCCCGGGCTGGGGGTCGAGTTCAGGGTCGTACTGCCCAAGCACTGGTGACCTTCCGTTGGCCCCGCTCTCCACGCTCGCGCGGGGAGGCTTGCATTCGGCGTGAAATGGCTTAAGCTTTCCCGGAAATTATTCTCATGTGGGAGGGACTATGCCTAAGGTAACTTTTAAGGGGAATCCCGTGACGCTGGTTGGTCCGGAACTCAAGGTGGGGGACGCTGCCCCTGATTTCAGCGTGGTGGACAACGGCATGGGGGGGGTGACTCTGGCCAACTACGAGGGTCGGGTCAAGATCATCAGCGCGGTCCCCTCGCTCGACACGCCGGTCTGCGACACCGAGACGCGGCGCTTCAACCAGGAGGCCGCCAATCTGCCCGGGGAGGTCGCCGTTCTCACCGTGAGCGCGGACCTCCCCTTCGCCCAGAAGAGGTGGTGCGGCGCAGCGGGGATCGACAAGGTGGTGACGCTCTCGGACTACCGGGACCGCTCCTTTGCCCTGGCCTACGGCGTGCTGATCGACGAGCTGAAACTCCTCTCCCGCTCCATCTTCGTCATCGACAGGAAGAACGTGATCCGCTACATCCAGCATGTGCCGGAAGTGACCCAGGAGCCGGATTACGAGGCCGTGCTCAGGGCGGCGCGAGAGCTCCTCTAACACGCCGCAGGAAAACAAGAAGGCAGGCACTTGCCGCAGCTGCAGGTGCCTGTCTCTTTTTTTGCCCGGCAAACCCGCACAGCCGCCTGCCGGGATTCCCATGCAAGGAGGTGATGCAAAATATATCGAATTGTGCGACAATGCCCTGCCTTTACTCCGCCATTCCCACGGGTTGCGACGATGGAGAACAGATTCATGCCTAACGCGCTGCAAATCAGCTACCTTCTGGCAGCCCTGTCCGTTCCGGTGGTGCTGCACTTCCACCTGCTCCCTGCCGTGTTCGCCGGCCTCGCGGTGTACGTGCTGACCGCCAAACTGGCTCTCAGGCTGCCGGTCCGCTGGGGGAGCCTCACCCAGAAGGTCGCCCTGGCCGGCATCATACTCTTCGTCATCGCCCTGGTCTCCAGCATCTGCCTGGGGCTCTGGTCCTTTTTGCGCGGTCATCACGGCATGGCGAACCTGCTGACCGCCGCGGCCGAGACCCTGGAAAACCTGAAGCGGAACCTGCCGGAGGACCTGACCGCCGCCCTCCCCGATACGGTCGAGGAACTGCGCGAGCAGATAGCGACCATGCTGAGGGAGCACGGCAAGAACATCTCTTCCGTGGGCATCTCCGGCGTCAAGACCTTCGCCCATCTCATCCTGGGGATGGTGGTGGGGAGCATGGCCGTCCTGCACCGGTTCAACAAGGAGAACGGCTTCCCCCCCCTGGCGGGGAGCCTGCACGCCCGTCTGCTCAGCCTGGCCGACGCCTTCGACAAGGTGGTCTTCGCCCAGGTGAAGATCTCCGCCCTGAACACGGTGCTGACCGCCATCTACCTCGCCTTGATCCTCCCCATGTTCGGCATATACCTGCCGATGGTCACCCTGCTGATCCTGCTCACCTTCGTGGCCGGACTGCTGCCGGTGGTGGGGAACCTGATCTCCAACTTCACCATCGTCCTGATCAGCCTCGGCGTCTCCCCCACGGTGGGGGTGGCCTCCCTCGCCTTCCTGGTGGTGATCCACAAGCTGGAGTACTTCACCAACGCCCGCATCGTAGGGGGGCACGTGAAGGCGAGCGTCTGGGAACTCCTCTGCGCCATGCTCCTCATGGAGGCCGTCTTCGGCGTGGCAGGCCTGGTGGCCGCCCCCGTGGTCTACGCCTGGCTCAAGGCGGAGTTGAAGGCCAAGCGCCTGGTTTGATCCACCGGCTCTGGCCATTTGCAGCTTTGCCGGTATCATTCCCTGCATGCCCGCGCCCATCGCCACACCCTTTCTTGGTATCTTCTGCCGCGCCGAACTCCCGGGCGGCAAGGGGAGCAGGCCCTCGGGGCAGGCCGCGGCAGGCATCCAACGAAAAAAGAGCCGGTTCGGGCGCCTTGCAGCAAGGGCGCTTGGGACCGGCTTTCTTTTGCTCCTCCTTTTGACGCACGGCGCCCCTCTCCGCGCGGCCGAGCAGGCCCGGGGCGCCACTGTCTACTATTTCTGGGGCGTAGGGTGTCCGCACTGCGCCCAGGCCAGGCCCTTCCTGGAGGAGCTGAAGAGGAAATACCCCGGGCTGCGGGTGGAGTCGTGGGAAGTGCTGGAGCAGCGGGAGAACATACCGCGACTGATGGAGATGGCCAGGGCAAGGGGCGCGGAGCCGACCGGCGTCCCGGTCTTCATCGTCGGGGAGCGCATCTTCAGCGGTTTCTCCCCGGAGACCGCCGGTTTCCTTGAGGCGGCGGTACAGGAAGCGCTGAGGCCTCCCGGGTCTCCCCCGCCGGGGCCGGGGGCGAAACCCCGTGCTGCGCCGCTCAAGCTGCCGCTTCTGGGGAGCGTGGAAACGGAACAGCTCTCGCTGCCGGTATTCACGGTGGTGATCGCCTCGCTGGACAGCTTCAACCCCTGCGCCTTCTTCGTGCTCTTCTTCCTGCTGAGCCTTTTGATCCACGCCCATTCCCGCCGCCGCATGCTGCTGATCGGCGGGCTGTTCGTCTTCTTCTCGGGGGCGGTCTATTTCCTCTTCATGGCGGCCTGGCTGAACCTCTTTCTTCTGGCCCGGGGGCTTTCCGCCATAACCGTCGCAGCCGGGGTGCTGGCGCTGCTGGTCGCCACGGTGAACATCAAGGACTTCTTCTTTTTCGAGCAGGGGTTCTCCCTCACCATTGCCGAGCAACAGAAACCGAAGCTGTTCGCCCGCATGAGGAGGCTGCTCAAGGCCGACTCGCTCCCCTCCATGCTGGCAGGCACCACCGTGCTGGCCCTGGCGGCGAACAGCTACGAGCTCCTCTGCACCGCCGGCTTTCCCATGGTCTTCACCAGGATGCTCACGCTGCGGCAGCTGTCGACCGCGCAGTACTGGGGCTACCTTGCCTTTTACTGCAGCGTCTACATCGTGCCTCTGGCCGTTATCGTGGTGATCTTCACCGTGACGCTTGGGGGGAGAAAACTGACCGAGTGGCAGGGGAGGGTCCTGAAACTGCTCTCGGGGCTGATGATGCTGGGGCTCGGGTTGGTGCTCCTCATCGACCCTGCGCTTCTCAACAACCCGCTCGCCTCGGCACTGCTTTTTGGGGGGACGCTGGCACTGGCGGCGTTGATTAGCCTTGCCGCGCGGAGGATGGGGCATAGCTAGCCGGGGGCGGGGCGTTGCAGGCGCTCGCTTCGCCGCCGGCGTCAACCCCCGGCGCGGGCGGGCTCTCCCAGGGCCGCCTTTATCTTGTCGTTCAGGGCGTTGATGTCGAAGGGCTTCTGGATGAAGTTGGGGGCGGAACCATCCACCCCTTTTTCCCGGACCGTTTCGGGGGAGTAGCCCGACATGTAGAGGACCCTCACTCCGGGGCGCAGCGCGAGGATGCGGTCCACCGCCTCCCTGCCGCTCATCCCCGGCATCACCACGTCCGAGATCACCAGGTCTATCTGCCGCTCCTGACTGCAGATCTCCACGGCCTCGGCCGGGCTCTCGGCCAGCAGCACCGCGTATCCCATGTGCTCCAGCATCTTGGCGGTCATCCTGCCGACGATGTCGTCATCCTCTATCAGCAGTACCGTTCCCGACCCTTTTGCGAATTTCATCTCTCGTACCTCGGCTCCCCTTTCCCGGTAGCGCGGCAGGAAGATGTTGAAGGTGCTCCCTCCCCCCGGCTCGCTCGATACGGTGACGAAGCCGTGGTTCTGGGTGACGATGCCGTAGATGGTGGCAAGCCCCAGGCCGCTCCCCTGCCCTACCTCCCTCGTTGTGAAGAAAGGCTCGAAGATGTGCAGGCGCGTCTCCCGGTCCATGCCGTGGCCGCTGTCCGTGACGATCAGCTGCACGTACTCCCCGGCTGCGGCATCGAGGCTTTCGGCACACCCCGCCTCGTCCACCGTGCTGTTCAAGGTGGCTATGGTCAGCTTCCCCCCCTCCGGCATGGCGGCAGCGGCGTTTAGCGCCAGGTTGGTGACGATCTGCTCCAACTGGGTCGGGTCGATCCTCACCTTCCAGAGCTCCTCGCTGAGCTCAAGGGTTATTTCCGTCCCGGCGCCGACCAGGGCGGGGAGGTTCCTCCCCATCTCCCTCAGCGTGTCGGCGGCGTCGATGATCTTCGGCGAGATGAGCTGCTGGCGGGAGAAGGCGAGCAGCTGGGCGGTGATGTCACGGGAGTGTTCGGCGGCCTTGCAGATCTCCCCCAGGGTGTCCGATATCCGTTTGTTGTCGTGGTACTCCATGTCCAGGAGTTCCGCGTAACCGATGATGACGGAAAGCATGTTGTTGAAGTCGTGGGCGACGCCGCCGGCCAGGCGCCCCACCGACTCCATCTTGATCGACTGCCTGAGCTTCTCCTCCAAAAGCTTTTGCTGGGTGATGTCGTTCAGGATGGTGGCGAAACAGCCGGGCCTTGGGCGGTAGATCCAGACCTGGTAGTGCTTTTTCAGGTCTATCGAGTACCGCTCCAGGCGGACCGGCGCGCCGTCGCGTGCCAGTTCCCCGAGGGATTCCAGCAGGGAGGGGTCCAGGTTCGGGAAAATCTCCCGAAGCTTTCTTCCCACCAGCTGTTGCGCCGTCTTGCCGGTGAAGGCCTCGAAGGCGGGATTCACTTCCACGAAGCGGTAGTCGACGGGAACCCCGGCCTCGTCGCACACGGACTCGTAAAGGGCGAAGCCGTTGACCATGTGCTCGAAGAGAAGCCGGTACTTCTCCTCGCTTTCCCTCAGGCTCTCCTGTACCGCCTGCGCCGAGAAGACGGCCAAAGCGCATACCTTGGCCGCCATGGCTGCGATGTTCAGGTACCGGTAGACATGCTGCGGCGTGACGAAGCCGCCGACCCAGAGGCAACCGAGGGGGCCGTTGTGGCTGAGCCTCACCATGAACCCGTGCGGCTCGTCGAAGAGGCGGTGCTCGGCCTGCAGGCGCTCTGCCCATGCGCGCAGCATCAGGTCGTCGGCGATGCATCGGCCGTTGCGCAGCAGCGGCTCCCCGCTGCGTGCGGGGATGAAGACCGCCTCCGAGGCGCCGAAAAGTATGGAGAAGAAGGCGAGCATCTCCTCGATGACCCGCTCCTCGCCGCCGGCAGTCGAAATGGCCGACAGCATCTCGAGCAGCATGGCGAAGTCGGAGTCGTGCAGCGGCTTCACCGCCGTCTGCTCCGGTCCCTCCCCCGGCAGCTTCCGCTCCAGCTCTGCCATGGCGCGCTCCAGCTGCAGGCCCAACAGCTCCAGCCCAACCGGCACCACCTCCACCCGGCGCCCCACGAACTCCCCGAAGGCCTTCAGGTGCTCCGGCGCCCGCGGATCGCTTCCGGTATCGACGAGCGCGATGCTCGCGCAGCTCTCGGCGAAGAACCCTGCCGCCGTTGCCCGGTCGAACCCCCAGCCGTCGATGAAGGCGCGCCAGTTCCGGAGCCACCCGGGGGTGACGGCGTACCCCCCGCTGGAGGTCAGGGTCCCGAAGGTATAGCCGCCGCAAAGGAGTTCCGCGCAGTGGGGGCGCTGCAAAAGCGATATCTGCTGCAGGTCCGCAGGCGGCGCCCCCAGGCGTGCCAGGCACTCCCCTCCCACCAGGATGCCCGGGTGCCCCCCGAAAAGCTGCCGCACCTCATCCCAGGCCAGGGGCGGGCGCCCGCAACGGCCGACGAAGGTCCTGCAGTCGGCTGCTCCGCAGCGCCACCCCGAAAGGGCGGCGCGCAGATCGGTGCCGATGGTCTCGCAGCAGCAGATGCGCAAGGCGGCTCCCGCGGTCATCCCCTCCCCCCTGGCAACGGGTAGCGGCCGTAGCCCCTCGCCGTGTCCGCGATCAGCTGCAGGGTCCGCTCCGGTACCTGCCACGGTATCTCCCCGTGCTGGTCCGACAGTATGAAGCCCCCTCCCGGCGCTCCTTGCCAGATGGCCGACCGTACCGCGGCGATGGCGGTCTCCTCGTCCCAGGAGCGCATCCGGACCCCGTTCAGGTTGCCGAGGACGGTCAGCCTGCCGCGGCAGGCCTCCTTGATCTCGGCAAGGTCTTCCTCACCCCCCACCCCCACCATGGCGGTGCCGGTGGAGACCAGATCATCGACTGTCCCCAGGCAGGGGCCGGAGGCGAGGTGCGTGGCGGTAGGGGCGCCGATCCTCGCCATCGTTTCGCTGGCGGCGGGATGCCCGGTGCAGCGGTAAAGGTCGGGGGAGATCATCCTGGGGGAGGCAAGGGGGTCGAAACAGCAGATGGCATGGGCTCCCGCGGCCAACTGCGCGTTGGCCCACTCGGAGCAGAAGGCGGAGTTCAGCTCCATGAGCCTTTGCATCAGCTCGGGGCGCTCGAACATCAGATCGAGGTAGGCCTCGAACCCCAGCTGCATCACGGGGAGGGAGAAGGGGGCCATGACGACGCCGACGATGGGGACCGAGTCGCCCACCGCCTGCCTCAGCCCCTCCTGGGCCTTTAGCACCCGCACCAACCCCGGCGAGTCCAGCACACGCGGCGGGGCGAGCGTGCCGATCGTTTCCGGGTCCCTTATGGGGGGAGCGCCTGCATTGGGGGGGCCGTCGTCGGAGAACAGGGTGCAGCCACCCCAGGCTTCCGCCTCCAGTGAGGCATGGAAAAAGGAGTAGATGCAGTCATGCCCGTATCTCTTCAGCATGCTGAGCTGCCCCTTTACCACGTGCTCGTGGTCGGAGAAATAGCGCTCTATGGAGAGCCCGAGCTCCCTCGCGCCATGCATGGTCAGCAGCAGAAACAGCGGGACCCGGTCCGGTTCCCGGTGCGACAGGGCGGTCAGCACGCGCTCCATGCTGGTCATGGCACCCCTCCGCATAGCCGGCGCAGCGCCGGCAGCACCGCGGAGGCGTTGTCGCAGCACGCATCCGCGCCCACTTCCCGGTACAGACCCGGGTCGAGCCTGAAGGGGGCGCCCCCGACGATCAGGCCGCACTTTATGCCGAGCTGGTCCAGGCCGTCGCGCAGTTCGCGCACCTTGAGCGCGGAGGGGAGCATGAGCGTCGATATCAAAAGGATGCGGACCCCGTCCATTTGCACCTTCTCCAGCAGTTGCCCCACCGTCGCCGTGCCGTAGTCGAGATAGCGGATCCCCGCCGACTTCAGGACCGTGCCCACCAGGCGTTTCCCCAGCAGGTGGAAGTCCTCCAGCACCGCGAGGGCG
This sequence comes from uncultured Geomonas sp., assembly GCA_964519915.1. Taxonomy (GTDB): domain Bacteria; phylum Desulfobacterota; class Desulfuromonadia; order Geobacterales; family Geobacteraceae; genus Geomonas. The sequence continues at coordinate 42,289 of CAZFMI010000034.1, forward strand.
ATCCTTTCCCCGGGCGCCTCGGCGGGAGGGTGCTCTGTGAAGGCCGTGTTGATGAAGTCTTCGCAGATGCGCCCGCTCATGTAGACGTGGGAGAGGGAGAGTTCTCCCCGGTCCCACCTGTCTCCGATCCGCTCAAGGGCCGGGGCCACCCCCTGCTCGGAGAACTGCAGCGGCCCCAGCCCGGACTCCAGGTAGAGCCGCTGCACGGCCAGCTTGTCCATGCGTACCAGGGCCGATTCCAGAAGCTCCGTCAGCGCGGGCCTTGCGGGATTGCCTGAATGTGGGGGGAAGCCGGAGACTCTCATAATTAACCCCGTCCGATGTCGTTCAATGCAGCCAAGGATTTCCGCCCGCCGCACGCCGGTTAACAGGGGGCGCGGCCGGAAGTTCGCCGCCCAAATTACACCTCGTTTATAAATTCGTCCATACCAAAATGCCATTTGTCCGCCGCACCCTCTCGGCGGCACGTTTCACACGGCGCCTCCCGCCAAACCCGCAGGGAGGAGCAGGCAAGGAGTTGACTAACAGTTTTTGCAAATTATCATTCCCTGATGTTTTCGAGCCCCCATCCCCGGGAACGCCCGTCGGGACGGCGCACCCCCGCGAACCGGAGTCGGTTATGAGCAAGTTCGACATCGTTGTCGTTGGTGCCGGCATATCCGGCGCCACGCTGGCGGAGCGGTACTCAGCACTGGGAAAAAAGGTGCTGCTGCTGGAAAAACGCGACCATATCGGCGGCAACTGCTTCGACTTCTACAACGAGCACGGCATCCTGGTCTCCAAATACGGCGCCCACCTCTTCCACACCGATTACCCGGACGTCTGGGAGTACGTGAACCGCTTTTCCCGCTGGTACCCCTACGAGCACCACGTGCTGGCCAGGGTGGACGGGAAGCTGGTCCCCATCCCGGTGAACATCGCCACCGTCAACGCCGTTTTCAACCTCGACATCCGCAGCGAGGAGGAAATGCGGCTCTTCCTGGACCGGGTGCAGGTCAGGCATCCAGCCCCCAGAAACGGCGAAGAGGCGGCGCTCGCCCGGGTGGGGGTGGTCCTGTACGAAAAGATGTTCAAGCACTACACGAAGAAGCAGTGGGACAAGTACCCGCACGAGCTGGACGCCTCGGTGCTGCAGCGGATCCCGGTGCGGACCAACTTCGACGACCGCTACTTCAGCGACACCTATCAGGCGCTGCCGCTAAACGGCTACACCCCCCTTTTCAGGGAGATGCTGCGCCACCCCAACATCACGCTCAGGCTGAACACGGACTACTTCGACGTCCGGGAGGAGGGGGAGGTGAGGGATTGCGCCAAGGTATTCTACGCCGGCCCCATAGACCGTTTCTTCGAGTACCGGCACTCCCTGGAGAGGAAACTGCAGTGGCGCTCCATCAGGTTCGAATGGATCACCCTGGAGCAGGAATTTTTCCAGGAGAATTCCGTGATCAACTACCCCGACCCCCGGGACGGCGAGTTCACCCGGATCGTCGAGTACAAGCACTTCACCCGCCAGAAGCACCCCAGAACCACCATTTCCCGCGAATATACCACCGATGAGGGGGAGCCGTACTACCCGGTCCCCACCCCGGAGAACGAGGCCGTATCGCAGAGGTACCGGGAGGAGGCTGACCGGCTCCCCGATGTCCATTTCGTCGGCAGGCTCGCCAACTACAAGTATTTCAACATGGACCAGGCGTTCAAGAACGCCCTCGACCTCTTCCACAGCATCGAAGGGGGAGGGTGAGGTTGCGAAAGGGGGGATTTGCGGCGTTGTAAATTGCCCCTCCCCTGCTAGTCTCTTTGAGTGAAAAATTTCTCATCTTAATTTGCGAGGCCGGCAAGCTTATGGACTATCCCCGCCCACAGTTGCAGCGCTCGGACTGGCTCTCGTTGAACGGCCAGTGGAGCTTCGCCTTCGATGAAGCGATGGCATACGGAGTGCCGGCGGACGTGAAGGATTGGCCGCTCTCCATCGAGGTCCCCTTCGCCCCGGAAAGCAGGGCAAGCGGCATCGGAGACACGACTTTCCACCATGCCTGCTGGTACAGCCGGGACTTCGATTACCAGCCGGGGAGCGGCAGGAAGGTGCTGCTCCATTTCGGCGCCGTCGACTACCTGGCGCACGTCTGGGTCAACGGCGTGCTGGTGGCGCGGCACCGGGGGGGCTTCACCCCCTTCACGGCCGACATCACCCATGCGCTCGACCCCTCGGGGAAGCAGCGCGTCACGGTCCGGGCGGAAGACGACCCGGAGGACCTGGAGAAGCCGCGCGGCAAGCAGGACTGGAGGCTGGAGCCGCACGCCATATGGTACTACCGGACCACCGGCATATGGCAGACGGTCTGGCTCGAGTCCGTCCCCGAGACCTACATCAGGAAGGTGCGCTGGTCGCCGCACCTGGAGCGGTGGGAGGTCGGGTTCGAGGCCTTCATCATCGGCCCCATCGCCGACGAGCTCGAGGTGTACGTGAAGCTCTCCTACAGCGACCAGCTCCTCGTGGAGGACAGGTACCGGGTGATCCACGGCGAGGTGCACCGGCGCATCGCGCTCTCCGACCCGGGGATCGACGACTTCCGCAACGACCTCCTCTGGTCGCCCGAGAACCCGAGGCTGATCCACGCCGACGTGAAGCTCATGCAGGGGGGTGTCGTCATCGACGAGATCACCTCCTACACGGCGCTCCGCTCGGCGAAGGTGCACCGCGACCGGTTCCTTTTGAACGGCCGGCTCTATCCGCTGAGGCTGGTGCTGGACCAGGGATACTGGCCGGAAACCCTGATGACCGCCCCCTCGGACGAGGCGCTCAAGCTCGACGTGGAACTGGCCAAGGCGATGGGGTTCAACGGGGTGAGAAAGCACCAGAAACTCGAGGACCCGCGCTACCTCTACTGGGCGGATCGGCTGGGGCTCGTGGTCTGGGCGGAGATGCCGAGCGCCTTCCGCTTCACCACGCGCGCCATCAAGAGGCACATGCGGG
>CAZFMI010000035.1:0-45222 GCA_964519915.1 uncultured Geomonas sp.
GGAATTTAATTGAAAAGCCCCACCAGGAAACCCTGGTGGGGCTTTTCGCTTTGCATGTGCCCGCGCCGTCGCGGGCTCTACTCCATCCGCATGCCCTCGTTGTGTCGGTTGATCACCTTCCTGACACTTATCAGCTTTTCGGATCCGCCCACGTTGCAATCGCACCTTCCGTGTATAGAATTAGCAAAGTGTAATTTTTCCGCTTGCCTGGAGGTGCATCGTGAATTTCTACTCGGTTGGTCTTATTGGAGTGCTGCTGATATCTTCTGGCTGCGCTACTAAAGGGTACGTCCAGAAGCAACTAGATCCCGTTGCATGCAAGGTAGACGTACTCGAGATCAAAAGTGTGTCTCAGGAGGAGAAAACAAACTCACTTGAGGCACGTGTGGCGGCATTGGAAGACCAGATAAACCAGGCACAACTGGCTAACAAAGCCATGCTCGATGAAGCGACAACAAGAGCTCTCGAAGGTGCGCAAAGAGCGGAGACTGCTGCTGCGGCGGCTGAACTTTCGGCACAGAAGACGGAGAAGATGTTCGAACTGGGGCAAAAGAAATAGCAACTGGATTTACTGCAGTAGACCAAAGGCGCGCCTATGGGTTTCAGATCGTTGAAACGATACCTTGCAGCACGCTTGCTGGCTGCTGTGATGATAAGTCTTTTCATCTCACCTGTCACGCGCGCTGCGATATACCCTCACACCCAGGGGACCGTTGGCGAACTTCTGCAGTACAAGGTTCGTGAAAATGAATCTTTGATAGAGATAGCAAGAAGGTTCGATCTGGGATACAACTCCATTGTGGCCGCCAATCCCGGTGTCGATCCTTTTCTTCCTCGACCAGGCACCATGGTTACCATTCCTACTTACTGGATCGTTCCTGCCACAACCACACGACCGAACATCATAATAAACCTACCCGAATATCGTCTTTACTACTTTTCAAAGAAACCCACAGGCACTGTTGCGACCTTCCCTTTAGGGATCGGTGACGAGGGTACGGATACACCTTTAGGCAGCTATACTGTGATAGAAAAAATCACAAGTCCTTCCTGGCATGTTCCTGGCTCAATGCGGAGACAAGGAAAGCGACTGCCAAAAGTGGTGCCCCCGGGGCCTGGTAATCCTTTGGGGAGCCACGCACTGCGGCTTTCCAGGGGCAGCATCCTGATTCATGGCACCAACAGGCCGTGGGGCATTGGCAGGAGATCCAGCCATGGTTGCCTCCGCCTGTACCCTGAGGACATTGTGCGCCTTTTCGGCATGACTCATACAGGGATGCGTGTATTGATAATCAACCAGCCATTGAAGATAGGTAGCAAGGGGGACAAGGTCTTGGTTGAAGTGCACCGGTATGAGGGGGAAGAACCGACTGTCGGTGAGGCTATGCATTTGCTTTTTAAAAGTAACCTGCTGTTTAAGACGGACTTTTCCAAACTGGTACAGGCTTTTGCAGAAAAGAAAGGCGTGCCGGTCGACGTGACCCTGGCCCACCTCCCCTCCAACGGTCCGCTGGAATCACTTCTTTTGCTTCAACGGACTTTCCTTCCAGAATATCCCGAGGACCTTCTGTTCATCAGCGGAAAGCTTAACGCCTTTCTGCTCCATGCGCCGTTGAATCTCTTGCATGTCTTTCCCCGCGGATAGGGCAGCCTCGATGCGTTTAGAGGTGTGGCATTTGAGGCATTTGTTGTCAATCACCAGATGCGCATCCTTGAAAACCCCACCTGAGACACTGCCTAGATTAGTGCCGGACGAGGGGGGATTCTGTGTGGCATGTAGTGAGGTGACTGAGAAGAGTGTCAAGGCCGCGCATAGCAACATTTTCAGTTTGAGTCTCATAGTTACTCCTTTTGCGGAACCTACTAGCTGTTTGCCAGCATAAGATATAGCACAGTTTTTTCGCTTTGCCCTTCTGGTGGTGATTTTCCCACCTTCTTGACAGGAAAGAAGAGAGCGATATTATCCATGAGTGCCAGAATTAGTTCCTGCTCACAAGCGGCGCATTCTCTTTCTGAGGCCCAACCGTCTGCAGCCAAAAGCCCTCTTCTGATTGATGCTTCTCTCGACGTTCCTCGCCAAAGGCGTGAGCGTTCCTGCTACTGACGTTAAAGGTCCTGCTGGGGCAAACAAACTCAAGTACTAAGCCTGTGTATGAGGACTTGAAGACATGGTAGAATCAGCTTGTCTACCACTGCTGTTGTTAAGAGGAAGCGCCGTAAGTATTATGGCCGCTCGAAGAGGAGACTGGCGATGCTCAAACTGAAACGCATTCTGTTGGTAGAGGATAACGCCAACGATGCAGAACTTACCATGGAGGCGTTGGCTGAGCACAATCTGGCGAATGAGGTCGATTTAGTCAGAGACGGTGCGGAAGCGCTGGATTACCTGAACCATAGGGGTAGGTATGCCGGGAGCGAGGCCGGCAACTTGGCCGTCATCCTGCTGGACCTGAAGCTTCCGAAGGTGGACGGGCTTGAGGTGCTTAGCGTCATCAAGGCCGATGAGAAGCTGAAGTACATTCCTGTAGTGGTATTGACTTCCTCACGCGAGGAAAGGGATGTCGTGGAAAGCTACAGGCTAGGTGTTAATGCTTACGTAGTAAAGCCGGTGAATTTCTCAGAGTTCATCAGTGCTGTCAAGGAGATCGGCGCCTTCTGGGCAATAGTCAACGAGCCGCCTCCGGCACAGCAAAGAGGTAGGACCAGATGACCCAACGCTTGCGGATATTGCACTTGGAGGATGATCCCATGGATGCCGAACTCGTGCTGATGGCACTTTCGGCAGAGGGGCTCGACTGCGAGGTTCAGGTGGTGTCGAGACGCGACGAGTTCAACAACGCCATTGAACGCGGTGGCATGGACCTGATCCTCGCCGACTTCGCCCTTCCGGCCTTCGACGGCATGAGCGCGTTGGGCATGGTCCGGGAAAAGCTGCCTGATCTTCCGTTCGTGTTTGTATCAGGAAAGCTGGGAGAAGAGGCTGCCATCGAGTCGCTAAAAAGCGGCGCCACCGACTACGTGCTGAAAAGCAGGCTCTCCAGGCTCGGACCCGCAGTAAAGAGGGCTCTGACCGAGGCGGAGGAGCGCGCGAAACAAAGACGTACCGAAAAGGAACTTGAAACCGCATATGCGGAGATAGAGAAGCGTGCGGAAGATTACCGCAACCTTTTCAACAGTATACGCGATGTGATTGTTGTGGCTGACCATGACCGCAACATCATGCACGTGAACCAGCCCGCGCTCCAGGACATATTCGGCTATACCACCGAAGAGGTGGTGGGGGAAAACAGCAAAATCCTCTACGCGGAGGAGGAGGATTTCCTTAACACCGGGAAGGAAGTTTTTGACGTAACTGAACCAGTCGAGGGGAAGCTTCTGGAACTAAATTTCCGTAGGAAAACCGGCGAGATCTTTATGGGGGAACTGTACGCGATGAAGCGGCTGGACCGTTTTGGTGCAGTCACCGGCAACATTTCCATCTTCCGGGACATAAGCCAGCGTAAGAAGGCGGAGGCTGACCTGAGGGAGAGCGAACTGCGCCGCTACCAGTTACAACTTGAACTGGTGTATGCCGCAGAAATCCAAGCCAAGCTCCTGCCGCGTTCCTATCCGCAGATACCGGGTTTCGACATAGCAGCGAGGTGTCTACCTGCCAAACAGGTGGGGGGGGACTTCTACGACTGGCAACAGGTCTCGCCGACAGTTTTCAATCTCACGCTCGGGGACGTCATGGGGAAGGGAATGGCAGCTGCCATGCTCATGGCGACAGTCAGGGCCGGGCTTCACGCGGTGACTCTTTACAACCGTCCCGCTCAGGCGGTGCATCTTGCGGAAAAGGCGCTAAATAGCGATCTGGAGAACTCGGAAAGTTTCGTCACCCTTTTCCACGCCCAGTTGGACGCATCCGAGCGCAGGTTATCCTTTGTCGATTGCGGTCACGGCTATGTCTTTATAAGGCGTGCCGGCGGTTCGGTGGAAACTCTCTCGCCCCGTGGGCTGCCCTTGGGAGTGCAGGGTGGGGAGGTATACCAGGAAGGGAGCATCACCTTCGAGCGAGGCGATGTGCTGGTACTCTACAGCGACGGCCTCATCGACGCCAACCCGCAGTTGGCGCTCAGTCACGAGATTCTTGCCCAGCAGATCTGCGGAGGGGAAAGCGCACTGGAGATGGTCGAGAGGCTAATCTGTTTGACGGAACAGCCTGACCCGCAACCGGACGACATCACGGTGCTTGTGGCTTCTTTTATGGGGGGGTAGTCTACTGTGCCCTACTCCCCGATAATCTTGATCAGCACGCGCTTTTTGCGCATGCCGTCGAACTCTCCATAGAAAACCTGCTCCCATGGCCCCAGGTCAAGCTTCCCTCCCGTTACCGCGACTACCACCTCGCGTCCCATGATCGTCCTCTTTAGGTGCGCGTCTGCGTTGTCCTCCCCGGTGTTGTGGCGATAGCGTGTATGAGGCTTCTCCGGCGCCAGTCCTTCCAGCCATTGTTCGAAATCCTGATGCAGGCCTGATTCATCGTCGTTTATAAACACGCAGGCCGTTATGTGCATCGCATTGCAGAGCAAAAGCCCCTCGTGGATGCCGCTTTCGCCCAGAGCACGATCCAGTTCCCCTGTGATATTGACAAAGCCGCGCCTGGTCATGATCTGGAACCAGAGTTCCTTCCGGTAATGCTTCATCTGCTCTCCCGTGAGGCCTTCATCCCTTTGGCGTTACCTATAGCTGTAGAATCTGCGGCGAACGCAGCATCCAGCATGGCCGGAGCGATGCGCCACCGGTTCCTTGCGTGCATAAATACGAGAAGCACCTTCCTATCCTCCCGTTCTGCGAGAGCCACCAGGCATTGACCGGCGTTGGGCGTGGTTCCGGTCTTCACTCCCAAGGCCCCGGGATAACTACCAATGAGCCTGTTTTTGTTCCTGAGGTGAAAAGTGCGGCTTCCTTTCACGGTGGATATCTTCATCCCTCGTTTAGCCACGAGCCTTGCAAAAAACGGCTTCTGCATCGCCTTTTCCGCGAGGAGCGCCAGGTCGTGCGCCGTGGAGTACAGCCTTGAGCTGTCATGGCCACAGGCGTTACTGAAACGGGTGTTTTCCAAGTTGAGGTCGCGCGCGCGCTCGTTCATCTTTACCACGAAAGCTTTCTGATTCCCACAGGCGTGGTCGGCAAGGGCGCGGCAGGCATCGTTTGCCGAGGCCATCAGCGTCGCCGCCAGAAGATCGCGCACTCTGAGCCTGTCCCCGCGCCTGAGGCCGATCCTGCTGCCGGTTTCCCTGGCTGCGCCTTGACTGACCACCACAACCTCGTCCAAATTGCATGTCTCGAGAACGATAAGAGCCGTCATGATCTTGGTAAGACTGGCGACGGGGCGACGGGTATTCGCGTTTCTTTCCCGGTAGGTCTGCCCGTTGACCAGCAACAGGTAAGAGGGAGGGGGGGCTGCAAATGGGGAAACTCGCCCCTCGGCGGGGTTGCCGCAGAGGCAGAAAAGAACGAGGACGCTACAGGCGGCGCTTGAATTTCGTGAGAATAATTTCATTTTACTGGTTATAGCATTCTTTCCCAGGCCTGCAACGGCGGGTGCGGGGCGTTTTCCCGTTATCTAGCAATCTTCAATTTACAAGAGGTCTCTGCTTAAGGTATCTTGGCTCACCCTTTATCGCCGTTTTGTGAGGATTGAATTGGCTACCAAGATACGCATACTTCCAGAAAACCTGACCAATAAGATTGCCGCGGGTGAAGTCGTGGAGCGTCCCGCTTCCGTGGCCAAGGAGCTGGTGGAGAACGCTCTCGACGCGGGTTCCAAGGAGGTCGTGGTCGAGATCGAGTCAGGGGGCAGAAGGCTCATCAAGGTGTCGGACACCGGCAGCGGCATGTCGCGGGAAGACGCGCTTTTGGCCCTTGAACGTCATGCCACCAGCAAGATTGCCTGCGACGAGGATCTTTTCTCTCTGGGCACGCTCGGCTTTCGCGGCGAGGCTCTACCTTCGGTCGCCTCCGTGTCTCGTCTTACCATATCCACCCGTACCGGCGATTCAGTGGAGGGAACGGAGATCTACGCGGAAGGGGGGAGGATCAAGGAGGTCAAGGAATGCGGCATGGCGGTCGGCACCGTGATCGCTGTCAGAAACCTCTTTTTCAACACCCCGGCCCGCTTGAAATTCATGAAAAGCTCGGAGACAGAGGGGGGGCATGTCGGTGAACTGCTGACGCGTCTGGCCATCTCCAGGCCGGACGTCCGGTTCACCTACAAAAACGACGGAAAGCTGGTATTCCGTGCCCTGGATGCGGATCTAAAGGAGCGGGTAGCGACCATGCTCGGGCGCGCCGTCGCCTCCTTCCTGTACCCTGTCTGCTACCAGGAGGACAGCGGACTGAAGGTGACGGGGCTGGTGGCGGCACCGGAATGCAGCCGGAGCGCGGGGAGCCACCTCTACACCTATATAAACGGGCGCTTCATCAAGGACAAGGTGGTGCAGCACGCCATCCTCCAGGCCTACCGGAACTTCCTGGAGCGCGGGCGCTATCCCGTTGTTGCAGTATTCATAGACATCGCTCCCGGCGAGGTCGATGTGAACGTGCATCCCACGAAGCATGAAGTTAGATTCCGCGAGCAGGGGAGGGTCCACGATGCCATCCAGGCCGCGGTGGAATCGGTTCTGAAGCAGACGCCCTGGCTGAAGCGGGCCCAACAGGTTGGGGAGACCCTGCCAAGCAGTGGCGGGATGCGGTCCCCGGCGTCACTCATGGGGGGGCGCCCCATGCGGCAGGGTGAGCTGATGGGACCATCCGCGCCGGCAGGGGGTGCGTTTTTCACTGCGACACCCCCTCCCCAAGACGCCGCGCTATCTGCAGGAGCTGCGGTGTCTGCTGGGCCGGATACCTCGTCAGTGAGTGCTGCCAGGGTGGCCGAGGTGAGGGAACTGCTGGCAGATTACCGACCGCAGCCGCAGCCGCCGCTTCGTCCGCAGTACCGTTTCCCGGAAGCCACAGGGGAACCGCCGCCAAGCCCGGCGGCTGCGGTTGCTGAAGCGGTAGCCAGGGAGGTTGAGGCGCCTCCCGAACATGAGGGTGCCTTGGGGTACTTCTCCTCCCTTTCCGTGATAGGTCAGTTCAACGCCTCCTACATCATCTGCCAGAGGGGGGTAGATCTCATCCTTATCGACCAGCATGCGGCCCACGAGCGGGTCGCCTTCGAGAGGCTGAAGAGGGAGTTCGCCGGCAGGGAGGTGGACAGCCAGGGCCTTCTCTTCCCCGAGACCATGGAGCTCTCATTCCGGGAGTCGGCTGTGCTCAGGGAGCACCTGGAACAACTGGGTCGTCTGGGCTTCGCCTTCCAGGAGTTCGGAGGCAATACCTGGCTGTTGAACGGCGTGCCGCAGATACTGTCGGCAACCCGGTACCTGGAGACCATACGTGATGTCCTGGAGGAACTCGGCAGCCTGGGCCGAAGCCGCACCTTCACGGACATCCAGGAAGACCTCCTGGCCCGGATAGCCTGCCACAGCGTCGTGCGTGGCCGTCGCACCCTTACGGCACAGGAGATTGCATCGCTTTTCAGGCAGATGGATGAGACCGACTTCTCCAGTAACTGCCCGCACGGCAGGCCGGTGATGCAGGCCATCACCCTTTCAGACGTGGAGAAGATGTTCAAGAGAGGCTAACCCTGAGCTCGGGGAACCCGGAGATAGTAAGCAATTGGATGTAGTTACGGGAAAAAAGATCAAGCTGCTTGTCATCGGCGGTCCCACCGGGTCCGGCAAGAGCGACCTCGCCGTAAGGCTCGCGGAGGAAATCGGCGGCGAGATCGTCAACGCCGACTCGATGCAGGTTTATCGCGGGCTCGACATCGGCACCGCCAAGCCCCCTGCCGAGGACCTCGCTCGGGTTCCGCACCATTTGCTGGATATCGTCTCGCCGGACCAGGAGTTCACCGCCTCCGACTTCAGACGCGAGGCGGCTGCCGCCATCGTCGACATAGATCGAAGGGGCAAGAAGGCGGTCGTGGTCGGCGGAACCGGCCTGTACATCCGGGCGCTTCTCGAAGGACTGGTTGATTCGCCTACCGGCGATCCCGAGTTGCGCCGGCAGTTTGACGCTGTGCCGGGCGGGGAATTGCTAAGGCGCCTGGCACTGGTTGATCCGGAAACTGCGCAACGGTTGCACCCCAACGATCGCGTGCGCATAGTCCGGGCGCTGGAGGTCCATGCCCAGACCGGCCGCCCCATCTCGGCCTTTCGCTCCGAGCACGCCTTCTCCGGTGACTACTACGACACACTGAAGATGGCGATCAAGGTCGAGCGGCAGGAGCTTTACCGCCGCATCGAGATAAGGGTTGAAAATATGCTGCAGTGCGGGCTCGTCGATGAGGTCCGTTCGCTGCTGGCAAAGGGGTACAACCGTGAGTTGAAGGCGATGCGGTCCATCGGGTACAAGGAGATAGCTGCCTATCTGGCAGGGGAAACAACGCTAGATGCGGCAGTTGCACTCATAAAAAGGGACACGCGACGGTATGCCAAGCGACAGATGACATGGTTTGGAAGGGAAAATGAAATTTATTGGCTTGAATATCCCGGAAGTTTTGCTACTATCCTTGGGCATGTCATTGAATTTTTTGTGTAAAGGAGCGGAATCATGCCGAAAACGCCTTTTAACATCCAGGACCAGTACCTGAACCAGTCACGAAAGGAGCGCGTAAAGGTCTTGGTGCAACTTATGTCCGGCGAAAAGCTCGAAGGCCATATCAAGTCCTTCGACAACTTTTCCGTGCTGATGGAAGTCCATGGCGACATCCTCATCTATAAGCATGCAATATGCAGCATTACATCTGTAGATGGTGTTTTCCGTCTGCACCAGTAAGATCGAAGAGAGTAACGGAGACACGAGATCCAGTCTGCACCGGACAGGATACTTCCGGAGCAAAAAGTTCACATAGGCGGTTTTCTCCTTGCAGCCGGCCCGAAAGGGCCGGCTGCACTTTTTATCTGTTGCCAAAATCCTCCTTCTGCCCATATCATGTGTCTTTGCGTGCGCCCGTTTTCCAGGGAGGGTCATGTCCCCCGATCTTCGGGCAATGGCCATGCCGCAGCCGGAAAACAACGTCCTGCTGTCACAGGCGCGCAAGCTGGGAGGAAGTTCGATGTCTGGTCTTGTTGTTGAAAGGGTCATGCCCGGAAGCATCGCCGAGGAGCTTGAGATCGAGCCGGGAGACCGCCTCGTATCGGTGAACGGGCACCCCTTGCGTGACGTTATCGATTACAACTTTTATGCTGGCGATGATCTGCTCGACCTCGAGCTGGAGAAGGCGGACGGCGAACTCTGGGAAATGGAGGTGGAGCGGGAAGAGGGAGAGCCGTTGGGGCTTTCGTTCCAGGCGCCGGCTCCCGCGCGCTGCGGGAACAACTGCGTCTTCTGCTTCGTGCACCAGCTCCCCAAGGGTCTGCGAAGCCCGCTTTACGTGAAGGACGAGGATTACCGGCTCTCCTTTTTGTACGGCAACTACGTCACCATGGCGAACATAGGCCGCGCCGAGCTGGACCGGATCAAGGAGCAGCGCCTTTCTCCGCTCTACATCTCGGTTCACGCCACCGATGCGGAGCTGCGGGAAAAGCTGCTCGGCAAAAGCGGCATCCTCCCTATCCTCGAGGTCATGAAGGAGCTGGCAGAGTCGCGCATCGTCATGCACACCCAGATAGTCCTCTGCCCGGGGTGGAACGACGGCGAGGCCTTTGCCCGCACAGTGGAGGACCTGGCCCAGATGCATCCCTGGGTGGCGTCCCTGGCCGTGGTTCCGGTAGGTCTTACCGAGCACCGAAAGAATCTGCCCCCGCTGACCCCCCTTGCCAAGCATTTCGCCGCCTCTTTTGTTGAGGAGTGGGGGGCGCGGGCCGGGCTTTTGGAAGAGCGGCTGGGCGCGCCCTTCATGTTCCTGGCAGACGAATTCTACATAAAGGGGGAGCTTCCGTTTCCTCCCCTGGAAACCTATGGCGATTTGCCGCAGCTGGAAAACGGCGTGGGGATGATCCCTCTTTTCCTGTCGGAGGCGGAGCAGGTGTTGGAGGAAGCGGAGCCTCTTCACCCCGCACGCGTCACCGTCGTCACCGGCGAATCACCCTACGCCTACCTGTCAGGTTTTCTGGAGCGGCTGTCCCGTGCGACCGGCGCGTCCATCACACCGGTCGCGGTGGAGAACAGGCTCTTCGGCAGGAGCGTTACCGTGACAGGCCTTGTCTGCGGCAGGGACATCGTCGCCGCGCTCGAAGGGAAGGAACTGGGAGATCTCGTGCTGGTGCCGGATGTGATGCTGAAGGAGGGGGAAGGGGTCTTCCTGGATAACCTCACCCTGGATGATCTTGAAAAACAGCTGGGAGCGCCGGTGCAGGTGGTTGAATCCACGCCCTATGGCATCTATGAGGCTGTGGCTGACAGGCATGGGTAGTCCGCAGGGACAGCTGCCGAACCCGATAAAGACAAGGAAGCCGGAGGGATCAGAGATCCCCCCGGCTTTCCAGTTTCAGCGGCTCATGGCGTCGATGGTTTCGAAGTCGAAGACGCTCTCGGCGGTGGACTTGATCAGGCTGATCTTTTCCAGGTCGTCGGCGGTGATCTTTGAGACGTGCTCGGAGAGGGAGATGAAAACCTGGGCGGTGTTCTGCAGCGTGCGGAGGTAGGGGATGTTGCTGTCGTCCAGGATCTTCTGGCTAATGGCAGATATGGGGGCGATGCCGGGAATGATCAGGCCGACCAGTTTTTGCCGGTAGGCCGGGATGTTGTAGAGTGCCGAGGTGGTGACAATCAGCTCGTCCCTCGAACTCGTGGTGATGAGCAGCGTAGAATCCTGCAGGGTATCTATAACACGCTGGGAGGATGCAGCGCCCAGTTGTATGTTATGGATGATCCTGTTTTTCCCTTCCTGGTCACCCTGCAGCGGCAGCTTGAGCAGCTTCGACACGTCGAGCAGCGTAGGGTTCGCGAGGGTCCGGGAGTAGTCGAAGGCTCCGGCGATCTGCTGCTGCCGTGCTGCAAAAAAGCTGTTCAGATAGCCCAGTGTCTCCTCACGCTTGTTAGGCAGGATCTTGTTGACCAGGATCAGTTTCACCTCGGCCCCCTCCTGTCTGAACAGGGAAAGGTTCAACTGCACCGAGTCGATGACGCATCCGATCCCGCCGCTGGCCACCATGATCACCGGCGCATCCAGCGCCCGGGCGATCTGGGCGTTGTTGATGCCGACCACGGACCCGACGCCGCCATGACCGGACCCCTCTATGACGAGGAAGTCGTTTTTTGCCTCCAGTTCACGGCACGCCTGCTTGATGCTCTCAAGCGGCGCTTCGGCACTTATCTCGCCGGACAGGTACTTCTTCGTGTACCCCCTGCCGACGACAACCGGTGACATCAGCGCACGGTCCGCCTCCATCCCGTAGATCGAGGCGATAAGGGCCGCGTCCATGTCCATTTCGACACCGTCCAACATGAACACCTTGGGACCTATCGGCTTGATGAACCCCACCCTGGCATATTTCTTCTTTGCCAGATGGAGCAGCGACAGGCTGATGGTGGTTTTACCGCAGTGCTGCCCCGTTGCTGCTATGAATATCTTCTTGCACATTGTCTCTAAGCCCCGCGTGCTGCTCTTCCTGACAAGTCGTGTTGCCCAATTACCCGAATTATACAGAGTTGCGTTGTTGAGGGTCAACATGGTATACGGTACGCGCGCCGGGGTGCCGTCGACACGTTTTCCCCCCTTGCCATTTCCATTCGTTCCTGTCCGGCGGCCTTACCACATCTCCAATACCTGCTTGACGGTACGAGTATATTCTGCAATAATCCGCCGGTCGAAACGGCTGTTTGTTTACATCAAAATCTTCTTAAGAGGCACCATTCCGATACAGGAAAGAAAAGGAGCGTAAACGTGAATAAGATCTTGGGTATCCTTTCGTCGCTGCTGGTCCTCACCCTAGCCGTCTCGGCTTTCGCCGGTGACGGATCCTTCAAAAGGGTGAAAAGCCAGGGGAGCCTCACCATCGGCCTGGACGACGCCTTCCCCCCCATGGGCTACCGCAACGACAAGGGTGAACTGGTCGGCTTCGACATAGACGCCGCAGAGGAAGTAGGCAAGCGCCTCGGCATCAAGATCAAGTGGCAGCCGACCGCCTGGGACGGCGTCATTCACTCCCTTAATTCGAAAAAATTCGATGCCATCTGGAACGGCATGACCATTACCGATGAGCGCAAGAAAGCGGTCGCCTTCACCAGGCCCTACAAGATGGACGGCCAGGTTGCCGTGGTCCGCTTCGGTGAGAAGAAATTTAAGAAGCTCGCCGACCTGAAGGGCGCCAACATCGGCGTTCAAAAAGGCTCCTCCGCGCTCGAGGCGGTCAAGAAGCTTCCGGCTGCGCCTGCATCGGTACGCGAGTACGAGGACAACCCGAAGGCCCTGCTCGACCTCGAGTCCAAGCGCCTGGACTCGGTCATCATCGACGATGCGACCGGCCGCGACTTCATCGCCAAGCGTCCTGGCAAGTTCCAGGTGATCCCGGGCTACATCACCAAGGAGCCCTTCGGTGTTGCCTTCCGCAAGGATGACGTGGAGCTGCGCGAGGCAGTGCAGAAGGCCTTGGACCAGATGGTGAAGGACGGTACCATGGCGAAACTCTCCAAGAAGTGGTTCGGCGAGGACATCACCAACCCCAAGAAGTGGAAATAGGTCTTTTCTCTTCCCCCTCCCTGCAGCCGGGGAGGGGGGCAGTCCAATTTGATCAGGTGTCCCGATGAAATTCTTTTCCGGCAGGGTCTCCAAGACGATCCTGCTTTTTTCGTGTCTGCTCCTGCTCCTGGTCCCGGTCTGTTATGGCCTGGACAGCGATCAGGTCTTCAGTGAAGCCAACGACGCCATGGGCAGCGGCGACTTGCCCGCAGCCATAACCATCCTGAAGCAGGTCCCGCTGGACAAGGGGGACGAAAACGGCGCATTCGTCAGAAGCAGGATGCAGATAGCGAGGCTCCAGTTCGCCCTGCAGGATTTCGCCGCCGCCAGCGCCAGTGCCAATGAAGTACTGGCGCTCTACCCGGATCACTCCGAGGCGTTAAATTTCATCCAGTCGGTGCAGCAAGAGCAGAAACCACGCCACACGGTGTTCATCGAGGATTGCCTGCGCTTTCTGCCGCAACTGCTCAAGGGCGCTGTGATGACCATCACCCTGGTCTTCTGCACCATCCTGATCTCCCCCCTGGGGGGGCTCATGATCGCGCTGGGACGTCTGAGCAGCTTCAAGCCGGTGTCGGGCTTTTGCTGGTTCTTCATCTGGCTCTTCCGCGGCACGCCGCTTCTCTTGCAACTCTTCTTCATCTACTACGGCCTCCCCTCACTCGGCATCACCTTCAAACCTTTCACCGCCGCAATCCTCGGTCTCGGCCTCAATTACTCCGCGTACCTTGGCGAGATCATCCGCGGCGGCATACAGAGCATCGAGCACGGCCAGATGGAAGCAGCCAAGGCGATCGGGATGAGCAACTGGCAGGCGATGCGCAGGGTCATCATCCCGCAGACCTACAAGCGTCTCATGCCCCCCATCGGCAACGAGTTCATCGCGCTCATCAAGGACACGGCGCTCGTCTCCACCATCGCCATGGTGGAACTGATGCGCTCCGCGGACCAGATGTTCAACGCCTATTTCAACATCACGGCGCTGATACTGGCGGCGCTGATCTACCTCCTGTTCACAACCATCTTCACCTTCATCTTCGAAAAGATAGAGATACGGGCCGGCATCTATGAAAACCGCTAACCAACCGCTGTTAAGCCTCAGGGGGATCACCAAGCGTTTCGGCGCGCTCACCGCGGTGAACGGCGTCGATCTCGACGTCTGCCCCGGGGAGATCGTCGTCATCATCGGCCCTTCAGGCTCGGGGAAGTCGACGCTGCTTCGCTCGGTGAACTTCCTGGAAGAGATCGAGGACGGGACCATCTCCTTCGAGGGAAGTGAGATCGGGTATGTGAGGAGCAAGCACGGCCGTCGCCACCTGGACGCGCCCGCCAAGATCTGCGCGCTTCGCTCCGAGATCGGGATGGTGTTCCAGCATTTCAACCTGTTCCCGCACATGACGGTGCTCGGAAATGTAATGGAGGGGCCGCTCACCGTGCAAAGGAAGAGCGCTGAGGCCTCCCGCGAGATTGCCCTGGACATGCTGGACAAGGTCGGGCTGTCGGAGAAGCGGGACGTCTATCCGGCCACACTTTCCGGAGGGCAGAAGCAGCGTGTCGCCATAGCAAGGGCGCTCGCCATGCGCCCGAAACTGATGCTTTTCGATGAGCCGACCTCCGCCCTGGATCCCGAGCTGATCGGGGAGGTGTTCGACACCATCCGCTCCCTTGGCAAGGAAGGGATGACCATGATCATCGTCACGCACCAGATGGGATTCGCCAAGGAGATGGCCGACCGCGTGATCTTCATGGAAGCGGGTTCCTTCGTGGCCCAGGGGACACCGGAGGACTTCTTCGCCAACCAGATGGAGCACGACAGGATAAAGTCCTTCCTGAACCGCATCCTCTAGAAGAGCACCCACTTGCTCACCCTCCCCTTCGGGGGAGGAGGTCTCCAGCCGCACTCCAGATTCACTGCAGATTCACTCCAGTGGTGTTTCTGCCGCCTTCCACAGCCTCCCAGCCCCGGTTCGACATCGAAGTCCTCCGTGATACAATCTACTCCGTTGCTTTTTTGTGAACCCGTGCTAATGCCAGGTCTGCCTGGACTTTAGGGGGACGGGCCGAATGGTCGCTATTCCACCGGGGCAAACGGAGAAAGGGGGACGTACCATGATTAGAGAGGAAGAGGTCGTAGGGACTATCCGGGCGGCGCTTGAGCGTGAGCCGAGGGTGAATCTGCACAACCATCCCATAGAGCTGGGTTTTGCCGACGGTGTAGTCACCATCGCGGGCGAAGTCGGAGGGATAGCTGCCAAGAAAACCGCCCTCAACCTAGCCGCGAAGCCGACTCCGGTAAAGGGGCTGGTGGACCGGCTGCGAGTGGAGCCGTCCGAACAGATGGAGGATGGCGCCATCCGCGATCATGTCTGCAACTCCCTCACCAGCGAACCGGCTTTCAGGTCCTATTCGGTCAGGGCTGTCGTCAAACAGGAGATGGAGTCGATCCGATCGGTGGACGAGGGGCGGTTTTTCGAGGTGGAGGTGAACGAGGGGGTCGTGATAATTAACGGCATCGCGGAGAGCGTCTCGCACAAGCGCCTGGCAGGGGTGCTTGCCTGGTGGGTACCGGGAAGCAGGGATGTTGTCAACGGGATCGACCTCTCCTCAAACGCCGAGGAGAATGACGATGAACTGGTCGACCTGATCCGGATCGTACTGGAGAAGGACCCGCTGGTAAACGCGTCCCAGATCTCTCTTCGGAGTGAGGAGGGTGTCGTCACCATGGAGGGGGCTGTCGCCACCCCGAACGCGAAAAGGGCGGCCGAGTCGGACGTCTGGTACGTGCTTGGGGTAAACGAAGTGGTGAACAACCTGGTGGTGCTCGGCTGAATGTCAGTCCTGAAGAGCCTGGAAACGCAGCCGGCGCAGAGCGTAAAAGCTACTGCGCCGGCTTTGGTTATGGAACGTACCGGGGGGCGTCATGAAGAGCAGAGCCAAGGAACCAAGGATCCCCCCTGACCGTCACGATACGGTGCGCCAGGAGATAATCACCCTGATAACCGGGGAAAGTCTCACCGCGAAGGAGATCTCTGGTCGGGTTGGCATCGGCGAGAAGGAGGTGCTGGAGCACCTCGAGCATATCAAGACCGCACTCCACGGCGCTCTGGTCGTGCTCCCTCCCCTCTGCCTCGAGTGCGGTTTTTCTTTCCGGAAAAGAGAGCGCCTGAAAAAACCGGGCAGATGCCCCGTTTGCCGCAGCGAGCGGATCGTCGATCCCGCCTTCACTGTCAGCTAGCCCTTTCAGACATCCAGCACAACGCTCGCCCGCCACCCCTCGGCTACCCGCTCCAGCGAGTATCTCAGCATGGTGACCGCCTTCACGTCGGTGTTCATGTGATGCCTTGCCACGTCGATCTCCTCTCCCTGCAGTGTTGCATGCACCTTGAAACCCTTCCCCTCATTGGAGATGGTGATGTGCGACGGGAGCAGGATCAGCCGTCTGGCATCCTTGTAAAAGACCAGCTCGTTCAGGAAATCGAACAGCAGCATTTCCTCGTTCTCCTGCTCGAGTTCCAGATCGACGGTTTGCTCCGGCCGGACCTCCGCCAGGTTCTCCACCATGACCTGCATGGTTGCCCGAGCCGCGTCCCTGAACAGTTCCTCCAGGGTCTCCGCCCAGACGTTGAAGGCAATGTCGGCATGTGCTATGTCGCCGCGATATTCATATGGCATCATCTACCTCCGGAATTTTCCCCCGCATCCCGCCGCACTATCCCTTGATGTTGCCGATCGGCACCAGGCGTGCCACCCTTTTGCTGAGGCCGGCCAACTCGGTTGCCTCCACGACCTCGTCGATGTTCTTGTAGGCGGGACCGGCCTCCTCCGCAAGTCCTCCGAAGGAGTCGGTGCGGACGTAGATCCCCCTCGCCTCCATTTCGCGCTGCAGCTTGTCGCCGCGAAAGCTCTTCTTGGCCTCATGCCTGCTCATGGTCCTGCCGCTGCCGTGAGCGGTGGTGAAGAAGGCGTCGGCGCCGCTTGCCATCCCCGCAAGCAGGTAGGAACCGGTCTCCATGCTCCCTCCGATGATCACCGGCTGTCCCGTCTTTTCGTAGCACTCCGGAAGACCGGGCGCGCCGGGGCCGAAGGCCCGGGTCGAGCCCTTGCGGTGAATAAGGAGCTCCTTGTATTTGCCGTTCACCATGTGCTTTTCCAGCTTCGCCGTGTTGTGGGCCACGTCGTACACCATGCGGAGCCCGAGTTCCTCGGGAGAGGCGCGGAAGAGGTCGGAAAAGACCTCCCTGATGCGGTGCAGGATCACCTGCCGGTTGGCGAAGGCCATGTTGACGGCGCACTTCATGGCGCTGTAGTAGGCCTGTCCCTCCGGGGAGTGGAACGGGGCGCAGGCAAGTTCGCGGTCCCTGATCTTGATGCCGTACTTGCGGTCCATGACCGAGAGGAACAGTTTCAGGTAATCCGTCGCCACCTGGTGCCCAAACCCCCTGCTGCCGCAATGGAACATGATCACCACCTGGTTGGGTATGGTCAGCCCGAACGCCTCGGCAAGTTCCGCGTTCATTATGTTCTCCGGTTTCACCACCTGGATCTCGCAGTAATGGTTGCCGGATCCCAGCGTGCCCAGCTGGTTGTAGCCGCGCTCCACCGCCTTGTCGCTTATGTGGGATGCGTCCGCACCGGGGAAGCAGCCTCCCTCCTCGGTCATCTCCAGGTCCTCCTGGGTCGCGAACCCCTGCTTCAGGCACCAGCGCGACCCCTGCTGTACCACGGAACGGAAATCGTCCTCCTTCAGTTTCACAAATCCGTGGCACCCGACGCCGGTCGGTATCCTGGTGAACAACCTGTCGATCAGTTGATGCAGTTTGGGGAGCACCTGCTCGGCGGTGAGGTTGGTAAGCACCAGACGCATGCCGCAGTTTATGTCGAAGCCGATGCCGCCGGGAGATATCACCCCGCTCCCCGGGTCCATGGCTGCGACACCTCCGATCGGGAAACCGTAACCCCAGTGGCCGTCCGGCATGCAGTAGGCGTAGCGCTGGATGCCTGGGAGCGTGGCCACGTTGCTGACCTGCTCGAAGACCCCGGCATCCATCTCGGCAATCAACTTTTCAGACGCGAAGATCCTTGCGGGGACCAGCATCCCCTCCTTGTAGCTCACCGGCAGTTCCCAAACCGTGTCGGAAATGCGTTTCAGCGCCGCTGGTATGTTCATACCACCTCCGTTGCAGCTGTTCGGATGGCCTTGCACCCGGAGATGTTACCATAGTTTGTTTTCGCTGAAAGGCGGGGGGGAGCGAGGTCGCTATCTGTTGAGGTAAGGCAAGGCGCGTGGATGGGATGGGGATGAGTTGTAGCGCTCGTAGTCGCGGACGTGGTCCTGGCGGAGGAGGGGAGATGCAGCTGCCGGGGCTGGCCAGGGATGTATGGTCGAGTTAGGCGGAGCGGGGTGGCAGGTTGCCGGGAGCGGTCGAGGCGACATTGGAAAGACCCTCCTGTTTCACCCACTGTTCCGACCTGTCGAACCCGACAATGCAGCCGGTGGTGACAAGGTAGTCGAGGTGATAGTCATTAATCACGTCATAGGTGAAATCGTCATAGCAAACCAAGACGCCCATTTTCGCTCTCCCTCGATGCGATAGTTTCTGGCACGACTACAAAACCTATCGGAATCAGGGTGCCGTGACTTTAGTGGCTTTTCCAAATAAATGGATTTTTATTCCCTAGAGGGGAAAGGGGAAACGGGTTAAACTGATATCGTTTTCCAACTGGCGTTGCTATCGGGAATCCTGCAGCCTTTGAGGGCATTCTCCGCTACAGGCGGGGTGCACAAATGGTTCAATGCTAGTTGACAAGGGTGTGGGGTCACCTGTATGCTCCATGGGTTGCTGAACCGCAACAAAAACGGACGAAGAGGTCATTTAAATGGACAACGACAACAGGGAAGAGATGGAGACTGAAGAGGAAAGCTTTGCCGACTTGTTCGAGCGCAGCCAGAAGGATGCCGGCCACCTGAAGCCGGGCTCCAAATTGGAGGCAGCGGTCCTCAAGATCACCAAGGACTGGGTCTTTTTGGACACCGGGCGCAAGGGCGAAGGGGTCCTTGACATAAAAGAACTGACCGACTCAGAAGGGAACGTGAGCGTCAAGGTGGGGGACAAGGTGACCGCATGGTTCATCTCCTCGCGCAACAACGAGATGCGCTTCACCACGAAGATCGGAGCCGGCAGCGGCCAGTCGGCCGGTAACGCGCAGCTGGAAGAGGCATATGCAGCAGGCATCCCGGTCCAGGGAGTGGTTGAGAAAGAGGTGAAGGGGGGCTTCGAGGTGAAGGTAGCCGGCTCTCGCGCCTTCTGCCCGTTCTCGCAGGTCGCCCTGAGAAGGGTGGAGGATACCGCTTCGCTGATAGGCAGGCAGATGTCCTTCAAGATCACCGAGTACGCCGAGAACGGCCGCAACATAGTGGTATCGCACCGTGCGCTGCTCGAACAGGAGCAGCAGCAACAAAAAGATGCCCTCAAAGAGACGCTGAAGGTGGGTGACCGGGTAACGGGGAAGGTAACCTCGCTGCGCGATTTCGGTGCCTTCGTCTCCATCGGTGCGGTCGAGGGTCTTCTGCCGGTTTCCGAGGTGGCTTGGGCCCGTGTCAACGACGTGAGCGAAGTCCTCTCGGTCGGCCAGGAAATAGACGTGGTGGTTAAGGGGATCGACTGGGAGAAAAACCGCATCTCGTTCTCCCTGAAAGACACCCTGGCAGACCCCTGGGAGGAGGCAGCCAGTGCCTTCCCGGAAGGGTCCTATCAAAACGGCAAAGTCGCCCGACTCACCCCGTTTGGCGCCTTCGTGACGCTGGGAAGCGGCGTGGACGGCCTGATCCATATCTCCAAGCTCGGTGCCGGCAAGCGGATTCAGCACCCGCGCGAGGTGCTCTCGGAAGGGCAGGAGGTAGAGGTGAAGGTCGAGGGTGTCGACCGCGAGCAGAGAAGGATTTCCCTGTCGCTCGCCTCGGTAAGCCGTGCAGAGCAGGAACAGACGGAAACCATGGATGCCTACAAGAAGACGGTTGCTGAGGCCCCCAAAGGCATGGGTACTCTGGGCGATCTGCTGAAGGCAAAACTTTCGAAGGGGTAGCGGCTTGGAAGAACTATTCCCGGACCGTGCCTGCCTGCTGAGGCTGGCACGCACCAGGATGCCCTTTGGCAAGCACGCAGGAACCCTGCTCGTGGATCTGCCGGAGCCGTACCTGGTTTGGATGCGGCAGGAAGGTTTCCCCAAGGGGGAACTGGGCGACCTGCTGGAGTGCATGTACGAGATCAAGGTGAACGGCCTCGAGTACCTGTTCGACCCGCTGCGCGAAGAGAGACGCTAAAGAAAAAGCCCCCCTTGCAGGTTACTGCAAGGGGGGCTTCCTTTTTCCGCTGCGCAAAACAGGCTGGCGCCGTCAGCGCATCCAGTCCACTCGGACCATGCGCTGGTCGTGGCTCCACTTGTAGTGAAGCTCGCCCCTTTGGGACTTGTACACCTCGCGCCCGATTTTCTGAGCCAGCTTGTCCTCCGTAGTGGTGACGGTGATCAGGCCGTCCTCCTCCTTAATTTCCATGATGCGCCCCAGCGGGTTTTTCACCCTGTGCTTAGCCTCCTGCTGTTTGATGCTGTTGAGGATTTCCTCCCTGTGCTGCGCGAGGTATGGCCCCGAAAGCGTAACTACGCCGGCGGGGTCTTCCCCCTGGATGCGCTGGCAGGCGGGGCAAAACACCTCGCCGCTGTGCTGGGAGGGGGGTATGCTCTCCATTTGCCATCTCTTGTTGCGGTAGACTATGCCGCACCCCTTGCAAAACGTACCGTCCGGATATCCCCCTTTGGGCAGGTAAGGCTCCAGGCTCCGGACGGCCATCTGTCCTTTTTCTTCCATCGTTATTCTGGCACCTCGTGGCATGGCTACCTCCGTGTATGTTTAGAATGAGCCAATTTGAACGGACCAAGTATAGCACCCGGATCATCCACTGCATCACAACGCCTCGGAGCACCCGGATCATGCGCAGCATCGCAGCATCGGTAGCTGCTAGCGCCGAGGCTTTACGCAGGCACCCGGGAGGCGATAACGAAAAAAGCCCGTTGCGCTTGGCAACGGGCCTTTTCCGAAGGGGATAACTGGCGCTTAAATATGGGATCCTTTACTCATATCCGTCGGTGGCTGACTCAGCAGATGCTAGGGACATGCTCTGTAGGGACCATGTTGCCCGTTGAACCCGCCTATCTTCCCCTTTTTGAAGCGGTTGATACGCGCATGACGGATGAGATTATTATAGGCCAATCGGCTTGATCTCCTTAAGCGCCAGCTATGAGCTCCGAAGTGCCGTAAGGGTTTTGTGAGACCACGCTCTCTTGTAAAGCATATCCCTGGAAAACGCTTTAGGTAATTCCCTAGTACTACCAGAAATTGCACACCACGTCTGAAACCCGGGGAATCGTTAGTGTGGAATACTCAGGGTACCTCACGCCACCTTTACCTGTACCCCAGAGCTTTCTCAAAGAACTCTCTGTTATGATTTTAGTGTACGCCCACCGAAAAAAAGAGTCAACGGCTTGAAAGTGCGGGACTATCGTGTGCAGTGTTGGGTTGCGCCAATGCCTCGCGTCGGGCGTCGACTGACTTGCCTGCTGACAGTCCCGTCAATCTCCACTGAGAGCCAGCCTGGGAATCCTTGATCAGCGCCGGTTGTGTGCCTGCTGCCGCATGGTACCATTGAGGCTTTTGGAGGGGCTCATGACGATCGATCCCGAAAGAGCACTGGAGGCGAGGAAGGAGCGGATGTTGAGCGAGCACCTCGCGGCACGGGGAATACGCGATGCGGCAGTCCTCAAAGCGATGCGGGATGTGCCTAGGGAGGCGTTCCTGCCGCCGGGGATGGAGCTTTTCGCCTACGACGACGGTCCCCTGCCGATCAACGAGGGGCAAACCATCTCGCAGCCTTACATCGTCGCCTACATGGTAGAGGCACTGGAGCTCAGGGGGCAGGAGCGGGTGCTGGAGATAGGAACCGGCTCAGGCTATGCCGCCGCAGTGCTGAGCCGCTGCGCGGCACAGGTATTCACGGTGGAGCGGCTGCCCGGGCTTGCGGAGGCTGCCAGCGCCAGACTGCAGGAGCTGGGCTATCGCAACGTGTCGGTGCATGTTGGGGACGGGACCATGGGGTGGCGGGGGCATGCCCCTTATGACGCCATCGTGGTTACGGCCGGGGCGCCGGGTGTGCCCCGCGAGTTGCTGGAGCAGTTGGCGCCCCTGGGGAGGCTGGTGATACCCGTCGGCCCCACGCAGCATCTGCAGGAGCTCGTACGGGTGCGGCGCCTGGCGGACGGCAGACTGCAGCACGAGGATCTCTGCTCGGTCCGCTTCGTGCCGCTCATAGGCGAGCAGGGGTGGTGAGGCTAGAGCGGGAGCGTCTCCGCGGGGGGGACCTGCTCCAGGGCGCCTAGCAGGGTCTCTTCGCTGACCGAGCCGAATCTGGAGGCGAGCCGCAACAACTGGGCCGGGGGCGGGGCGGGAATATCTACCTGCTCGCCGGTCGCAGGATGTACCAGGCTGGTCCTGAAGGAGTGCAGGGCGTGGCCGGTAAAGCCGGTAAGCGACCTGCCGCCGTAACGTTTGTCGCCAAGGATCGGGTGACCGATCATCTTGAAATGCTGCCTGATCTGGTGCATCCGCCCGGTCAGCGGGTAGACGGCCAAAAGAGCCACACCCCCTCCCTGGAAAAGCCTCAGGTAACCGGTCCGGGATTCCTTCCCCTCCAGCGGCGCATCTATCACGCCCTGTTTTTGCAGTTTCCCCTCGACCATGGCAAGGTAAAGCTTCCCCAGCCCCTCTTCCTGCACCATCTTCCCGAACATGCCGGCGGCAACCGCGCTCTTGGCGAGGATGATGGCGCCCGAAGTCCCCTTGTCCAGCCGGTTCACCGGCCTGAGCCTTCCCACCCCGTCCCTTTTTTGCAGCAGGGAATCGGCGAGATCCACCAGGGTCTCCTCTTCCGGGTCCTCGGTGCGGTGCACGGAGAGCCCCGGCGCCTTGTTGAGGCAGATGATCCAGCTGTCCTCGAACAGTATGTCGAGCTCGGGGGTCAGGCGGGCCAGGAAGGCGGAGGTCTTGGCGCTCTCCTTCAAACTCACCTGGTCGGAATGGCGCAGGGTCTGTCCCGGCTCGGCAGGCGCCCCGTTCACCTTCAGGTGTCCGGCGCCGATCAGTTTCTTCAAGTAGGAAAATTGGGCGGTCGGCAGCAGGTTGCGCAAAAAGCTGTCCACGCGCCTGCAGTGGTCTTTGGCTTCTATCTGGTAGGTTAACATGGAGCGGAGTATACCCTCATGAGGGAGAAGTCGCAAGGGAATCCCGAAACGGGGTAGAGGCGGGAGGGCGGTGTCGAAACCGCATGCGCCATGGATACCCCCTCGGCATGGCCTGCGTGAAACGCTCCCTGCTGGGCGCCGCGGAAAAGGAGAAAAAAGAAAGAGGCGCATCCTTTCGGGATGCGCCTCCTTTGTCGGTGCGCCCGGCAGGGCAATGGATGGTCGCCCTACTTCTTCACGTTGTAGAACACCTCGTGCCCCCTGAACAGCGCCACCTCGTCCAGCTCGTCCTCGATCCTCAGCAGCTGGTTGTACTTGGCAACGCGGTCGGTGCGGCAGAGGGAGCCGGTCTTGATCTGTCCGGCGTTGACCGCTACGGCGAGGTCGGCAAGGGTGGTGTCCTCGGTCTCGCCGGAGCGGTGCGAGATCACGCAGGTGTAGCCGGCGCGCTTCGCCATCTCGATGGCGTCGAGGGTCTCGGTAAGGGTGCCGATCTGGTTCAGCTTGATCAGGATGGAGTTGGCGATTCCCTTCTGGATCCCTTCCTTCAGGATGGCGGGGTTGGTGACGAACAGGTCGTCGCCAACGATCTGGATCCGTTTGCCGAGGCGGTCGGTAAGCTGCTTCCAGCCGTCCCAGTCGTTCTCGGCCATGCCGTCCTCGATGGAGATGATCGGGTACTTGTTCACCAGCATCTCGTAGAAGTCGATCAGTTCCTTGGCGCTCTTCTTCGGCTGCGCCTCGTTCTCCAGGGTGTAGACCCCGTCCTTGAACAGCTCGGAGGAAGCGACGTCCAGCGCCAGCAGCACTTCCTCGCCCGGCTTGTAGCCCGCCTTGACGATCGCCTCCATGATGACCTCGAGGGCCTCCTCGTTCGACTTCAGGTCGGGTGCGAACCCCCCCTCGTCGCCGACCGCGGTGTTGTACCCTTTTGCCTTGAGAACGCCCTTCAGCGCGTGGAAGATCTCGGCGCCCATCCTCAGGGCTTCCTTGAAGGTCTTGGCGCCTGCCGGCATGATCATGAATTCCTGGATGTCGACGTTGTTGTCGGCGTGTGCGCCGCCGTTGATGATGTTCATCATCGGCAGCGGCAGTTCTTTCGCGTTGGACCCGCCGATGTACTGGTAAAGCGGCAGCCCGACTTCGTCGGCCGCGGCCTTGGCTACTGCCAGCGAAACGCCGAGGATCGCGTTTGCGCCCAGGCGGCTTTTGAAGTCGGTGCCGTCAAGGGCGAGCATGCGCTTGTCGATGCCGACCTGGTCGGTCGCGTCCATGCCGGTGATCTCGTCGGCGATGATGTCGTTTACGTTGGAAACGGCCTTCTCCACGCCTTTGCCGAGATAGCGTCCCTTGTCTCCGTCGCGCAGTTCCAGCGCCTCACGCTCGCCGGTCGATGCGCCCGAGGGAACCGCTGCCCTTCCCATGGCACCGGAATCCAGGAAGACTTCAACCTCCAGCGTCGGATTGCCCCTGGAATCAAGGATCTCTCTGGCATAAACGTCGGTTATCTGGCTCATCTCTCCCCCCCTGCTTGAATTTGATTGTGAACGGGCAACGCCGCCCGTCTTAATGGAATGACGTTATATAACATATCTGCACTCAAATGGAAGCTGTTTTGTAAAATTTTGCTAACACGCAGTGGTGACGGCGTTCCCGATAATTTCGTTTAGATTGACACTGATCCGGTAAAAGGGATATATTGTCCCCTTGCCTGCCAACCTGCAGTTTCTGTCTTTACGACACGGGAACTTATTGAAATAATGCCCACCGATAGCGGCGATAAACAGATAAAACAGAAGAGTTCGCTGGTCCGGCTTTGCGACAGCTGGATGGACGCGGTTGCAAAGGGGTTCTCCTGCGACAAGTATGAAAAGCGCAGCCGCTTTGTCATGCTTTTCCTCACGGCGTTATTCCTCACCCTGCTCATCATCCCGAGCCCGCAGTTCCTCTCGGTGCATTACCGCGAGGGGGACATCGCCACCTCCGACATACGAGCGACCCAGGACTACCTCATCGAGGACCTGCTTCTGACCGAGAAGAAGCGCGCCGAGGCGGAAGCCTCCGCGCCTTTTGTCTATACGCTTGCTCCCAACGGGAACATCGAGCTGGTGCGCCGCTTCGAGGAAGCCCTGGACATGCTGCGCGAGGAGGCGCCCCAGGGGGAATCGCGCAGGACCGCCGTGACCGGCGCCCTCGCCGTAGAGGTCTCGCCGCAGGAGTTCTCGGCACTTTCCCGGGTGAGGCAGGAGCGGGCCTTCATCTCGGACCTCGGGCGGCAGCT
Organism: uncultured Geomonas sp.; assembly: GCA_964519915.1. Taxonomy (GTDB): domain Bacteria; phylum Desulfobacterota; class Desulfuromonadia; order Geobacterales; family Geobacteraceae; genus Geomonas. Next base: position 25,284 of record CAZFMI010000035.1, read on the forward strand.
CGCGCCGCTTTACCGGCTGCGCATCGTGGCGGACCGCACCCACTTTGCCGCAGACCTGCGTCACGGCATAGTGGTCATCGACGAGGCGACCAAGCAGGAGGTTGCGAGCGGCGACTTTTCCGAGAGCATAGACCTCGCCACCGCCAGGCGCTCCTTCGCCGCCATGAGCCTGACCCAGGGCGCCGCCTCCCACGACCTCGAGATCCTGAAGGGTGTGGCGCTGCGCATGATCTCCCCGAACCTCACCTTCGACCGAAACGGCACCGACGACAAGAAGAGCGAGGCGCGGGGCGCGGTACGCCCGGTCCTCTTCAAGATGAAGCGCGGCGAGATGATCGTCAGGGTAGGGGAGCGGGTCACCTCCGAGCAGGCGATGAAGCTCGAGAAGATGTTCAAGTCGAAGAACCGCGCACCGATCGTCACCGGGCTCGGCGTGTTCGGGCTGATCCTCGTCCTTTGCTATGCGCCGTACCGGTTCGGCATCAAGAACATCAGGAAGTTCAAGCTCACCAACAAGGACATCCTGCTCCTTTCGCTGCTCACCGTAGCCAACTTCGCGGTTTTGAAGCTGATCTTCTCCGTATCCACCGCCCTGGGGGGGCTGTTCCCTTCCATCGATACGGCGAGCTACTTCTATCTTTTCCCCTTCGCGGCCAGCGCCATCATCGTCAGGATCATCCTGAACTCGGAGATCGCGCTGGTCTACTGCGCGGTCTGCGCCCCCCTCACCGGCATCATGCTGAACAACTCCCTGCAGGTTGCCGTCTACGCGCTCTTGGGCGGCATCGTGGGGGCCCACGGCGTGCGCCAGTGCAAGGAGCGGGGGACCATCTACACGGCCGGCTTCAAGATCAGCATGGTGAACATGGCGCTCGCCGTCTGCTTCTACGTCTACAGCGACAGCCACTTTTCCCTGCAGACCGTCTACTGCATAGCCTTCGCCCTCCTGGGGGGGCTCATCAACGCGGTCTACGTCTCCGGCACCATCCCGCTCATCGAGGCGCTCTTCCAGTACACCACCGACGTGAAGCTCCTGGAGCTTGCCAACCTCAACTCGCCCCTTTTGCGCGAGCTGATGATCCGCGCCCCCGGCACCTACCACCACAGCGTGCTGGTCGGCAACATGGTGGAGGCGGGGGCCGAGGCGATCAACGCGAACCCGCTTCTGGCCAGGGTGGCCGCCTACTACCACGACGTCGGCAAGCTGAAAAAGCCCCAGTACTTCATCGAGAACATCCGCGACGGCGAGAACCGCCACGACAAGCTCTCCCCGAGCATGAGCGCGCTGATCCTGATCTCCCACATGAAGGAGGGGGTGGAACTCGCCAAGGAGCACCGGGTCGGGCAGCCGATCATAGAGATCATCCGCCAGTCCCACGGCACCTCCCTCATCAGCTACTTCTACCTGAAGGCGAAGGGGCTGGAGAGCCCGGGCTCCCCTCCGGTGGACGACCGGGACTTCCGCTACCCCGGACCTAAGCCGCAGACCAGGGAGGCGGGGCTCGTGCTGCTGGCCGACTGCGTGGAGGCCGCCTCGCGCACCCTTTCCGACCCGACCCCGGCAAGGATCCAGGGGATGGTGCAGAAGATCATCAACAACATCTTCATCGACGGGCAGCTCGACGAGTGCGAGCTGACGCTCAAGAACCTGCACGAGATAGCTAAGAGCTTCAACCAGATACTGGCGGGGATCTACCATCAGCGGATCGATTACCCGGAGCCGGCCTACAAGGAGAAATGCATTGGCAAGAAGTGTCCAGAGGATTTCGATAGCGAACCGCCAAAAACGGATGCCGGTCGGGACGACGGCATTGCGAAAGGTGGCGCAGAGGATCTTAGACGCCTTGGGATGTCCTGAGGCGGAGCTCTCCGTCAGCATAGTGGGGGACCGCGCCATCAGGATCCTGAACCGCACATACCTGGGACGGGACAAGGCGACCAACGTGATCTCCTTCGCCATGCAGGAGGGGGAATTCGGCTCCGTGAACCCCGGCCTGCTCGGTGACGTGGTGATCTCGGTGGACACCGCCGCGCGCGAGGCGGAGGAGGCGGGGGAGACCTTCCTCGGCCGCCTTTACTTCCTGCTGCTGCACGGCATTTTGCACATCACCGGCTACGACCACGAAAGAAGCGGCGAGGCGGAGGCCGCCAGGATGGAGGCCAAGGAGCGGGAGATCTTCGCCCTCCTGGTGGAGGAAGGCCTTGTCTAGCCCGCACCGCCGTCTTCCGGTCCCCGCAGGCCGGGCCAGGGGGCGCAGGTGAAGCCGACCCGCTTCATCGATTCGGTGAACTGCGCCATAGAGGGGGTCCTCTACACGGCACGGACCCAGAAGCATATGCGGCATCATTTCCTGTCCGCGCTTGCGGTCCTTTGCGCGGCGCTCCTTTTGCGGGTCTCGCCGGTCGAGTTCATGCTGCTGGCCCTCGCCATCAGCTTCGTCCTCTTTGCCGAGCTGCTCAACACGGCGATCGAGGTCGTGGTCGACATGATCTCCCCCGAGTTCCACCCTATGGCGAAGCTGGCCAAGGACGTCGCGGCGGGTGCCGTGCTGACGGCTGCGTTCGGCACCGCCATCATCGGTTACCTGGTGCTGGCCAAATACTTATTCCCGATGCAAAGGAGGATGCTTGCCATGGTCGGAACAGGCTCCGAGCTGGGGATCCTGGTCTCTGCGATCCTCGTGCTCATAGCGGTCATCATTTTGAAGGGGATCACCGGCAGCGGGACCCCGCTCAAGGGTGGGGTTCCAAGCGGTCACTCCGCGGTCGCCTTCTCCATAGCCACCTCGGTCTCGCTCAGCACCCAGGACCCGCTCATTTCGCTTTTGTGCCTCATCCTCGCCGTTATGGTAAGCCATTCCAGGCTGCTGCTCCGGATTCACAGCATGCGCGAGGTGGTGTACGGCGCGCTGACCGGGATCACGATAACGGTGGCGGTCAACGTGCTGTTCGGCGCACTCAGGTAAGCGTGACCGGCCACCGGTTCAACAGATAAACGAAGGAGATACATCCTTGGAAGAGGATAACGGACGCAAAAGGGAAGGGCTCATCGAGACCCTGACCAGGCTCTTGTACGGCAGGAAGCGGGTGACCGAGGCGGAGATCCAGGAGATCATGGACGCCGGCGAGGAAGAGGGGGTGATCAACCAGGAGGAGAACGAGATGATCCGTTCCATCCTGGCACTGGGCGACTCCATGGTGCGCGAGATCATGCTGCCGCGCATGGAGATGGCCTGCGTCTCCATAGAGGACGAGGTGAGCGAGGTGCTGAAGGCGATCATCGCCTGCGGCCATTCCCGGCTCCCGGTTTACGAGGGGACCATCGACAACGTCATCGGCCTCATCTACGCCAAGGACCTCCTCAGGTACTGGGGGGAGCCCGACGGCGCCATCGAACTCCGCAAGCTGATCCGCCCCCCCTTCTTCATCCCGGAGACCAAGAACCTGGAGGAGCTGCTGCACGACTTCAAGAAGCGTCGCGTCCACATGGCCGTTGTCATCGACGAGTACGGCGGCACGGCCGGCCTGGTCACCATCGAGGACCTCCTGGAGCAGATCGTGGGCGACATCCAGGACGAGTACGACCTGGAGACGGAGCGGCTTTCGGTACAGTCCGACGGCACCATCGTCGCCGACGGTAGGCTCCTCATCGAGGAGCTGCAGGAGCACTTCGACGTGGTCGTCGAGAAGGAGAAGTTCGAGACGGTCGGGGGGCTCATTTTCCACCTAACCGGGCGGATCCCGTCCCAAGGGGAGGTAATCGAGAGCGATAACCTGGTGCTGACCGTGCTGGAGGCCGATGACAGGCGCATCGCCAAGGTGCACATCAAAAGGCGCGAACCGCGGCAGCAGGATAGGGAGTCCGAGGCACAGTGAAAAGAAAGACGGCTATTCTCGAGGAGGCGACGGCGGGACGCTACCTGCTCGCGCTTGTCTCGGGCGGCATGTTGGCGCTCTCCTTTCCGCAACCCGGCATCTCGCTGCTGGCCTGGTTCGCCTTCGTGCCGCTCCTGACGGCGGCGGCCGGAGCGTCCCCGAAACTCTGCTTCAAACTCGGCTTCAGCGCCGGATGCGCGGCCTACGCCGGCATCCTTTACTGGATCAACATCGTGATGACGAGCTACGGGAAGCTGCACTGGAGCGTGAGCGGGGTGCTCTACCTGGTGCTCGCAGGGTACCTCGCGCTCTATCCGGGCCTGGTGATGTGGCTCGCCCGCCGCTGCGAAGCCCGGCGCATCTCGCTGCTTTGCTCCTTCCCGGTGCTCTGGGTGGGGGGCGAGCTTGTCCGCTCCCATGTTCTGACCGGGTTTCCCTGGGCGAACCTCGGCTACTCCCAGTACCGCACCCTGCCGCTGATCCAGATCAGCGACCTGACCGGGGTCTACGGCGTCAGTTTCCTGGTGGCGTTCGCCAACGTGATCTTTTACCGGATCTGGATCTCCCTGCGTCACAGGGGGGAGCCGTACCCGGTGCGCGGTCTCATTATCATGCTGTTGCTGCTGGCAGCCACCCTGGGCTACGGCGTCACCGCGCTGACCAAGGTGGAGAAAGGGACCCCGCAGCGGGTGCTGTTGGTGCAGGGAAACATCCCGCAGGACGTGAAATGGGATGCGGCTTCCCGGGAATCGACCGTCAGGACCTACGAGCGACTGACCCGCAAGGGGTGCCAGACGGCGGGGACCCTGGTGGTCTGGCCCGAGAGCGCGCTTCCCTTCTACTTCCAGGGGGAGCCGGCATACGCGGCACGGGTCAAGTCGCTGGCAGCCGAGCTGAAGAGCTGCCTCGTCACCGGGAGCCCGGCCTACGAGAAGGAGGGGGACCTGGTGCGCTACCTGAACAGCGCCTTCCTGATCTCCCCGCAAGGGGGCGTGGTCGGGCGCAGCGACAAGATGCACCTGGTGCCGTTTGGGGAGTACGTGCCGCTGGCGTCCCTGCTTCCCTTCGTGAACAAGCTGGTCGCGGGGATCGGGGACTTCTCCCCCGGAAAAGCCGCCCTGCCGCTGGATACCGAGGCTGGAAAGATCGGCGTGCTGGTCTGCTTCGAGGGGATCTTCCCCGAGGTGGCGCGCGCCTATGTCCGCGGGGGCGCCGGGATGCTGGTGAACATCACCAACGACGCCTGGTTCGGGCGCTCCTCCGCCCCCTACCAGCATCTCTCCATGACCGTTTTCCGCGCGGTGGAGAACAGGGTCCCGCTGGTGCGCGCCGCCAACACCGGGATCTCCTCGGTGATTGACAGCAAGGGGCACATCCGGGGGATGACCCCGCTCTTCGAGGAGGCGACCCTGAGCGCCGAGGTGAGGCAGGGAAGCGGCAGCACTTTTTACAACCGCCATGGAGATCTCTTCGCGCTCCTTACCCTGGGCGCCGGCATCCTCCTCGGCGTCGCCGGATTGAAGAAGAAGCAGTTCTGAGTTTTCGTCGGAGCGGCGTTCCCGCCGCGATCGCAGCTGGCACCGAAGTGCCGGCAGTTCACCATGAACGGCCCCCGGGTCGTAGCCATAGACAAGGAGCAATCGGATGTTCAGAGAAGAAAGTGCCAAGGTAGAAGGGCTCGCCGAGCGTATCAACAAGCTCCGGGGGTCTCTTTGACGTAGATGACAAGAAGGAGCGGATGCAGGAGCTCGAGGAGCAGACCAACCGCCCCGATTTCTGGAACGACGCGGAGCATGCCCAGAAGGTGCTCAAGGCCAGGACGGCGATGGAGAAGGACGTCCTCACCTGGGAGCACCTGAACCGGCAGGCGCAGGATATCCGCGAACTGGTCGAACTGGGGAACGAGGAGCAGGACGAGGCGACGCTGGCCGAGGTCGCCGCCATGAACGCCGAACTCGAATCGGGGGTAAGCCAGGCCGAGTTCCGCAGGATGCTCTCCGCCCCCCACGACGCCTCCGGGGCCTTTCTTTCCATAAACGCGGGCGCCGGCGGGACGGAGTCCCAGGACTGGGCGGAGATGCTGCTTCGCATGTACCTCCGTTACTGCGAGAAGAAAGGGTGGAAGACCGAGATCACCGACTACCAGGAAGGGGATGGCGCGGGGGTCAAGGGCGTCACCTTCGCGGCGACAGGCGAGTTCGCTTACGGCTACCTGAAGGCAGAGGCCGGCATCCACAGGCTGGTGCGGATTTCCCCCTTTGACAGCAGCGCCAGGCGCCATACCTCCTTTGCATCGGTCTTCGTGTTCCCCGTCATTGAGGAGGACGACATCGATATCAAGATCGTAGAGAGCGACCTCAGGATCGATACCTATCGCTCCAGCGGCGCCGGCGGCCAGCACGTCAACACCACCGACTCCGCCATCAGGATCACCCATCTCCCCACCGGGATCGTAGTCGCCTGCCAGAGCGAGCGGAGCCAGCACATGAACAAGGCCACCGCGCTGAAGGTGCTTCGTTCCAAGCTCTACGAGATGGAGCTGCGCGAGCGCGAGGCGAAGGCGTCGGATATCGCGGGAGAGAAGAAGGAGATCGGCTGGGGGAGCCAGATCCGCTCCTACGTGCTGCACCCCTACAAGATGGTCAAGGACCTGCGCACCGGCGTCGAGAGCGGCAACCCGGACGCCGTGCTGGACGGCGCGCTCGAGGAGTTCGTGGTCCCGTACCTGATGGGAGTGCGCCGGGAGACCAAGGACATTTAGGTTTCGGCGCAGCTTGCGCTCCGCCCGCCGGCTGCGAACTCCCTCCCCCCCGCGGCGGGAGGATGGAGGGGGAGGGCCCGGGCAATGCCGGACTCGCTCCCCCCTCTCCCTCGGGCGGGGGAGCTATGACAAGGAAAATCAATGTTCAGTACCGCGCGATTGTTGATCGTATATCTTTTGCTCCTGGTACCCGCTGCCACCGGGTGCGCCGCCCAGCGCGCCGGGCTCAGCAGCGTAGGGTTCGCCATCCAGGTGGGGGCCTTCTCCGAGGTGAGAAACGCCGAGCGCCTGACGCGGAAGCTGCAGGACCAGGGGATCGAGGCCTTCTACTTCAAGAAGGAAAACGGCATCTATGCGGTGCGCTTCGGCGACTTCCCGCAGCGCGAGGAGGCCAGGAAGGTGGCCCAGCAACTGGTGAAAAACCGGGTGGTCGGCTCCTACTTCATAGCCGCTCCCCAGCCGGAGCGCGGCGCCTACCCGCGCGGACCCTCCCTGGAGAAGGCGCCGGCGCCGTCGATCAGCACCCCCCCGGTGCTCCCGAAGAAGCAGGAGGAGCAGGTCCCCAAGCGTGACAGCAGCGACATGGGGAACATCGCAGCCCGCACCGCAGAGCGCTTCGTCGGCATCCCTTACCGCTGGGGCGGCGACACCGTGGTGGACGGCATGGACTGCAGTGGGTTCGTCCGCGCCGTCTACAACCTCTGCGGCGTCAATATCCCGCGCACCTCCCGCGAGCAGTACCGGGTGGGGGACGTGGTGGGGCGTGACGAACTGAAAGACGGCGATCTGGTCTTCTTCGGAGCGTCTGCCGACGAGATCAACCATGTCGGCATCTTCGTCGGCAATGGCCGTTTCGTACATGCGCCGCGCAGGGGAGACGACATCAAGGTGAGCGCCATGGAGGAGTCTTATTTCATGAAGCGTTTCGTGGGCGCCAAGCGGTATTTTTAAACTTTGCGGGAACCGGGCCGATAAGGTCCATATATAGAGATGAACACGTTGAACGTCGAAGCGTTGAACGATTTAAAAGACAGGAGCAGTTATGGCATTTATCAAACCGTTCAAGGCGGTGCGCCCGAAAAAAGAACTGGCCGAGAAAGTGGCGGCTCTTCCCTATGACGTTATGAACACCGAGGAGGCGGTGCAGATGGCGGCCGGCAACGAGGTGAGCTTCCTGCACATATCCCGCCCCGAGATCGACCTGCCTCGGGGGACGGACGTCCACTGCGAAGAGGTGTACGTCAAGGGGCGCGAAAACCTCGAGAAATTCATGGCTACGGGCGTGCTGCTGCAAGACGGGAGCGAGCGTTATTACGTCTACCGCCAGAAGATGGGGGGCATCACCCAGACCGGCCTGGTGGTCTGCGCCGGGGTCGATGACTATCAGACCGGTACCATCAAGAAGCACGAGCTGACCAGGGCGGACAAGGAGGAGGATCGGGTCAAGCACATCGATTACCTGAACGCCAACGACGAACCTGTCTTTTACACCTACCGCAACAACCCCGCCATAACGCAGACCATAGAGGAAGTGGCCAAGGGGGAGCCGCTTTACAGCTTCACCACCGATGACGGTGTCTCGCATGCCCTTTGGGCCGTTGCCGACGGTGCGCTCATCGACTACCTCACCCGGAGCTTCGCGGCCATCCCGACCCTCTACGTCGCAGACGGGCATCACCGCAGCGCCGCCGCCAGCCGCGTGCGCGACCTGAGAAAGAGCGCCAATGCGCAGCACAGCGGCAGTGAAGAGTACAACTACTTCCTCACCGTCATCTTCCCCGACAACGAAATGACCATCATGCCCTACAACAGGGTGGTCAAGGACCTAAACGGCAGGACCGTCGCCGAGTTCATGGCGCGCGTCGCAGAGCGTTTCGAGGTGAGCCCGGTGCCGGGTGCCTTGAGCCCGGGCCGGCGCCACCAGTTCGGCATGTACCTTGGTGAGAAGTGGTACGAGTTGATCCCCAGGGAGGACTCCTACAACGAGGGGGATGCCGTGGCGTCGATGGACGTTTCCATCCTCCAGGACAACCTGCTGAGCCCGGTGCTCGGCGTGCGCAACCCGCGCACCGACCAGCGCATCCATTTCGTGGGGGGGATCCGCGGAGTGGAGGAACTGGAGCGGGTGGTCGACTCCGGGGAGTACCAGGTCGCCTTTTCCCTGTTCCCCACTTCCATCGAGGAACTCATGTCGCTTGCCGACCAAGACAAGATCATGCCCCCGAAGTCGACGTGGTTCGAGCCCAAACTGAGAAGCGGACTTTTCGTTCACCTGCTGGATTAGAAGCCCGGGCTGGAGACTCGGAGGGGGGACGGCTGCTGCCTGACTCTCCCTGGTGTGGCCGGCCCCAAAAGCCCTGAAACGAACAAACAAGGATGGAGGAAGTAGATGCGCAACGTAGAGAAATTCATCGTCGTTTTGCTGCTGCTGGCGGCAGTATCCATTCCCGCCTGCTCTCAGAAAGAGGCTAAACCTGTACCGGAGCAGTCCGCCGGGTCCAAGGCCAGCTCCGAAGCGGTGACGACGGCATCCGGGCTCTCCTATACCGACCTGGTCAAAGGGACCGGCGCCGCCCCCACCTCGGGCAAGAACGTCACCGTGCACTACACCGGCGTGCTGGAAAACGGCACCAAGTTCGACAGCTCGGTGGACCGCGGCCAGCCCTTCGTGTTCCGCATAGGCGCAGGCGAGGTCATTCCCGGTTGGGACGAAGGGGTCATCTCCATGAAGGTTGGCGGGAAGAGGAAGCTTGTGATCCCGCCGCACCTGGGGTACGGGCCGGCAGGCGCGGGCGGGGTCATTCCCCCCAACGCCACCCTGATCTTCGAAGTGGAACTGCTTGACGTAGAAGACTAGCGCATCGCGGTTGCTTGCATCGGATGTAGGGGCGCTGTACATTTGTCATTTGTGTTTTCCGTGACCCCCACAGGCTTCCACTGCGAGGTGCCGCATGCGCAGGATACCGCTTGCTCTAGTAGTGCTCTTGCTGCTCTGCCAACAGGCCGTCGCGGGGCAGAAGACGGTCACCCTTTATCTGGACGCCGCGCGGGTGGAACAGGAGGCGGGCGCCCGCAACGGCTACCTGGAAGTGGCGCTCCCCGACAACTTCACCCCCGGCTCGCTCAGGGTGAAGGCCTTGGGCGGAGGGACCGTCCTCAGGGTGGAACTCGTTGCCGCCGAGCAGGACCGGCGCCGGGCCGGCGAGATAGCGCGCCTCAGGGAGCGCAAGGGCGCGTTGCAGGATCGGATGGCGCTGCTGAAGAGGCGGGAGGATATCTTCAGCGCGGCGGCCAAGTCCCAAAGCGGCAAGTCGCCGCGCAAGACCAAGGCAAATCCTGATCCGGTGGGGACGCTCCAGCAGGGAACGGCGTTCGCGCTGAGCCAGATGGAGTCGGTGTACAGCAGCAAGCGCAAGTGCCAGAAAGCGCTGGACGACGTCGATCGCGAGCTCTCTGCCGCTGCCAAGGGGGTGGCCTCGGCCCGGATCTGGATCGCCGGCGGCAAGGCCCGCATAAGCTATCTCCTGCGTGACGAGCGTTGGACTCCCCGTTACGACCTCCGCTTGCAGGGGGAGGGGGGCGGCGAATTGCTGCTGCATGCCAAGCTGCCACGCCCCGTAAAGGGGGTGCAGTACCGCGTATCCCGGGGGACGGCGGCGCAGGATGGTTCCGCCGAGGCTGTACGGGGAGAATACCCGACCCTGTCCCGCTACCCGCTGACCCTGCTGCCGGGCTCCGGCAAGGGGAACGCAGCTTCGCGCTTCGACTTTGCGGCTGTCGAGGCGGGGTTGCCGCCAGGGGAGGCCGCGGTTTTCTGGCGAGGCGAGTACCTTGGAACCGGCCCGTTTTCCGGGGGCGGGGCCACGGAACTCTCCATCGGGAGATGAGTGAACATCCTTGCCTTTGCAGCATTAAGATGCTATAAGGAATCCGTTTTTTGCGATGCCCAATTTTATCGAAATGAAAAGGAGGAGATATGTCCGCAACATCTTCAGATTTCGTCAAAGCGCTTGAGATAGGCCGTCCCCCCAACGTAGCCAAACTGTTCCCGAACTCCAAGGCGCTGCTGGTCAGCGGCAAGGTGATCGACCGTGCCATGAACGCCAAGGGGCACGCTCTGGCGCTTGCCGCCAACGGCAGGAACCACTTCATCATCCGTGGCGTACTTGCCGCCGCACAGAAGGCGAACGCCGCCGTCATCATAGAGATCGCAAAATCCGAGGGTGGCCAGAAGGCTTACTGCCCGGTCAACTACTGGAACATGGCCCGCCAGGTGGACGCCGTCTGCAACGAGCTCGGCATCACCATACCGGTCGCCATCCATGCCGACCACTACGGCATCAAGGGGGAGGGTGACATCAAGTCGGCCAAGGTCGAGATCCCGAGCATGTTCGATGCCGGCATCACCTCCATAGCCATCGACGCCTCCCATCTCCCGGACGAGGAGAACCTCCTTGCCAACCTGGAGCTGAACAGCGTCATCCCGGCCTGGGCCGGGCTCGAGACCGAGGTGGGCGAGATCAAGGGGAAAGAGGGGCTCTCCACCGTTCCCGAGGCGCTCTTTCTCATCAGGGGACTGAACGCCCACGGCATCTTCCCCGATTGGATCGCCCTCAACAACGGGACCACCCACGGCATCGAGGCCTCTGACGCCGGAATCCAGGTCGAGCTTACCGCCGAGATCCACGAGGCCATCAAGCCCTACGGCGTGAACGGCGCTCAGCACGGCACCTCCGGCAACAGCTACGACAGGCTGCGCCAGATCGCCCAGAAGACCCGCACCACCAAGGCGAACGTCGCCACGGCGCTGCAGTTCGTCTCCTGGGGGCTCGAGGTCAACGACTACGGCAACGCGAAGCTCGATGCCAACGGCAATTTCGTCAAGGTACAGGGTGAGGGGATGTCGGAGGAACTTTGGGCCGAGATGGTCGCCTTCGCCGACTCCAAGGGGTGGAAGAAGGGGGACTACAAAAACCTCAACCTCCCCTTCGAGAACAAGCTCCTGGCCCAGGCCAAGGAAGTGCGCGAGCGCATGGCCAAGCGGGTGGAGGATTTCGCCTACAAGCTGATCAACGATGTTTTCAACGCGGCCGACACCGCACCGCTTGCCATCGACGCCATCCTCAAGGCAGGATCCCACGACCCGGGACCGAAAGGAAAGAAGATCGAGGATCCGGCTCAATGGACCAAGGAGATGCTCCCCAAGCAGGCACAGGGGCTCTCCAGGGACAAGGGACCAGCAGGCAACTTCGAAGACTAGGAAACACAAAGGGGGCTCACGCCCCCTTTTTTAACCGGTTGTCCGAAAGGGGATCATGATGAAAGACAGGCGCAGCTTTTCACGGGTCGATTTCAGGGTTTCGGCGCTGCTGCAGGCAGAGGGTGTTGCGATAAAGGGGGAGGTGGCCGACGTAAGCCTGCATGGTCTTTATCTGGAGACCCAGGAGCAGATCCCGGTCGGGACGCCGGTCGAGATAACCATCTACCTCTCCTCCGCCTCGGAGCCGATCGTGATCAACGTGAAAGGGGTCGTCGCGAGGCTGGTGCCGGGAGGTATCGGCTGCGCCTTCGAAAAGATGGACGTGGAATCGTTCGCCCACCTGCGCAGCATCATCTCCTACCAGGGAGGGGACGAGTCAAAGGTCATGGCCGAGTTCTCCGAATACATCGGCAAGAAGCTGCACGATGAATGATGCAGCAACGCTCCCCGACCTGGCACCGCTGCATGCCTGGTTTACCACCTACTGCGGTTCATTCCGGACTGCCGACCCGGAACTCCAGCGGAACTTCGATCTGAAGGAAGAGCACACCCGCAACGTTTGCCTCGATGCGCGCCTGATCGCACAGGGTGGGAGCCCGAGGTTCCGGATGCTTGCGGAAGTGGCGGGTCTCTGCCATGACCTGGGGCGCTTCCCGCAATTCAGGGATTTCCAAACCTTCAAAGACAGCGATTCGCTGAACCACGCACATCTCTCACTTCAGGTACTGAGGCAGAGCGCCCTGCTCGACTTTCTCCCCGAAGATGAGCGCGAGAGGGTTGAGACAGCGGTACGGCTTCACAACGTCTTCGAAGTCCCGGCGGGACTCCCGCCTGAGACCCTGAAGCTGCTCAGGCTGCTGCGCGACGCGGACAAGCTGGACATCTGGAGAGTGTTCATCGATTATTTCCACGCGCCGGAGGGTGAACGCCCCTCTGCCGCCGGACTCGGTTTCCCGGATATGCCCGGTTGCTCCCCCGAGACCCTGGCTTCCGTGGGTGCAGGAGAGATGGTTCAGCTCTCCACTTTGCGCACCCTGAACGACTTCAAGCTGCTGCAACTGTCCTGGATCTATGACATTAACTTCAAGGCCACGCTGCGGCTGATCCGGCAGCGATCGGTGCTGGAGCAGTTCACTGCGATCCTGCCGACGGAGGATGCGGCGGTCCGGCATGTCCTTTCCCAGGTACGCGATTATCTGGAGCGAAAGCTGGCCGCTGCCGACGATGATCCCTTCCATTCTTGAGCCCGGGTCGGCAACAACCCATGGAAGCGTGGCGGCAAACGCGCGATGGGAAGAACTCGAGGCCCGTCGATCCTGGCCTTTTTCAACAGCTCCGGTACCGTGTCCAAAGTGGGGAATCTGTTCGTGGAACTGCACTACGCAAGGCTGCTCTTCAGCTTTACCCTTAAAAACGATGTCTCCGACCCCCATGCGTTTTTCGCCACCCGTTCCGAGTTCGAGGATGCCTACCGCCGTTCGCTATCCTGCAGGAGGGGGGAGTGCACCGGTTGCGGCTCGGGCCGGGGGTGTTCCTACCCGGCTGCCTTCGGGCAGGTGATCGCCAAAGACCCGGAGGCCGTGAGGCGTCATCAGAAGCCGCCACTTCCTTTTGTCTTCCAATTCCCGGTCCTCTCCCCCGTCCCAAACCGCGGGAGGACCTTCGAACTGGGGCTCAACCTGATCGGCAGTGCGGTTCAGAACGTCTTCTGCTACATCAGGGCTGTAGAGCAGCTTATCGAGATGAAAAAAGGCGCCCTGGTCGCGATAGAAGCCGAGTCTCCGGGAGGGACCCGCACGCCGGTGAAGGCCGGGGACCACCCGGCGCTTCCTCTTTTGAGCGGGCTGGAGCCGGCTTCGACAGGGCCGCTCTCTACCGAAACAGTCTCCATCTCCCTCCTTACCCCGCTAAAGCTCATGCACGAGGGACGTCTGCTGAAGATTTTCACCTTTTCCCAATTCGCACGCTGCCTGATGCGCCGGGTCTCATCCCTTTCCTACCACTACGAAGGGGCTGAGCCGTCGCTGGATTACCGCTGGCTTTCCCAGTCCAGCGCATCCGTCGTGACGCTGGAGTCGGACTGCCGATTCGCGTCATGGAGCGGCCGCCCGGCAGGGATCGTCGGCACCGCACGATTCCACGGGGACCTGGAGCCGTTCCACCTGTTGCTGCAGTTGGGCATGGCGACGCATCTCGGAAAGGGGGCGTCCTTCGGATTCGGTGCCTACCGTGTCGACAGCTGATTTCATAGGACGGCATGTTCCTCATTAGTTTTATCGTCTCCCGCCACAGCTCGATCCTCCCGATGCCCCAGCCGCAGTAAGCCTGCTCAAAAGCGTCAATCTCTTGTAATGCTTTTACTTTCAGTTAGAATTCCCTAGGTGTTGCCGTCAGCCCGAGTACAGGAGCCTGCGCATGGGGCAAAGCATCTGGAAACCCTTAATGATCACTGCACTATTCGTACTGCTTATCGACCTCTTTTACGGGGCGGTCGTCAGGCAGTCATCGGAGCGTGGAGCCGACATCACGTACAGCCGTTTCCGGGATGAACTGGCAGCCAACAATGTGACCAAGGTGACCCTCAGAGGGAAAAACGCCAAGGGACAACTCCGCCAGCCCATCAAGATTCCCGCCACGACAGTCGACCAGAAGGGCGACACCCTCACAGTATCCAACTTCAATACCACTTTGCCGTCGATAGAAGATCCGACCCTGTTGCCGGAACTCACCAGCCGAAGGGTCGAGGTGACGGCTGTTTCAACGGAGAGTTCGGCCCTCGGCACCCTCTTTCTCTACATGCTCCCCTGGCTGATCATCATCGGAGTCTGGTGGTTTGTCATGAGAGGCATGAGAAAGCAGGGGCCGACGGGGATGATGGGCGGCTTTGCCCGTTCCGGCGCCAAGGCGTACACCTCGGAGAAGATCGAGGTCACGTTTGCGGACGTGGCAGGCATGGAAGAAGCGAAGCAGGAGTTGCGCGAAGTGGTGGATTACCTAAAGGAGCCCAAGAAGTTCCAGGACATCGGCGGAAAGGTCCCCAAGGGGGTCTTGCTGGTCGGTCCGCCGGGTACCGGTAAGACCTTGCTGGCAAGGGCCGTGGCAGGAGAGGCCGGGGTTCCGTTTTATTCCATTTCCGCATCGGCCTTCATCGAGATGTTTGTCGGGGTGGGAGCGAGCCGGGTGCGCGATCTTTTCGCCACGGCACGTAAAAGCCTGCCGAGCATCATCTTCATAGACGAGTTGGATGCGGTGGGCAGAAGCCGTGGGGCAGGATTCGGCGGCGGTCATGACGAGCGTGAGCAGACGCTCAATCAATTGCTCTCCGAGATGGACGGATTCGATCCCCACACCGAACTCGTTGTCATATCCGCAACCAACAGGCCTGACGTGCTGGACCCTGCCTTGCTTCGTCCCGGTCGTTTCGACCGCAACGTGGTCATCGAGCGTCCGGACTGGCGAGATCGGGAAAAGATACTCAAGGTCCATACCAGGAAGATACCGCTTGGACCCGATGTCAATCTCGCTGTGATAGCAAAGGGAACACCGGGGATGACCGGTGCAGACCTGGAAGGGTTGGTGAACGAGGCAGCCATCCTGGCCGCACGTGACAACAAGCACATTGTGGGTCTGGATGAGCTGGAGCGTGCCAAGGACAAGTTACTCATGGGTGGCGAGCGCCACATGGTGATCTCAGATGAAGAGAAGCGGATCACCGCGTACCACGAAGCGGGGCACGCACTGGTGGCGCGGCTTTTGCCCAGCACCGATCCTGTTCACAAGGTAACCATACTGCCGCGGGGGCGTGCGCTTGGCGTGACCCAGCAACTTCCCGAGGATGACCGATATCATTACCCGCGGGCCTATCTCGTGAACCGTCTCTGTGTGGCGCTGGGCGGCAGAGTTGCGGAGCGCGTCGTTTTCAACGACGTCTCCTCCGGGGCACAGAGCGATTTGAAGCACGTCACCGAACTGGCTGAGAAGATGGTGTGTCAGTGGGGGATGAGTGAGAAGATAGGGGCGATGACCTTTCCCAGAGGCGAGGAACACCCCTTTCTCGGGATGAAGCTCGCAGAAGAGAAGACATTCTCAGAAGAGATGGCCTGGCTGATAGACCAGGAGATAGCAGCGTTGATACGTAGTGCCGAGGGGAAGTCAGAAGAGCTGCTGCATGCCAATCGCTGCAAGCTGGACGCCCTAGCCGCGGCCCTATTAGAAGAAGAGACACTCAATGGCGAGCGAGTAGACGAGATTCTGGCGGCAGCCTGTTGATCGTACACGGGCTTGATCCGCAGTCGCAGCAGTCGCACAGTCCATCGAGACCACCGAGTCCATCAGGTCCACGAACTAATAGATGATGATGTACCCTTTCCTTGTCGCGATCCCCGTTATTTCCAGAGTGTCCTTGATCCTGAAGGTCTCCCCGTCCAAGGTAAAGACAAACTCATCTCCGTCAGGGACGGCGAGTTCCATCAAAGCTTCAAACATTGCAGTCTTTATAGTTTCCATGGCGGGCACTATATCACTTGTTCTCAAGGTGGTAAAGCCCTTACACTGTTGCATTGAAACTGATTTATGTCATAGTACTCTCTGCTCAATTTCGGCACCATATTCCTGCTGCCAATTCCAATGTGATAGAGGTGTTGTTAATGGTGAGACAGAGAAAGAGTGGCATACTGTTACATCCCAGCTCGCTCCCAGGGCCGGGCGGCATCGGCTCCTTCGGCGAGGAAGCCCGCCGCTTCGTGGATTTCCTGCACAAATCGGGGCAGTCGCTCTGGCAGATCCTTCCCCTTGGCCCCACAGCCTACGGCAACTCACCTTATTCCTGCTATTCGGCGTTTGCCGGTAACCCGCTCCTGATCAGTCTTGAGGCGGTGCAGGATGAAGGCGATCTCCTGCCCCATGACCTGAAGCAGGAGCTAGACTCGGAACGCGTGGATTTTGAGGCGGTCGAGCATTACAAGCTCGCGCACCTCAAGGCGGCTGCAGCGCGTTTTTTCACCGAGGCATCGGTAAAGCGGAAGGAGGAATTCTGGCAGTTCTGCGACTCCACCTTCTGGTTGCAGGACTTCTCCCTTTTCATGGCTCTCAAGGAGCAGTTCAAGGAGGTGAGTTGGAAGGATTGGCCGGCTGCTTTGGCGAATCGGGAACCAGAGGCACTCGCCGCTTGGAGCGAGAAGCTTGGCACTGCCATCGGTGAGCAGAAATATCAGCAGTGGCAGTTCGCACGTCAATGGAAGAAGCTCAAGACCTACGCCAACGTACTGGGGATCTCTATAGTGGGTGATTTGCCCATCTTTGTTGCCTACGATTCGGCCGATGTCTGGGCAAACCCGCATCTCTTCCATCTAGACGAAAAAGGTGTCCCCATAGTCGTGGCTGGCGTCCCCCCCGACTATTTCAGTAAAACCGGCCAGCTTTGGGGCAATCCGCTGTACAACTGGGAAAAGATCGCCCAGGAAGGGTACGGCTGGTGGATTGCACGACTCAGGAATGACCTCTCCCTTTACGACATGGTCCGCATAGATCACTTCCGTGGCTTTGAAGCCTTCTGGGAAGTGCCGATGTGGGAGAAGACGGCGATAAACGGGCGCTGGGTGAAAGGGCCTGGGGAATCGCTGTTCCACGCCTTGAGAAACGCGCTTGGTACCCTGCCGATCATTGCCGAAGACTTGGGGATCATAACACCCGAGGTAGAGGCGCTTCGCGACCAGTTCGGATTGCCGGGAATGAAGATACTGCAGTTCGCCTTCGGCTCGGGGCCTGAGAATCCCTATCTGCCGCACAATCACGTCAGGTCTTGCGTTGTCTACACGGGAACCCATGACAACGACACGACTGCAGGGTGGTTCGAATCGCTGAAGTCAAAAGAGCAAAAGAACCTCCTGGCATACTTCGACCGCGACGGGGGTGACATCGTTTGGCAGATGGTGAAATGCGCCCTCGCCTCGGTCGCTGACTACGCCATCATCCCGATGCAGGATCTGCTGGAGCTCTCCAGCAGTGGCAGGATGAACATCCCGGGTGTAGCTGGAGGAAACTGGAGTTGGAGATGTTCGGCCGACTCGTTCTCGTCGAAGCTTGCGACTAAACTAGCACGTGCCACCGAGCTTTATGGGAGACTGCCGGATTAACTTGGTTGAGTTCTAACGGCAAACTTGTTGACAGGGTGGATGACCTTTTTGTATAGAGAATACATCATGCATTGTTTATCAAACTAGTTCTTAAAAGGACGGGAGACACCAATTTATGTCAGAAAACAAACTTGGATTTGACACGCTTGCGCTTCACGCTGGGCAAACCGTAGATCCCGCCACCCTGTCCCGCGCCGTACCCATCTACCAGACCTCCTCGTACGTGTTCAAGAGCTCCGAGCATGCTGCAAACCTCTTTGGGCTGAAGGAGTTTGGCAACATCTATACGCGCCTGATGAACCCCACCACCGACGTGCTGGAGAAGAGGATCGCAGAGTTGGACGGAGGTGTCGCGGCCTTGGCCGTTGCCTCTGGGCAGGCGGCAACCACCTACGCGGTACTGAACATTGCCAGTGCAGGTCAGAACATCATCTCCACCAGCTACCTTTATGGCGGAACCTACAACCTGTTCCACTACACGCTGCCAAAGCTTGGCATCACCGTCAAATTTGTCGACTCCTCTGATCCGGAGAACATCCGCAAGGCGATAGACGAGAATACGCGCCTGGTATACAGCGAGGCGATAGGCAATCCCAAGAACAACGTGGATGACTTCGAAGCAATAGCAAAGGTAGCCCATGACGCGGGGATCCCTTACATAGTGGATAACACTGCGGCAACGCCTTACGTGTTCCAGCCCCTGAAGCATGGAGCCGACATCGTAGTTTACTCACTGACCAAGTTCATCGGCGGGCACGGCACCAGCATCGGCGGCTGCGTCGTTGACGGCGGCACCTTCCCCTGGAACAACGGCAAATTCCCGGAATTTACCGAACCCGACCCGTCCTACCACGGTCTGAAGTTCTGGGACGCCCTTGGCAACATCTCCTACATCATCAAGATGAGGGTGGAACTGCTTCGCGACATGGGCGCCTGCATATCCCCGTTCAACTCGTTCCAGATCATCCAGGGGATGGAGACGCTGCACGTGAGAATGCAGCGCCACGTGGAGAACGCACAGAAGGTAGCCGAGTGGCTGGAGCAGAACCCGCTGGTGAGCTGGGTGAACTACCCGGGGCTGCCGAGTCACAAGGATCACGGCAATGCCAAGAAGTACCTCCCCAAGGGGGCAGGCGCCATAATCGGTTTCGGCATCAAAGGCGGATCTGAGGCAGGGATGAAGTTTATCGACAGCGTAAAGCTGTTGTCGCACCTGGCCAATATCGGGGACGCAAAGAGCCTCGTCATCCACCCGGCCTCCACGACCCATCAGCAGCTTTCCGCCGCAGAGCAGCTCGCCACCGGCGTGAGTCCCGATTTCATAAGGCTCTCGATCGGCATCGAAGACGTGAAGGATATCATAGCGGACATCGATCAGGCGCTGAAGGCAGCCCAGGCGTAAGCCAGAAAATAAGGCATGTGAAATAAAAGTGGGGGCGATGCGTTGCATCGCCCCCACTACGTTTGCCCAGGTACCATGTCCACCAGCTCCGCAAAAAGCCGCTAACAAAAGGGATGCGCTGCCCGAGCCCACATTGGAAAAAAGAAATGATAAACTCGTTGACGCTCTGGAAGCCATTTGCTATAAACACACTCCGCTGACGAACGAGGCGCTCCTGAAGCAGAGTGGGCGGCAACTTCGAAAGAAAAAAGCATTGACAGCCGAAACCGTCTTTGCTATAAAGTTTGACTTCGCAGCACAGCTCTTTGCAACTGAATAAGCCGGACAGAAGTTGGCTAAACGTTATTAGTCGGCACTTTAGATTGGAGACTGCAAAGTCCCCGGTTTGGGTTCCGAGGACAGGCAGGTAGCGGGCTTCGAAAAAAATCTGAAAAGAAATTCTTGACAGGTTGATCCGGTTCAGGTAGATTGCCGAGTCTGTCGCAGCGAGTAACCGCTCGCTACCA
>CAZFMI010000036.1:0-44524 GCA_964519915.1 uncultured Geomonas sp.
ACCAGAGCCGCACCGGCAGCCAGCATAAAAGCGCCAGCGCGAAGCACACCCCCGCGCTCCAGATCAGCGGCACCCCGGGGTCCCGCACGAAGTCCGTCACCACCAGCCGGCGGGAGTCGGGGAACGCCAGGCGGTAGCCGCCGCCGGCCGCCTCCCCCCCTATCGGCGCGCTGCCGGTGAGCACCTGTTCGTCCCCCTTCAGGAGCCGGAACTGCAGCGTGATCCTCCCCGTGAGGTATGGGTCCGCCGCATCCGGGGCCATCCGGAACAGCACCCGGTACGGCGACCCGGGAATCCGCAGGCTGTCCTCCTTGCCGGGGGGGTAGATGCTCAGGATGACGTACCCCTCGAATCCCCCCGGGAGGTCGGCAGCGGTGAACTTCACCAGCGGCGCGACCCCCAGATGGCGCGGGTAGAGGTAAAAGCCGCGGTGCCGGGCCGGCGGATAGAGCCCGTAGTGCCGGCTCCCCCCCTGCTCCGGGGCTACCTCGATATCCAGCGAGCGCGCCAGCAAGAGCCCCCGCTCTTCCTTCAGCGCGATGCGCCGGACCAGGTCCCGGCTCCCGGGCAGCGGTTCCCCCTCAAGCACCGCCTCGCGATGCGATACGCGGGTGGCAAGGCTAAGCGGGATGCCGCCGAAAAGGGACAAGGCTCCCAGGAGCAACAAAAAGCGCGCCGGGAACAGGCTCGCGCCGCGCCAGGCGGCCAGGGAGCGCTCCGTGCCGCGCGTGGCGTACCCCAGCGCCTCCAGGCGCCCGGCGTGATCCCCGAAGCCCGTATGTTCCGGCAGGAGCAGCTCATCGTCGAAGAGCCCCGCCGCATCGTCCCCCTTGCCGGCGAGCGCCCGGCGCCGCTTCAAAAAGAGGGCCGCCTCCCGGAAAAGCCGCGCGGCAAGGTTCGCCGGTATCAGCGCCAGCAAGGCCAACAGCAGGAAGCTGCTCCGGATGACCGCCATCAGCGCCGCGAGCGGCTCGTCGCTCCCGAAGGCGATCCCCACGTAGAGCAGGAGGAAGCCCCCCAGCAGGCAGGGGGTAACGGCACGCGACAGGGCGGCGTTGCCGATGGCAGGCCAGAGTCGCTTCATCGCCCCCCCTCCTTGACGCGGCTCGTCTCCTGGACGGTGTCTCCCCACTTGTTGAGGAGCTCCGTGCCGTCGATGCTGACGGCGTCCCCCTTGGTTGACGACCGGACCGGCACGGGGTTGCAGCCGCCGGGTTTTCCCACCGTGTCGAGCGGAATGAGGGTCTTGCAGTAGTAGCAGAGCACCATCTTGCCGGACTGGCCGTAGCCGTCCGGCTTGCAGATGGCGCAGGCGTCGAGGCTCGCGGTGAGCCTTCCCGACGGCGTCAGCACCAGGAAAAAGCGCGCCTCCCTCCCCCCCTGCCGGTACACGTATTTGTGCAGCTTGCCGTCCTCCAGGGGGGTCTCCCCTTGCTTCGGGATCAGGATCTCGCCCGACGCGGTGGCGGTGACGGCGATCGGCTTGGGGTCCCAGTACTCCACCGACGGGAAGCGGCTGCGGTATGCGGCGGCCGACAGGAGGACGAGCGCAGCAAGAGGGGCGGCGAGCTGCAGGCGCCGGTTCCGGATGAAACCCGCCAGCAGCTTGCGGCGCTCCGCCCCCTGTCGGATGTGCGCCACCGAGGGGAGCCGCTGCAGGCGAACGGCCAGCGCGACGAGGAGCACCGGCGCGTACCAGATGGCGAGCCCGCCCCAGAACCCGACCCGGTCGCTGAACAGGAACCCGATGTAGCCCCAGACGTCGCTGCGGAAAAACGGGTGGTCCGGGATCAGCATGGATTCGAAGAACTGGTGCACGAAGTCGTGCACGAACTTCATCACCTCCATGGAGAGGGGCGAGAAGAGGTCGAGCCGCGGCACCGAGCAGGCCATGAACAATATCCCGGACACGAGGAGCGCGGCGAGCGGAGCCGCGCCCGGCGTCAACCTTTCCGGCACTCTCCCCCCAAGCGACGACCCGGCGGCTGCCGGGAGGGCTCCGGCCATGGCCAGCGCGATGCAGGGAAGAAACCCCACGGCGCCCCCGTCCAGCGGGGCCATGCGGCAGAGCGCGATCCCCCCTGCCAGGGTGCCGGTGCAGGCTGCGACCGCCGGAAGAAGCGGCGCCCATCGTCCCGCGGCACCCCGGGAGGCAGTTGCCGCGCCCCCCCGGTAGGCCACCCGGAGCGCGAGGGCCCAGAGCAGCAGGAAAACGACGCCGCAGATCCCCCTCAGCAACCGGAAGGGGGTCTCCCCGCCCGTCGTGGCGAGCAGGAGGTTCTCCGCCGCCGCCCCGGCGCCGAAGCCGACGGCCGCGGCCGCAAGGGTGCGCTTCCCGGGGCAGGCCCGCGCCAGCGCCAGCACCATGAAGCCCCAGCAGGACAAAAGGGGAAGGAGTTTCAGCGCCGTCATCGGTCGACCTTCCGCTCTTCACGCAAAAGCGCCCCGTCGTCCATGTGTATGGTGCGGTCCCCCCAGGCGGCGACCTCCTGGTTGTGGGTCACCATCACGATGTTGAAGCGTTCCTCGTTGCGCAACTCGTTCAAAAGCTCCAGCACCATCACGGTGCTCTTGTGGTCCAGGTTGCCGGTCGGCTCGTCCCCCAGCAGGAGCCTGGGGCCGTTGATGATGGCGCGCGCGATGCAGACCCGCTGCTGCTCCCCGCCGGAGAGCTCGCCGGGGCGGTTCTTCAGCCGATGCCCCAGCCCCACGCGCTCCAGGGCGTGTCTCGCCTCCGCCTCGTCCGGGACGCTGTGGAAGTACTGCGCCATCATCACGTTTTCCAGCGCGCTCAGGTAAGGGATCAGGTGGTGCTGCTGGAAGATGATGCCGACGAAGTCGCGGCGAAAGCGCGCCAGGGCGTCCTCGGAGAGGGCCGAGAGGTCGCGCCCCCCCACCCTGAGCGAGCCGCCGCTTGGGCGGTCCAGCCCCCCCAGGAGGTTCAGGAGCGTGCTCTTCCCGGAGCCCGAGTGCCCCATCACCGAAAGCCACTCCCCCTCCGGGACCGTGAGGTCGAGCGGTTTCAGCGCGCAGATCTCGCCGTAGCTCCTGGTGAGTCCGTTGGTCTCTATGATCGCAGCCGCCATGTTCGCTTGAGCCTCTATCCCTGATCTATGGGAGGATGTCTCCCCCCGGCCGTCCACCAGCCGCCTGCGGCTTTGCCGCAACCCTGCCGGGGCATTTGCAGCCCCGGCTCTACTCCCCGCGCAGGCTCAGCACCGGGTCGAGCCGGAACACCGAAAGAAGCGGCCCCAGGCTCCCGGCGAGGGCGAGCAGCAGGCTCACCCCCAGGGCGACCAGGAAGAACCAGGGGGCCGGCTCCGCGGGAGAGGAAAAGACGCTCCAGGCCACGAAACCGGCGATGAGGCTGCCGCAGAGATACCCGCTCACCCCGCCGGCTACCCCCAGAAGCAGCGCCTCGGCCGAGAAGATGCGCAAAAGGTCCCAGCGCGTCCCCCCCATCGCCTTCATCAGCCCTATCTCCTTGCCGCGCTCGAGCACCGTGGCCCCCATGGTCCCCGCCACGCTGCTCCCGGCGCACATAAGCACCACTGCCGTCACCAGCATCATCAAGAGCTGGACCTTCGCCAGGAGTTCCTCGCTGGTCCGCCCCACCTGGCGCAGCTCCTTCACCCGGGCGCCGGAGAGGAGCGGCTGCAGGGCGGCGGCCTTCCCCTTCAGCCCCGTCCCTCCCGCATCCACCAGGAGGCGCGCCAGGCTCACCTGCCCCGGGCGCTCCATGTGGCGCTGCAGCGCTCCCAGGTCCAGGAAGAGCAGGCCGTCCTCGTCGCCGCCGGTGCTCACGATGCCGTCGACGCGCAGCTGCAGCACCCCTTTCCCCCCGGCGAGCTCCAGCCTGTCCCCCACCTTCAAGCTGCGGCGGGCGGCGAGATCGCTCCCGATCAGGGCGCCGTTGCCCGCCGGCCAGCCGCCGCGCAGCTGCCACCAGGGGGAAAACCTCCGCACCCGGGCGAAGTCGACCCCTTCGCAGGGGGTCTCCACCCCTTTCAGGGCGAGCACCCCCTTCAGGTGAAAGGAGAAATCCGCCTTGATGCCGCTCCGCCCCACGGCTGCCAGCAGATCGCCTTCCCCCAGGAAGGCCGGCTCCCCGATGGTTCCGAACCTGAGCCCCCCGCTCCCGACCTCGACCCGGGCGCTCTCCGGCACGATCACCAGGTTGGCGCCGTACTTCCTGGTCTCCCGGGCCACCCGCTCCCCCATGGAGGAGGAGACGATGCCCAGGGCGGTGGCCAGGCTGGAGGCCATGGTGAGCACGGCCAGCAGCAGCAGGGTGCGCCCCTTGCGGTGCGCCAGGGCCCGGAAAACTATGTGGGGAAGCCAGCTGCGTCCGGTCATGTCACCCCTTGAGAACCCGCACCGGCTCGACGGCCAGCGCGCGCTTTAGCGGCGCCGCGCTCCCCGCCAGCGCCACGGCGAAGGCAGCGGCCAGTGCCGTCGGGAAGAGCCACAAGGGGGAGGCCACGGCCGAGTCGAACACGGCGCGGCTGATGAAAAGCGCGAGCCGGTCCCCGGCGAGGTATCCGAGCACCCCGCCCAGAAGCGAGATCAGCGCGGTCTCCCCGAGGAAGACGGCGGCGATCTGGAAGCGGTCGGCGCCCATGGTCTTCATGAGGGCGATCTCCGCGCTGCGCTTGGCCATGGAAGCCATCAGGCTGGAGGAAACGGCGCTGGCCGCGGAGCCCAGCGCCAGCACGGTCAAAAGCAGCATCAGGCTGTTCAGCTTCTCGAGGAGCTGTCCCTCGGCGCTGGCGATCTGCCAGATCGGCTTGGCGCGGCTGCCGGCCATCACCTCCTCCACCCCCCTGGCGACCGAGGTGACGTAGGCGGTGCAGTACCACTTCTCGTACTCCTCCTTGGTCATGGCGGCGGGGTCCTTCCGGCCGAAGTCGTCCATGGGGACGGTCAGGGCGCTCACCAGGACCCGGGAGAGCTCCCCCGGCTTGTCGAGGAGCTGCTGGACCTCTGCGAGCGGCGCGAAGAGCTGCTCCTCCTCGAAGCCGCCGGTGGAGGCGATGCCGACCACCTGGAAGGTGCGGCTTTTGCCTGCCGCGGCGGCGACGATCTTCGATCCGGCGGAAAGCTTCAGGCGCCCGGCAAGCGAGGCACCCACCACCGCCTCGTCCGGGGTCTCGGGCCAGCGCCCGGAAAGCTCCCACCAGGGCGCCGTCACCGTGATCCCCTGGATGCTGTCCGGCTCGCCCTCCACCTGCATCGGCCTTCCGAACCAGGTGCCGGCCACGACGCCCCGCTCGCGCCCGGCGGGCGCGGAGAACTCCGCCACGCCGAAGAGGTAGGGGGCAAAGCCCACGATGTTGTGCTTCCAGAAGATGGTCTTCAGCTTCGGGAGGTCCTCCGACCTGAGCGTCCCCCCCGCCTCCCCCGCCGCCGGCTCCAGCACGATGTTCGCGCCGTAGCTTCTCAGCTCCAGGGCCATCTTGTGCGAGATTTCCCCGGAGATGCCCAGGAACGCGGTGGCGACCGCCGACCCCATGACGATGGACAGCAGCACCAGGAGCACCGGCTTGGGGCGCTTCAGGAACGAGTTTTTCAGGATGCGGATCAGCATCCGCCCTCGGCCGCATCGAGCCCGGCGCGCATCTGGGCGGGGAGCCCGCCGGTCAGCCTGGCCACCTTCGCCTTGAGCCGCCGCCAGGCGACCACCCCCCAGACCACCAGCACCGTCATCAGCACGTGCTTCACGATAAGGGCCGGCACCTGCTGCCGGTCGGCGAAGTGGTTCCACTCGAAGCTCGCATAGAAGACGGTGCGCGGCACCCCCCCCAGGATGATCCACCAGAAGGCGAAGCGGAAAAACTTCACCATGATGCGGTGGGTCTTCAGGAAGAAGAGCGCGGCGCCGGGGGTGCCCATCGACTCCTGGACCCGGTGCGCCGCGTAGAGGCAGAAGGCGCTCGCCGCGAGGAGCGCGGTGGCCACGTCGTGAAAGTAGTTGTTCATCATCACCGCGACCCCGAGGGGGGGCGACTGCTGCAAGAGCGAGGTCAGGTACAGGTTGAACTCAGCCATGGATCACTCCCTTCGCCTTCAGCTCCTCCCGCTCGCGGGCGAACTGCGTGAATGCCCTCCCCTGCGGATACTGGATCATCCAGGAGGTGATGTGCGACATCGGGAAACCGCGCCACCCCACCTGCGGTATGCGCGACAGGATGCGCGGGATGGTGAAGAGCTCCGCCCTCAGTTTCACGATGGCGTCCTCGCGGAACTCCACGCTCATCGCCGGGTCGTCGTGGCTGAAGACCGCGTGGTTGCCGTCGAAGGCATCCCAGTCGTGGCCTGGGATCAGGTGCGGCTGGTAGATGCGGTACAGCTCGGTACCCGGGAAGGGGGTGGTCATCACCGGGTGCGCCGAGACCTTCAGCTCGTCGCAGAGCTTCAGGATCCCCTCGTAGTCCTCGACCCGGTCCTGCCGGCCGCCGATCATCATGAAGAGCATCACCTCGATCCCCGCGTCGCGGATCTTCCTGATGGCGTCGCGCCGCTGCCGCCCCTGCTTGTTGGTCGCCCGGTACTCCTCGAGGCTCCCGATGTTGTTCGACTCCCACCCCACCAGCACCGCGGTGAGGCCGGCGTTGCGGGCGTTCTTGAGAAGCTCGGGGGAGCGGGGGTGGTCCACCGACACCAGGTCGCCGGAGCCGAACCACGACTTGCCGGTGAGGTTCTTTCCCATCTCGCGGTAGAGCTCGATGGTGTACTCCATGTTGACGCCCCAGACGTTGTCGTCGATCCCCCAGAAGAGCCGTCTCTTGCTGGCGGCGATCTCCGAGACCACCTCGTCGATGGGGCGCACGCGCACCTTGCCGCCGAAGAACTCGTGCACCGAGCAGAAGGTGCAGCGGTGCGGGCAGCCGCGCGAGGTCTGGAAGTAGCCGTAGACGTAGTTCTCCTTCCAGAGGTGGGTGACCGGGCGGGGGAGCCCCTTCAGCTCGGGGAAGCCCCCCCGGTAGACAGGCTTCAGCCTGCGCTCCTTTGCGTCCTCGAGAAGCTCCTTCCAGATCGTTTCCGCCTCCCCAAGGACCACGGCATCCGCGTGCAGCCCCGCCTCGTCGGGGAGGGCCGAGACGTGGATGCCTCCCAGCACCACCTGCCTGCCCCCCCGGCGCAGCCTCTCCGCCGTGCGGTAGACCCAGGGGGCCTGCGGCGTGAGCACGGTGAAGGCGACGAGGTCGGCCTCGCAGCGTTCCGGGTCCCACTGCTCCTTGTTGGCGTCCACCATGGTGATCTCGGTGTCCGGCTTGAGCTGGAGCGTGAGCCCGGCCAGGTACTCCAGCACCGGCGGAGCGATGGGAAGGCCCTTGGATTTTTGCCCCTTTTCGCCGAAGGGGGGAGACACCAGCACAAGCTTCATTTTCTCTCCGCGTACTCCCGAAACGCCTTTCTCAGCGCGCCCTGCACGATGATCGAGGCGAGGTGGGCCGAGGGGAAACCTGCCGCCGGAATGGCGGCGACCCGCTTCAGCACCCTTTTCCAGGTGAACGAATCGACCCACAGCGACTTGAGCGCCCGCTCGTGGTCCGCGTTGCTCCCCTCGCTTTGACGGATGATGGAGTGCATGCCGTCGTAGTAATCCCACTCCCCCCGCCTGGTGACGTCTTCCTTCCATTCCCGGTGCAGCGCGCTCCCCGGGTAGGGGACCACCATCACCGGGTGCGGGGTGACTGAGAGCCGGTCGCAGAACTCGATCACCGAGCCGTAGGAGGAAAGCGGCTCGTTCCTGGTCCCCAGCATGATGAAGAGCACCACGTCGATGCCGTTGTCCCTGATCTTCTTGAGCGCGTCCTCACGCTTCGAGAGCATCTTGGCCGTCGCGCCGTACTCCTTCAGGGTGGCGTCGGAAAGGCTCTCCCACCCGATCCAGACCTGCATCAGCCCCGAGCGGCGCGCCCACTTCAGCATCTCTTCCCCCATCGGGTGCTGCACCGAGGCGATGCTGGTCTCCCCTACCCAGCGGATCCCCTTGAGCGAGGAGGACATCTCCCGGAAAAGCTCCGTGTAACGCGGGACGTCCGGCCCCCAGCTGTCCGCGTCGGTGCAGAACCACATCTTGTGGTCGCAGCTGCCGAGGTCCCTGATCACCTCGGCGACGGGACGGTACCGCATGCGGGTGCCGTGCAGCATAGGCGTCGCGCAGAACCTGCAGTCGTAAGGGCAGCCGCGGGAGGTGAAGAAGGAGCGGAACACGTACCCCGGGGCCAGGTCGCGACGCGGGTAAGGCGCCCGGTCGACGGGAAGCAGCTCCCCGCGGTAGAAAGGCTGCAGCCTCCCCTCTTCCAGGTCGTCGAAAAGCCGTCCCAGCACGCTCTCCGCCTCGCCCACCACCACGCAGTCCGCATGTTCCCCGGCCTCGTCCGGGAGCACGGTCGGATGCGGCCCCCCGAGCATCACCTTGACGCCGCGCGCCCTCAGGCGATCCGCGGTCCGGTAGGCCCAGGAGGACTGGTGGGTCAGGATGCTGATGCCGACCAGGTCCGCCCGCAGGTCGTCCGCCGAGAACTCCTCGACGTTGGCGTTGATGAGCCTGATCTCCGCTTCGGGGCGGACGCTGGTGGTGAGCCCCGCCAGGTACTCCAGGACGGGGGGCATGAGCGGCATGCTCCGCACCCGCTCCCCGGCGTGGCCCAGCGGAGGAAAGATGTATGTGATCTTCATGGTCCACCTTCGGATCCCCCTTCTCGGGAGTTCCAGCCTCAGCGCCGCTGCCTGCCGGGGGAAGCCGTCATTTCCCCTGACAGGCGGCGAGCCTCTGCACGGTCCTGTCGAACTCGTCCCTGGCCAGCGCCCGGTAGAAGTCGGCCCGCGCGCCCAGCTGCAGGACCCGCCTCCCTTCCACCTCCTGCACCACGCCGTCGAGCTCCCTGCGGTAGTAGACCAGCCTCCAGACCAGCGCCACCAGGGCCAGCAGGAAACCGGCATAGATGAACTCCCGGCCGTACTCCTTGGTCACCAGCAGCCGCACCCAGAAGCCCTGCTCCTTGAAGCCCAGGGCTACCCCTTCGACCTGCAGCGCCTCTCCCGGGCGCACCGTCCCCGCCGCCAGCCGCCGCCCCCCCCGGGAGATCTCCAGGTGCAAGGCGGGGTTCCTGAACTCCTCGGAGCGGGTGGTGTTCTTCCCGTCCACCACGGCGTGGTCCGGGTAGTACCGGGCGGCGACCTCGTAGCCGTGCATCCGGAAGCTGTCCTGTTTTCCCTTCATGACGTCCAGCTTCACGTAGGCGCCGTCGATCTCCCTCCCCGAGCCGTCCTCGACCACGAAGAGGGGCGAGATGCCGAGGTCGTTGAAGAGCACCGAGGCGTAGCCGGTCTTGTAGGGCCTGTTGATGCCCACACGGTGCAGCGCGCCGGCCTCGTCGCGCAGGGTGATCTTCAGGTCGGTGGCGACCCCCCGGGTCACCTCGGGGGCGACCGACTCGAGCACGAACTTCAGCTCGGGGGGGGCGCCCGCCCTGGGGAGCTTCGGGGAGGCGTTGTAACGGGACAGCTCGCCCAGGAAGGGCTCGTGCTCGGCCAGGTCGACGAAGCCGGTGAACCTGGTGTAGAAGACGGTGAGCCAGCCGATCAGCATCAGGAAGAAGCTCAGGTGGAACAGGAGGGTGGCCAGCGGCGACAGGCGGTTCTTGACGGCGTGGAAGCGCTCGGCCGTCCCCCGGACGGCGTAACCCAGCTGGGCGAGCCCGGCGTGGACCCCGGCCGCGTCCGCCTCGCCCAGCTCGATGCTGTAGCTAAAGGGGGCGCAATCCGGGCGCCCCGGCGCCTTCTCCGGGTCGACGGCGACCTTGGCCAGCACCAGCGGGATGCGCTGCTTCATGACCAAGACCAGGTTCAGGAAGAAGAACACCCAGACGGCCAGGGTGACCGGCGCGGTGAAGATCTCGGTGAGCTGCAGGGCCTGGTCTATCCGGGCCAGCAGCGGCGAGGCGGCCTGCCACTCCAGGTACGCCGCCTTGCCCACCAGCGCGCGCTGCGGCAGGAAGAAGCCGACCGAGAAGAGCGCCAGCAAGGCGAGGATCAGCCACATGGTGCAGCCAAGCGAGCCGAGGTATTTGAGGGAACCCTTGAGCATCATCCCTGCTAGGCCAGTTTGAACACGTGGACGGTGCTCTTCATGAGGATAGAGACGCCGAAGAAGTTGACGAGGACGGTGGCAAGGGCGCCGATCATGAGCCACGAGAAGCGGGTGCCGCGCCACCCCATGGTGACCCTCAGGTGGATGGCGGCGCCGTACATGAGCCACGAGATGAGGGACCAGGTCTCTATGGGGTCCCAGCTCCAGTAGGCCCCCCAGAGGTCCTTGGCCCAGATGGAGCCGGCGGCGATCATGATGGCGTTGGTGATGAAGCCGAAGACCAGGTACTTGAACATCAGGTCGTCCAGGCGCTCGGGGGCGAGCTCCGCGAAGCGCTGCCCGGTGCCGCTCCCCTGTCTTGCGGCGGCGCGCTCCTTGAGGAGGTAGACGACGCCGGCCGCCATGGCCAGCACGTAGGCGCCGAAGGAGAGCCAGGCGAAGTAGACGTGGATGGCGAGCCAGAACGACTTGAGTGTCGCAGCCAGGGGGGCCAGGGCAGGGTTGCGCATGGCCCCGTAACCCATGATGAGCATGGCGGTCGGCACCGTCGCCACAGCCAGGACCTGCAGCGGCTTCTGGCGCCAGGCGACGTACAGGGTGGAGAGGATGATGAACCACCCCCCCATGAGGCCGTTTTCGTAATCGGCACTCCACGGCATGTGTCCCTGCGCGATGTAGCGGGCGGCTATCGCACCGGTATGCAGGGCAAAGCCCAGGGCGAGCAGCAGGGCGAGCCTGGGCACCACCCTCTGGTTCCCGAACACCACCGCGTAGATGTTGCCGCCGCTGGCAAAGGCGTAGAGAACCAGCGCAATCCAGAAAAACAGTGCTTCGTAGGTAGCCATCCGTCCTCACATACTCTTGAAATCGTCCTCCGGCGCGGCGCCCGGTTCAAGCGCCCCGGGGATCGCCCTTGGCTCTCACGGTCACTGCCGCCGCCGCGACAAGCGCCAGCAGTCCGAGTGCCGCCATGAACACCGCATGACCGCGCCGGCTGCGGAGTTCCAGCATCGCGAATTTGCGCTCTTCGAGGATGGCGACCTCCACCCCCTGCACCGGCGCTTTCCGCCCCACGGCGAGGGGGCCGTCGAACAGGCTCAGCTTCCCCCTGCGTACGTTCAGGTGGAAGGAGGGTTTCGCGCCGGCTTTTCCCGGCCGATCCTTGCGCAGATAGAACTCGTAAGGCAGGGTGCCGAACATGAACGACTCTTCCTTGCCGGGCGGCTCCAGGTCGAGCTTCACATAGCTTCGCTCCAGCTCTCCCTTGTCCCTTCCGGTGACGGTGACAAGCGGCGCCAGGCGGCTCCTAAGGTAGCGGAGGTCGCTCTCCCCGATCCTTTCCCACCGGGTGCCGGCCTCGCTGCGAACGCCCTGCCGCACTATCTCCACGCGTCCCGCCGCGTCGTCCGGGTCCACCCTGGTAACGGTGAAAGACAGCGCGGGAATGGACGCCAGCGGCCCTTTGTCCATGGCGCTGAACATCGCGGGGACCGGCTCGTAAGCCTCCCCCTCGGCCAGGCCGACCACCCCCTCGAACCTGAACAGATAGACATAGGCGCCGGAGAAAAGCACGAACAGGGCGGCGAGACAGAAACAAAGACGCAATCCTTGCGCCCCTTGCCGCAAGGCATCCGCGGCTCCGGCTGAGAGGTTCAGCAAAAGGAGGACGGCCCAAAGCCTGAAGGATCCGAGGTCGGCGGCCTCCCACCCCGGGGAGACCGAGCCGGAAAGGGTAAGGATCAGGTACCAGGCCGTCGCGGAAACGGCCAGGCCGAGTGTGAGCGCGGGAGAGCCGGCTTGCGCCGGGAGCCTAAGCACCTTTTCCCCCCACTCTCACCGGCTCGTATTTGAGCACAAGCCATTTCCCCCCCTTCCTCACCAGGTGGTATCGAAACAGCGAGCCGGTACCACGGACATCTGCAACCGACTTCCAGTCCCTGTCGTTTTTGTACTGGTAATTCCACTCTTCCCTTGCCACCGCGGTCGCGGTGAGCGGCCCGCCCATCTCGACGCCGCGGATCTCGAGGGAAGCGAGATCGTAGACCAGCACCCGCCCCCCCATCTCGAGGAATCCGGCATCCTTGAACAGGCGATGGCGCATGCCGGTGGTCGCAGGGATCGTGTCCGCTGCCCGCTTCACCCCCTGGGAGGCGTAGACGTCCATCAGACGGTTGTTGAAGTCGGTCACGGCCTCCCGGACCTTGCCGGTCTCGGCGATGCCGGGCAGTACGCGGGAAAAGGCATAGCGGAAGTGGGGCGGATCGGAGAGCAGACCGGCCAGCGGGAGAGCCCAAAGGCAGATGAAGATGCAGGAAAGATGTCTTTTCAGATGGGCCTGCAGCACTACGGACTCCGAGCGAAACGTGGTTAGGGCGCCGCTGACGGGCGGGCGGTCCCGATGGCCATACAAAGTAACTTTCCCCTCGTTAAAGATCAAGGAGAAAAACCACTGCACCTTAGGCTGTTGCGGCACCTTTCTCCCGCTCCGTTGCCGCATCGGTGCGCGGCGATCCGGCAAGGCCGCGCTCAGGACCGGCCGGGCGCCAAAGCGGCCCGGGGGAGAGGGGGAATTTCACCGGCAAAACGGGAAAAGGGCGGAAGATTCCCGCCCTTTTGGTGCAAAAGATCCTCGCGAGGCCGTCACGGGACGGGAAGGAAGCCGCTGTCGAAGCAGTTCACCCGTATGTCGCTGGGACCTATGTCATACGGGCCGCGGATCTGGGAGGCGCCGATGCGGTAGCTCCCCCCGTTTGCATTCTCCAGCGCCTTGATTCCTCCCGAAACCGTGGAGTTGGTGATGTCCAGCTGCCCCCCCACCGCGACACCGGTGACAGAGCCGGTTATGCTGCTGTTGGCGATCCTTCCGGTGGCGTTGGTAGCCGAAGGAGAGACTCCGTAGGAACGGCCGGACTCGCTGTGGGTTGCGACGGAGACGTTGACCCTGGAGTTGGAGATCTGCATGTCCCCCACCCAGTCCACCCCCCAGACCCCGCCGGAATCGGTGGCGGTGGTGACGGTGATCAGCGAGTTGTCGATCTCCGCCTTGCCGAGCACGAAGACGCCGTCGATGATCTGGGTTCCTTCCCCTGTCATTTCGATCTGGGTGTCGCGGATGACCGCCTTGCGGGACGGGGTGACATCTATCCCGAGTGCGTAGGCGGCTCCGACGGCGGAAAACCTGATGGACGACCCGGACACGAGCAGCTCGCTGCAGGAGCCGCGGATACCCTCCTTCGCCCCGTTTCCACCCTCGGCGACAATCTCCGAGCTGCGGAGCTTGAGGGAGGAGGTGGAGAACAACCTGATCCCCTCGGCGTAGAGATCGCTCGCCAGCATCAGGACCTTTACGTTTGTCACCACCGCAGCGGCACTTCCGCGGACCTCGATGTTGGCCGCGTTGCCGAGGTTACCGACCGTCAGGTTCCTGATATTGAAGGTTCCTTCAGAAGCCGTTTTCAGCGTCGGCAAGCCTCCGCTGAAGGTGACCGCTGTCGTGTCCGTCCCGCTCCCCTCGAGATCGACGTAGGGGGAAAGGATGACCGCCTCCTCGTACACTCCCGGGAGGAGCTTGACAAGGTAACGGCCGCTTGCGGTTGCAGCCTGCGCAGCGGCGCCGATCGCCCCCTGGATGGTGGGGGAACCGGCCCCTTTGTGGACGAAGATCACCCCCGCATAAGACAGTTTCTCAGGCGTTACGGCGCCGTTTTGAAGGTGTCCCGTCTTGACCCCGCTCCCTGTCGACAAGGCCTGTCCGCTGGCGCCGTCCGCCGGCGACAGGTCCTTGGATTCCACCGTGAGAGCTAAAGAGAGCACAGGAACAGCCAGCAACGCGATGATGCTTGCAACGACCCTTCTGAAGAAGCACTTCATGGAACCTCCGTATGGGTTTCTTAAAGACGATGCCGCAAAACCATGGTCCTTCATGGGAGCGAACAGCGTGCTCCGAAGCGAGAACGGGGATGCCCTCGGCGAGGCCGGGGCATCCCTGCCGGGAATTACTGCAAGGGGCGCGAGAGGCTCGGATTGGGCGCCCCTATCGGCGACGTCTTGGTGGTGCCGTCGTGCTGGCTGCAACTGCCTCCGAAGGTGGAAGAGGCCGTGTAGCAGGTCGGCTGGGCCGAGGTGGACCACTCGGAATCGCCGATGTTGTAGCCGAGTTCGTTGCCGTACATGAAGCGGTAACTCTTGGTCTGCCCCTTCGTGACGGTATTGATGGTCCGGTTGTTGCCGTGGATGCCGCCCAGCGACCCGCCGCTGTGGCAGTTCAGGCAGACGATCCCGCGGTCGGCGTAGGAGCCTGCGGTAAAGGGGCGGGTATCGAAGGTGTTGTGCTCGATGCGCGCCTTGCCGGGAGCGCCGATGCTCGAGCCGTTGTACACGCTGTTCAGGTGGCAACGGTAGCAGACGAAGGTCCCGGTTCCGTCGCCGGAGTTCACGGCGGCGGCGTCGGCTCCGTTTTTGTCCAGCAGCATCCGCCTCGCGTTGCGGGCGCCGTGGGCGTTGCTCTCGTTTAGGTGGCAGTCGGAGCAGTGCAGGCCGGTATCCCAGGTCATGGCGGCGCCGTCCCTGGAGCTGCCGGTCCAGCCGCCGCGGCCGGCGTAGGCCGAGGCGTAGGCTGCGCTGTACCTCTTCGTGTAGATGTTCAGGTTGTGGTGGCTCGCGTAGCCGCTTCCCGCCAGGTTCTGCGAGTTGAACTGGCTTTTCACGTTGAGCGGCGTGCCGCCGTCGAGCGGGTTGAACGGCGTATTCTTCCTGGCGACGGAGGCCCCGGTGTCGACGCCGGTGCCGGCGGAGTTGACGGCTATGGTGAGGCCGCCGTCGGCGTCATGGCAGCCGATGCAGAAGCGGTCCATGTTGTCGCGGTCGGCCGGTGTGATGGTGGTGCCGCCGTTGCGCCTGCCGGGCCAGTTCCAGTAGTTGGTTCCCGCGACGCCGGGGTTCCCCTGGTTGTCGACGTTTCTCAGCTTCACCACCCCGTTCATGTGGGAGTCGACCTGCTTCACGGACCCCTCGCTGGAGGTGGTGTCACCCTCGGCGTGGCAGATGATGCAGTCGACGTTCTTCACCGAGGTGTTCTTGATATGCCTGCTGGCGCGGACGAAGTCGTCGCCGGTGTTCCCCAGGGTCGCCCCCACCACCTGCTGGCGTACGCCGCGCGGCGAGTTGTGGCAGGCAAGGCAGCTCCCGCCGGACCCCTTGAAGCCTGCGCTGTGGGAGTGGCACTGGGTGCAGCTCACGGTGCCGTTATGGTTCGCCGCGGGGTTGTTGTACCTGTGGTAACTCGTCTGGCTGTGGCACACCTCGCAGATGCGGTTCGAGACGGCGTGGGTCGAATCGCTCCCGAGACCGGTCGAGGGGGTTACGTAGGAGACCGAGGCGGATACCGTGTTCGTGGAGGCCCAGTTGCTGCCGTCCGCGGTGCTGACGCTGGCGCCCACCCGCTTTATGTTGGTGCTGCTCATGTTGTGGCAGGTGGAGCAGGTGAAACCTCCGTACTTCTTGCCCGGCTCGCCCCATCCGCCGTTTGCGATCCACTTGGTGGAGCCCGTGTTGGTGGAGTTGTGCAGCAGCTTGGTGTTCGACCATGCCGTCCTTACCGGGGTATAGGGGCCGAGCGCCGTTCCGCCGGCAGAGTAGTTGCCGTGGGAATCAAGCGTGAACACCCGGTAATAATAGGCGGTCCCGTTGGTGAGGGGCATGTCGGTGAAGCTGGTCAGGCTCCCCACGTAGGCGACGTTGCTGGCGCCGACCGCGTTTTCGGCAAGGTAGTTCACACCCTCGACCGGCGTGTCTGCGACGGCGCTCCCGGCGCGACGCAGCACCACGATGCCGGCGAAGTCGCTGTCGGCCGGGTTGATCCAGAAAAGCGAGTTGGAAGCCACACCGGCCGCACCTCCTGCGGAGGTGACGTTGCCGGGGGAGAGGTTGTCGATGGTGACGGTGGCCGAGGCCGTGTCGCTGTAGGCCTTCGGGTTAGGCGAGGTGATGGCTGTGACCGTTCCTGTCACGAGGTAGGAGGCGCCGGGAGGCGCGGTCATCGCGGCGGCGCTCCTCGGGACGATCATGACGTGGTACAGCTTGGGGGTCGTGGTGACCGTGATGCTTTCGGTGAGCGGTATGGGCACCGTGTCGGACGACGGGTTGGAGACGGTGCCGTGGACGGTAGCGCCGCCGTCGCTGGAGATGGTTATCGACGCGATCCCGGCGTAGCTCCCCGGCGAAAGGGTGATCGTCGCGCTGGTTACGATGTCGGTGCCGGCCTGGGTGACCAGGGTAAAGGAGTCCAGTTCGGTATCGACCCCTCCCGGGCCAATGGTGACGTTGCTCTCGCCGGTACCCTGCCCCACCGTGGTGGTGGCCGCGGCGGTGGTGAAGCTCCAGGTGGCGCTGTAGGCGGAGCTGTTGCCCGCCGCGTCCATCGCCCTCACGCGCCAGTAATAGGTGGTGAGGATATCGAGCGCCGGTGCGAAGCTGGTCCCGGCCTGCCAGCCGCTTTGCTGCAAAGCGGTGCCGAAACCGGGGTCGGTGGCGATTTCGAAGAAGTACTGCAAAGGTGCTGTGGCGTTGGCGTCGGTCGCGGCGGTGGCGACCAGAGAGGAGGTGGTGGCGACGCCGGTGGCTGCGTTGGCCGGGGCCGAGTTGGCCAGGCCGGAGGGAGCCACCGTGTCGACTATCACGTTGACGCTCGCCGGCGACTGGTCCGCGTTGGCTGCGTTGTCCAGCGCGCGCGCCAGGATCGTGTGGGCCACGTGGTCCTCGGCCGGGAGGACCCAGGAGTAGGACCAGCTGCCGGTACCGGTGGCCTGGGACCAGCTGCCGCCGTTGTCGGTGGACACCTCCACGGAGCCGAGCGGGTTGGTCCCCGCGCCGGCGCTGCCGGTGATGGCTGCCGGCGAGCCGGAAAGGACGGCGGCGGCCGCCGGGACCGTGATGCTCGTTTCAGGCGCGACCACGCCGGAGGTGAAGCTCCGGGTCGCGGTGTAGGGGGCCGTGTTCCCTGCGGCGTCCCTCGCCCTTGCGTGCCAGTAGTACACGCTCCCCGGGGCGAGCGTCGGGGAGAAGCTTGTGGAACCCTGCCAGCCGCTTTGCTGCACCCCGGTGCTGAAGACGGGGTCGGTGGCCAGCTCGAAGAAGTACTGGACGGCGGCGGAGCTGTTGCCGTCGGTTGCGCCGGTCGAGGTGAGCGACGAACCCAGCGCGACCGCGGTCGCGCCGTTGGCCGGGGAGGAGGCCGCGAGCCCTGCCGGGGGCACGTTGTCGACCCTGACGGTCACCTGCGCCGGGGTGGCGTCGGCGTAGCCGAGGCTGTCCGTCGCCCTGGCCAGGATGGTATGGGCGACGTAGTCCTCGGAGGGAAGGGTCCAGTCGAAGGACCAGGAAGTCGTACCGGCCGCCGGGGACCAGGTGCCGCCGTTGTCGGTGGAGACCTGTACCGAGGCGAGCGCGTGATCCCCTGCCACGGCCGTACCGCCGATGCCGTAGGGGGAGGTGGTCAGGGTGGCCGCTGCGGCAGGTGCGGCGATGGCGGTCTCGGGGAGCGCTATCGCCGAAGGGGAGCCGGAAACGGTCGCCCCGGCGGAGATGTTCCCCACGCGATCGACGGCGCAGACCCGGTAGGAGTAGGTGCTGCCGTTGATTACCTCGGCGTCGAAGTAGGCGGTGCCGTTGCCGCTGTAGACCCCGGCCCCGGAGCAGTCCGCAGGCGCTGTGGCGCCCCCCGCCTTGACGAGCTTGTAGCTGACCGCGGGGTCGAGGCCCGCGCCTGAATCGGAGGCGGCCGTCCAGGCGATGTTCAGGTAGCCGTCGCCGGAGCCGGCGGAAACCGTACCGTCGACGGGGGGCGTGGCATCGACGCCGAAGTCAAGGCCGGTGGCCACGGTGAAGTCCGGGGTGCCGGTGAAGGCGGTCCAGGCGCTTGTCGCTGACTTGCTGTCCTTCGCCCTCCCCCTCCAGTCGTAGGAGCCGTCGGCAAGCCCGGAGCAGGTGGCGTTGGCGGTCGCGGGACCGGTTACGTAGTGGCTCGCGCAGTCGGCAACGCCGTCGTTGTTCAGATCGACCTCGAGAAGCACCGGGTCTCCGTTGCCTCCGTCGACAGTCGCGCCGATAACCACCACGTTGCTGTCGGCCGCGGCGCCCGGGGCGATGGCTGTGGCGCCGTCCTGCTGGTACTGCGCCGGTGCCACGGGGGCGGAGGGGGTAGCGTTGGCGAGCGCGACGGTGAAGTCGGGATCGCCGGCGCCGAAGTCGGCCCAGGCGCTGTCGAGCGTCCCGTCGCTGGCCCTCGCGCGCCACTTGTAGGTGAGGCCGTCGGAGAGCCCGGAGCAGGTGGCGGTCGCCACCTGCCCGCTGGCGACCGAGGTGGAGGAGCAGTTCGCCACCCCCGCGAAGCTGTTGCCGTTGGTGATCAGCTCCACCTGCAGTGCGACGTTGTCGGAGTTCGCATCGGACACGGTAGCCTTGATCACCAAAGAGGAGTCCGTGGCGGTCCCTCCCTGGGCAATGGGGGTCACCCCGTCGGCCTTGTACTGCGAGGCGGACGGGACGTCGGGCGCGGTGGGGCCGATGGTGCTGAAGCTCCAGGTGGCGGTGTCGGCCGAGACGTTGCCGGCGGCGTCCTTCGCCTTCACCCTCCAGTAGTAGGTGGTGGCTGCGGCGAGGGTCGGTGCGAAGCTGGTCCCGCTCTGCCAGCCGGTTTGCTGCAGGCCTGTGGTGAAGCCGCCGTCGGTGGCGATCTCGAAGAGGTACTGCACCGCGGCGGTCGTGTTGGCGTCGGTGGCGGCGCTGGAGTCCAGGGTGACGGTGGTCGCCAGGTTCACGGCGCCGTTTGCCGGGGCAGAGTTGGCAAGTCCGGCCGGGGCCGCGTTGTCCACCCTGACGGTGACCGAGGCGGGTGTGCTGTCCTCGTTGGCAGCATCGTCCACCCCCTTGGCGAGGATGGTGTGGGCCACGTAGTCTTCGGCCGGAAGCGTCCAGCTGTAGGACCAGGAGTCGGTGCCGGTGGCTGCGTTCCAGGACGCGCCGGCGTCGGTCGAGACCTGTACCGAGCCGAGCGGGTTGCTGCCGGCGCTGGCGCTGCCGGTGATGGCTACCGGTGAGGTGGTCAGCACGGAGGCCGCGGCCGGCGCCGAGATGGCGGTCTCGGGGCGGATGACAGGGACGCTGGTCGTGTAGTTGAAGGCGTAGGGGCTCGCCATGGCGTTCCCCGCCGTGTCGGCGACCCCCGTCCCCACGGTGACCATGTAGGTGGTGGACCCGGCCTGGCCGGCAGGGGTGAAGACGGCCTGGCTCCCGGAGCAGCCGGTCTTGTTCCACGCGACGGCCGGGGAGATGGTGACCGCGCCCGTGGTGACGGTGGCGCAGTTCACCGGCTCGGAGAAGTCGATGGTGACGCT
Source organism: uncultured Geomonas sp. (assembly GCA_964519915.1). Taxonomy (GTDB): domain Bacteria; phylum Desulfobacterota; class Desulfuromonadia; order Geobacterales; family Geobacteraceae; genus Geomonas. The sequence continues at coordinate 19,495 of CAZFMI010000036.1, forward strand.
GCTGTCCGGGACGACGTCGGTGGCGCCGCTGGACGGAACCGTGCTGGAAACGGTGGGAAGCGCGCTGTCGACGACGACGGTGACCGGCGACCCGTAAACCGTCGACACGTTTCCCGCGGCGTCCTTGGCCCAGGGGTAGAGGGTGAAGCTCCCGTCGGAGGCAACCGTGTAGCTGGTGGGCGCGGTGGCGAGCCACCCGGCATCGGTGGATAGCGGCGCGGCGGCGCTGGTCGTGATCATGTAGCCGGTCACGCCGGTATTGTCGGTGGCGGCGAATCCGGAGATGCCGATGGTGTTTGAGAGAGACGGATCGGCGGCGCTGAATCCGGCGGAGACCACCGGCTTGACGGTGTCGCTGGCGGAGGCCGTGACCGTGACGGTCAGCGCCTGGAACTTGCTCGACTTCGCGGTCTTGGTGGTGAAGTAATGTCCGATGCCGCCGATGTTGACGGTGTAGGACCCTGCGGGGGTGTCCGCGGGAACGTTGATCACCACGTCGACCCCCATCTTGTCGGCGCTGCGGTCCTGGTCGCCCGGGGTGGTGGTCGAGCCGTTGTCGTAGGCGGCGCCTGCTACGTTCCAGAGTGTGGAACCGGAATAGTCGATGCTGTAGCCGTTGGGGGAGCTGGGGAAGGTGGCGCTCACGCCCAGCATGCTGCCGGTGCGCCAGTTCCAGCCGCCGGTGGCGTCCCATACCGTGTTCCACCCGGTGATCCCCGAGTTGGCAGCAGTACCCTTTGTTATGGTCCATCCCGTCGGGGAGACGGCGGGGAGGGCGATCATGGGGACCATGCCGGTGTTGCCGTGGGAGGCGTCGGTGAAGTTGCTGCCGATCCACTCCAGCTCGAAGGAGCTGCCTGCCTGGACGGTGAGGGCCGTCGGGCTCGCCGGATAGCCGGTCCCGTTGAGGATCGCACCCCAGGAAATGGCGGCGGCGGTCGAGGTGGGGCCGTGGCAGGAGCCGGTGAGGCAGGTGGTGGTCTTGGTGGGCATCGCCTGCGCCTCTTGCTGCAGCGCGATCAAGCCGAACAGGGCGCAAGATGCCGCCGCCAGGGCCAGCCCCGTCTTGAAGCTGTTCGGCACGGAGCGAAAAGCCGCCGTCCGGTCCCAAGCTCTCGAAATATCCATTGTCTTCCTCATCCTATCGAACTTCATCGAGTGCCACTCCTAGTATTGCGTCCAGCTGCCGGTTGAGCTGTTGCTGTCGGTAGCGCGGGCCTGCCACTTGAAGCGCCCGTTGGGGATGCCGCCGCAGGTGGCAGCGGCGGTGGCGCCGCTGGCGACCAGGGTGCTGCTGCAGGTCGGCGCGCCGGCGAACGGTGCGCCGATCTCTGCGATCTCGATATCCAGCTGGACGCTGTCGCTGTCGGGGTCGGTTACGGTCCCCTTGAAGACCAGGGTGGTCCGGTTGGTATAAAGCCCCTTGGCGAGCAGGGTCGCGCCGTCGCTTTGGAACTGCGCGAGCGAGGCGGGAGCCCCCGGCGGGTTGTTCGGGGGAGGGACGGACGTGGTGTAGCTGAACTGGTAGCCGGCCGCCATGGGGTTCCCGGCGGCGTCGGCGACCCCGGTTCCCGCGGTGACCGTGTAGGAGGTGGTGCCGGCCTGCCCTGCCGGCGTGAATACCGCCTGGCTCCCGGAGCAACTGGTCTTGTTCCAGGTGACCGCCGGGGAGATGGTGACCGTGCCCGTGGTCACGGTGGCGCAGTTGACGGCCTCGCTGAAGTTGAGGGTGACACTGCCGTTGATCGCCGTGTCTGTGGCGCCGTTGGCAGGGAACGTGCTGGAGACGGCCGGCGCCGACGTGTCGACCAGCACCGTCGCCGGCGCTGCGTAGACCACCGAGACGTTACCCGCCGCATCTTTTGCCCAGGGGTACAGGGTGAAGCTGCCGTCGGAGGCGACGGAGTAGCTGGTCGGGGCCGAGGCGAGCCAACCGGCGTCGGTGGGAAGCGGGGCGGTGGAGCTGGTGGTGATCATGTAGCCGGTCACACCGAGGTTGTCCGTCGCGGCGAAGCCCGATACGGCGATGGTCCTGCTAAGCGACGGGGTGACGGCCGTGAAGCCGGCGGAGATCACCGGTCTCGTGGTGTCGCTCCCGCTACCCACGGTGACGGTGATGTTCTGCTTCACGTAGGTCTTGGTGGAGCCCTCGTGACCTACCCCCAGGACCACAACGGTGTAGTTTCCCGGGGGGGTGCCGGCGGGCACGGTGACGACGGCGTCAGCCCCCATGTCGTCGGCTATCCCGTCGCGGTCGCCGGCCGAGGCGTTGTCGTAGGCGGCGTTCCTGATCCCGGTGTCCCAGGGGGTGGCGTCGTAGTTGATGGTATAGGCGTCCGGGCTCGCGGGGAGCGCCGCCGCCTCGCTGAACTTGTTGGCCGTGGCCCAGCCGGTCCCGGTGGCCCCCCCGGCCACGTCCCACACCGCGTTCCACCCGGCGATGGCAGGCGCGTTCGGCGTGCCCTTGGCGACGGTCCACCCGGACGGAAGCGCGATCTCCATGCCGATGCCGGTCTGCCCGGGCGCGCCGGTCGCGCCGGTCACCCTCCAGTCCACCTCGAAGCTCCCCCCCGGCGCCACGGATACCGCGGTCACGGCCGCGCCGTTCACCGCAGCGGCGATTGCCGAGGTGGCATCCACCGCGCTATGGCAGCCGATGCAGGAGCTGTACTTGGTCGGCCAGGCGTGGGCGGGACGCGGCGCGAGGCACCAGGCCGTCATGAGCACCCCGAGGCCCAGCATCACGGCCGTGGCGAGCCCCGCGGCGAGCCGGCCGTCCCCCCCCTGCCCGGAATTTATCGTTGCGTCTGCTGCTTTTCTCATATGGACCTCTTCCCCGTCTTTCTTTCCCTGTACGTGCTGCTCTGCCCCCGCTGCCGGAAGTGTCGACCCTGCTACCTGTTGTGGCACATGGTGCAGTCCTGCGCGGCGCCGAAGTCGTTGACCCAGTTCACGGTCACGCCGTTGTGGCAGGAGACGTTGGAGCAGTTCCCGCCGGCGTAGCTCCCCGCGCCGAGGTAGTTCTTCGACCTGTCGTAGGAGTTGATGGTGCCGTCCTTGTAGACCCGGCCGGCGGCGTTCCACCCCGCCGCGCCGCCGGTGTAGGAGGCGAAGGTCGATGCCGCCACCTGCGCCTTGGACCTGACGATGGTGGCCGGGGCGAAGGCTACGTTTTTGGCGCCGTTCACGTGGAAGGCGAGGTTCGCGATCCTGGCGGCGCCGGCAGCGTCGGCGTTGTTGCCGGTGCTGTTGCCGTGGCAGCTCGCGGCGGAGCAGGAGCTGTTGTACTTGTTCCTGGCGTTGGTGACCGTGTCGTAATGGCAGATGTTGCAGCCGATGGTGGTCGACTGGGCCGGGTCGCCGTGCCCCGCGTTCACGCCGACCGCGCCGGCGGCGGGGAGAAGGCCCGTGGTGCCGCTGAAGATGTTGTCGTAGTGGATCCCCACCTTGTGCGCCAGGTGCGAGTCGCTGCCGGGCGCGTTCTCGTGGCAGCCGGAGCAGCGGGTGGCCGCGGTGAAGCCCTGGTTCCACTGCGGGGTGGTCACGTTCTGGTGGCAGTAGACGTTGGAGCACTTGACCGTGCCCAGGCCGATGTCCCCCACCAAAGCCGCCGCCGTGTTCCTGTTCCTGAGCACGCTGCCGCCCGCGACCTGGTTGGTCTCCACCTCCACGGCCCCGTTCAGGTGGCTCGACACGGTGACCGGGTGGCAGTTGGCGCAGCCGAAGGAGTAGTTACTCCAGGTGACGCCGTCGCTGTCGCTCCCCGAGGAGAGGTTGGCCGTGAAGTTGTAGAACGGCAGGGCGTTCCAGGCGGTGCCGATGTGGCGGGTGTGCCCTAAAGAGAGGGTGTCGTGGCAACCCATGCAGTCGAGCGCGCTCCCCCAGACCGCGATGGCGGCCGCGTAGCCGGAGCCGGAGTGGCACGAGACGTCGGAGCAGCTCTTCCCCCCGGAGTAGCCGAAGCTCTTGCCGCCGCCGCTTGCCACGTCGGCGGCCCTGTTGATGTGGTTCCCCACTATGGCGGTGCCGGTGGCGTCCACGGTGCCGCTGTGGCAATAGACGCAGGTGGCGGCGCCGGCTGTCTTGACGTGCTTTTGGTGGCTGTTGGCGCTTGCCGAGCCGGCGGCGCCGCTTGCGTAGTTCGGCTCGCCCGCCACGGAGTCGAAGGCGACCCCCGCGGCAGCGGTGGACCGGGCACCGTGGCAGCCGGAGCAGCCAAGGGGGGCGCCGCTCCAGGAAGGAGCCGCGGGCTCGGCGGTGGCCGCCATGCCGGCTTGCCCCTTCTTGCCGGAGCTGTGGCAGTAGGTGGCCGAGCAGACCCCCCCTGCGTAGCTGGAGCTCTTGCCGGCCTTGGCGCCGGAGTAGTCGACGAAGGCGTTCACGTGCTGCGCGCTCTGCGAGACCGTGTCGTCGCTCGACACGCTCTTCGCATGGCACTCGACGCAGCCGTAGTTCGCCCCGAGGGCGCCGGCGTTGTTGACGTGCGCCTGGTGCTTTCCGGTGTCGATGATGCTGGAGCCAAGCGAGGCCGGTCCGCCATGGCAGCCGTTGCACCCCAAGGTCGCGCTCCCCCCCCAGGCGGGGGCGGGGGACGTGGAGGTGTAGGGGGCGTTCAGGGACTTGCCGTCGCTGTGGCAGTAAAGGCCCGAGCAGGTTCCAAAGCTGTTGGTCTGGCTCGGGAGAAAATCGTCGGTGGCGCCGCTGTAGCTGCCGCCTGCGTTGGGTGCGGCGGTGAAGCGGACCGAGATGCCGCGGTTTCTCACGCTGGTTGCATGGGCGAACGGTTTCGCCTCGACCGTGTGGTCCGGGTGGCATTTAAGGCAGGAGCCGGTGCCGGTGCCGTAGTAGTTGCCGTGCTTGGAGCCGGAGACCGGGTGTCCGGCCGAAGGGGAGTCCCCGTGGCACTTGTCGCAGTCGCTCGCGGCGCTGAAGGAGGCGCTCCCCCAGCCGGGCGTGCTCTTTTGGAAATGGCAGTTGACGTTGGAGCAGGTGCCAAGCGATGCAGGCGGGACCGAGGTCTGGTTCAAGAAGACGCGGCTGTAGCTTCCCCCGGGAGAGCCGTTGATCCCCTCCTGCAGCTGGATCGACTTGGTGCGGTGGCTGGCGTCGTAGACCAGCACGGCGGGGCCGTGGCACTTCGCGCACGACTCGGCGCCCGCGTCCGCATGGCTTTGATGATTCCCCTTGAAGGCGCCGGTGGCGGGGACGCGCTGGCCGGAAGCCGAATCAAGAGGCGGCATGCGGTGGCAGTCATCGCAGGTGAGCACGTATTGCGGCGCGGCGTGAGCCGTTGCCCCTGCGAGGAACGCCGTCCCCAGCGTCATCAGCAAAGCTATCACTCGTGGGTTTGGCCATCCGAGTCTGCGGTAGCTCCTCATTTCCACTCCTTATCTCAAAACACCTGACCGTAGTGCTGTTTCATCCGCTACTCCGGCGGGGGGATCCGCTCCCCCGCCGGAGCTTCCAGCATGCTTCCCGATGCGGGTAAGGCATCTTTTACAAAGCTATCTTTCGGTGCTCCACTGCGGGCTCGGCCTGAAGTGGCAGCTCACGTTGAAGCAGCTGCCGGTCTTGTTGGCCCCGCCGTTGACCAGCCTGGCGGTGGTGTAGCTGATGAAGGCCTCGTCGCTGAAGCGGTACTGCGGATCCACCTGGACGCTTACGTTGTCCACGTGGTTCCTGATCGGCAGCGCCCTGGCGTGTGCGGCAGGCCCCCCGTTGTGGCAGGGGAGGCAGTTCGCCCAACCCTCGGAGGCCTTGGCGTCCTTCTTGACGTGCGCGGCGACGAGATGCGCGCCGCCCCCCCCCGAGTAGTCCTCGAACTTCGCGGTGGACCAGTTCCCCAGCGCGCCGAAGCTGACGGCGGAGAGGGTCTGGCGCGGCGCCGGCGGGTAGCCGTGGCAGGCGTCGCAGGCGCCGTTGGCGATGAAGGCGAGGCCGGTCTGCGGGTTGTGCGAGTGGCACTCGAGGCAGTTCGTGGTGGAATCCACGTGGGTCGCCTGCGGCTGTCCTGCCTTGGTGAAGTACTCGGTCGAGGTGTGGCAGACCTGGCAGACGCCGGTCTGCGCCCCGTTGGCGAAGGTGCTGTTTCCGGTGAAGCTGACCGCGGTGCCGTTGATGGACCCCTTCACCATCATGGCGTTGGTGGTGCCGTGCGCGTTGTGGCAGTCGGCGCAGTTGGCGCCCAGGCCCAAAGCGCGGTGGGCCTTGACGCCGAGGGCGTCGCCGGAGACCTTGCCGGAGTCGGCGTGGCAGAAGTCGCACGCCTGGTTCGCGGAGCCGGTGAGACCCGCGAGGAGCCTCTTGTTGTCGCCGGCGACGCCGCTTAGGTGAGAGCCGCTGTTGTCGTGGCAGGCGGAGCAGGACTGGCCGATGCCGGCCTTGCCGTGGCCCGCCGTTGCAGCCAGGGTCTTGTCGGGGGCGGTGATGCCGCCGATGATGGAGAGCGGGCCGCCTGCGGTGGAGTGGCAGCTTTCGCAGGATACGCGGCCGGTGGTCCAGTTGGTGCTCTGCTTATGGCAGCTGGAGCAGGTGCCTACCTTGCTGGTGCCGGCGGCGAGGTTCAGGAAGCCGTCGGCGTGGGATGCCGCCGTGTTCGAGGTGTGGCAGTTGGAGCAGGAGTTGGTGGAAGTGCCGCTGAAACCGGGCCCGTAGGGTGCCGTGAAGTGGGCGGTGTGGGCGTTGCTGGAAACCAGGCCGCCGGAGGTGCTGGAGAGCGCCCTGTGGCAGGTTCCGCAGGCGCCGGACGCGGCGTTGTTCCACTGCGGGGCTGCCGAAAGGTGGCAGCTCGTGGCGCAGGTCTTGGTCTCGACGGTGAAGCCGCTCAAGCTGGCGCCGGCGATCTCGACGATGGAGTCGCCGTGCAGGGACTTGTTGACGAAGGAATAGCTGCCGGAAACGGTCTGTGCATGGCAGACCTCGCAGGCGTACCCCTTGGCGCTCACGTGTGCGGCGTGGGCGTTGGTGGCGAGGTCTTCCTCGTCGCCGTGGCAGCCGTTGCAGCCGAGGGAGGAGCCCCATTTGGCGGCCGGGGTGTTGGCCACGATGCCGTTGCCCGAGTGGCAGGACACGTTGGAGCAGGAGTTCCCGGTGGCGGTGAAGCTCTTGCCGTTGCCGGCTGCAAGCGTCTTGAGGCCGTCGATGTGGGCGGAGCCGGCGAGGATCGACACGCCGTCGACTGTGGTGGCGCTGTGGCAGTTTTGGCAGCTTGCGGCGCCGCTCACGTGGTTCTCGTGGCCGTTGGCGCGCAGCTGGTCGGGGCCTGCGTTGCTGTAGTTAGGCTCGCCGGCCGCGCTGACGAAGACGGGTGCCGCGTCGGAGCCGTGGCACCCTTTGCAGTCCAGGGTCCCGGTCTGGGTCCAGGTCACGCTCTTTTGGGTCCCCTTGCCGTCGCTGTGGCAGTAGGAGGTGGAGCAGCTCCCTGCGGCGGGGGTCCCGACCCGGGCACCGGCCACATCGGCCGCCTGGTTCACGTGGTTGTTGAAATTGACTATGGTGGCGTTGTCGGAGACGGTCGAGCTGTGGCACTCCACGCAGCCGTAGTTCGAGCCGAGCACGGAGGCGTTGTTGACGTGCTTGGCGTGGTTGCCGGAGAGGGTGTCGCTGGTGGCGTTGCCGTGGCAGCCGGCGCAGCCCAGCGTCCCGCCCCAGGCGGGCTGGGTGAAGGTCCCCCTGCCGTTTGAGTGGCAGTAGAGGTTGGAGCACTGGTTGCCGGCGAAGCTCCCGCCTGCTGCGAACTTCACCTCGATGGCGCGGCCGGCGCTGGTGGCGTGGCTGAACGGCCTGGCCTGCGCCAGGTGATCGGTATGGCAGTTCACGCAGGAGCCGGTGCCGGTGCCGAAGTAGGCGGCGTGCTTGGTCCCGAGCGTCGGGTGGCTGCCGGTGGAGGGTGCGACGTCGTGGCACTGCGAGCAGTCGCCGGCGCCCTGGAACGGTGCGGACCCCCAGGCCGGGGTGCTCCTCAGGTTGCCCTTGCCGTCGCTGTGGCAGGATGCGGTGGAGCAGGTCCCAAGCGGGGTGGGGGGAACCGAGGTCTGGTTCAGGAAGACGCCGGGCTGCTTGCGGGAGTACCCAAGGCCGTCGCCCAGCTCGATGCTCTTGTTGCGGTGTCCCATCGGGTAGGATGCCACCTGGTCGCCGTGGCACTTGGAGCAGGAGGCGACCAGGGCGGAAGCGTGTCCCTGGTGATTGCCGGGAACCGCCCCGGTGAAGGGGTTCTTCTTGGCGCTCCCCGAATCAAGCGGCGGCATCTGGTGGCAGAAATCGCAGTCATAGCTGTACTGTGAAGCGGCCTGCGCCTTCCCCGGTTCCAGCTGCATCAGTGTCAGCAGCAACAGCGCCAACACAAAAAAACATCGTCCTCCATACCCTGGTACCATCGTTCCCTCCTGTTTTTACAGATAAGCTGCCATTAAAAAAGATGTCTGCCGGTTGCCGCCCGAAACGAAGCCGATTCGGAACCGTCGGCTACTTTGTCGTGCTCCATCTCACGGATGGGCTCATGTGACAGGCGATGTTGAAGCAGCTCCCCGAGGCATTCCCGCCCGGTGCGCTCGACAGCCTGGCACCGGTGTAGACGGTGAACCCCTCTCCGAAACGCAGGCTGTGGTCCACCAGCACCGTGACGTTGGCGATGTTGTCCTTCACCGGGGTGGTCATGCGGTGCTGCGGGGCCGATCCCGTGAGACCGCCGTTGTGGCACAGGGTGCAGTTGACCCACCCCTCGTCCGCGTTGGCGAAGGGCGAGATGTGGGCCGCCACCAGGTGCGCCCCGCCGCCGCCCGAGTAATCCTCGTAGCGGGCGTTGGCCCAGTTCGCGTAACCTCCGAAGAAGGTCCCGGTGTTCTTGGGCGCCGGCGGGTAGCCGTGGCAGGAATCGCAGAACCCCCCGATCGGCCGGAACGCGCCCCCGGGGCTGTTGTGGGGGTGGCAGCTCAGGCAGTCCGAGGAGAAGTGGCCGTTTTCCCGCACGCCGGCCCGGTAGTGGGCGGTCCGGGTATGGCAGACCTGGCAAAGACCCAGGTTGGTGACCGGATCGATCAAACCGTCGACCCTGTCGGTGAAGGCGACGCCGCTGCCGTTTATCCGGGCGCGGATCATGGAGCGGTTGGAGCTGCCGTGCGGGTCGTGGCAGTCGCGGCAGGAAAGCACCCCCCCCTCCTTGGTCCTGTGGGTGCTCATGTTGCGGAACGCCACCCCCACCAAGTCCGGGTCGTTGTGGCAGAAGGCGCACAGGTTGTTGTCGTTTTGCATGCGCAGACGCGTGTGGTCACCGGTGCTCCCGGAGATGTGGCTCCCGCTCGGGTCATGGCAGACGGTGCAGCCGTTGCTGACCGCGTAGCGGCCGTGACCGGTGCCGGCGAAGTCGGCTTTGTAGGGGGCGGCGACGCCGTTTGGCAGCACCGCGGGGGTTGCCGCGTGGCAGACGGTGCACTCGATGCGCGCCGTGTCGTTCCAGGCAGGCGCCGCGCCCGCGTGGCACCCGAGGCAGAGGGAGCCGGCGCCGTTTAGCAGGTCAGGGGAGCCGTTGACATGGGTGGCCGAGCTCGCCGCGTGGCAGGCCTGGCAGGAGGAGTCTCCCCCTCCGAGGTAGAAGCCGGGGCCGTAGACTCCGGTGAGGTGGGCGGCGTGGGCGTTGCTTGCCATGGGGTTGGCCGTGGACGAGCTGCCGCCGTGGCAGGTGATGCAGAGGTTCCTGCTCTTGAAGGAGGTGACGCTCTCCGCGACTTCCTGTGAGATCCCCCCCGCATCGCGCAGCGTCGGTATCGCCAGGGTGGAGACCGAGTCGTCGATCCGGCCGTTGTCCAGGTAATCAACGGAGTCCAGGGCGAGCTGCTTGGCGTACTGCGGGTTGTGGGCGAAGGCGCCCGGCTCCCTGGCCAGGAGCACGTAGTTGTAGGCCGCGCCCTGGGTGTTGGCGCCCGCCTCCCCCCACCCCCAGTTGTGCTCGTTGAAATGGGGGGCGGCGTCGGCGTAGACGAACCCTTTGGCGGCAAGCTGCGCCCTTAGCACCTCCAGCGTGTCGGCGAAGGTGGCCCGGTCCGCGGCGAGCTGAGCGGCCGGCAGGGCAGAGCCGTGGCACTGCGCGCAGAGGTCGCTGACCCCGCTGCGGAAGGTGTGGCCGTAGTCGCCGCTTCTGTGGCAGGTGACGCAGGGACCGGTGGCGGTGGCTGCTCCCAGGCTGCTGTGGGTGGATTCCACCTGGTAGCTCCGGCCGGGGAAGTGGTACCCCGCCTTGGCGTACATGGTCCCGCCCGCCGCCGCATAGTGCGGCGGGGTGAAGGCGAGGTTGGTGAAGTCGGCTCCCCCCTGGTAGCCGGCAGCGATGCCTGCACCGGTGTTGGTCCCGCTGTGGCAGGTCATGCAGAGGTTCGACTTGCCGACGCTGGGGTTCAGGTAGCCCTTGTCGTTGGCGAAGGGACGCAGCGGCGCGACGCTGCGCAGGGCCCCGGTGGCCGTGTTCGTGTGGCAGCCGCGGCAGGTAAGGAGCTCCTTGGTCTTGTCGGAGGCTACCCCCCATGCCGCTGTCGCCTTGCCGGTGGAATAGTTGACGAAGCCGGTGGTGCTGTGGCACTGAACGCAACCGGAGACGGTCTTGAAATCGTAGGCCGTCCAGGCCGGGGATTTCACCCGGGCATGGCCGGAGGTGTACCAGGCCTGCCGGATGGCGAGGTTGGTGGCGCTTTTGTAGTGGCAGTCGGTGCACCCTCCCCTGGAGGTGACGTAGGAGGCGGGATAGGTGCCGCTGGTCATGTTGTTGTAGTGCAGCGCGTCCAGCGTCCCCTGCAGCGCGGCGTAGGCGGAGTGCGGGTTGTGGCAGGAGGTGCACGGGCTGGTGCCGATCTCGACCGGGTGCTGCGGCACCGTGCCGGAGCCGTCGAAATGGCACCCCTGGCAGACGTTTAGGGGGGGATCGGGGTTGTGCGACCCCCCGGTGTGGCAGGAGCTGCATTTGAGGCCGCCCGCTTTGTGCAGCGAGCCGTCGAAAGCGGTCATGAGCGCCTGGCTGTGGCAGCCGGCGCAGTAATAGCCCCCCACCGGGCCGGCGTTGGCATGCTTGTTCACGAAGGTGGCGGCGTCGACCGTGTCGGGATTGACCGGCGTCGGCATCGCCCCGTAGCTATGGCAGGAAACGCAGGACACGCCGAGGACCTTGTGACCGGACGAGGACCACGAGGAGAACACCTGCGGTGCCGGCAGCACGCCGCCCGCCCCGTGGCAACCGTTGCAATCGCTTCTCATGGCGCTCACCAGCGAGTCGACGACCTTGACCTCCGTGGTAGCCGAGGCTACCGCTTTCCCCCCGAGCATCTGGGTGAGCCTGAAGACGTAGCTCCCCGCCTGGCCCGGAGTGAAGGTCGGGTTCAGGGTGTCGGCGCCGGCCAGGGTGACCGCGGGTCCGCTTGCCTGGCTCCACAAGGGGGTCCCGCCACCCACGATGCTCCCTTCCAGGGTCACCTGGGAGAAAACGGCCGAGGTCTGGTTCCCGCCGGCGGTGGCGCCCACCGCGAGGAAGTACGCGGTTACCGCAGTTGGCGCGGTGATGTTGGTCAGGGGGACCTTGACCTGGCCGGCATAGGGGAAGGTGATGCTCTCGCCGGCAATGGTGGTGGCGGTGCCGCCGGTCACGTTGGTGATCACAGTGCTGGTCGACTGCGGTAGGGCGCTCAGGGTCAAGCTCCCGCCGTGGGTCACCAGGGTGCTGGTGGGCGAGATGGTTCCCGGGCCGACCACGGCGCCGGTGACCAGGTATTTCTTGGAGGAGAACCCCACGATGAAGGACTGGGTTGTGCCGCTGCTTTTTTGGAAGGTGGTGGAGTAATGCGATGTGTAGTTGCCGATGGGCTGCGAAATGCCGCTTTTGAACAGGCTCGAGATGGTATACCCCGGGTTTGCCGTGACCTTCACCGGGATGGGGTTGGCCGTCGTGAAGTTCGAGTACACAACGGTGCCGACCACCGTCTGGATCGGGTTGTTGCGGACCTGCAGGTACCCGCCGGAGTTGCTGAGCTTGGTCTGCAGCTGAAACGACGTTGCAGCCCAAGACCAGAGCGCTCCCGATATGATGGCAGTTGCAGCCAAAGCAGCCAGTGCTTTTCTGAGCATAACCTTCCCCTGTCCCTTATCTTCAATTCCGTATTGGCCGAAACGCAGGCAAGAAAAATCTTACAGGTGCCGCGTGGTGCAAAAAATGTGCCTTTTCTTAGATTTGCCCGCCCAAATCCTCATGAAACAATGCACATCCCGCTTTTCGGTCGATGCCGCACCGGGAAAACGGCTCTGGCACCGGCAGAGCCGTTTTCCGCCGCCTGGAGGAGGTGCCGGCGCCCGCGACCGCGACCGCGTCCGCGACGCTCCGGCAGAGGCGAGCAGATCCGGCGAAAAAGCGGGTACGGGGACCGGCATAACGCCAAATGACGGCGCGACCATCCGGCAAGCCGCCACCTTTGGGCAACGTTTTGGCCACGGCAGCATTAAACGCGACCAACGATGCACATCTGGCAGGGTGGCGTCGATCGGATAAACTCGTTGACGGAAAGGGGGATTTACGGTAAAAGACTATCTTCGCGATGAAGGCAGGGGGTTTCAGTGACAGTAAAAGCGCCATGTAGCTCAGTTGCCAGAGCAACGTTTGAGCCGGAGTAACTCAGTTGGTAGAGTAGCTGATTCGTAATCAGCAAGTCGGCGGTTCGAGTCCGCTCTTCGGCTCCATAAAAGAAAGCCCCCTCGACCCGAGGGGGCTTTTGTTTTTGTTATTGCCAAACGGTCCGCGCCGGACACTGCCGGGTCTTCCCTGGAAGAGACGCCGCTGCTCCGGTTCCGCTTCCGGGCGCCGGAAATTGAAAGGCCCGCCGGTTTGGCGGGCCTCGCTTGTTTGGTCCACATTTGGAGCCCTTTTCAAGGGCGGATCCGGCGCCGATGGGCACCGGGCTTTGCAGCTGTCAGGTTTTCAGAATCCTAATCGGTGGAGTTTCTTCGATGCTAATTACCTCCTTTTTCCGCAGATTCTCTTAGCTAGCTAGCTGTGTCATAAATTAGCACCTCTGACATGAAATAAACAGACTGTCGGAAAAAAAAGTTTCCATGTATACTGCCGAAGTTTCCCGCCTGAGTACTCCTCTTTTCACTGTCACAGTGGCTCCAAAAACTGCAAACAGAAACAGCGCACTACTTGTAGAATGCCACCGACTCCTGGACCGGGTGCACGCCGTGCCCGGAACTGGTTACCTGCACGCCCCCCTTGGACAGGGACGCCTGGTACTGGGTCACATGCCCCGCCTCTTTGAAGGAAGCCACAGAGTTCCCGCTCTTTACGTTCCAGTCGATGGAAAGGGTGTCGAGGTGGGCATCCCCGCGATAATGGTTGAAGGTGTAGGTGACAATGTCGCCGTTTTTCCTGGCGTTGATCCTGTAGCTGTCTCCGTTCTCGCTGTACTGGAAGTTTTTCTCACCCAGCGCCACCGGGTTGCTGCCGGTCCAGAACTCGATGGTATTGAACAGGACGAAATCCACCAGGGCCGAGATGCCGTACACCGGCACGATGATGAACACCCAGGTCACCAGGCTGCGCAGGAACTTGTCGCCCACCTCGCCGTTTACCCTGTAGACCTTCTTGGTAAGCGCCATCTTGCCGTAGCACCCCTGCAATGACACCATGGCGACGGCCATGGCCAGAATCGCTGCTGTTATCCGTTTCATACTTCCTCCTTGGCTGTCCCATACCCCCTGTACCGCTTTCAGGAGCCGGGATGCGTGCGCTGCTCATATGGTTTCGGTCTCTGCTGTTACAGGTGGCCACTGTATCGCCGCATCGAAAGGCCAAGCATCGACCGGTGGCTGCCGTATCGCCGATGTGAAAGCAGGTTGCCGCCCCCGCGAAAAGAAAGAGGCCCTGCAGATACCGGCCGGGCCTCTTTTTGTTTGCTCGATCCCTCTTTGCAGGGGTCACTCCGGTGCGGCTCGCATCGGATTCCTTACAGCTGTCTTGTAATTAGAATGTTCTTCGGTGGAGTCCGCTTCTATGTTGCTACCTCCTTTTCCCGACATTCTGTTACGCTAGCTAGCTGCTAGTAATATACCACTTGTTTTCGAGATTTCAGACTGCGTCAACAAAAAATTACAGTCAAAGCCCGATCCGTGCCGGGACCTGGTACACACTAGGGACGGAGCGCAGGCCTATCGCCTGGCACTCCACTGTAGCAGGCTCGGGCAGCTAGTTCCTTTTTTTCCTGTTCTTTGGGTGGCAGTGGCGGCAGGACGAAGGCCCCCTTTTCTCTAACTCATGGCACTCGATGCAGATCCTGTGCGCGGTGTGCTCACCCCAGCCATCGATCTTCCCGAGAGTGCTGTGGTGACAGTGAAAGCACTCATTGTTGAGATACCTCTGGTGTTTCCAGTGCTTGAATGGCAACTGCAACTCAGCCATCTCGAGCATGATGACCTCGCGTCCCTTGGTGTTCTCGCTTTGTCCTGAAGCGATCGCAGCTATTCCGGCCATTGTGGTTGTCATGAGCAGCAGCGACAGTAGTTTCCCGAGCATGAAAGCACTCCTCCTTCCTTTGGGGTCCCCCCGAATCGACCTGAAGCGGTCTCTTCGCCTTCATTAAAAGATGGCGTATACATTTGTCACAACCGGCGGCCTCAGGTCAACCCCAAAATACGGCAACGGGTGTCCTTCCCCTTTTGCCGCTCCAACGCAGATCCGGCGTCACCCCCCCCGGCCGGACCGCTTTCAGCTCCCGGCAGAGCCCTGCTGGACTTTGAGGGGGCCGATGCTAAAATCCGAGGGTGCGTCGGCCGGAGCCGACCGGGTCCGGACAAGCAGCCGCTGGGGCCGCAGCCGGGGCGCGTACCTTCAAAGCCGTCAAATATAGCGTCGGGAGTGGGAGCAACCATGAAAGCCTCGGCAGTCATCGTACTTTTCATCCTGTTGGTAGGGCTCGGGTTCGCCGCATATTACCTTATCGACACCTCCGGGCCGGGGTTCTCCCTTTCCCGCCAGGGAGGTCCCATATCCTCCAAGATCGATGTGGGGCTGCGGCTGCGCGACAGGGAGTCCGGGCTGAAATCGGTCAGCATCAACCTCTTGCACGGGGGAAAGAGCGTTCCCATCTTCAGCAGGGAGTACCCGGCCGACACCAGGGACGCGAGCGAAAGCTTCAAGATCCCGCAGCAGCCGGGGTTGAAGGAGGGGCCGGTCAAGCTGCGGATCGTAGCCACCGACCGTGCCGTGATCCGCTTCGGCTCCGGCAACAGCACCGAAGAGACCTTCGACTTCGTCCTTCAGAACAAGCCCCCTGCCGTCTCCGTCATCAGCACCGCGCACAACATGTCGCGCGGCGGCAGCGGCTTGGTGGTCTACACGGTGAACCGCGAGGTGGTGAAAACCGGGGTGGTCTTCGGCGGCCGCTTCTTCCCGGGATACCTGCAGCCGGGCGGCTTCTACGCCTGCCTCTTCCCCTTCCCCTACGACATGCCCGAGGAGCGCTTCGTACCGAAGGTGCTGGCGGTGGACGCTGCGGGAAACGAGCGGCAGACCGGGATCTATTTCCGCATCCTGGCGAAGTCCTTCCCAAGCGACCGGATCGAGCTGACCGACGCCTTCCTGGAGAAGATCAACTCGGAGTTCCAGGAGCGTTTCCCGCAGGCGGCAACCCCCCTGGAGGTCTACCTGAGGGTGAACCGCGAGGTCAGACAAAGCGACAGCAAGATGCTGTACGAACGCGGGTTGATGACCTCTCCGACGCCGCTTTGGGAGGGGGATTTCCTGCGGCTCCCCAATTCCGCGCCTCGCGGCACCTTCAACCAGCTGCGCAGCTACTTCTACAAGGGGAAGCAGGTGGACCAGCAGAACCACCTGGGAATCGACCTCGCCTCGCTGTCGCACGCCAAGGTACCGGCGGCCAACCACGGCAAGGTGGTCTATGCGGACGATCTCGGCATCTACGGCCAGTGCGTGATCATCGACCACGGGCTGGGCTTGCAGACCCTTTACGGGCATCTGAGCCGGATCGGGGTGAAGGAAGGTGAAGAGGTGAAAAAGGGAGACATCATAGGCGACACCGGGGACACCGGGCTTGCCGGCGGGGACCACCTCCATTTCGGCGTAGTGGTCTCCGGCGAGGAGGTGAACCCGATCGAATGGTGGGACCCCTCATGGATCAGGAACAACGTCACGGTCAAGCTGGCAGAGGGTAAAGCCGCAGGCAGTGCCGGGCAGTAGGCGCTGCGGGGCGCGCAGGGGGAGTGCACGGGGAGTGCACGGAGGTGGGAGCATGCATCAGCTGGTGCTTGTACGGCATGGGGAGAGCGTCTGGAACCGGGAAAACCTCTTCACCGGCTGGACCGACGTGGATCTCTCCGAAAAAGGCGAGGAGGAGAGCAGGAAAGCCGGGCTGCTGCTGAAGGAGCATGGCTTTGTGTTCGACGTCGCCTTTACCTCGGTGCTGAAGCGGGCCATACGCACGCTCTGGATCATGCTGGAACAGATGGACCAGATGTGGATACCAGAGCGCAAGGACTGGCGCCTGAACGAGAGACACTACGGGGCGTTGCAGGGGCTCAACAAGGCCGAGACAGCTGCTCGCTACGGGGACGAGCAGGTGAAGCTTTGGAGGCGCAGCTACCATGTGCGCCCGCCGGCGCTCTCTGAGGGGGACGAGCGGCACCCCGGGCTCGACCCGCGTTACAAATCCCTCCCAAAACACCTGATCCCGAAAGCGGAATGCCTGCAGGACACCGTCGAGCGGGTCCTTCCCTTCTGGCAGCAGCAGATCGTGCCTGCGCTCCGCGAGGGGCAGCGCTCCCTGATCGTGGCGCACGGCAACTCGCTGCGGGGCCTGATCAAATACCTGGACCGGGTCTCCGACAGCGAGATCGTGAACCTGGAGATTCCCACAGGAAACCCCCTGGTGTACGAGCTAAACGAGGAGCTGAAACCGGTCCGCCACTACTATGCGGCCGACATGGGAAAATCCGGCTGATCCATCCCTTCATAGGCGGGCTCGATCGCCTCTCTGACACGGGCTATAGGCGTTAATCCGGCCGGCTCAGGCTGGTGGGGTACTGCAGATTTCCGGCGGGAAGTTCTATGCTTTGTCTTCGAGGGGTATCTCATTTAGCGATTCGTACAGCTCTTGTTTGTTGGTCAGATCGTCCCATGGCTGAACGTTGGTGTTGCCGCTGAATATCCTCTCGAAAGCTGCTTCGTATGTACTTTCGGCAGCAATCACGACATTTCCAAAGGAAAGAACGTAGTTTCCATCGCTTCGTTGCCTGATTGTGAAAGCACCTCCGGGAATAAGCACTGTTGTCATTTTTTCTCCTTCCTCCTCTAGAATTGCGCCCTCGCTCGCCTGCCCGGTGCCCCAGCGACCTGCCGATCCCGCCGCACAGCCTCTGATCGTCCAAACCCCACTCAACCCACAGGGACAAGCCATCCATCGGCAACCGGCGACCCGGGCGCTTTAGGACCGGTGCGGTGCGGCGCGGAAAAGTATACAGCATCCACTTCAAAAGAATTAAAATTTTTGCAAATGGGGACGATAATTAGGGGCAATGGTGTCTACTTGCTCTCCGGGCGGCATGGGTTGCCGCATGGCACCATGGATTGACACTTAAAGACCCAGTTCAGAAGGAGTCCCGAATGTTGCAATGGTTTTACAATCTGAGTCTCGCCAAGAAGCTCATCTCCACCTGTTTCATCGTCATGTCCTTCACCGCTGTCACCGGCATCTTCTCGATCAACAGGCTGGGGAACGTGAACGACAGCTTGGGCGAAATGAGCAGCTTGTGGCTCCCGAAGACCGGGCTTGTCGCCGATCTCTCGGCCGAGACCCGGAACCTGCGCCGCCTAGAGGCCCTCTACCTCCTCTCCGACCCGCAGGATCGAAACAGCTACGAGATCGAAAGCGCCTCGTGTGTGAAGCGGATCGAAAAGAACCTTGCCGCACAGGCCGCCCTGGCATCCCTGCCCCAGGAAAAGACACAACTCGAGGAGCTCAGGAAAGGGTGGGCCAGATACCTGGACAAGCACACCTTGGTGATGGGTCTCGCAAGGGAGGGGAAGGATCCCGAGGCGCTGGCGCTGGTAAAAGGCGAGGCGAAAAGCGCTTTTGATGAAACGGAGACCATCATCGCGCGAAACGGTGCAGCGGCCACCGCCGGGGCCCAGGGCGCCATCAGCCGCGGAACCAGCCTCTACGCCACCTCGCGCAACATGATCATCGGGCTCGTGGTGGTGAGCTTTCTCATCGGGGGGTGGCTTAGCAATTTCATCGTGAGAAAGGTCGCCTGCCGGTCGCTTTGGTGGGCGCTGAAGTCGCTGGAGAAGGTCGCAGAAGGCGACCTGACCCAGGAAATACGGGTAAAGAGCAACGAGGAGATCGGCCAGATCTTCTCCTCTTTGAAGAAGATCATCGACAAGCTGAGGGAGTTTTCCCGAGAGGTGAACAACCTCACCCACACGCTGTCAGACAACTCCGGCGAGCTTCTCACGACGACAGAGGCGATGACCCGAAGCGCGCACGAACAGACCAACGAGACGGAGCAGGTGGCAAGCGCCGTCCTGGAGATGTCGCAGACGCTGCAGAACATGGCGGGGAACGCGGAGCTCGCCACCCGGGCCTCCCGGGACACCAGCCAGGCCGCGCACAACGGATTGGCAACGGTGGCCGGGGTGATGGACGAGATGCGCAGGATCGTCGATTCGGTGAAGGAGTCGTCAATGACCATCGGCAAGCTGGGCGCGTCGAGCGAGCAGATAGGTGACATCGTGTCGACCATCGAGGAGGTTGCCGACCAGACGAACCTGCTCGCGCTGAACGCGGCGATCGAGGCGGCGCGCGCCGGCGAGCACGGGCGCGGTTTTGCGGTCGTCGCCGACGAGGTGAGAGCCCTTGCGGAAAGGACGGGAAAGGCGACCAGGGAAATCGGGATCATGATCAAGACCATCCAGGCCGACACGGAGCTGGCGGTGACCAGCATGACCGCGAGCCAGAGGGAGGCGGACGGCGGCCTGCTGAAAGCCGAAGAGGCGAGCCGCGCCCTGGAGTGGATCGTCGAGGCGTCCGGCAAGAGCATGGACATGATCCAGATGATCGCCGCCGCGACGGAGGAGCAGTCGGACGTCACGGCGAAGCTTTCCTCCAATATCGAGACCATCGCCACCGGCACGCGCTCCTCCGAAGCTGCGGCCGGGCAGATCCGTGAATCGGCCCGCCTGCTTGCCCGTCTCTCGTCGGATCTGGAGCAAGCCGCAGCGTGGTTCAAGGTGGCCTGACTCGCCTCCCGCCGTCTGGTACCGGAAGGGCGGACCTGACTGCGGCAGACGGCGAGGACGAAACGGCGCCCGGCTTGAGCTCCTTCTGTAGCAGACGCAGGGGCGCCCTATAGGTCCAAGCAGGACCCTCAATAGACCCGGCGACCAGGGGAGATCCGCAGCATAGCCGCTTCGCTGTCACCGGCAGCGGTTACCCGGGGAGCATCGGCTTCAGACAACCTGCAAGCCTTGGAGGCGGACAAAAAAGAGGGGGAGAGGCCTGATCCGCCTTTCCCCCTTTCCTCAACCGGGTCACCTTCACGAGGTGCCGCTTCGTTCTCCGTTTCTCCCATACCAGCCCGAAGCCACCGGGGCTCCCAGCCCCTTGTCGGCCTGGCGGCTCAGCAGTCAACGAGTCCCGCTTTCTTCCTCTTTGCCCCTCTGCGTCCCGTGGCTGGCCGGTTCTACTCGACCGAAGGAAGCGCGCCCTCGGCCGGTCCTTCGGGAACGGCCGGGCCTTCCTGCTCGGCCGGCACCGGCTGGGTCGGGAGGTCCGGGGCAGCCGGCTCCATGGCATCCCCGCCGTGTTTGGAGCAGTACCTGGTCGGCTCGCTACCCGCGATGAAGAACTCCTCCCGCGTGTCGGTGCAGTCGGGTGTGGCGAGTTCGCCGGTTGCCGGGTCGATGGTGGCCGTGACGACGTCGTCAGGCTTGGGAAAATCGACGGCCGGCTTCCCTGCAGTGGCGCTCCGCATGAACCTCTCCCAGATCGGCGCCGACACCACCCCCCCCGTGAAACCCTTCCCGCCGGGCTTCGGCTTGTCGTACCCCACCCAGACCCCGGTGATGAGCTGCGGCGTGTACCCCACGAACCAGGCGTCGCGGTAGTCGTCCGTGGTGCCGGTCTTGCCGGCGGAGGGACGCTGCCTGCTGAACGCCCTGAGCCCTTTGGCTGTGCCGTAATCCATCACGTCCTTCAGCATCTGTGTGGTGATGAACGCCGTGGCGGGTGAGAGGACCGGCGCCACTGCCGGCGGGTTCTCTGTCCAGAGGTGGCGATGGCGGTCGTAGATGCGGATGATGATCCTCGCCTCCGAGCGGTTCCCTCCGGTGGCCAACGGCGTGTAGGCGGAAACCAGCTGGTTCAGCGTGACCTCCTCGGTCCCAAGCGCCAGGGAAAGGTCGTTTTGAGCACGCAGGGGGAGCCCCAGGTTGCCGGCGAAGTTCACGAAGTTCCCGACACCTATCGCGTCCAGAAGCTTGACGGTGATGATGTTGTTGGAATGCGCCAGGGCCTGCCTTAGCGGCAGCTCGCCGTAGAGCTTCCGGTCGTAGTTGAGCGGCTTCCAGAGCTTTTTGTTGCCGCGATCGTAGCTGACCGGGTCGTCGTTCATCACGGTGCCGGCGGTAAAGCCGTTTTCCAGCGCCGCGGCGAAGATGAGCGGCTTGATCGCGGAGCCCGGCTGGCGCTTGGCGGAGAAGGCCCTGTTGTAGGAGCCCTTGATCGCATCCACCCCCCCCACGGCGGCCAGCACGTCCCCGGTCCGTGGATCCAGGCAGAGCAGGGCACCCTGCAGGTCCGGCGACACCTTCTTCACCCCCTCGCGCAGGGCCTGTTCCGCGCGTTTCTGCAGGTCGAGGTCCATGGCCGAGATGACGTCCACCCCCCCCTGTTCCACTATCCTTGCCCCGTAGCGCTCCACCAGCTGCTTGCGGATGTGATCCAGGTAGGCGGAAGCCTGCCCGGCCTTGATTACCGTGGCGGGATGCGCCTCCAGCGCTTTCTTGTACTTCGGGGTGATCATCTTTACGTCCAGCATCCGCTTCAGCACCACGTTTCTGCGGGCGCTGACCTTGGCCGTGTCACCCAGGGGGTTGTAGCGCGAGGGGTTCTTCGGGACGCCGGCCAGAAGCGAGCACTCCGCGTCGCTCAGCTCCTCCGGGTTCTTGTCGAAGTAGACGCGCGCTGCCTGCGCGACCCCCCAGGCCCCGTTGCCGAAATAGATCTCGTTGAAGTACATCTCCAGGATCTGATCCTTGCTGTACTTCTTCTCGAACTCGATGGCGAGGAGCCCCTCCTTGACCTTCCTGTCTATGGTCTTCTCGCCGGTGAGGAACTTGTTCTTGATCAGCTGCTGCGTGATGGTCGAGCCACCCTCGGCGAGCCTCCCCTTGACCACGTCCTTCACCAGCGCGCGTGCGATGCCCCTCACGTCGATCCCCTGGTGCTCGTAAAAGCGGGCGTCCTCGGTGGCTATCAGGGCGTTGCGCAAAAAGACCGGGATGCGGTCGATGGAGACCCAGTAGCGCTGGTCCGGGAGGATGCGCCCCACGAAGCGTTTCTGGCTGTCGAAGACCCTGATGGAGCTGTAACCGCGCGGCAGCTGGGGATAACGGGCGATCTGGGCATCCGCGGGTGCGGCAAAGGAGAGGGTGGAGGCCAGCAAAACGGCGAGAGCGATCGGGTAGGTGAACTTCTTGAAGAGAGAATGCCGACGGGAAAGCAAGGTTGCTACTCCTTTGGTGAAGCTGCTAGCGGATACCTTCCAGGTACCCGGTGGTCTGCGCCGCGAGTTCGGGAGAGTCCAGGAGCACGGAAAGCTCCCTGTTGCGGGAAAGGGCGGCATGGGTGAGGTTATGGCTCCCGAGCATCACGTAGCGCCCGTCTATGACCGCGGCCTTGGCATGGACGACCCGCTTCCCTCTGGGGATGACCACCCTGACACCTCCCCGCGACAGCGCGCTCGCAGCGACGCGGTTTTCCCGTCCGACCGGGCTTCCCCCCTCCAGGATGACGGTGACGTCCACCCCTCGCCTTCTGGCCTGCAGCAGCTCGGAGGCGACCGCCGCCGGGAGGTTGCCCCTGCGGTCCCCCACCTTGAAAAGGTAAAAGGCGCAGATAATGCGCCTTTTCGCTTCGCGGATCTGCTCGAGGAGCGCTCCCTGATATGAGGCGTCCGCCAGGATGGTGGCCTGGGCGTCCCGGGCCGCGGAACTGAAGGCGGGGGCGGGGTGCAGGGCGAAAAGCAGCGCGCCAAGCGCCCACGCCACCCCCCTTTGCAGACCCTTGCTCAACTTAGAAGGTCCATCACCTTGGAGAAGAAGTTCTTGCGCATCGGGTTGGCGTCCTCGCCGCTGATGCGCGCCAGCTCCTCCAACAGCTCGCGCTGCTGCCGGTTCAGGTTGGTGGGGGTCTCCACCTTGGCTATCACCAGGTGGTCGCCCCTGCCGTAACCCTGCAGCGCCGGGACCCCCTTGCCGCGCATCCTGAAGACGGCGCCGGACTGGGTCCCCTCCGGGATCTTCAGGTTCACCTTGCCGTCCAGGGTCGGCACCTCGATCTCGCAGCCGAGCGCGGCCTGGGTGAAGCTGATCGGGATCTCGCAAAGGACGTCGTTGTCCTCGCGCCGGAAGATGGAGTGCTCGCGCACCGTGAGGGCCACGTAGAGATCGCCGTTGCCCCCCCCCTTCGACCCCTGTCCCCCTTCGCCGGAAAGTTTCAGCCTGATGCCGGTCTCGACGCCGGGGGGGACCTTGACCGAGATGGTCTTCTTGTCGCGCACGGTGCCGGCGCCCCTGCAGGTCGGGCAGGGATGCTCGACCACGCGCCCCTCCCCGTTGCAGTGCGAGCAGGTCTTGCTGACGCTGAAGAACCCCTGCTGGAAGCGCATCTGCCCGGCTCCCTGGCAGGTGGGGCAGGTCTTGGGCGAGGTGCCGGGTTTCGCGCCGGAACCGCCGCAGGGATCGCAGCGCTTGGCGTAGGGGATGTCGATCTTCTTCTCCACGCCGAAGGCCGCCTCCTCGAAGGAGATCTCCAGGTTGTACTGCAGGTCGTCCCCCCGCTTGCCGCGCGAGGCCCTCTGCCGGCTGCCGCCGAACACTTCGCCGAAGATGTCCCCGAAGATGTCCCCGAAAGGGGAGCCGCCGCCGAAGCCGCCAAAGGGGGAGCCGCCGAAGCCGGCGCCGCTGACGCCCGCGTGGCCGAACTGGTCGTAGCGCGCCCGCTTTTCCCCGTCGGAAAGGACCTCGTAGGCCTCCGAGATCTCCTTGAACTTGTCCTCGGACGCCTTGTCCCCCGCGTTCTTGTCCGGATGATGCTGGACGGCAAGACGTCGGTACGCCTTCTTGATCTCTGCCTCGGAGGCGTTCTTGTTCACTTCCAGGAGTTCGTAGTAATCCTGTTTTTCACCGTTTGCCAATGTATGCCCTCGTAACACAAAGAGCAGCGTCTCTGTTAATGAGACGCTGCCCGTTGCGCGCTGTTATTTTCATGCTGAGCCATATTCCATCAAAGAGGCTCCGGTTTGCAACCTTTTACTTACTTCTTGTCGTCCTTCACTTCCTCGAAGTCGGCGTCGACGACCTTCTCCCCCTTGGCGGCGCCGCCGGCCTCAGGCTCGCCCTGGGGCTCGCCACCCTCTGCGCCTGGCTGCTGCGACTTGGCGTATACCGCCTCGGCCAGCTTGTGGGAGGCCTGCATCACCCCCTCGCTCGCCTTCTTGATCTCGTCGGCGTCGTTTCCTTCCAGCGCCTTCTTGAGGGCGGCGATACCTTCCTCTATCTTCTGCTTCTCGGAAGCGTCGATCTTGTCGCCGAACTCATTCAGGGACTTCTCGGTCGAGTAGATCAGGTTGTCGCCCTGGTTCTTCGCCTCGATCAGCTCGCGCTTTTTCTTGTCGTCCGCGGCATGCGCCTCGGCCTCGCGGACCATCTTCTCCACTTCCTCCTTGGAGAGGCCGGAGGAAGCGGTGATGCGGATCGACTGCTCCTTGCCGGTGCCGAGGTCCTTGGCCGACACGTGAACGATGCCGTTCGCGTCGATGTCGAAGGTCACCTCGATCTGCGGCACGCCGCGGGGGGCCGAGGGGATGCCGGAGAGCTCGAAGTTCCCCAGAGTCTTGTTGTCCGCGGCCATCTCGCGCTCGCCCTGCAGCACGTGGATGCTGACGGCGGGCTGGTTGTCGGCCGCGGTGGAGAATACCTGGGACTTGCGGCACGGGATGGTGGAGTTCTTCTCGATCAGCTTGGTCATCACGCCGCCCAGGGTCTCGATGCCGAGGGAGAGCGGGGTGACGTCAAGCAGGAGCACATCCTTCACGTCGCCGCGCAAAACGCCCCCCTGGATGGCGGCGCCGATGGCGACCACCTCGTCCGGGTTCACGCCGCGGTTGGGGACCTTTCCGAAGATGTCCTGCACCTTCTTCTGCACGATCGGCATGCGGGTCATTCCCCCCACCAGGATGACCTCGTCGATATCGGAGGCGGAGAGCCCGGCGTCCCTGAGGGCGGTGCGGCAGGGACCTTCCAGCTTCGCGATCAGCTCGGCGCAGATCGACTCAAGCTTCGCGCGGGTGAGCTTCATGGTCAGATGCTTCGGACCCGATGCGTCCGCGGTGATGAAGGGGAGGTTGATGTCGGTCTCAAGCGAAGTGGAGAGCTCGCACTTGGCCTTCTCGCCGGCCTCTTTCAGCCTCTGCAACGCCATCTTGTCGCCGCGCAGATCGATACCCTGGTCCTTCTTGAACTCGTCCGCGATCCAGTCGATGATCTTCTGGTCGAAGTCCTCGCCCCCCAGGAAGGTGTCCCCGTTGGTGGACTTCACCTCGAAGACCCCCTCGCCCAGCTCGAGGATGGAGACGTCGAAGGTACCGCCGCCCAGGTCGAACACGGCGATCTTCTCGTCCTTCTTCTTGTCGAGGCCGTAGGCAAGGGCCGCAGCGGTCGGCTCGTTGATGATGCGGAGCACGTTCAGCCCCGCGATCTTGCCGGCGT
>CAZFMI010000037.1:0-42205 GCA_964519915.1 uncultured Geomonas sp.
GTTCTATGTTCTATGTTCTATGTTCTATGTTCTATGTTCTATGTTCTATGTTCTGTATCCTGTGTTCTGTGTTCCCGTTCGCCGGCGCTTTCATGCCGTCTGCGTCCGGTTCCAGGTTCTAAACGTAGAACGTAGAACATAGAACGTAGAACTTATAGAACTTATAGAACTGCCGTTATACCTTCCCTAGCTCGTTGGCTGCCTTGGCGGTGACCTCGTCATAGCTCCTGATCGCCTTGGTGCAGGTTTCGAAGTACCGGCTGGTCTCGATCATGCGTGCCATCTCGGTCACCACGCTCACGTTGGAGCTTTCCAGGAATCCCTGCTTCACCTCGGCTGTCGAGGGGCCCGCGGCAGTCTGCGCGTTTGCCGGGATGAACATGCCGGAACCGAGCTTGGCGAGCTGGTACGGCTTGGGGAAATCGACCACGCTCAGGGTCCCCGCCGCCACTCCGTTCACGGTCACCACCCCGTTCGGGCCGATCTCCACGCGCCCGCCGGGTATGGTGATGGGGCCGTTGTTGCCCAGCACCTCGTATCCGTCCGCGTTCACCAGGCGCCCGCCGGTGCCGCGCTGGAAGCTCCCCTGCCTGGTGTATGCCTGCCCCTGGGGGGTGTTGACCACGAAGAAGCCGTCACCCTGGAGGGCCAGGTCGAGCGCGTTGTCGGTCTTTTGCATCGTGCCGGGGGAGTAGTCGGTGTAGAACGTCTCGCGGCTGTAGACAGGCTCCTGGGACCCGGCCTTGAGGTCGGCCAGCACGCTCTCGAACTGCAGCTGGTCCGACTTGAACCCGGGTGTGGCGGCGTTGGCCAGGTTGTTGGAGATCACCTCGAGACGGCGCATCGCGGTTAGATTCCCCGATATGGCCGCATACATTCCGCTGTTCATGTGTCGCTCCTTACGCTGTGCGCTTCATCTTGCCGCGCAGCCTGATGACCGCCTGGCTGTGCAGCTGCGAGATCCTGGACTCGGTCAGGTCGAGCACCGCGCCTATCTCCTTCAGGTTCAGTTCCTCGTAGTAGTAGAGCGTTATGACGATCCTCTCCTTTTCCGGGAGGTTGTCGATCGCCTCGGCCAGCCGCTCCACCGTCTGGCGCGCGATCAGCTGGTTTTGCGGGCTTTCTGTCCCCTTGTCCTCGAGCACGTCCAGAAGGCCGAAGGGAGCCCCGTCCTCGTCGTGCCAGGCGTCGTCCAGGGAAACGAAGGAGAGGAGGTGGATCTCCTCGAGGAGTCTGAAGTAATCCTTCAGCTCGAGCCCCATGGCCAGGGCCACCTCGTCGCTGGAGGGATTTCTCCCCAGGCGCTGCTCAAGCTGCGAGAATTCGCGCTCCAGCTTCTTGAACTTGTCCCTGAGGCTCCTGGTGAGCCAGTCCTGCGCCCTCAGCTCGTCCATGATGGTCCCACGGATGCGCTGCTCGGCGAAGGTCTTGAACTGGACGCCGCGGGTATGGTCGAAGCGCTCGGCGGCGGAGATGAGACCGATCACCG
This sequence comes from uncultured Geomonas sp., assembly GCA_964519915.1. Taxonomy (GTDB): domain Bacteria; phylum Desulfobacterota; class Desulfuromonadia; order Geobacterales; family Geobacteraceae; genus Geomonas. Next base: position 1,490 of record CAZFMI010000037.1, read on the forward strand.
CTGCGCTCCTCAGATCGTCGCGGTCCAGGTGGGGAGGAAGGGAGGAGGCGATCCGGTCGACGATGAATTTCACCAGCGGGAGATGGGCGACCACGAGTTCGTCCCTGGTCTGCGCCACCCCGCGGTGGGCCTCTTGTTCGTATGCCTTAAGAAGACAGTTCATGATTCCTCCAGCTTCGCGCAGCGGCGGGGTTGTCCGGCGGAAGTATCCCCTCTGCCGGCCCCTGTGGTATCAGGTTCGTTGCCAGGTCGCGGAACCCCAGCGCTCCCTTCGAGCCGGGGAAGAGGGCGCAGAGTGTGCCCCGCCTCCGGACCGATTCGATGATCATCTCGTCGTGCAGGATGCAACCGGAATACTCCATGGAGAGCTGCAAAAAGCGCCCCGTGATGGTGGTGAGTTTGGCGTAAAGCGAGGCGCCCTCCTGGGGATCCCGGCACATGTTGACCAAAAGCTTGAATTGAAGCGAGCTGTCGCGCCCCGACAGCGTTTTTACCAGCGCGTAGCTGTCCATGATCGAGGTCGGTTCCGGCGTCACCACCAGCAGGATCTCGCGCGCCAGTGCGGCGAAACTGGTGACGTTGGCCGAGACCCCTGAGCCGGTATCGATCAGGAAGAAGTCGAAGCGGTCCTCGAGGGAGATCATGCCCTGCAGAAGCGACTGGCGGTCGCTGGGGGTAAGCGAGCTGTACTGCTGCACCTCGAACGCCGCCGGGAGGATGCTGATTCCTCCCCCCACCTCCACCACCGTCTCCGCAAGCGCCACCTCGCCCGAGAGCACGCGGTCGAACCTGAAGTTGATCTCCTGGCCAAGCCTCAGGCAGATCCCCCCGGTCCCCGGGTCGGAGTCGATGATCAGGACCCTTTTCCCCTGGGCTGCCAGCGCTGCTGCGAGGTTCACCACCACGGAGCTTTTGCCGACGCCCCCCTTGCCGCTGGTGACCGAGATCACCCTGAGCCCTTCGCGCACGCGAAGCCGGTCGTCGCAGACCCGGTGCCCCTTGGCGCGACCTGCCAGGCGCCTCAACATGTCGGCCTGATCGGCTACAAGACCGGACGCGCTCATTGCACCGACTCCTTCACCACCATGGAGGCCACTTTCCTGGGGGTCGCCACCTCAAGATCTTCGGGCACGTTCTGGCCGGTGCTGAAATAGGAGAGGGGGAGCTTGTGCCTCACGTTGGTCTCCACGATGCAGCCGAAGCTTTTGCTCTCGTCCAGCTTGGTGAACAGCAGCCTGCTGATCGGCAGCACACCGAAGGTCGCGATGATCTGGTCCAGTTCGAGCGAGCGCGTGGTCGCGGCAAGGCAAAGGTAGGCCTCGATCCCCGCCGTGCACTCCAGGTATCCCCTCAGTTCGTCGATCCGCTCCGAGTCCTTGGGGCTCCTCCCCGCCGTGTCGATCAGGATCAGGTCCTTGTCGGCGTGCTTTGCCAGCACCTGGTTCAGCTCCTGGGCGTTGGACGCCACCTCCAGGGGGAGGTCCATTATCTTGGCGTAGGTCTTCAGCTGCTCCACGGCGCCGACCCTGAAGTTGTCGGTGGTCACCATGGCCACCGAGACCCCGCGATTGAGCGCGTGCATCGCTGCCAGCTTCGCGATGGTCGTGGTCTTGCCCACCCCGGTGGGTCCCACCATGGCCAGGATGCGCGGGCCGTTTTTCTTCATGCGCAGCGAGCCGCTGCACTTCACCATGGCCGCCAGGTTGTCGGCCAGCAGCCCTTTCATTTCCTCCAGGCAGGCACCGTCCTCGGCCGCGGGTCTCAGCTGCTCGATCAGCAGTTCGACCGTCTGGGCGCCGAGTTCCTCGGCCCGCAGCTCGTCGGCGATGATCCCGAGCAGACGCTGTTCCTGGGGGAGTGTCGCCTTCGCCTGCGCCGTCGGTTCCTGCTGCGCGAGCGGCGCCGGCTCGGTCTCCCGGGGCGCCCCCTCGTCGGCGAGCACGGCCACCGGGAAGCTCACCGGACGGGCAGGCTGCTTCTCCTTGTTGCCGGCGACCGCGCTGTAGAGAAGCTTCTTGATCTCCTCCAGTTCCTCCCTGGCGAAGACCCTGGGGGGCTGCGCCTGCTCCTTTGCCGGCTCGGGGCGGGGCGCGGCGAGCGCCGACTGGGTCGCCTGCTCTGCGTCCCTGCGGGCCAGCTCCTCGAAGCGCACCTTGAGCTCGCGCACCTCCCGGGCCAGCGGAGCCAGCATGGAGTTCTGGAACTCCTCGCGGGTGGAGAGCTCACGCTCCTGCACCGGGGGGGGGTGCTCCTCGCGGTACGGGTTGCCGCGCTGGGGGCTCCTGGGCTCGAGGGCCGCCGTCACCTCGAAATAGGGCTTGGAAAAGTACCCGAGTATCCCCTTGCGCCTTCCCTTCTTGGAGCTCAGGATCATGGCGTCCAGCCCCATCTCGGCCTTCACCATCCTGAGCGCCTCGGACATCTCGCCTGCCTGGAACGTTTTAACTAGCATTGAGTACCACCACCCCTAAAGATTGGATTTTTATGTTGGGAGGGATCTCGTTGTGGGAGATCACCGCAAGATTCGGCATGAACCGTTCGGTCAGCTTCTTCACGTGGCGCCTGATGGTGGGCGAGGCTATCAGTACCGGGAGTGCCCCGGTGCTCTCGAACTGCTCGGTGTGGCGCCTGACGGCGTGGAGGATGCGCTGGGCCAGGTTGGGATCGATGGCGAGATAGCTTCCCTGTTCCGAGAGCTGGACCGCGTCCGCTATGGTTTCCTCCACCTCGCGGTCCATCGAGATGATGCAGAGGGTGTCGTCCTCGCGCTTGTACTGCTCCACGATGTAGCGCCCGAGGCTCTGGCGCACGAATTCGGTGAGCGTCTCGGGGTCCTTGGTCACCCCGCCGTAGTCCGCCAGCGTCTCCAGGATGGAGCGCAGGTCCCTGATGGAGATGTTCTCCTTCAAGAGGTTCTTCACCACCCTGAGCACGGTGCCGAGGCTCAGCAGGGAGGGGACCAGCTCGTCCACCACCTTGGGGAGGGTCGCCGAGACCCCGTCCAGGAGCTGCTGCAGCTCCTGCCGCCCGACGAGCTCGTGGGAGTGGTTCTTGATGATCTCGCTGATATGCGTCGCGAGGATGGTGGTGTTGTCGACCACCGTGTAGCCGGAAAGCTGCGCCTGCTCCCTCTCCTTGCTCTTGATCCAGACAGCGGGGAGGCCGAAGACCGGCTCCGTGGTCTTGATCCCGTCGAGCTGGCCGGAGGCGCCCCCCGAATCCATCGCCAGGTACTGCCCCGACAGCTCGCCGCCGCCGATCTTGGCGCCGTTGATCATGATGTTGTACTCGTAAGGCTTCAACTGCAGGTTGTCGTGGATATGGATGGGGGGGACGATGAACCCCATGCGGTCCGCGACCTGCTTGCGGATGGACCGGATACGGTCCAGCAGCTCTCCTTGCTGGCTCGCGTCCACCATCGGCACCAGCCCGTAACCCACCTCCAGCTCCAGCATGTCCAGCGGGCGGATCGAGTTGACCTGCTCCTGGTCCTGCTCCCCCCTCACCTGCGGGAGATCTTCGACATCCTCCGACTTCTTCTCCACTGCCAGCTTGCCCAGCAGGTAGGAGACGCCGGACAGGAGGAAGAAGGCGAAATGGGGGAGCCCCGGGATCAGGGCGAACATGAACAGCACGCCCGAGGTTACCTGGAAGGCCTTGGGGTAGCAAAGGAGCTGCCCCGAGATTTCGTGGCCGAAGTTGTTCTCGTCGGCGGAGCGGGTGACGATGATGCCCGCCGCGGTAGAGATGATCAGCGCCGGGACCTGGGCGACCAGCCCCTCGCCGATGGTGAGCAGCGTGTAGTTGGCCAGTGCCGTATCGAGCGGCATCCCCTTCTGCCACACCCCGATCACGAAGCCGCCGATGATGTTCACCAGCACGATCATGATGCCGGCGATGGCGTCGCCGCGCACGAACTTGCTGGCACCGTCCATGGAGCCGTAGAAGTCGGCCTCCCGGGCGACCTTCTTGCGCCTCGCCTTGGCCTCCTTGTCGGTCAGAAGCCCGCTGGAGAGGTCTGCGTCAATGGCCATCTGCTTCCCCGGCATGGCGTCGAGGGTGAACCTCGCCGCCACCTCCGCCACGCGCCCGGCACCCTTGGTGATGACGACGAAGTTGATGATGACCAGGATCAGGAAGATGACGGCCCCCACCACGTAGTTGCCACCCACCACGAACTGCCCGAACGCCTTGATCACCCCCCCCGCAGCCTCGACGCCCTCGTTGCCGTGCAGCAGGATGAGCCGCGTGGAGGCGATGTTGAGGGCGAGCCGGAACAAGGTGGTCACCAGCAGGATGGAGGGGAATACGGAGAAGTCGAGAGGCTGGACGGTGTAGAGGCAGACCAGCAGGATCACGAGCGCGATGGTGATGTTCGCCGCGAGAAAGACGTCCAGCAAAAATGCCGGCACCGGGATGATCATCAGGGACAGCACGCCGATCAGGGCGATCGCCATGTAGATGTCTGAATTTGATTTGGGGCCTGGGAGCGCTAAGGCATCCGCAGCGGAATTTGCCATTCGACTTTCCTTTGCTTGTCTGGATTCCTCTGGAAGCCCTCTTTGCAACCGTTGTGCCATCACTTACAGCGCCCTCCCGGGGGTTCTTCATTGGCGAAAACCGGAATGAATACAGGTATGGCACCGCCGGAAGGGAGCAAGGCGACCCGCGGCGCGGGTGGGCACCGTCATTTTTGGGAGGGTGCCAGTCAATTTTTTGACCGGATTCCGGCGCCGGAGCCGGAACCGCGGCACCCCCCTTTTTCTGTTGTAAAAAAGGTAACGACCCGCTATCTTTTCACATTTTTTCCTGCGGCAGCCGTCCTCTCCGGCCGCCACCTCATCGGCAGAGCCTCGCCCCCTTGTGAGGGGCGCCTAAGGACGAACCCCATGCGCGCCAAGCTATTACCCCTTCTCGTTCTCCTTTTGCCCCTGTCTGCCGGCTGCACCGGCTATCTCCCCCAGGGCGCGCCGTCCGCGTCGCTCCCCGACGTCAAAGTGGTGACCGTGCCCCTGCCGGTGATCGCTTCCAGCCCCAACGAGGGGGTCACCTACGGTGCCCTGACCGCCTTGCTGCTGCACAACGACAAGGACGAGATCTCCCACCTCATCGCTCCGCAGGTAAACCACAACCAGAACTTCGGGACCACGGCCACCATCTTCGGCGCTTTCTATCCCTCCCCCGACCGAAGCATCGAGCTGAACCTTTCCAAGTCGACGCAGGTGAACCACGCCTTCGAGGTCAGGGTGCGCGACCAGGGCCTCATGGAAAAGAAGCTGGAGCTGAACGCCTTCCTCTACAGCTTCACCGACGGCTCGGCACGCTTCTCCGGGTTCGGCTCCGACAGCAGGCAGGAGAGCGAGACCAACTTCGGCGACCGCGAGATCGGCTTCACCTTTTCGGCAGGCTACCGGATCATGAGGGACACGCAGCTCCTGCTCGGCGAGCGCCTGAGAAAGGTCCGGGTCGTCCATGGGGCGGTGCCAAAGCTCCCGTACCTGCGCGAGGCGTTCGATGCGGCCGAGGTCCCCGGCAGCGACGGGTTCACCACCCACGCCCAGATGGCCTCCCTGGTGTACAGCACGCTTGACTCGGCAGCCATGCCCAGCTCCGGGGTGCGCGCGAGGGTCACGGCGGAGGCGAGCCTTGAGGGACTTGGCAGCAGCGCCTCCTTCCGGCGGGTAGAGGCAGAGGTGAAGGGGTTCTACCCGGCTTCCCACGCGCGCTTCATAAGCGTCGGCCGGCTCGCCTTCGGCCAGACCAAGGGGGGCGCCGTCCCCTTCCTGGAGCGGAGCGCGGTCGGCGGGGAGACGACGCTGAGGGGGTACGGCAGGAACCGCTTTGTCGACAGCGGCTACCTCGTCTGCAACCTGGAGGAGAGGATCAGGCTTTTCCGGTGGGAGGTGTTCGGGGTGCGGGCGGACTGGGAATTGGCGCCGTTCGTGGATCTGGGCGGGGTGACGGATTCGCTCGGCGGGGTGAGCGCAAGGGGCATGGAGGTGAATCCCGGGGTCGGCTTTCGCGCGGTGGTGCGCCCCAACATCCTCGGGCGCATAGACGTGGGCTTTAGCGACGAAGGGGCGGCCGTCTTCGTGGGGCTCGGGTACCCGTTCTGATGCCGCGGGGGGGCTCGGGAGGAACTACACGTGCCGCTTGGCGAGGGATTGCTGCGGGTCGGTCTTGTCGGAGACCTTTTCCTGTATGTACCTCGCCAGCCCGTCCAGATCCGCGAAGACGAAGGCATGGTTTATCCCCAGCAGTTTCAGCTCCTGGGCAAGGAAGGTCCTGTTCTGGAAAGGGATCCGGTACTTTCTGATGTGCTCCTTTTCCGAAAGCTGCTGCTCCAGCGGTTTCCAGGGGTTTTTCAGGACGGAGAAGACGCCGCTTTGCGCCTTGATGCGCGACGCTATCACGGGCGCCGAGAAGAAGCAGGTCCCGGCCTCGAAGGGGCTGGCTTTCTCGTCGATCTCGGAGAGGCCGTACATGGTGTGTGCGATGTAGAAGGCGGCCCCGCCGCAATAACCGGGGTCGGAGATCCGGTCCCGCTCGAGGTCCAGGTCCGAATAGGGATCTGCGACAGCGAAATACAGGGCTATGAGGGGGTTCACCGACCAGTCGAGGAGCCGCGTCGGCAGGCCGTGATGCTGCGCCAGGGCCAGCCACTCCCATTCCGTCGCCGGCTGGACTTCCACCATGTGGCGCCCCGACTTCTTGAACTCCTGCAGCGCCTCGTGCTCCCCGTAAATATCCGCCGGCATCCGGTTGTCTACCGCGGCACCCTTTCCGCTCCTCGGGGGTTCCTTGGTGATCCGCCCGATCTTCGGTACCAGGGAATAGAAATCCCGACTCTCCCCCCTGAAGAAGTTCCACGAACCGGGGTTGGTCTTCTTGATCAGCCTGCGGAACTCCTCGAACGACCTGATTTCGCCAGAGATCTCCATGCGCTCTCCCTTGGATGCGGAGCGGCCCCGCAGCTCCCCGCTCTCCCCTGGAAGGGGGGGCGCAGCCGGGATGAGGGAGGTCGATCGCACCAAAGGGAGAGTTAACCACAATTAACAGATATCGCCATGCCGTCTCCCCTTCCCGGAGGGGCGGGTGGGAGGGGCATGTCCGGATCGGGGCGAAAGAGCTATTGCCCCTTCAGATCCGCGCCCTGACGGGTCCCCCTGCTCTCCAGCTCGTGGTCGATGCAGTTCAGCACCTCGAACTTGGCCAGGGACCAGAGCGGGGCGACCAGGTCCTGCCTGTTCCCGTCCCCGGTGAGGCGCTGCACCACGATGCGCGGGTCGAGCCGCTCCAGGAAGTCGCAGACCAGGCCCACGTAACGGTCCCGGTCCATGACGCGCACCTCCCCCGCAAGGTACTGCTCGGCGAGCCGGGTGCCGCGCATGACGTGCAGCAGATGGATCTTCACCCCCTCGACCCCCGACCGGTTCAGGTACTCCGCCCCGGAAAGCATCTCCTCGCGGCTCTCCCCGGGGAGCCCGAGTATCACATGCGCGCAGACCCTGATGCCGCGCTCGCGGCAGCCCTTTACGGCAGCCTCGAAGCAGGCGAGGTCATGCCCGCGGCCGATGGCGGAAAGGGTGCGGTCCAGGTGGGACTGCAGGCCGAGCTCCAGCCAGAAATAGCAGCGCCTGGCGTAAGAGGCGAGGAGGTCCAGCGTTTCTTCGGGGAGACAGTCGGGCCTGGTGCCGACGATGAGGCCTACCACGTCGGGGACGCTGAGCGCCTCGTCGTAGAGGGCCCTCAGCTGTTCCGCCGGAGCGTAGGTATTGGAGTAGGACTGGAAGTAGGCGATGAAGCGGGCCGCCTTGTACTTCCGGACCATCACCTCCTTGGCGTGTTCCAGCTGCTGCGCCACGCCCGCGCCGTGCAGGATGCCGTAGGAGCCCGAACCCTTGCCGCCGCAAAAGACGCACCCCTGGGTCCCGACGCTTCCGTCCCGGTTCGGGCAGGTGAACCCCGCGTCAACCGAGAGCCTCTGCACCCGGCAGCCGAACACCCTCTTCAACTCCTCTGAAAACCGGTTGTAGCGCTGCATCGTTTCTCCCTGGAACTCTCTTCTAGCATATAGCGCCCTGCGCGGGCGAATAATTATTCGCCCCTTCCCTCCGGTTGCGGCCCCTGGCCCCACCCCCCGCCTTCGGGTTCCCGCCTTTCCTGCTTTTCAGTTGCCTCCCCCACCCAAAGCCTGTATCTTCGGTACGCCATGCAAAAGTCCTTTACAACCAACGCCATTCAGCAGCTCCGCAGCGCAATCAACGAAGCAAGCGGCAACGAAGTCTTCTTCCTGGGTCGCACCGACGAGTCGCGCATCGTCGTGGAGGTCGAACCGCTCGCCCGAGGGAACAGGGACGCGGTCGCCGCCATCATGATCGCCGCTTCCTTCGGCGACGTGGTGATCCACAACCACCCCTCGGGAAACCTCCAGCCCTCGCAGGCCGACATAGAGATCGCCTCGCTCCTTGGCAACCAGGGGGTCGGGTTCTACATCGTCGACAACCCCGCGGAGCGCTGCTACCAGGCGGTCTCCCCCTTCGCCAGGAAGGTCGTGGAGCGGCTCTCCTACCCGGAGATCGAGCGCTTCTACGCGCCCGACGGGGTACTCGCGCAGGCGCTTCCGGGCTACGAGCACCGCCCCGAGCAGACCAGGATGGCGACCATCCTCTCGGAGGCGTTCAACGATGAAAAGGTGGCGGTCGTCGAGGCGGGCACCGGGACCGGGAAGTCCCTGGCCTACCTGCTTCCGGCGGCACTCTGGTCCGTCAGGAACAAGGAGCGGGTGGTGGTCTCCACGAACACCATCAACCTCCAGGAGCAGCTGATACAAAAGGACATACCCTTTTTGCAGCGCCACGCCGAGGTGCCGTTTCGTGCCGTGCTGGTCAAGGGGCGTGGAAACTACCTCTGCATGCGCAAGCTGCACGTAAACGCTGCCGATGCCTCGCTGTTCAAGGACGACACGGCGCAGGAACTTGACGCCATCGTCGCCTGGAGCAAGAAGACCGATGACGGCTGCCGCGGCGACCTTGCCTTCATCCCCAAGGACGAGGTGTGGGAGGAGCTTTGCTGCGAATCCGACCAGTGCGGGCGCGTCAGGTGCCCGGACTACCCCCGCTGCTTCTTCTACAAGGCAAGACGCGAGGCTGCCGGGGCGGATCTCCTCGTGGTGAACCACGCCCTGCTGCTCGCCGACCTCTCCGTGCGCCAGGAAACCGGCTACGACGCCACCGCGATACTCCCCCCCTTCACCCGGCTCATCTTCGACGAGGGGCATCACCTGGAGGACGTGGCCACTAACTTCCTGTCCAGCCAGGTATCGCGCCTTGGGCTGGTGAAGCTCCTGGGGAAGCTGCAGCATCCGAGAAAGGCGCACCGCGGCATACTGCCGCAGCTCTCCACGCAGCTCTCCGCCGCCGTCCCGGAGTCGCAGGACGACCTGTACCTGGAGATCGCCGAAGTCCTTGAGGGGAGGCTGATACCGAAGAGGGTCGCCGTGCTGGATGCCGTGACGCGCGGGATGGACGCCATCGGCGAGGCGCTCTTCAAGAAACTGAAGAAGGACGGAGGGGAGCAGAAGTTGCGGGTAACGCCTTCCCTGTACGGCACGCCGCTCTGGCAGGAGGTCACGGCGCAGGTCGAGGTCATCTGCAAGGAGCTCTCGGACTATGCCCTCGCCATGCATGCCTTCCTCAAGGGTTGCGAAAAGCTCTCGGACAAGGTGCTGGAGCGCCTGGCCGGCCCGCTCACCGATCTCAGGGGGGTCAAGGGGCGGGTGGAGTGTGCGGTCGACGCGCTGCGCTTCTTCACCGCGCGGGACGACCAGTTCTGCCGCTGGTTCGAGCTCCGCAAGGGGCCGCTGGTGAAGCTCTGCTGCTCGCCCTTAGAGGTGGCCGACTCCATCAAGAAGGCGATCCTGGACCGTTTCAAGACCGTCGTGCTCACCTCGGCCACCCTCGCCGTCGGCTCCAAGTTCGACTACCTGAAGCGAAGGACCGGTATCGAGCTCCTCGCCAAGGAGAGGGTGAGCGAGCTGCTGCTCCCCTCCCCCTTCGACTACGCCCGCCAGGCGCTGGTCGGGGTCCCCTCCGACATGCCGGAGCCGACCTCTCCGCTCTTCGAGGCGCGCCTTTGCGCCCACCTCTTGAAGGCGCTGAAGATCTCGCAGGGGCGGGCCTTCGTCCTGTTCACCTCGTACGATCTCCTGATCAGGGCCTTCAACCGGCTGGCCGGGCCGCTCCAGGCGGCGGGGCTTACCCCGATGCGCCAGGGGGAGACCAACCGGCACATGCTCCTCTCCAACTTCCGCAGCGCGGTGAACCCCGTGCTGTTCGGCACCGACTCCTTCTGGGAGGGGGTGGACGTCCAGGGGAGGGGGCTGGAGCTGGTGGTCATCACCAGGCTACCCTTCCGGGTTCCCACCGAGCCGATACTCGAGGCAAGGAGCGAGCACATCACCGCCATGGGGGGCGACCCCTTCATGAGCTACACCGTGCCGCAGGCGGTGATCAAGTTCAAGCAGGGGTTCGGGAGGCTGATCAGGAGCAAGGAGGACCGGGGCGCGGTCCTCATCCTCGATTCGAGGGTGCTGACCAAGAACTACGGCAAGATCTTCCTGACGGCGCTGCACGGGGTGACGGTGATCAAGGGGGAAGAGGAGGCGCTTTGCGAGAGGCTGGAGGCGTTCTTCGGCAACGCCGCCGGGCCCTAGGGCACCCTCACCGGTTACGGCAAGCGGCCGGGCGCTGCGGGGAGAAGGCCCTGCCGGACCAGGCTCCCCTTCAAGCGTGCCTTCCTCTTGCCACGGTCACCGCGGCAACCGCTGCCACCCCGGCATCGCACAGCGCCTCGACACAGGCGCGCATGGTGCTCCCGGTGGTCAGTACGTCGTCCACCAGCAACACCCTCTTTCCTTGCAACCGCCTCGCATCCCGCACGCCGAAGGCTCCCCGCACGTTGCTCGCCCTGTCACCCGCGTCCAAGGTCGTCTGCGGCTCGGTCCAGCGCAACCGGCGCAGGTTTCCCACCTCCTGCGGCAGCTCGAACCTCTTGGCCAAGACGGCGCCGATCAACTGGGACTGGTTGTACCCGCGCTCCCTCAGCCTCTTTCTGTGCAACGGGACGGGGACGATGAGCTCCGGGGCCGCCTCCGCGCAGAACGCCGAGAGCGCCGACGCCGTCAAAAGCCCGAGCGGATGCCCCAGATGCACGCGGCCGCCATACTTGAAGCGGTGAATCAGCTCCTGGACGGGTCCGGCGAGGATGGTCGCCGAGCGGCAGGTATGAAACGGCCGGTGGGTCAGGCAGGTGCCGCAGGTGTGGTCCGAGCCTGCTTCGGTGGCGAAAGGGGCGCCGCAGACGGTGCAGAGGGGAGAAATCAGGAACGGGATCTTTTCGGTGCAGCCGGCGCAGACGAAGAGCTCGCCTGCCTGCGGGATGAACGCCTTGCAGACATGGCAAAGGGGAGGGAAAAACAGATCCAGCAGAGGACGGAAGAACATGGGCCCCTCCAGACGCATCTTCCTAAACCTGCGCGAAAGCACGCGGAGCACCCGGAGAGGAAAACGGTTTCGTCTACCTCTGCGTCCTCCGCGTGCCCTGCGGTGACAATTACAGCCCCATATCCTCGTTGACCACCAGCACCTTGATGTCGGAGTTGCGCGGCTTCTTCTCGATGATCGTCGTCACCCGGCAGATCCGCTGCGGCGAATTGCAGTCCGAGCAGAAACCGGTGGTGGTGCAGGGGGTGGAGAGGTTCAGCCGCTTCGCGTTGGGGGGGGAGGCGTAGTTCCTGATCCTGGTGACGGCGTCGTCCACGCTGCCGTCTACCAGCTTGTTGCGCCCCACCACCACTACCACCTTTTCCGGGCCGAAGAACATGGCGGCGGCACGGTTGCCGTTGCCGTCGATGTTGACCAGGATCCCCGAGACGGTCACGGCGTTGGAGCCGGTCAGGAACAGGTCGCAGGTCAGCTGCCGCTTGGTCACGGCCAGCTTCTCTTCCGGGGCCAGGCCCGGGTCGGCGTGGTTCAGTATCTCTTTCCCCATCCCCTTGAGTTTCTCGGCAAGCTTCAGGTCGGCCACGGAAAGGGAGCCGCCGAAGCCTACGCTCTTCGCCTGCTCCGCCTCGTTCACGATGTAGTGAAAGACCTCTTCGCTGTCATGGCAATAGAGCGCGTCGAAGCCGTTCTTCTTCAGGTTTTCCACGGTCTTCTTGCATTTCTGGGCGAAGGCCCAGTTGTTCAGTTCCTCGGTGTTGCTCATGAGATCTCCCCTTAAATTGACGATCGGCGAAGAGGGTTGAGAATGGGCAGGCTCAACGTTTCGCCAGGTACTCCCGCTCGTAGGGCCAGCATGCTCCCATATGGCCGATCAGCATCTCCATGCGGGACTTGAAGCCCAGCCGCCATCCGTCCTGCTCCGGGAAGGAGCGCTGCTCGCCGACGGCATGGCAAAGGTCCCTGCCGAGGGCGCGGGCCTTCCGGAACAGCGCCTCCTGGTCGGGGAAGGCGCGCGGCCCCGCACCGGGGGAACCGATGCCGCCGACACTCTGCGCCCCCATGGCGTTTACGATGCGCTGCAGGTAATCCAGCACCTCCTGGTCCCCGCCCCCTCCCGAGGTCTCCACCAGCGCGGCGTACTTCCCCTCCAGTGCCGAGAGATGGATCAGGCCGTTGCAGCGGTCCAGGAACGCCTTCAGCTGGGCGGTGATGCTCAACAGGTAGTTCGGGGTGGCGAGGATGAAGGCGTCCGCGGCAAGCAGCTTCTCCCTTATCTCCTCGTACCCGTCCTTTATCGGGCAGACGCCTACCTTGTGGCAGGCGTCGCAGGCGACGCACGGCTTGACGGGGGTTTCGGAAAGGGAAACGATCTCGATGTCGGCTCCGGCTTGAACCGCTCCCGCGAGCACCTCCTCCAGGAGTCTCCCCGTGGTCCCCCCCATACCTCTGGGGCTTCCGTTGATGGCAATGATCTTCATCTAGCTCTCCCTTGTCAGCAGCTTGAACGTTGCTGATATCGCGGCAGGAATGCCGCTCCTACGAAACGCCCCCCCTTTACCGGCACCTTGCCGGGGGAAGCTGGAGGGGGCCGTCACCCCGCCAGGAGGCTCTTCCCGCTCATCTCCGGGGGCTGCGGGAGACCCAGCAGATCGAGCATGGTGGGTGCCAGGTCGGCCAGCACCCCCTTTCTGAGCCGCGCGCCTTTGCGGCTGTCGTCGACCAGCACCACCGGCGCCAGCTCGCAGGTATGGGCGGTGTGGGGGCCGCCGTGCTCGTCCTTCATCATCTCGGCATTGCCGTGGTCGGCGGTGATGATGGTGATCCCCCCCTTCTCACGCACCTTCTCAACCAGCCTGCCGACGCATGCGTCGACAGCCTCGACGGCCTTGACCGCCGCTGAGAAGATGCCGGTGTGACCGACCATGTCGGCGTTGGCGAAGTTGAGGATGATGACGTCGTACTTCTCCTCGTCCAGCCGCCTCAAAAGCTCCTCGGTCACCTGGTAGGCGCTCATCTCCGGCTTCTGATCGTAGGTGGAGACCTCCTTGGGCGAGGGGATCAGGGCACGGTCCTCGCCGGGGAAGGGGGTCTCCCTGCCGCCGTTGAAGAAGAAGGTGACATGGGCATATTTCTCGGTCTCCGCGATCCTCAGCTGGGTGAGACCGGCGTTGCTGATGACCTCGGGGAAGATGTTCACCAGCTCCTCGTTCGCGAAGGCGACCGGGAGCCCGAAGGTCTCGTCGTAGCTGGTCATGCAGACGTAAGCGGCAAGCCGAGGCCGGAACTCGCGCGGGAAGCCGTTGAACCCCTCGTCCGTGAAGGTGCGGGTGATCTCACGGGCACGGTCGGAGCGGAAATTGAAGAAGATGAAGCCGTCGCCGTCGGAGAGCCGACCCACCGGAACGCCCCCCTGCATCATGACGCTCGGCAGCACGAACTCGTCGGTGACCCCTTCCCGGTAGCTCTGCCTGATCGCCTCTTCCGCCGACGGGAACGGGTTCCCCTCGCCGAACACGATGGCGCGGTACGCCTTCTCCACCCGGTCCCAACGGTTGTCGCGGTCCATGGCGTAGTAGCGCCCGATCACGGTGGCTATCCTGCCCAAGGACAGCCGCGACATCTCGGCCTGCAGGCGTTCGAGGTAGTCGATGCCGCTTTGGGGAGGGGTGTCGCGGCCGTCCAGCAGGCAGTGCACGAACACCTCGCGCACCCCCTGGCGCTTCGCCAGGTCGATCAACGCGTAGAGGTGGGTGTCGTGGGAATGGACGCCGCCGTCGGAAAGAAGCCCCGCCAGGTGCAGCCTGCCGCTCCCCTCCCTGGTCTTTTGCATGCACTCCACGAGGGCCGGGTTCTCGAAGAAGTCGCCGTCGTCGATCGACTTGCTGATCCGGGTCAGGTCCTGGTACACCACGCGCCCCGCCCCGATGTTGGTGTGCCCCACCTCGGAGTTCCCCATCTGCCCGGCCGGAAGCCCCACCGACATCCCCGAACCGTCGATCTGGCTCATGGGATACTCGGCGCAAAGCCTGGTCATGTTCGGGGTCTTCGCACGCGCGATGGCGTTGGAGTCGTTGTCAGAGTTGATCCCCCAGCCATCGAGGATCATCAGGAGCAGAGGCTTCTTCGACATTGGAATTCTCCTCATTAAAAATATTGGCACCAATTAAAAAAGGTGAAGCGTGACTTCACCTTTTGCATATCAATACCTTGCTTACTCATGATGGTACGGCTCTCCATTCATGATGGTGAAGCCGCGATAAATCTGCTCCAGCAGGAACACCCGGACCATCTGGTGGGTGAGGGTCATCCGGGACAACGAGATCGCCTTGAAGGCCTGGCTGCGGAAGCCGTCGGTGAACCCGTAGGCCCCGCCGATGGCGAAGACCAGGTCCTGTGTCCCCTGGTCCCGGTTTCTGGAGAGGAAGGAGGCGAACTCGGTCGAGGTCATGGCGTCCCCCCGCTCGTCCAGGAGCACCAGTTTCGCCCCCTTGGGGAGCAGCTTTGCCAGCCGCTCGCATTCCCGCTCGCGCATGGCGGCAGCCTGCGCTCCCTTCTCCTCGCGCGCCTCCTGGATCTCCAGCGGCAGGTAGCGCCTGACCCTTCCCGCGTACTCCTCGATCCCGGTCCGGACCCAGCTCTCCTGGGTCTTGCCGACCCAAAGGAGCTTCAGCCTCATTTCTCTTTATGCTCCCAGAGGAACTCCTCGGGTACCCCGATCCGGGGCGCCCTGCTCCAGAGTTCGTCGAGGTTGTAGGTCTTGCGGACCTCTTCGAGGAAAAGGTGCACGATCACGTCGCCGTAGTCGACGACGATCCAGCGCCCCTCTTCGTACCCTTCCATGTCGATCGGCCTGTCGAAAGGCTTGAGCCCCTGCTTCACGGATTCGGCCATCGCCTGCACCTGGCGGTCCGAGCGCCCGGTCGCAAGCACCAGGTAATCGGCGATGCTGGAAATCTTCTTGATCTCCAGGATCTTCACATCGAGCGCCTTCTTGTCCAGGGCAAATGCCGCACACTTGATCGCGCGCTCTTCGGCCGACAATACTTCCTTATCTTGCATCAGTGTATAACCTCTGTTCCTTTATGTAGTGCTCGACGGCATCCGGCAGCAGGTACCTGATCGAGCGGCCGTCTCTTACGAGGTGGCGGATGTGGCTGGAGGAGATGTCCAAGAGCACCCCGTCCAGCGCGTAGACCGAGTGGCCCGAACTGTGATTCAGCCGTTTAGCCGCCGAATCATAGCAGAACTCGCCAGCTATGGCAACAGGGAGGGCCTTGGCGAGGCTGGTGATGGTGGAGCCCGGGCGCTGCACGCTGATCAGGTGGCAAAGCCCGAATATGGCGGCGTATTCCCGCCAGGTGGAGATGTCGTTGAAGGAGTCGGCGCCGACGATGAAGAAGAGCTCGTCCTGCGGGCGCCGGTCCCTGAGCTCGCGCAGCGTGTCGATCGAATAGGAGCGACCTCCGCGCACCCCCTCCATGTCGGAAACCTCGAACTGCGGGTTGGCGGCCACGGCCAGGCGCACCATCTCCAGCCTGCTGGCGAAGGAGAGCTCACCCACCTGAGGCTTGTGCGGCGGGGTCGCCGCCGGGATGAAGACGACCCGGTCCAGATCGAAAAGGTCGCGCGCCTCCTCGGCGATGCGCAGATGCGCGTTATGGATCGGGTTGAAGGTGCCGCCCAGTATCCCTGTTTTCATGCTTTTCCTGGCCTCCGGCCCCGCTGGAGCTTTTCAGGCTCAACGCCAAGACGCGGGGGCGCGAAGAGGCCGGTAAGAGTCGAAGGCTTTCCCGGGGTTTGCCCCCCACTGCCTTTGTTTGTCCGGCCTCGCCTTTGCCCCTTCGCGGCTTTGCGCTTGGTTTCGGGTCTCGGGTCTCAGGGGCGCACCTGCCCCGAGCCGTACACGATGAACTTGGTGGTGGTGAGGTCGGTCAGCCCCATCGGCCCGAAGGAGTGCAGCTTGGTGGTGGAAATGCCGATCTCCGCCCCCAGCCCCAGCTGGTTCCCATCCGAGAAGCGGGTCGAGGCGTTCACCATCACGACGCCCGAGTTCACCTCGCGGATGAAGCGCTGGGCGTTGGCGTAGTCGCCGGTGATGATCGACTCGGTGTGCAGCGAGCTGTAGCGGTTGATGTGGTCGATCGCCCCGTCCAGTCCGTCGACGACGCCGGCGGAGAGGATCAGGTCGAGGTACTCCTCGTGCCAGTCCTCCTCGGTCGCCTTGTTCGCCTTGGGCGCGAACTGGCGGAAGGTCTTGTCGCCGCGCAGCTCGACCTTGAGGCCGGAGAGCGCCTCGTAGATGAAGGGGACGAAGGTCTCCGCTATGTCCTTGTGGATCAGGAGCGTCTCGAGTGCGTTGCAGACGCCGGGGCGCTGGGTCTTGGCGTTGACGATGATCTCCCGCGCCATCTCGAACTCCGCCGAGGCGTCCACGAAGATGTGGCAGACCCCCTTGTAATGCTTGATGACCGGGATCTTTGAGTTCTCCACCACGAAGCGGATCAGGCTTTCGCCGCCGCGCGGGATGATCACGTCGATGAACTCCTCCTGCTTGAGCATCTCGGTCACCCCCTCGCGCTCCACGAACGGGACCAGGGAGAGCGCTGCGTCGGGGATGCCGTACTTGGCAAGCTGATCCTTCAGGACCCTGCCGATGGCGACGTTGGAGTGGATCGCCTCGGAGCCGCCGCGCAGCACGACCGCGTTGCCGCTTTTCAGGCACAGTGCCGCCGCGTCCGAGGTGACGTTGGGGCGCGACTCGTAGATGATGCCGATCACCCCCAGCGGGATGCGCATCTTTCCGACCATCAGATCGTTGGGGCGCTTCCACATGCCGGTCACCTCGCCCACCGGGTCGGGAAGGGCCACGACCTCGAGAATGGCGTCCGCCATCCCCTTGATCCGCGCCTCGTTCAACATGAGGCGGTCCAGCATGGCGGCGGAGAGCCCGCGCGCCTCCCCCGCTTCCAGGTCCTTCTTGTTCTCCTCAACGATGTGCGGCGCGTCGTTGACGAGCGCGAGCGCCATGTCCGTGAGAAGTTCGTTCTTGGCGCTGGACGACAGCCTCGCCATGGCAAAGGATGCCTGTCTGGCATCGGAAGCGATGGCGCGGATCTTTTCGGCTACTGACATACGGTACCTCCGTTAGGTGAAGCTGGAGCGGCAAAGGCTTTCTACAGTTTGAAGTGGGTGCGGCGGCACGTCCTTGCAGCCATCCGCTGCGCGCATGTTAAGGGCTTTCAGAGGATGACGAGGTTGTCGCGGTGGATCACGTCGTCGCCGTAGCGGAACCCGAGGATCTGCTCGATCTCGCCGCTCTTTTGTCCGCGGATCTTCTCGATCTCCTGGCTGGAATAATCGACGATCCCCCTGGCGAACTCCCCCCCCTCCTGGTCGACCACCCGGACGCAGGCGCCGCGGTCGAAGCGCCCCTCCACCCTGGCTATCCCCGATGGGAGGAGGCTCTTGCCGTGCCGGGAAAGCACCTCGCGCGCACCCGCATCCACCACGATGGAGCCTGCGGGCCTGACGGTGAAGGCGATCCAGTGCTTGCGGCGGTTCAGCGCTTCCCCGGCGGGCAGGAACAGGGTGCCCAGCAGTTCCCCGTTCATGACGCGGGCGAGGTTCCCCTCGCCCTTGCCGGCGAAGATGATTGCGGCGACGCCGGACTTCACCACCTTCTTGGCCGCGGCGAGCTTGGTGGCCATGCCGCCGGTCCCGACGCTGGTCCCGCTGCCGCCCGCTCCCCGCTCCATCTCGCGGGTCACCGCACCCACCTGGTGTATCAGGGTGGCGCTCGGGTCGGTGCGGGGGTCTGCGGTGTAGAGACCGTCGATGTCGGTCATGATCAACAGGAGCTGCGCCTCCACGAGGTTCGTGACCAGCGCCGAGAGGTTGTCGTTGTCGCCGAATTTCAGCTCGTCCACGACAACCGTGTCGTTCTCGTTGATGACCGGGATGATGCCGCAGGCAAGGAGCGTGTCGAGCGTCCCGCGCGCGTTTTGGAAGCGGCGCCTGTTGGCGAGGTCGTCGCGGGTGAGAAGGATCTGTGCCACCTTCTGCTCGTACCCGGAGAAGGCCTCCTCGTAGGCGCGCATCAGCCTCGACTGTCCGATCGCCGCGGCGGCCTGTTTCTGGGGGAGCGTCCGGGGCCTGTCCGGCAGCCCGAGCGCCTGGCGCCCTGCCGCCACCGCTCCGGAGGAAACGACCACGACATCGAGCCCCTTTTGGCGCAGCAAAGCGACCTGTGCGGCGAGCCCGTCCAGGAAGCGGGGATCGATCGCCCCCTCCTCGTTGGTGAGGACGCCGGAGCCGATCTTGACAACGATCCTTTTTACCTTTTTAAGCAGTTCCTTGCGCATGCGGCGAATCCATCATGATAGTTTTTTAAAGGTCAGGATAGTATCACGTTTCCAAAACCAAGGCAATTTTCTTGAGCCGCGGGGGGGGCGCAAATGGATTGACAAAGCGGGGGTGGAACTTTAGACTGTGCCACATTTCGAGGTGAAGCTTTGCTGAACAAAGAGCTCTGGAAAAAAAGGATCTACGGCATCCTCTCGCTGGACAGCCATCCGGGGCACATCGCCGCCGGGTTTGCCGTCGGCGTTTTCATCAGTTTCACGCCTTTTTTCGGACTGCATACCCCGATGGCCATCGCGGCCGCCTTCCTCTTCAGGCTCAACAAGCTGACCTGCATCACCGGGGCCTGGATCAACACCCCGATCACGGTGCTCCCGATCCTCGGGCTTAGCTACCAGCTGGGCGGCTTCCTGCGCGGCTCCGACAGCCAGCCTCCGCTGACCGGCGGGGTGGACTGGAGCAACCTGGAGAAGTACGCCACCTCCCTGATGCTCGGCACCTCCCTGATCGGCTTCGTCGCCGCAGTCATCTCCTACTTCCTCTGCTATTACCTGGTGATCAGGTTCAGGGCCAAGGACGCCGCCCAGGTCGAGCTTGCCAAGCAGATGGCCGAGGTCGGCGAAGAGCTGGACTGAATCCATACCCGAAACCGTTCCCCCCTCGCGTTCCCGTCGTGTCCCGCGCAAAAAAGCGCCGGGAGCGTTTGACTTTCCGCTCCCGGCGCCGTTTCAACGCTATGCGGCACTTCCCTTAACGCCCCAGAAACGGGGAGAGCACGATGTAGCTCACGAATCCGACGCTTGCCGAGGCCGGGATGGTGATGATCCAGGCGGTGATGATGCGGTAGGCGACGGTCCAGTTGACGGCGGAAACACGCTTGGAAAGGCCCACCCCCAGGATGGAGGAGGTGATGACGTGCGTGGTGGAGGTCGGGAGACCCATGGCCGAGGCGCCCAGGATAACCCCCGCCGAGGCGGTTTCCACGCAGAAACCGTGCACCGGCTGCAGCTTCACGAAGTCGTGCCCGACGGTCTTGATGATCCTCCACCCGCCTGCCGCGGTCCCCAACGCCATGGCCACGGCACAGGAGATCTTGACCCAGTTCGGCACCTCGAAGGTGGCCAGGGTCCCGTAGCTGACCAGCGCCATGGTGATGACACCCATGGATTTCTGGGCGTCCGCGGTGCCGTGGGAAAAGGCCATCACTGCAGCGGAGAGGATCTGCAGCTTGCGGAAGGCCTTGTTCAGCCCGTACGGCGCCTTGTTCCTGAAGGTCCACATCATGATGACCATGAAGAGGAAGCCGAAGAAGGCACCGACCACCGGGGAGAGCACGAGGACGATGACGATCTTCTTGAGACCTTCCCAGTGCAGCGCGGCAATCCCGGCATGCCCGACTACCGAACCCACCAGCCCGCCGATGATGGCATGCGAGGAGGACGAAGGGAGCCCGTAGTACCAGGTGATCAGGTTCCACACGATGGCGCCCAGAACCCCTGCAAGAACCACCATCTGGGTGATCTCGCTGGCATCGACGATCCCCTTGCCGATGGTTTTAGCGACCTTGGTGGAAACCATGGCGCCCAGAAAGTTCAACCCGGCCGCCATCAAGATCGCGCTGCGAACGGTCAGGGCGCGGGTGGAGACGCAGGTGGCGATGGCGTTCGCCGTGTCGTGAAACCCGTTTATGTAGTCGAATATCAGTGCCGCGACGATTACCGCGACCAATAGGACCAGTGTCGCCTCAGGCATTTTTTACCACCACGCTTTCCAGGATGTTTGCGGCATCCTCGCATTTGTCCGTCGCGGTCTCCAGGGTCTCGTAGATTTCCTTCCACTTGATGAGCTGGATCGGGTCCTTCTCCTCGTCGAAGAGGCGGCTGATCGCCTCGCGGCAGACGCGGTCGGCCTCGTTCTCAAGGGCGTTGACCTCGATGCAGTAGGCGGAGATCGGCTCCAGCTTGCCGCCAAGCAGGGCTACCGTCTTGTCGATGGTCTGGCAGGACTTGAGGATCAGGAAGGCGAGTTCCTTGGACTCCGGGGTCGGCTTCTCCACGTTGTACATCACGAAGCGCTGCGCGGAGGCGTCGATCAGGTCGAGGATGTCGTCGAGCGCGGCGGAAAGCGCGTAGATGTCTTCGCGGTCGAAGGGGGTGATGAAGCTCTTGTTGAGCTTCTTGATGATGTCGTGGGTGATGGTGTCGCCCTTGTGCTCGATCTCCTTGATCTTGCGCTGGCTGGCCACCGGATCGTCAAAGTTGTCCAGCATGTCCTTAAGCAGTTGGGCGCCCTCGATTATGTTGTGAGACATGTCCCTGAACATGGCGAAAAACTTCTCTTCTTTCGGTATCAAACCAAACATTTGTCCCTCCAAGGTAGCGGCCGAGCGGCCGATCTAGTTACAAAACTGTGCAGATATACCACATTACCGGCAAATATTAAACAATGAAATAGGTAATGCAACTGCGCTAATTAGCTACATTCCGTTTACCTCTTGATTTATGCCAGTGATTGGCTTATCGTGCGTTGCTTTATCCACAGGGAGTCACACGCATGGATCCGTTACACGCCGCAATACTGGGAACCCTCCAGGGTCTGACAGAGGTTCTCCCCATCAGCAGTTCCGCGCACCTGATACTCGTCCCCAAGTTCCTGAACTGGCCCGAGTCGGGGCTCACCTTCGACGTAGCGCTCCATGTCGGCACCTTCCTGGCGCTCTCGCTCTATTTCTGGCGCGACATCCTGGAGCTGATCGGCAATTTCTTCAGCGCCTGCAGAAACGGCCTGAACACCCCCGCCCAGAAGCTGCCCTTCTACATCGTCGCCGCGACCATACCGGCCGCCATTGCGGGGAAAACCATGGAGGGGCCGATCGAAGAGATCTTCCGCAGCAGCCCGGCCATCATCGCGGGGCTGCTCATCTTCTTCGGCCTCTTGCTCGCCCTGGCCGACACCACCGGTGCCAAGCGGTGGCGCGTGGACAGGATCACCTTCAGCTGCGCCATGCTGATCGGGCTCGCCCAGTGCCTCGCCCTGCTCCCCGGGGTCTCACGCTCCGGCATCACCATCACGGCGGCGCTCTTTCTTGGCTTCCACCGCGAATCCGCCGCCCGTTTCTCCTTTCTCATCTCCCTTCCCATCGTGGCAGGAGCGGCCTTGCTGAAGGTGGGGGACCTGCTGAAAAGCGGCATAGCTGCCGACGACGCGCTCCCCCTGCTGATCGGCATTTCCACCTCTGCCGTCTTCGGCTTTTTGAGCGTCGCCTTCCTGCTGAAGCTCGTGCAGCGCGATTCCCTTTATCCCTTCGTCTGGTACCGCATCTTCGCCGGCGGCGCCGCCCTCGCCTTCATATTCGTGCCAATCCTGTAAGAGTTCCCGAACCACCTGACAAACTCCCGGGCGTCGTGTATTATTAGCCTTTAATTTTTCACGGCACCGGCAGCACGGGGAGGTAATCGGCCATGAGCGGCGGCATCAAGAGCTGGCCTGAATCGGACCGCCCGCGGGAGAAGCTCATGCAGCATGGCGTCTCCGCCCTGAGCGAGGCCGAACTGCTGGCATTGATCCTTGGCAGCGGCGGCGCCGGAAGCGGCCGCAGCGCGCTCGACCTGGGGCGCGAGTTGATGCTCCGGTTCAAGACCCTGCGTTCGCTGGCCGATGCCTCCTGCTCCGAAATCCAGCGGGTCAAGGGGATCGGTCCCGCCAAGGCGACCTGCATCCTCGCCGCGCTAAGCCTGGCACGGCGCATCAGGGAGAAAGAGGGGCGCCCCATCGAGTCTCTCACCCGGTTCACCTCCGCTTCGCAGGTCTTCGAGCACCTGAACCACGAATTCAGGGACCGGCACAAGGAGCAGTTCATGGCGCTGCTTCTGGACGGCAAGAACCGGATCATCACCCGCGCCCAGATCTCGGAGGGGTCGCTGAACCAGAGCATCGTGCACCCGCGCGAGGTGTTCAACGCGGCGGTGCGACAGTCGGCGGCGGCCATGATCCTCCTGCACAACCACCCGACCGGCGACCCGACCCCGAGCCCCGAGGACTGTGAGGTGACGCGCCGCCTGAGCGAGGCGGGGCAGCTGATGGGGATCAGGGTGCTGGACCACATCATCATCGGCGAGGACCGGTTTTACAGCTTCGCGGAAAACGGGCAGCTGTGACGGCGAAGCCGGGGGAATGCCAGGGAGGAAGCAGTGGAGAACGCCCTCGCCATCGTCCAGGGAGGCTATTTTTTCGTTACCGGGGTCTGGCCCATCTTCAGCATAGGGACCTTCATGGCCGTCACCGGCCCGAAGACCGACCTCTGGCTGGTGAAGACGGTCGGGGTTGTCCTGGCGGTCATCGGCGCCACCCTCGTTACGGCCGGATTCCGGGCGGAGGTGACGCCCTCCCTGGCATTTCTCGCCGTCGGCAGCGCCGCGGCGCTTGCCGGTATCGATCTCCACTACGCATCGAGGAGGGTGATCTCTCCCATCTACCTCTGTGATGCGGCAGCGGAAGCCGTCTTGATCCTCTGCTGGATCGGCGACTATCTGTTAAAGCCCGCCCCTTGAAAAAACCTACTCCCACCCCTACCACCCCAAACCCGGCAGCGAAGGGCGCAGGGGCATTCCAACAATAAAGAGCGACACAGGAGAGCCAGATGCGAAAAAACATCGTCCCCCGCGACACCCGCAGCGAGAAGAAGGGCGGCATTGACTGGCTCGACCTGGGGAGCATCGCCCAGGTCGAGATAAGCTCCGAAGATCCGTTACAGCCGATAGAATCGGCGCTGCAGCCGATAGGCGCGCCGGGATGGCGGGCCGCCGAGCCTGGCCCGCAGCTGATTCGCCTGCTTTTCGACCAGCCGCAAAGGCTGACCCGCATCTACCTGCTGATCAACGAGGAGGAGCGGGAGCGGACGCAGGAGTTCGTGCTGCGCTGGTCGCCGGACCAGGGGAAGACGCGTTGGGAAATCGTGCGGCAGCAGTTCAGTTTCAGCCCTCCCGGCACGACGGTCGAACAGGAGGAGTACACGGTGGACCTTTCCGGGGTGACGGTGCTGGAGCTGGACATAGTGCCGGACATAACCGGTTCGCCCGCAAGGGCGACACTGGGCCGTATGCTGCTGGCCTGATTGCCGGTATCAGGGGAGGGAGCGACGCTTCCCCGACCTGGAGGACGCCGTCGCCGTTCAAGGACGAAAAAAAGCGCCGAGACGAAAGGAGGACTCCATCACGGCGCAAAGTGGTTTTTTCTTTGTGTGCTGCAGCTACTACATACAAGAGCTGTGCCAATTCCGCAGCATTTTGTTATTTCAGCCCAAGCAGCTGAAATGGCTGATGAATCGCCTGCGGGCGCCATCGGCATCGCCACCCGGCTCCGGTGCAGGAGATGAACATCTGACAAAAGATTGACCGCCTCGGCAAAGAAAATGCCCGGACATCCGGGCATTTTCGATTCTTGAACAGCAGTTCAAAATTTGCACAGGGTTATTTCTGCACCCAGCGGTCGTTCTGGAGTTGCACCCACCACCCCGGTTGCGCCGCCTCCCGCTTGGTTTCGGCGAAGGTCCCGGCAGCCTTTCCAAGCACCAGGTTCAGCGCCTCCTTGCTCTCCTTTTGCTTCTGCAGTTTCAGGATCGCCTTTGCCATGCTCATCACCACGGTCTTGCGGTTCTGGTTCTCCGCCGCGATAAGGCTTTCGTCCTGGGGGGTTAGCTTCGCCCTGGGGGTCGGCGGGACCACCACCAGCCCCTGCTTGGAGAGCCCTACCGCGCCGCTGGCAAAAAGCGCGTTCAACCTGGGAAGCCTCTTGCTCATCTCGTCGTAGGCGCTAAGCACCTCCGGCATGCTGGAGAGTTCGACAGCCAGGGCATCCGCATCGGCATCGGACTCGGCTGCGTAGGCCGCGGTTACCAGCGACAGCGTCGGGATCTGGTCAAAGATATGACTCTGCGGCTTGAGATCCGGCCGGGAAGGGGCCGGCGCCTTCCCCCCTGGCGGCTCTTCCCCTGTCTTGAGCAGCATGTCGTCAAGGGACTTGTACGCCTCCTTGGCCGCCTTCTCCGGAAAATACACGTTCACCGTTATCACCGCGCAGGCGCCGAGAAACAAACAAGCCGACACGAACAATGATTTCAAAAACCCTCTTTTCATGGGATACCCCCCCTACCGTTATTTTTATTACGCTGGCCAGCTTTAGAATATAACACAGCGCCCCCGCTTTTGAAGCCGCTTGCGAAAGCGCGCCGTCATTCTTCCCATTTGAATTCCGGCACTGCCTCGGGCTTGCCTGGCGCCTCGGCCGGAGGCGCTTCGCCCGTTGCGGGCTTGCCGCGCACCGTCGCTTCCTTGATCGACTCCAGCAGGTGGTCCAAAGCGATGCGGTTCTGGGTCGGGGCGATGCTCACGTTCAGATCGCGCACGCCGAAGACGTTGGTGTTGACGATCTTCAGGGAATCGAAGGTGAGGTCCCCCCCCGCCAGGGTCCCCTTCATCTCCGCCATGTCGTAGGGGCGGTCCCTGCCGAGGAAAAAGCCGCTGAGTTTCTGCTTTGCCAGGCGCTGCAGGAACTCCTTGCTGACCAGCATCCTTTCCCCCCCACCCTCGCGCGCCCAGAGGTCCAGGAAGCCCGCGATCCCCTTGACGCCTCCCCCCACCCCCTGCATGCTGAAAACGCCGTCGACCCGCCCGGAGATGTACCCTTCCAGGTTCGGGATGGTCCTGCAGAGGGTCCTCATGCTCACCCCGTTCACCAGGAGATCCCCCCGGTAGGAGAGCTTGTCACCCAGGGCGAGGTACCCGGCACCAAGGAGGGAGCCTTCGTAGAGCGTGGTGCGCAGGGAAGTGAGCTCGATGAGGCCGTTCGATGCGCGCAG
Organism: uncultured Geomonas sp.; assembly: GCA_964519915.1. GTDB lineage: Bacteria > Desulfobacterota > Desulfuromonadia > Geobacterales > Geobacteraceae > Geomonas. Next base: position 27,209 of record CAZFMI010000037.1, read on the forward strand.
GTTTGCAATTGTCTGCCCCAGCTCCAGGGTTCCGTAGCTGATCTTCCCGACGGTGACCACCTCGCCGCCGGGTCGCAGGTCCCGAAGTCGCGCCAGGAGGCGCTGGTAGTTCTGCCGGCTGAACTCGATGCCGTCGCGCGGTTTGGCAGCCGTTTTCCCTGTCAGATCGAGCGAGATCGGGAGCCTGCCGTTGATCCCGGCCACCACGAGCTTTTGCGGGGCGACCTCCATCCTCCCCCCCTTCACGGTCACATCCCCCTCCAGGAGCCTCCGCCCTTCGTTCAGCTCGACCCTGCCGTTTGCCGCCACCGTCCCGGACAGCGTCGCCTCCTGGACCGTCCTGGGGGCCAGGTTGATCAGCGACTCCACCAGCGCGTTCAGCGAGGTCTCCGGCAGGATGAAGGTGAGGGCGCCGCGCCGGGTATCGGAGAAGGGTTTCGCCACCTCACCCTTCACCTTGAGCGCGACGTCCCCCCCCGGCGCGAGGGAGGCTTCCGTGATGGAGAGCGCCTCCCTCGACAAACTGCCCTTCAACGCGAGGGCCGCCCCCGAAAGCACGGTCTTGCCGCCGGCATCGGCTAAGGAAATCCCGCGTCCCCTGGCGTCGAAGCGGCTCGTGGCCCCATCTTTGCCTGTGTATGCTCCGCTTAGGTGCAGCTCTATCCGGCCGGCGCTCGGGCGCAGGGCGGTCTCAGGGAGGAGCCCTGCGGCCTGCTCCGCGGCCGCGCCGGTCAGATCGAGCCGGTAGGTCCCGCCCGACTCGGGAGCGAAGGGGCGGAAAGCCGCGTGACCCGCAACCTTGCCTCCCAGGAGCTCCCCGCTCAACTCGCCCCGCGCCCCCCCCCTGGCGAAGGTGAAATGGAGCACCGGTGCCGCTACGCCGCGCCCCTGCCAGGATAGAGCCCGGGAGGTGAGATCCGCCGTCCCCTCCAGCCATTTTTCCGTCTCTTGGCTGACAAGGCTCCCCCGGACACGCCCGGTGAGGTTTGCCAGCCGCAACCCGCCCTGGCTGACGGCTCCCCCCTCCATGTCCAGCAGCAGCGGGTAGCGCGATTGCTTTGACTTCCCCCCCCTCTCGGGGAGCCGGGCGGTGAGCCTGGCGGCGGAGAACCGGGTGGGACCCATGCCCGCCTGAAGCGCATCAAGGTGGACCATCCGGTCCAGGATACGGTAGCCAAAGCGCGCATCGCCGCTCTTTTCGTTCCAGGCAAGAGCGGCGAGCCGCGCATCGCCTTGCGCCTGCAGCCGCTCACCCCGCATTTGCAGCGTCGCGGTGACGGCAGCGCCCTTCGCTCCGAAGGCATCCTTCCCGCGTTTCCCTTTCAGGTTCGACAGTTGCAGCTCCGCCGAGGCGGCGAGGTCCCGGGCACCCTTGCCGGTCACAGCGAGCTTAGCTGAGACGGTCCCCGAGGAGGCCTGCAGGCCGTGGCGCTCCAGCAGCGGGTTCAGCCTCGCCAGTTGCGCGGAGGGGATGCTGAGGGACGCGCTGAGCGCCTCGGCGCTGCCGGCATGGTAAGCGCCCCGGCCGGTCATCGGGATCCCCATGACCCTGGCGGAGAGGGCGTTGCTCCTGGCCCGCAGGGGCTTTAGCTGCGCGGAAAGGGCAGCTTCGAACGGCAGGTCGAGCGCCTCTACCAGCGCCTTCGGGTAGGGGTGGGGGATGCCGAATTTACCCGTGGCGGAGACCCCCCTCCCCTTGCGGGAAAGGGTGACTTTGCCTGAAATTCCCGCCGCGATAAGCCGTCCCCCCCCGGCCAGCGCACCGTCCTCAAGCTGCAGGACGCCCGTTGCGGTTTCCAGCCCGGTGCCGCCGCTTCCTTCCAGGCGGAGCGACTCGCAGCGGAGCCTCCCGCCGAAGAGGAGGCCCTTTCGGGCCTCCTCGGGGACCAGCACGTTCACCAGGGCGAGATCTACCGCATCGAGGCCTAGCAGCAGGGCGAACTCGCGCTCGGCTTTCACCCCCCGCACGCTCCCCTCGGCCTGCAGCTGCGCCATCTTGTCTATGCTGAGCGTGGCCTCGTTCAGGTATGCCGTGTCCTCGCCGAGGTCGTAGGTGCCGTTTACCTGCAGCGTCCCGGCGACGGGGTAATCGCCGCGTGCAGCCGGAATCCGCACCCTGCTGAAGGTGAAACGCCCGGAACCCCGGAGTTCACCCTTTGCCAGGACGGCATTGGCCTGGAGAGCCCCCCTGGCGTCCTGGAAGAGCTCGACGTTGTCCAGCCTCAGAAGCGTCGCCAGATGTCTCAGCGACAAGGCGGCAGCCGTGAGCGAGAGATCGACCGCCGCATCCTTTCCCGGGCGGGCCGTCCCTTTGAGCAGATAGCGGTTGCGGGTAGCGTCCTCAAAGGCAAGCTCCAGCTGCGCATCACGCGACCCCCCGGTGGCGAGGTGGAACACCTGCAGGTTTATCCCCCGCACTCCCTGCCCCTGGACGGTGACCGTCCCGTTTCTGACCAGCAGCCTTCTTATCACCGTTTCGGGGGGTGGCGGTTTTCCCGGCGGCGGCTTCCTTGCAGCAAGCCGCCGCTGGAGCTCAGCGAAGTTCCAGACGCCGCTGCTGTTCTTCTCAAGGTTCACCTTGCCGCCCTCGACGCTGATCAGCCGGTAGCGCTGCCGGCCGCGCGCGAGGTCCGCCCAAAGCGGCACTATGGTGAGGCGGTCTGCCGCGAAGAGGTGCCCCCCTTTAAACCCGGACGGGTTTTCCAGTTGCACGCCTTTCAGGACCAGGGTCCGTCCTGAGAGCTGCACTTCTTTAACGGTGAGGTTCTGTTGCAGGTACGAGGTGACGAAGCGGGACAGCTGGGGGGCCGGGAGCGAGCTGGCCAGGTAGATCCGCAGGGCGAGGAGGGTAAGCAGGGCGAGGCCCAGCACCGACGCGAGCGCGAGCGACAGGAGCTTTATTCCCTTCAGGGCTATCTTTTTTCTGTCTCCGGCATCGCTCATGATCGTCTTCCTTTGCAGCGAGAACTTTACCCCGAATAGCTATTTTGACAAGAATGCGGCGGGGTTGGCCGTAAGGGGAGGATGTGCCGCGGATATTTTAGCGCCGATGCCGAACCGCCTGCAACCTCTTCGTCCTTCCTCTGCCCCCCTCTCGGGAGAGGGAAGAGCGCCCTGAAATCGAGGGAGACCCACAGGACTGAGCGAGGATGCAAAAGGGGCACCCCCAAAGACGGGGTGCCCCTTACCATTACCAGCTTTGGATGCGGTTGCTCATGCCGGCAGCGACGGCAGCTCCAGCCCGGCCATCTTCTGGACCATGCGCACCACCTGGCAGCTGTACCCGAACTCGTTGTCGTACCAGACATAGAGGACGCAGCGGTCGCCCTGGACGATGGTGGCCAGGGAATCGACGACGCCGGCGTGACGCGAACCGACGAAATCGCTGGACACGACGTCCGGAGAGTTGGTGTAGTCTATCTGGTTCTGCAGCGGGGAATCGAGCGAAACGGCGCGCAGGTGGCTGTTCAGCGTGGCGACGTCGGTCTCCGCGTTCAGCTGCAGGTTCAGGATGGCAAGCGAGACGTTGGGGGTCGGCACGCGGATGGCGTTGCCGGTCAGTTTCCCTGCCAGTTCGGGAAGCACCTTGGCGACGGCCTTGGCGGCCCCGGTCTCGGTGATCACCATGTTGAGCGGGGCGCTCCGCCCGCGACGGTCCGCCTTGTGGTAGTTGTCGATCAGGTTCTGGTCGTTGGTGTAGGAGTGGCAGGTCTCCACGTGGCCGCTTGCTATGCCGAACCTGTCGCTCACCGCTTTCAGCACCGGGACGATGGCGTTGGTGGTGCAGCTCGCCGCGGAGAAGACCTTCTCGCCCCTCACGATGAGGTCGTTGTTGATGCCGGCAACGACGTTGGGGATGTCGCCTTTTCCCGGCGCGGTCAGCAGCACCTGGGACACGCCCTGCGCCTTCAGGTGACGTCCCAGCCCTTCGCGGTCGCGCCACTTGCCGGTGTTGTCGATCAGGATCGCGTTGTTGATGCCGTACTGCGTGTAGTCCACGTTTTCCGGGGCGTCGGCGTAGATGATCCGGATCATGTTGCCGTTGGCGATGATCGCGTTCTCTTCCTCGTCGATGGTGATGATGCCGTTGAAGGGGCCGTGCACCGAGTCGCGGCGCAGCAGGCTCGCCCTTTTGACCAGGTCGTCCGGCCCACCCTTGCGCACCACCGCCGCGCGCAGCCTCAGTTTCTCGCCGCTGCCCGACTTCTCCACCAGGATACGGGCGAGCAGACGCCCGATGCGGCCGAATCCGTAGAGCACGATGTCCTGCGGCTCGTCCAGCAGGGGCGTGCGGCCGGTGTTGACAGAGGCGAGCTCGCAGCGCACGAAATCATCGGCGGAAACGGTAGCTGCCTGTGCCTGATAGCGGACTGCGAGCCTTCCGAGGTCGATGCGCGCCGGCGCCAGGTCGAGCTTGCTGAGGGCGTCGAGAACGGGGAAGGTCTCCAGCACGGTCAGCTCGGAATCGAGGATCTGACGTGCGAAGCGGTGTGCCTTGAGGATCTCGATGGTCGGGCTGTTCACCAGCGACCGGCCGTACACCGTAGTCACGATGTTGTTGTCGCGGTACAGACGACCGATGATGGGGAGCATGCGCTCGGCAAGCTCCTCGTGCCCCTGCCATTCCTTCAAATAAGCTTCCTGTTTCTCAATGTTCATATTTGATCCCTTCTCAGAAAATAACGCCGGCTCTTTGAGAGTAATGCCGACGCGACGCTTCGTTGTCTTAAGGAAAACAAACCAACTGACGGCTAAGTGTAACTACAGTAAACCTTTTCTCGTCAGAGATAAAACCTTGAGCCTGTCCGGCGCAAACTCCTGCATATTACTGCATCCGGGTCTTGTAAACAATTGGAAGTTCAGCAGCGTCTGAAGATAATTATTCCGTTAATTATCACCGCCAAATAAACTTCCGGCGGACACACCCGGCGTCACCCAGCACCCAGGCAACCTTTGCACTGGGTGCGCTTCTCGTGGTATGCTTCCCGGTCTCTGACTCCCTAAAGCCTCGCACGGCTCTCCCCTCTCACGTGAAAGCTTTTTGCCGTGCCTGTGAGTCGACCGAAATCAAACAGTGGAATCCGCAATGAGAACTATTGTCCTACTCGTCTTGTCGAACGTGTTCATGACCTTTGCCTGGTACGCGCACCTGAAAGACCTGCGCAGCTCGCCCTTGTACGTGGCCGTGCTCGCCAGCTGGGGGATCGCCCTTTTCGAGTACATGCTCCAGGTCCCCGCCAATCGCGCCGGGTACGGCACCTTTAGCCTGGGACAATTAAAAATCATGCAGGAAGTCATCACCTTATCCGTATTCGTGCCGTTTGCCGTGTACTACATGGGGCAGCCGCTCAAGATGGATTATCTCTGGGCGGGGCTCTGCATGGCGGGCGCCGTTTTCTTCATTTTCCGCAGCTGAACGAGGGAGGGAGTGCCACCATGATCTGCGTGATCGCTTCGATAAGGGTCAGGGAGGGGGCGCGGGATGCGTTCCTTGGGATCTTCAACGAGAACGTCCCGAAGGTGAGGCGTGAGAAGGGTTGCATCGAGTACTTCCCGGCGCTGGACATCGATGCCGCCTTGGGCGCGCAGCAGCTCGACGACCGGGTGGTAACGGTGATGGAGAAGTGGGAGAGCCTCGCTGCGCTCCGCCTGCACCTGGCCGCACCGCACATGCTTGACTACAGGGAAAAGGTCAAGGACCTGGTGGAAGACGTTTCGCTGAAGGTGCTGCAAGAGGCGTAGGCGCAACCCCGGGGAAGCTCCCCCTCCCCCTCTTACTTAAAGGGGGGGCCTGATCACCCCAGGTACGGCTTCAGGACCTCGAGCGAGGCCTCCAGATGCGCCTTGCTGTGCGCCTCGATGGTGTACGCCGCGTCCGGGGCGTAGCGCTCCATCAGCCGGAAGTACAACCCGAAATCAATGGCGCCCTCGCCCGGGGGGGCGTGATCGTCCCTGGTACCGCCGTTGTCGTGGATGTGCACCTCCACGATCCGCTCGCCCAACGCCTCGAACCACTGCTCCATGCTGACCTTCCTGAACAGGTTCCAGTGCCCCACATCGAAACAGTGCCCGAAAATGGGATCGTCTACCGCGTCCAGCAGCGCCTTCAGCGTGGAAGGCTCCTCCTCGAAGATGTTCTCCACCGCGACGACCGTGCCGATGTCCCTGGCGCGGCCAAGGACCGCGCGCCATGCCGTGACACTGAGGTCAAGCCACTGCGCTGTCGCCTCGCCGTAGCGCCAGCGGTCGAAGCCGGGATGGAATACCATGACCTCGGGCCGGAGGATCCGGGCCGCGTCCAGCACCTGCCCGAAGCGGTGCATGGTAGCGTCCCTCAGCATCCTCTCCAGCGATCCGGGGTTCAGGTCCATGAACGGGGCGTGTACGGTGCAGCAGAGCCCTTCCGCACGCAGCGCTTGCGCGGTGGCCTCCAGTTCCGAGGGCACCAGGGCATCCAGCGCATCGGCGGAGAGAAAAATTTCCGGGTTGAGGCGACGCTCCAGAAAAAAGGGGAGATGCTCCGCGAGCTGCAGGTAGGGGACGTGGGCGAAAAGGCGTTTACTCATCTTTTTTCCCGTGCTTCCTGATCAGCTCGCCGGCGCAGCCGTCGCAACCCACCAACCGGTCGAGTTTCTGTATGTCCGCCGGTTCGCCAAGGACGATCAGGGTGTCGTGCGCCTCGATCCTTGTGTGGGACTCCGGGTTGAAGACCATCTTGCCGCTTTGCTTCTTCACCCCGACGATGATGACACCTGTTTCCTTTCTGAAGCCGGAGCTGGCCAGGGTCTCGCCGGCGAAACCGGATTGGGAGGGGATCAGTATTTCCTCCATCTGCAGTTCCATGTGTTCCCGCCCGGTGGCGATCTCAATGAAGTCGACCACGGTGGGGCGCAGGATGGCCTGGGCCATTCTGGAGCCGCCGATGAGGTAAGGGGATACCACCTTGTTGGCGCCGGCCCGCTTTAGCTTCAGCTCAGACCCCTCCTCGCCCGCGCGGGCCAGAATGAAGAGGTCCGGGTTCAAACCGCGCGCAGTGAGGGTGATATAGACGTTTTCCGTGTCGGAGGTGACGACCGAGATGAGCCCCCTTGCCTTCCTGATCCCCGCCTTCAACAGCACATCGTCTGCCGTGGCGTCACCGCGCAGGAACAGGTACGGGTTGCCGTCCTGCTCCATCAGCTCTATCATGGCCACGTCCTTCTCCACGACGACGAACGGCAGCGGCTTGGCCGCAAACTCCCTGCAGATGAGCGAACCGATACGCCCGAACCCGCAGATGATGTAGTGCCCCTCCAGGGCAGCTATCGCCTTTTCCACCTTTTTCCTCCCGAAGATCCGCTGGAACTGCCCCTCGAACATGATCTGGGCCAGGCTGCCGACGATGTAGCCGATCACCCCCACGCCGAAGAAGATCAGCAGCATGGTGAATATCTTTCCGGCCGCGCTTAAGTCGTGCACCTCCCGGAAGCCGACGGTCCCCAGGGTGATCACCGTCATGTAAAGGGCGTCCAGGGTATCCCACCCCTCGATGGCTATGTACCCGAGGGTGCCAAAGGAGAGCAGGAGCATAAGCACGCCTATCGAGATTTTGAAATGCCGGATCGGGTCCATGGGTAAACTTCCTCAGCGCCGCAAGATACAGTCCGCGCCTTGAGATTTCAAGCATTTTCCATTGGAAGCCTATAAATATAAAGGGAAGTTCTTGACAATCCATGCATACTGTATACAATACCGCGATCATTGGGGGTAGCGTATGAAGAAGAACGTGGAGAAGCACCTAACTCTTAGGGAACGGATACTTGAGACTATCCGGGACGCGATCATGTCGGGAGCTCTCAAGCCTGGAGAGAAGGTAGCCGAACCAGAACTCGCCGCACGTTTCGGTATCAGCCGCACCCCGATCCGCGAGGCGTTCCGCCAGCTCGAATCAGAAGGTTACCTCTCCGTCATCCCGCGCAAGGGCGCGCTGGTCGCCTGCTTTTCGGCGAAGGACGTGGAGGAGTTCTACGCCATCAAGAGCATCCTGGAGGGTTACGCCGCCCGCAAGGCCTGCAGCACGCTCAGCACCCGCGAGATCAACAAGCTGGAGGCGATCAACGAAAAACTGCGCGAGATAGCAGCCGAAGGGGATGTGCGCCACTTCTTCAAGGTGCACAACAGCTTCCATGACCTTTTCATCAGGGGTGCGGGGAACGAGAAGCTGCATGACATGATCGCCCAGCTCCTGAAGAAGTTCCAGCGCCTGCGCATGGCCTCGCTCAGCAAGCCCGGGAGGATGCAGCTCTCCGTCGAAGAGCACGAGAAGATCATAGATGCCTTCCGCAAAAGGGATACTGTGCTCGCCGAGATGCTGGTGCAAAAGAATGCGGAGTACGGCGGCAAGGTCTTGATCGAAGAGGAAGGCGCCGCCGAGATCTGGTGCACCAAGGGGCTCGACCTTTAAGGCCGTCGATTTTCCCGGCAATTGACAATCGAAGAAGGAGATCTGCCAATGCGCTCGCCCTCGGCCGACCATTGGCAAGCGTCCCGTCCCGCACCCGGACACGGGATAAGCACAAACCCCCTCGCACCTTGTCTTATCGCCGTCAATCATCTCGCCCTTTGCGTGTCCGCTGTCAAGCAAGTCCCCTCCGCGTGGCACAGCGGCAAATGTAGAAGCACTCCCACCTTTTCAGTTGCCGATCTTCAATCGTCCGCTGCCTTTGCCCTGCTTCCCGTTATTCTTCGGCAGCTGTCCATTGCCAATCGTCAATTGCCTCTCAAACTGTTTTCCTTTGCCTCAGCCGTCACTTTGCGCTAAATTAGCCCTTTGCCATTCAATGCAGGAGGGAGGCGCCGTGCAGCAGCTGAAACTGATCCCAAAAGTTGACCGGGTTCTCGAGTGGGAGGAGGTGCGCAGGCTCCTGGCCACCCATCCAAGGGAGCTGTTGCTAAAGGCAGTCCGCAACGCGCTCGACAAGCTGCGCGCCGGCGCCCGGGCCGGCAGCCTGGACGACTCGGCGTTCCGGGAGCAGGCCGTCTGCGCCGAAGTGGCCCGCGAACTGAGGGATCTCAAAAAGCCCAGCCTGACCAGGGTCATCAACGGCTCCGGCATCGTGATCCATACCAACCTGGGACGCTCCATCCTTCCCGAGGCGGCCAGGGAAGCGCTCAACACCATCGCCTTCTCCTATTCAAACCTCGAGTTCGACCTGGAAAAGGGGATGCGCGGCAGCCGCTACAGCCACGTGGAGGCGCTCCTTTGCGAGTTGACCGGGGCCGAGGCCGCCATCGTGGTCAACAACAACGCTGCAGCGGTGCTCCTGTCCCTGAGCGCCATGGCCGCCGGGCGCGAGGCCGTGGTCTCACGCGGCGAGCTGGTTGAGATCGGCGGCTCGTTCCGGATCCCCGAGGTGATGCGGCTGTCCGGCGTGACCCTGAAGGAAGTCGGCACCACCAACAGGACCCACCCCAAGGATTACAGCAACGCCGTGAACGAGCAGACCGCGCTCTTTCTCAAGGTGCATTGCAGCAACTTCGCCGTGATGGGCTTCACCGCTGAGGTGACCGCAGAGGAGATGGCGGCGCTTGGCGCCGCTGCCGGCGTACCGGTGCTGGCCGACATGGGGAGCGGCAACCTCGTTGACCTCTCCGGCCGCCTCCCCTGCCCCGAGCCGACGGTCCAGGATTTCGTGCGCGCCGGCGTCGACGTGATTACCTTCAGCGGCGACAAGCTTCTGGGGGGGCCGCAGGCCGGCATCATCGTGGGGAAGAGGCCGTTCATAGAGGCGATGAAGAAGCACCAGCTGCTGCGCGCGCTGAGGATGGACAAGCTGACCCTCGCGAGCCTCGAGGCGACGCTGGGGCTTTACCGCGACGAGATGATGGCGCTGAAGGAAGTGCCGACCCTCAGGATGCTGACGGCGACCCTTCCCGAGCTCGCCGCGCGCGCCCGGAGCCTGGCGGGGCGGTTGCGCCGCCGGACCCCCGGCAGGGTCTCCTTCAAGCTCAGCGAAGGATTCTCCCAGGCAGGCGGAGGGACCCTGCCGCTTCTGAACCTCCCCACCATGCTGATCGAGGTCGCGGTGGAGGGGCTGTCGCCCAACGAGATCGAGCTGAGGCTGAGAGGCTCCGAGATCCCGGTCATCGGCAGGATCAACAAGAACGCCTTCCTGCTGGACCCGAGGACGCTGCAAGACGGCGACCTGAACGATCTGGCCGCGGCGATCTCCGCCTTGGCGACTTGAACGGCACCCGGCCCTGACGCCTCCATAGATTTATCTGGTTTTTTCGTGCCGTCACTGTATAATTCGGCGATTTCAGACCCGTGGTCGCCGCCAACGCTCCGGAGGTCACCTTTGAGCAGGATTTTCGCACTGATACCGGCCGCCGGGACGGGAAGACGGATGGGGGCCGGGTCGAACAAGCAGTACCTCCTTCTGGACGAGATGCCGATCCTCGCCCGCACGGTGCAGGCGTTTGAGGATGCCCCTTTTATCGACGCCATCTACCTGGTCTCGCCGATGCAGGAGATCCCCTTTTGCCGCAGCGAGGTGGTGGAGAGGTACGGCTTCTCCAAGGTCAGGGCCATCGTCGCCGGAGGCGCCGAAAGGCAGAACTCGGTGCTAAACGGCCTGCTGGCCATGGAGGAAGCCGGAGAGGACGACCTGGTGCTGATCCACGACGGGGTGCGCCCCTTCGTTTCCGCGGAAATGCTCGAGGCCGCCGCTGCTGCTGCCCGGGAGGCAGGGGCTGCCGTAGTCGCGGTGCCGGTCAAGGACACGGTGAAGGTGGTCCTGGACGGCCTGATAAAGGAGACCCCGGCACGCGAGCAGCTCTGGCTCGCCCAGACGCCGCAGGCCTTTCGCTACGGACTGATCCGCGCCGCCCACGAGGACGCCCTCGCCACGGGGTTCCTCGGCACCGACGATTCATCCCTCGTCGAGCGGCAGGGGGGGGCGGTGCGGATAGTCTCCGGCGACTACCGCAACATCAAGATCACCACCCCCGAGGACCTGGTGCTTGCCGGGGCCTTGTTGAAGGAAAAGGAGCAAGCCTCATGAGGATCGGCAACGGCTACGACGTACATCGGCTGGTGGAAGGGCGCAAGCTGATCCTGGGCGGCGTGGATGTCCCTTACCAGAAGGGGCTGCTCGGCCACTCCGACGCCGACGTGCTGCTGCACGCCCTGTCCGACGCCATCCTGGGCGCCATCGGCGAGGGGGACATCGGGCGCCACTTCCCTGACACGGACCCCGCCTACCAGGGTGCCGACAGCATGCTGCTTTTGCAGCACGTGATGAGGCTCGCCGACGCCAAGGGTTACCGCATCGGCAACGTGGACGCCACCATCGTCGCTCAGCGCCCCAAGCTCGCCCCCTTCATCGCAAGGATGAGGGCGAACATCGCGCGGGCGCTGTCGACCGAAGAGGAGCGGGTGAACGTCAAGGCCACCACGACCGAGGAGCTCGGTTTCGCAGGGCGCGGCGAGGGGATCGCCTCCTACGCGGTTGCGCTCCTGGAACGGAAAACCAAAGCATAGCCATGTTGCCGCGTCTGCCACCGGAGACGGGTGGGGAGCCCTGCAAAGGGTGCAGCGCAAAAAAACTCTCCGCGCCGAGGCATCCCCGGCGCACAGGAAATCATATGACCACTACAGAGACGCCGGCGCCGGAAAAAGCCGCCAACTTCATCAGGAACATCGTCACCGAAGACCTCAAAAGCGGCAAGCACCGGGAGATCGTGACACGTTTCCCGCCCGAGCCAAACGGCTACCTGCACATAGGGCACGCCAAGTCCATCTGCCTCAACTTCGGCCTCGCGCTCGATTTCGGCGGCCGCTGCCACCTCCGCTTCGACGACACCAACCCGACCAAGGAAGACATCGAGTACGAGGACTCCATCAGGGAGAACGTCAAGTGGCTCGGCTTCGACTGGGGCAAGCACATGTACTTCGCCTCGGATTACTTCGAGCAGTTCTACCAGTACGCGCTGCGGCTCATCGAGATGGACCTCGCCTATGTCGACAGCCTCCCGGCCGAGCAGATGCGCTCCCTGCGCGGGACATTGAACGAGCCGGGCAAGGAGAGCCCCTACCGCAGCCGCAGCACCGAGGAAAACCTCGACCTGTTCGGCCGCATGCGGGCCGGGGAGTTCGAGGACGGCGCGCACGTGCTGAGGCTCAAGATCGACATGGCCTCTCCCAACATCAACCTGCGCGACCCGGTCATCTACCGCATCAAGAAGGTAGAGCACCACAGGACCGGCGCCGCCTGGTGCATCTACCCGATGTACGACTACGCGCACTGCATCTCCGACTCCATCGAAGGGATCACCCACTCGGTCTGCACACTCGAGTTCGAGGACCACCGCCCGCTTTACGACTGGGTGCTGGAGAAACTCAAGGTCCCCTGCCACCCGCAGCAGATCGAGTTCGCCCGCCTCAACCTGAGCTACACCGTGATGAGCAAGAGAAAGCTCCTCGAGCTGGTGCAGGAAAAGCTCGTCGACGGCTGGGACGACCCGCGCATGCCGACCCTGGTGGGGCTCAGGAGGCGCGGCTTCACCCCCGAGTCGATCGTCTCCTTTTGCGAGACCATCGGAGTGGGGAAGAGCGACAGCTTCATCGACATGAGCATCCTGGAGGAAGCGGTACGCGAGGACCTGAACCTGAGGGCGCCCCGCGCGATGTCCGTACTGCGCCCCCTGAAGCTGGTGATCGAGGGTTACCCCGAGGGCGAGTCGGAGGAGTTCGACGCCGCCAACCACCCGAACAACCCGGAGATGGGGAGCCGCAAGGTCCCGTTCTCCAAGACGGTGTACATCGAGCGGGACGATTTCCAGGAAGAGCCGGCCAAGGGCTTTTTCCGCCTGGCGCCCGGGCGCGAGGTGCGTCTGCGCTACGCGTACATCATCCGCTGCGAGTCTGTGGTGAAGGATGAGGCGGGCGAGGTCGTGGAGGTCCGCTGCAGCTACGACAAGGATTCCCGCGGCGGAAGCGCGCCCGACGGCAGGAAGATCAAGGGGACCATCCACTGGGTGAGCGCCGGGCATGCAGTCGACGCCGAGGTGCGCATGTACGACAGGCTCTTCAGCACGCCGAACCCGGGGGGCAAGAACGAGCCCGACTACCGCACCTCGCTGAACCCGAAGTCGATCGAGGTCCTCACGGGGTGCAAACTCGAGCCGTCGCTTGGCGCCGCCACCCTGGACAGCCGCTACCAGTTCGAGCGCCTGGGCTACTTCTGCCTCGATTCCAGGGACTCCCGCCCCGGCGCCCCGGTCTTCAACCGGACCGCGACCTTGCGCGACTCCTGGAGCGAGCAAAAGCGCTGAATCCTGCGCTTCTTGCATTAAATCCGGCGGCTGCAGGTTATCGGGGCAGCAATGCCGCTCCTGCAGACAGGCAGAGAAACAACAAGCGGTCGCAAGGCCTTACATTTTTGGAAAAGAGGAACTGACATGCCCTTACGCGTCTACAACACCCTTACCGGCAGCAAGGAAGAATTCGTACCGATCAACCCCGGCAAGGTCGGCATGTACGTTTGCGGCGTAACGGTTTACGACCACTGCCACATCGGGCACGCACGCGCGAACGTGGTGTTCGACATGATCTATCGCTACCTGCGCGCCAAGGGGCTCGACGTCACCTACGTCCGCAACTACACGGACATCGACGACAAGATCATCAACCGCGCCAACCGCGACGGGGTCGCGTACAACGAGATCTCCGAGCGCTTCATCCGCGAGTTCGACCGCGACATGGAGCGGCTCATGCTGCTGCTCCCCACCCACCAGCCCAAGGCCACCGAGCACATCCCCGAGATCATCGCGCTGGTGCAGAAGCTGATCGACAAGGGGTTCGCCTACCAGTCCGGCTCCGACGTCTTCTACCGCGTCGACAGGTTCGACGGCTACCTGAAGCTCTCCAAGAGGAACCTGGAGGACATGCAGGCGGGCGCCCGCATCGAGGTGGACGACAAGAAGGAACACCCGATGGATTTCGCCCTCTGGAAAGGGGCCAAGCCCGGCGAGCCGTTCTGGGAGTCCCCCTGGGGGGAGGGGAGGCCGGGGTGGCACATCGAGTGCTCCGCCATGAGCACGAAGTTCCTGGGGGAGACCCTCGACATCCACGGCGGCGGAAAGGACCTGATCTTCCCGCACCACGAGAACGAGATCGCCCAGTCGGAGGCCGCCTCCGGCAAGCCCTTCGTGAAGTACTGGCTGCACAACGGCTTCGTGAACATCAACGCCGAGAAGATGTCCAAGTCGCTGGGGAACTTTTTCACCATCAAGGAGGTGCTGGAGCGCTACGACGCCGAGGTGCTGCGCTTTTTCCTCCTTTCGGCGCACTACCGCTCTCCCATCGACTTCTCGGACCAGAACCTGAAGGAGGCCGAGCTCGGACTGGAGAGGATCTACAAGGCCCTCTCCGGCATAGACGAGCGCCTTGCCTCGGGCGAGGAGCACCCCCCGACCGGGGAGAGCGCCGAGCTCGAGGAGAAATGCGCCGCGTTCGCCGCCCGTTTCGGCGAGGCGATGGATGACGACTTCAACACCGCGCTCGCGCTTGGCCACCTCTTCGACCTGGTGCGCAGCATCAACAAGGCACTGCCGCTCTCGCCGCTTCGCTTGCTGGAGAGGGCAAAGCAGGAAGTCGCGGGATTCGCGCAGGTGGTCGGGATCTGCGATTCGGTTCCCGCAGCGTTCCTGCAGCGCATCAAGGACCGCAAGACGCAGGAGATGGAGATCCCGGTAGAGGAGATCGAGGCGTTGATAATTGAGAGGGGCGAGGCCAGGAAGGGGAAGGACTTCAAGCGCAGCGACGAGATCAGGGACCTCTTGCTGGAGAAAAACATCGTCCTTCTGGACACCCCGCAGGGGACCACCTGGAAGGTGAAGTAGAGGAGCTGCATCACGCGAAATGACGAAGTTCAGCTATAAAAAAAGGCCGCTTTACGCGGCCGTTTTTTGTTTTTTATGTCACTGCTGGTGCTGCAAGGCGGCCTAGGCCGCCTT
>CAZFMI010000038.1:0-41460 GCA_964519915.1 uncultured Geomonas sp.
CTCGTCACCACGCACGACGCCTTCAACTATTTCTGCCGCGAATACCGCTTCAACCCTGGCAACGACTACCTGAGCATCGCGCCGGTGGGGTGGTCGACGGGCAGCGAGGTGGGGGCGGGGATGACCCCCAGGAGGCACCGCCAGGTAGTGGAGTCGATCCGCAGCTCCGGTGCCCGGGCCATCTTCGTGGAGACCAGCATCAATCCCAAGCAGATCCGGGAGATCGCCAAGCAGACCGGCGTCGGCATCGGCGGCGAGCTCTACTCCGACTCCATGGGAAACGCAGGCTCCGCCGGCGAGAGCTATCTCGGCATGATGCGCGAAAACGTGCTGCTCATCGTCCAGGCGCTCGAACCGTAGCGGCAAGACCCCGAGGCGTCAGCCAAAAGGCGCAAGAGGATCCCTCTTTTCGCTTCAACCATTTCGGCTTGCGCCGTTTGTCCTTTTCCTTCGCGGCTTTAGCGTTTAGGGGTGCAGCAAAACATCAAGAAGAGGAGTGTCATGAGATTTGTCCTGGTGGCGGCCATCTGGGTGGTACTGGTTGGGGGGCTTTCCCTCTACAGCTATCGGCGCGACCTGCAAAAGCCCCCCCCGGTGGCGGGCGCGGCCGTAAACGAGGCCCCCGGAGAGGCGTACACCCTGGAGGTGACGCCGAGCTTCGCGACGGCAGCCGATCCCTTCGCGCTCAGGGGGGATCCCTCCGACGCGGCCACAGTCGTGGTGCGGCTGGCGGACCGGGAGCTTTACCGAAGCGACAAGCCGCTTCCGGCGGGGGTGACCCAGTCGCTCAACCCGGTGCCGGGGCTCGTCTTCGGGCACAACGAGATATACCTGAAGGCGGTTCCGCCGCAGGGGGAGAGCACGGACCACGCGGTGAGGGTGAGGCTTTTGCAGGGAGGACGAGTGCTTCTGGAGCGGACGCTTTCTGCCAAAAACGGGGCCGTGGTGGCCGGCACGCTCCCCTTCGAGCTCCGGGGAGCCGGGGAGGTGAAACATGAACGGTAACGGCACCCCGGCCATCGAGGTGCGGCACCTGACCGTCAGCTACGGCGCGAGACCGGCGCTGCTCGACGTCTCGGTGCGCATAGAGAAGGACCAGCTGGTCGGCGTGATCGGCCCCAACGGCTCTGGGAAATCGACCCTCATCAAGGCCATCCTCGGCTTCGAGAAGCCCGACGTGGGCGAGATCCTGATCGGAGGGGAGGACGTGCAGAAGGCCAAGGGGAAGGTGGCCTACGTGCCGCAACGGGGCGCGGTGGACTGGGACTTCCCGATCACGGTGCGGGAGGTTGCGCTCATGGGGCGCTACCAGCGCATCCCCTGGTACCGCTCCCCGGGGCGCGCCGACCGGGAGGCGGCGCTGGAGGCGCTTGCCATGGTGCGCATGACCGAGTTCGCGGACCGGCAGATCGGCCAGCTCTCCGGAGGGCAGCAGCAGAGGGTGTTCCTGGCCCGGGCCCTGGCCCAGGGTTCCGACATCCTGCTTCTGGACGAGCCTTTCGCCGGCGTCGATGCCGCCACCGAGAGGGCGATACTGGACGTCCTGGAGCGGGCCAAGGCGGCCGGCAAGACGCTCGTGGTGGTGCACCACGACCTCACCACGGCGGCTGAGTACTTCGACAACCTGATCCTGCTGAAACAGCGGCTCTACGCCTACGGCCCGCCTGCGGCGGTCCTGCAGGAGGAGCTCTTGAGCCAGGTGTACGAAGGGCGTCTCAGGGTCTTTGCCGGCCTGATGGCGAAGGAGGGGGCGCGATGAGTTTCCTGGCACAGGCGTTCTGGGCCCCGCTCACCGAGGTCTACTTCCAGAAGGCGCTGATCGGCGGGTGCGCCGTGGCGCTGGTTTCAGGCGCCGTGGGGTGCCTGGTGGTGCTGAGGCGCATGGCCTTTTTGGGGGATGCCCTCTCCCACGCCATGATCGCGGGTGTCGCCGGGGGCTACCTGGCGATGAAGCTCCTCTTCGGCATCGAGGCGCACGCCCCGGGGATGCTGCTGGGCTCGCTCCTGGCGGCCATCGTCACCGTGGCGCTGATCGGCCTCGTTTCGCGGGTGTCGAGGGTCAAGGAGGACACGGTGATCGGCATCATGTACACCGGCGTCTTCGCCCTGGGGGTGGTGGTCGTCTCCATCTTCCGGGAGTACATCCACATCGACCTGATGCATTTCATCATGGGGGACATCCTGGGGGTCGCCGACAGCGACCTCTGGGCGAGCGTGCTGGTCTCGGCGGGTGTGCTGAGCGTCCTGGTCCTCTTTTTCCGGCACTTCCAGCTGGCGAGCTTCGACCCGATCATGGCGGCCTCCACCGGCCTGCCGGTGCTGCTGCTCGACTACGCGCTGACCGGCTGCGTCTCGCTGGTGGTGGTGAGCGCGGTGAGCATGGTGGGGGTGATCCTGGTGGTGGGTCTCTTGATCACGCCGGCAGCGACGGCCTACCTGCTGAGCGACCGCCTGGACCGCATGATGGGGCTCGCCGCCCTTTTCGGCGTGACCAGCGTGATCGGCGGGTTGTACCTCTGCGTCTGGCTCGATTCGGCGGGGGGGGGCGCCGTCATGCTGTTTTGCACCCTGCAGTTCCTGGTGGTGCTGGCGGTGGCGCCCCGCTACGGGCTCCTGGCCCGCTGGCTCCGCCTGCGCGGCATGGTCCCGCAGCAGGTGGTGGAGGACGTGCTGATCACCGCGCTGCGCCAGCAGGGGGCGACGACGCTTAAGGTGCTGCAGCAGTACGTCCAGGTGCCGCAGTCGGCGAGCCTCGTGAAGGTGCTCAGGCAGATGGAGGCGGAAGGGCTGATCGAGGCGGCGCCGGAGGGGTACCGGCTGACCGGGGTGGGGGAAAAGCAGGCCGGAAACGTGCTGCGCGCGCACCGGCTTTGGGAAAGCTACCTCGCCTCCATCGGCACCCCGGAGGAGGCGGTGCACCCCACCGCCCACCGGCTGGAGCACATCCGAGGCGCCGGCACCGTCGAATACCTGGACCAGAAGCTCGGCAAGCCCGAAGTCGACCCCCACGGCAGGAAGATCCCGCCCAAGCCGCGGGGGTGACCGGCCGGATCACCCCCGGCGGCCGGATCCGGCGCACAGCGCCGGCCTCATGGCGAGGTAAAGCAAGAGCGCCAGCAGCCAGCAGATGATGGCGCTCCAGAAGTTGTGGGAGAGGAAATGGGCGCCGCGCACCATCTGGGCCCAGCCGTAGATGCTCCCGAGCCCCACCCCGGCGGCGAGCCACCCCCTGGCCACCCACCTGCGGCGGTCGCGCCAGGCGAAATACCCGGCGAAAAACGAGAAGCCTCCGGAGGCATGCCCGGCAGGGAAGCAGTTTCCCGGCCCGCACGCCTGCGGCACCGGCTCGCCAAGCCTCAGGTACGGCGTGCTCCCGCCGTAACGGTCCACGTCCCACGGGCAGTGCACTCCGGTCGCCTGCTTCAGGCCGGAAACGGTGCCGGCCGCCAGCACGATCACCAGCGCCAGGTAGAAAAAGCGCCAGCGCAGGGGGCGCAGCCGGCTGCTCCGGTAGGAGCCGAGCCAGGCAAGCAGCGACCCCGCCGCAACGGCCGTGACCAGATCCTTCCCCCGCAGGTGTATCAGCCACTCCGCCCAGAAGGCATCCCGCTCGGGCCATACCCCCCTGGAGAAATCGAAGTACCGGTCCGCAAGGAGCAGGTCCAGGTCCGACATCTCGCAGGCTGCCGCTGCCAGGAGAAAAACGGCGAGCGGAAGGACCAAGTGCCTGATCCAGAATTTCGCGCCCATCTCCACCGACATGCCTAGCGGATCCGGTTCAGCCGGTTCCGGTACAGGTAATCCCCTCCCTGGTAGTAGGCAAGCATGTCGCTTAGCAGCGCGTCGGTCACGGCGACCTTCTTCGCCTCGCCGCTTTTGCGGTCCACCTGGTACTGCGCGGCGTACTGCTGCGGTCCCAGCACCAGCAGTTCGTTCTCGGTCAGGTACCCAAGTTTCTGGTAGGTGGAGATGAAGGCCCGCGGCGCCTGCCCCGACTCCTTGAAGATGTCGCGCCCGAGGAAGTCGCTCTGGTAGCTCATGTTCAGGAGTCCAAGCACCGTGGGGGGCACGTCGATCTGGCTCATCATCTTCTCCACGCGCCCCGGCTTGATGTGGGCCGGCGAGTAGACCAGCATCGGTATCTCGTACCTCTTCACCGGGATGTCCGTCTTCCCGGCGCTCCCTGCACAGTGGTCGGCCACGAAGACGAAGATGGTGTCCTTGAACCAGGGCTGGCTGCTCGCCTCAGCGACCAACCTGCCGATGGCGTAGTCGGCGTACTTCACCCCGCCGTTTCTGCCGCTCTTGGGAGCGATGTCGATCCTGCCTGCCGGGTAGGTGAAGGGGCGGTGGTTCGAGGTGGTCATCACCATGGAGAAGAACGGCTTTCCGGCGGAGTGGGAGAGGTTCGCCTCCTTGATGACCTTGCGGAACAGGTCCTCGTCGCATACCCCCCAGATGTTGGAGAAGGTGATCTCGTCCTTGGAGAAGTCCGCCCGGTCCACGACGGAGTAGCCGTTGCCGGAGAAGAAGGCGTTCATGTTGTCGAAGTAGCCGTGCCCGGCGTAGATGTACTTGGACTGATACCCCTTGGCGTTCATGATCTCGCCCCAGGAGCGGAACCCGCCGTTGTTGGGGCGTTTCACGATGGAGGTCCCGGGCAGGGGGGGGATGGAGAGGGTGAGCGCCTCGAGGCCGCGCACGGTGCGGGTGCCGGTGGCGTACAGGTTGGTGAAGAGCAGCGACTGGGGGGCGAGGCGGTCGAGGTTCGGGGTCAGGTTTTCCTTGTTGCCGAAGCTCCCCAGGTACTCGGCGGAGAGGCTCTCCTCGATGACCACCACGACGTTCAGCCGCTTTTCCTTCCCCTCGCCGCGGATACCCCTGGTGAAGCGCTCCGAGTCCGGTGCGCTGAAGCTGTTGTTGCTCTCCCTCACCAGGGACCTCAGCCGGTTGTTCGCCTGATCCTGCGGCTGGGTCCGGTAGAACCTTGTGAAGGAGAGCTCGTTGTTGACGAAGGCGGCAAAAAGGTTGTAGACGCCGTTGCCGGCCAGCTCGTTGGCGAAGTTGTTGTACGAGATGGAAGAGAGCGACACGTGGACCATGCAGTAGGAGAGCGCAGCGGGGACGAACAGCAGGGCGCCGGCGCGGCGGTAGGCCCCCTGGAAGGTGAGCCTTGCTCCCCGGTCCAGGTACTTGCGCAAAAGCCAGGCGCCGGCCAGGGCGATGGCCGCTATCCCGGCGAAAATCGGCGTGAGGGGGTAGGACTCGCGGATGTTGCCGATCACCTCCTGGGTGTAGACCAGGTAGTCGACCGCGATGAAGTTGAACCTGGTGCCGAACTCGTCGAAGAAGAGGTACTCGGCGCAGGCGTCGAAGATCAACGCGGCGAGGTAAACGGTGAAAAGGGCGAGCACCAGGAAGCCGTGCCATCTGTGCAGCGCGATGCGGCGAGGGACCAGGACCAGGTAGAGCGCGACAGGCAAAAGCGCGTAGGAGAGGGTCACCAGGTCGAAAAAGAGACCGGTGGCGGCAGCCTTTAGCAGCAGGGGGAGGGTGAGCCCGGCTCCCTGCGGGGTCATGCACAGGAGCATGACGCGGATTGCTGCGGAAAAAGCAAGAAAGGTACATGAGACTAAGGCGATGAGACCGGGTCGGCGCTGCGGCATGATGGATACCTCGTAGTTCAGGTGTGTGCTTCTGCGGCACCTAAAATACAGGAATCAATCTTGCCCGGACATGGCGGGAAGATGACATTTCTGTCATCCGGGAGGCGTCAGCGCCCCGTTTCGGAATCGAGCACCTCGCGCACCTTGGCCGCGAGCTCGGACAACGAGAAGGGCTTGGAGATGAAATGCACCGCTTCGTCGAGCACGCCGTGGTGGGCTATCACGTTGGCCGTGTATCCCGACATGTAGAGGCACTTGACCTTCGGGCATAGCTGCAGCACGTTCCTCGCCAGGTCGCGGCCGTTCATCCCCGGCATCACCACGTCGGTCAGCAGCAGATGGATCTTCCCCCCGTGTTCCCTGGCCAGTTCTATCGCCCGGGAGGGGGAGGTCGCCGACAAGACCTTGTACCCCTGCATCTCCAGCAAGGATGCCGTCACCTCACGGATGCTCGGTTCGTCCTCGACCATCAGGATGGTTTCCCCGCCCCGCAGGACGGGCTTCGCGGCGGCTTCGGTCCGGGGCGGGACGGCAGCCCCCTCGTGCCGGGGAAGGTAGATCTTGATGGTGGTCCCCCGTCCAGGCTCGCTGTAGCCGTTGATGAAGCCGTTGTTCTGCTTGACGATGCCGTAGACCGTTGCCAGCCCGAGGCCGGTCCCCTTGCCGAATTCCTTCGTGGTGAAAAAGGGCTCGAAGATATGCAGCATGGTTTCCCTGTCCATGCCGCAACCGTTGTCGCTTACCGCGAGCAGCACGTAATCGCCCGGGGCGAATCCGAAGTGTGCGGCGCAGTAATCCGTGTCGAAGGAGCAATTCGCCGTCTCGATGGTGACCCTGCCTACGTCGGCTATGGCGTCGCGGGCGTTCACGCAGAGGTTGGCCAGGATCTGGTCGACCTGCGTGGGGTCTATCTTCACCTGCCAAAGGTGCGCTGCCGCCTTCCATGCTATGTCGATATCTTCGCCTATCAGGCGCCTCAGCATGTTCAGCATGTTCTCCACGGTCCAGTTCAGGTTCAGGATCTTGGGGGCGATGGTCTGCTTCCTCGCGAAGCCAAGGAGCTGCCTCGTCAGGTCGGCGGACTTCTCGGCTGCCAGTCTGATCCCCTCCAGGCGGCAGTAAGTCGGGCTCTCCGGCCCGAGTTCCTTCATCCCCAGTTGCGCAAGGCCGACGATGACCGTCAGCAGGTTGTTGAAGTCATGCGCGACCCCCCCGGCCAGCCTTCCCACGGATTCCATCTTCTGGGCCTGCTGGAGCTGGCTTTCGAGCCTGATCTTTTCCTCCTCGGCCCGCTTGAGCTCGGTGACGTCGGACACCAGCACGAAGAACCCGCGCGTCGCGCCGTCGACCTGGTCCGGGATGTAGTGGGTCCAGGTATAGCCGGCCGCGCCGGCGGGCTTCGCCAGTGTCCTTTCGAAATGCTGCGGCTCACCCTGGAGGGCGCGCCGGGCATGCGGTTCGTTGCTGGCGAAGAGCTCCTCGCCCATCAGTTCCCGCATGGTGATGCCGATGATCTCTTCGCGGCTTTTGCCGAACCACTCCTGGTAAGCCTTGTTGGCGAAGCTCAAGCGAAGCTCGCTGGTCCAGTAGCCTACCAGGCCGGGGAGCTGGTCGGTCAGCATGCGCAGGAAACGCTCGCTGGAGCTGAGGGCGTTCTCGACCACCCTTCTCTGGGTGATGTCCTCGCTGAAGATGACGATGCCGCCCACCTGACCGAGCGACTCGTACCAGGGGCGGATCTCCCAGCGCAGGTACTGCTCCGAGCCGTCGGCGCGCAGGAACCGGTCCGCTTCCTCGCTGATGATCTCGCCGGCAAGCCCGCGCCGGTGGAACTCTTTCCAGCGCTCCGGCAGCTCCGGGAACACCTCGTAGTGGGACACCCCCACCAGGTTCCGGTCTCCCAGGCCGTACATGCTCTGCCAGCGACGGCTTGCCTGGAGGTAGCGCATGTCGCGGTCGAACATGGCAAGGGAGGCCGGCGCATATTCGAAGAAGAAGCGGAGATGGGCGTTCTTCTGACGCAGCGCGTCTTCCTGCTGCTTTCGCTGAGAGATGTCCCTGATCACGGCGATGATTCTGTCGGTGCCCCGCGCCGTGATCTTTCTCAACGATACCTCGGTCCAGAACAGCTCGCCCGTCTTCTTGCGGCAAAGCCATTGAAAGAGCTGGGGCCCTTCCGAAAGCGCCTTGCGCACCTTCTCCATCCCCTCTTGCTGCGAATAGGGGGGCTTTCCCTCGGATATGTCCCCGAGATGCGCCGTCAGCACTTCCTCGCGCAGATACCC
Source organism: uncultured Geomonas sp. (assembly GCA_964519915.1). Classification (GTDB taxonomy): domain Bacteria; phylum Desulfobacterota; class Desulfuromonadia; order Geobacterales; family Geobacteraceae; genus Geomonas. The sequence goes on from CAZFMI010000038.1 coordinate 7,952, forward strand.
GAAGATCTCCAGCATCCGGTCGTTCACGTCCAGTATGGCGCCGCTTTGGACCTCGTGTACCAGTATCGCTTCGTTTGTGGCGTTGAATATGGCTTGGTAGTTTTCCAGGCTCTCGACACGCTCGGCGTCGGAGATCGAGAGCTGCCGCAGGAAGCGGCTGATCAGGAAGAAGAGAAGCGTAGCGGTGCAGAGGATGAAAAGGAAACCCTTGGCTACGGCGATCCTTACCAGCGTGGCTTTGTCTTCCACAAGGCAGCTGATGACCATGTCCGAGCCGTAGATCCAGGCCAGGCCGAAGAGGGTGTAGATCGCCACGATCTTGGCCGTTTCCATCCGGTGTTTCAGAGAAATCCAGTGACTCATGTCTCTCCGGGCCCTGTCGTTTGGGCGGGTGGTTGTCTGGGGCAAAAGCATGCTACCCAATTGGTAGGGAAAAGTCTTCTGTAAACAAAAACGGGGCGGGAGGTGCGCTGTTTTGCCTCGGCAGGAGCTATGCCGGCTCCGGAGCGGCGGGGGGTGGGAACAGCAACTTCACCACGGTCCCCTCGCCGGGGTTGCTGGTCACGGCTACGCTTGCACCATGCAGGCTCATGATGGAGCGGACGATGGCGAGCCCCAGGCCGCTCCCCTGGTTGTGGATCAGGCGGGCCTGCGGCGAGCGGAAGAAACGGTCGAAGATGCGCGGCAGTTCGGCCGGGTCGATCCCCATGCCGTTGTCCGCGACGGCGATCTCCACCCCCCCATCCTCGTTGGACCGGATGTCGATGCTCACCCTGCCGCACCTCGGGGTGTAGTGCAGGGCGTTGGAGATGACGTTGCCGATTGCGCGCTGGAACAGTTGCGGATCGACGCTGGCGCTGCCGCCTCCTTTAATGGAGATGACCGTCTGCTGTTCGTCCGCCACGTTGCGGTAATACTCCGCCAGTGTTTCCACTTCCTGCCTGACGTCGATGGGCTGCGGTCGGTGCGTCTGGTCGGGGCGGGCGAGGAACAGGATGTCCCCCACCATGCGGGAGAGCCTCTCGTACTCCTCGACGCTGGATGCGATGATGTCGCGGTACTCCTCTTCGGAGCGTGCCTTGGAAAGGGCGACCTCTGCCTCCCCGCGCAGGTTGTTGATCGGCGTGCGCAGCTCATGGGCCAGGTTCGCCGAGAACTCTGAGAGCCTGGCGAATGACTCCTCGAGCCTTGCCAGCATGCCGTCCAGCGCCAGGGTCAACTGATCCAGCTCCTTTGGCCAGTTCGCCGTCCTCACCCGCTGGTGCAGCTCCGCTTCGGTGATGCGCGCCACCTTGCCGGCCATCTCCTGCAGCGGCTTGAGCCCCCTTCTGGCGATCAGCACGCCAAGCGCCGCCGCCAGGAACACCCCGATCAGTACGGCGGTGCCGGTCCTGATCAGGTATTTCGACATCAGTTCATCCTCGTCGGTGATGTCCAGCGCCACCTGGACCAGCCGGTGGTGCGCATCGCCGCGCCGCTCGGCCCAGGCCGCGTTCAGCAGGTACTGCTTCCCACGGGGGGTCCTGTGCTTGATGCTGTGCCCGATCGATTCGTCGGCGGTCACCGCGGGGGGGAAGAGCTCGACCCCCAATTCCGAGATCCCCGGCGACTGGAGCAGGGTGCGCCCCTGCTCATCCTGCACGCGTACCAGGTGCCGGGTCTGCCCGGCCTTGTCGGACGGTATCTGCTCCTTCAGGGCGTCGGGATGCCTGGCGATGATCTCGCGCAGCGTGTTGATGCGCTCCACCACGAAGTCGTTGTCCTCGTAGTCGAGATCCTTGGAGAGCGCCTTGAACTGGAAGTAGTTGGTGCAGAGAAGGATCAGCAGGGTGCTGACCAGGTAGAACGCCACCAGGCGCGCGGCGATGGAGCTGGAGGCCTTGGCCTCAGGCAGTTTCGTCTTCAAGGACATAGCCGACCCCCCTGATGGTGTGAATGAGCTTTAGCGGGAAAGGGTCGTCGACCTTTTTCCTGAGCCTGCGGATCGCCACGTCGACCACGTTGGTGTCGCTGTCGAAGTTGATTCCCCAGACCTGCTCCGAGATGGTGGTGCGCGTCAGCACCTCGCTGCGCCTGCGCAGCATCAGGGCCAGCAGCTGGAATTCCTTCACGGTGAGGTCGAGCGACTTGCCGCTGCGCCTCGCCTTGTGCCGGACCAGGTCCAGTTCCAGGTCCGCCACCCTCATCGATTCGGACTGCTGCAGCGGGTGCCTGCGCAGGATGATCCGTATCCGGGCCAGCAGCTCGGAAAAGGCGAAAGGCTTGACCAGGTAGTCGTCCGCGCCCAGTTCCAGGCCATGCACCCGGTCGTGCACCGCATCGCGGGCGGAGAGGAAGATGACGGGGACCTCGTTTCCCGCGGCGCGCAGTTCCCTGATCACGGACCACCCCCCCTTGAGGGGAAGCATGACGTCGAGGATGACGAGGTCGTACGACTCCGTGCCGGCCAGATGCAGCCCGTCCTCGCCGTCGTTAGCGACATCCACGCTGAAGCCGCTTTCGGTGAGACCCTTCTTCAGGTAGTTGGCAGCTTTTTGTTCGTCTTCGACAACCAGGATGCGCATCCGTTCTCCCGTCCATGCCGCCTGGTGGCGGCGGTGGCAATAGACGACTAAAATAGCTTTCCGCCGGTGCCAGAGGCAACAAAAAAATGACGGCAGCCAGAGGGTTTCCCGCCTGGAAACCTGCTCGGTCCCTTTTGGGAGCCGGCGGGCGCGCGACCAAGCGCTTCACCCCGGATCTGCCGAAATGAAGAATGTCCCCGGATGGGGGCACAAAGGAGCCCGGTCGACGACCGGGCTCCTCTGCCATGCCTGTTGCAGCTGTCCCCATCCCCCTCCTGTCCCTTGGAGGGGACTTCATCGCTTCACCTCCCCTCAAGTGGGACCTCCCTTTCGCCAACACGCTGCATTGCCACGTTTCGTCAGCTGGCTACCACTTCGCCCTGGGTCTGCTCAGACCTTGAACATCAGCTGTGCTACCGTTGCACGCCCGCGGGAGCGCCCGCTGCTGCGGGGTCAATGATTACAAATATTTAATGTTAGCACTGATCGTGATGCATGTTGCATCGGTAGACAGTGCAGCAGCCGAGGGGCCGGAAGGAGCCCGAAGGAGGTGAGACGGGAGGTGGAGCGTCCGCCGGCAAGGGCGGTTTACGGGAAAAGGATGCAGCAAAGGAGGTAACCGACATGAAACGAATGATTGCAGTGGCAGTAGCTTGTTTGCTGGCGGCTTCGCTGATCGGAGCCGTGAACGCTGCGCCGGTGGTTAGTCCCGGCCAGCCGAGTCAGCAGGGGCTGAAGAATGCGAGGAAAGTCATGCAGTCCAGGCTCGACCGGGACAAGAAGATGCGCGAGGTGAAGAAAAAGGGGCAGGAGAAAAGGCAACAGGCAGAGCTCCGGAAATGACGGGCGCACGTCGGGTCGCGCGACTTGTGAGGTAGCGCGTCACCAGTAAAAGGAGGCGTTATGAAAAGGAATAGATGGGCGGGCCTAGGCTCGCTGGCGACACTGCTCTTTGCGCTCTGGGGGGGAAGCCCTCCGGAGGCGGGGGCGGTCGATGGAACCAAGATCCCCCATTACTACGGGCCTTACCCGAACTGGGCGCTGAGTCCGCTGCCGGTGGTCACTCCCGGAGCCTGTTCGGCAAGCGGCACCGCCTGTACCACCGATGCGGGGTGTCCGGCCGGCGAGAGCTGCGTTGGCGTGACCGTGACCGGAGGCATCAAGAAGTTCCGGGACGGGCTTCCGGGTCTTTGCGACCCCACGCTCCCGGGTAGCTGCGAGGGGGCGATGAACAACCTGGGGCAGTACATCCCGCTCGCGGTGCCGGACACGACCACCTTCACCAAGGCGGCGGGTTTCGCGGATGATGCCGACTACTACGTCATCGCCGTGGTGCAGCACCGGGAGAGGATGAATTCCTCCCTGCCGGAGCAGGGGACGCTTTTGCGCGAGTACGTGCAGCTGCAGACCCCGGCCAACGCCAGCGCGCCCTGGAACAAGCACGTCCCCCTGACGACCGCGCTCCCCGACGGGACGTCAGTGCCGACCCTGATGCCCGACGGCACCCAGGCGATCGCGGTGGACAAGCCTCATTACCTGGGGCCGGTGATCACGGCGACCAAGGATCGCCCGGTGAGGGTCGTGTTCTTCAACCTCCTCCCCAAGGACGCCGGCGGAAACCTGTTCCTCCCGGTCGACTCCTGGCTGATGGGCTCCGGCATGGGACCGATGGAGATGATGCATCCCATGGACATGGGGAGCGTCGACGACATGGTGCGCAACCCGTCGTGTTCCGAAGCGGGCAAGGGAACCGACCCCGGCTGCTTCAAGGACAACCGGGCCACCATCCACCTGCACGGCGGGATTTCTCCCTGGATCAGCGACGGAACGCCGCACCAGTGGATCACGCCGGCCAACGAGACTACCCCCTGGCCGGAGGGTGTGAGCGTCAGGGGGGTGCCGGACATGGCTAGCGTCCCCGGCGTTCCCGACTGCTCGGCCCCAAACGACGGCTGCATGACCTTCTACTACACCAACCAGCAAAGCGCGAGGCTGATGTTTTACCACGACCACTCCTGGGGGATCACCCGCCTGAATGTCTATGCCGGCGAGGCGGCGGGATACCTGATCACAGACGACACCGAGAAGACGCTCGTATCGCAGGGCCTTATCCCGGGGGGGGCGGACACCATCCCCCTGGTGATCCAGGACCGGACCTTCGTACCGGGGGTGGAGCAGATGAAGGCGCAGGACCCGACCTGGGACTACGGCCGCTGGGGGAAGGAGGGGGACCTCTGGTACCACCACGTCTACATGCCGGCGCAAAACCCGGGCGATCCCGGGGGGATGAGCAGCTACGGGCGCTGGATGTACGGGCCGTGGTTCTGGCCCCCCGCAAAGCCGATATACGGCCCGATTCCGAACCCGCGCTACAACATGGATCCCGAGCACGACTTCACCCAGCCACTGGTGACGCCGTGCCGCCTGGACGACCCGGAAACCTGGCAGTATGAGGTGGAGCCGTTTTGCGAGCCGGCGCTGATACCGGGGACGCCGAACATCTCGGCAGGGATGGAGCAGTTCAACGACACGCCGATCGTGAACGGAACCGCCTACCCGGCCACCACACTCCAGCCCAAGAGCTATCGCCTGCGTATCCTGAACGCGGCCAACGACCGTTTCTTCAACCTGCAGTGGTACGTGGCGGACGCCTCGGGGACCGAGGTCGCGCTGAAGGCGAGCGAGCTGGCGGCAGCCCAGGAAGACCCGGTGGTGTTCCCCACGCCGGACACCGCACTGAGCCCGGTGGGGCCGAACTGGATCCAGATCGGCACCGAGGGGGGATTCCTCCCGGCCCCGGTGGAGATCCCGAACCGCCCCATCACCTGGATCCGCGATCCGACCCGCTTCGACGTGGGGAACGTGGACCAGACCTCGCTGGCGCTGGGGCCTGCGGAGAGAGCGGATGTCGTCGTCGACTTCTCGCGCTACGCCGGCAAGACCCTGATCCTCTACAACGACGCGCCTGCCGCCTACCCGGCCCGGGTGCCCAGTTACGACTATTACACGGGGGGCCCGGACCTGAGCCCCGTCGGAGCTCCCTACGTCCTGCCGGGTTACGGGCCGAACACGCGCACGGTCATGCAGGTGAAGGTCGCGGCCACTCCCGCAGCGGCCCCCTTCAACCTGCAGGCGCTGCAGGCGGCGTTCGCGCACAAGGCTGACGGCTCGGGCGTATTCGAGTCGGGGCAGCACCCGATCATCGTCGGGCAGGCGGCCTACAATTCCGCCTACGGCAAAAATTTCGCCTCAAGCAGCTGGTGCAATGTTCCCGGCGTCAACGTCGACATCTGCGACGGTTTCGCCCGCATCTCGGACCAGGGGGGGGACCTGTTCGGGTTCAACACCCTGGCTGCCCCCACGGCGAAGCTGCAGATCCCGATTGAGCCAAAGGCGATACACGACGAGACCAACTCGACCGCCTTCGACGAGTTCGGGCGGATGCAGGGGAACCTCGGCCTCGAAGTGGTTCCCGCCACCCCCGGCACGCAGAACGTCGTACTCTACCCGTTCGTGAATCCGGTGACCGAGCTGATCGACGCCACCAACCTCCCCAGGGCCGAACTGCAGGTGACCCCCATCGCCACCCGGGACGGCAGCCAGATCTGGAAGATCACCCACAACGGCGTGGACACGCACCCGATCCACTTCCATCTCTACGACGTCCAGCTCTTGAACCGGGTGACCTGGGACAACATCGTACTTCCTCCGGACGCAAACGAACTGGGATGGAAGGACACCGTCCGGATCAGCCCGCTGGAGGACACCATCGTCGCCCTGAGGCCGGTGATCCCGTTCGTGCCGTTTGACCTCCCCAACAGCGTGAGGTTCCAGAACCCGATGATGCCGTCGGGGTCGGGCATGGGCTTCTACAACAAGGACGTCCAGGGCAACCCGACCGAGCCGGTGACGAACCGGCTGGTCAACTTCGGCATGGAGTACATGTATCACTGCCACATCCTGAGCCACGAGGAGATGGACATGATGCGGCCGGTGTCGGTGGTGCTGCCGCCCAGACAGCCTTCCGACCTCACCTTCTCCGTCAGCGGAAACGGCAACAGCCGCCGCCTGGCCCTGGGGTGGAGGGACAACTCCATAAACGAGACCTCGTTCCTGGTGCAAAAGACCATCGACGGTGAGACCTGGAGCAACGTGGGGACCAGCCCCTCGCCGCTCACCGTGCCGGACAGCAACACGGTGGGGATGCGTACCCTGACCGATCCCGCCACCTACAATCCCGACACGGCGGCGAGGTACCAGGTTGTGGCACAGAACACGGTCGGCTACGGTGAGCAGTTCCCGAGCATGACGGCCAAGTCGGTATCGGCCCCACTCGTCGTCGGCGATCCGCCCCTCGCACCCAGCGCCCTCACGGCGGTTCTCCAGGCAGGCCCGCAGATCAGGCTGAGCTTCACCGACAACGCGAGGAACGAGGTACGGTTCGCGGTCGAACGCTCGGCCAACGGGGGCGACTTCACCCGCATCGCCACGTTGCCCGCCCGAAACCAAACCGGCAGCGTGACCTACACCGACACCACGGCGGCAGCGCGGGGGGCGGACACGACCTACAGCTACCGGGTCGCGGCGGCCAATGCCGCCGGCATGTCCGCTTACGCAGTGGCGGCGCCGGTCCTCGTGCCGGCGATGCCGGCAGTCCCGAGCGCCTTCACGGCCGTTAACGGACCCGACGGCACGGGCAACAACCGCAGGGTGATCCTGACCTGGACCGACAACTCCGGCAACGAGACCGGCTTCACCATCCAGCGCGCGACCAACGCGGGCTTCACATCCGGCCTGTCCAGCGCCAACGTCGGGAGCGGGATTACCACGCTCACCCAGTCCGGATTGAGCCGCAACACCCGGTACTGGTACCGCATCCGTGCGAACAACGGCGGCTATGTTTCCTCCGGTTGGGCCTACGCGACACCGTTGCCCATCACCACAAACCCATAAGCACCGCAATCGTCGGAGGGAGCAATCCCTCCCGGCAGCCCCGGACGGCCGATTGGGGCCGGGGCTGCCGCCAAGTGCCTGGCGGCAGCTGCTGGTACCGTGGCAGTGGACGCCGCAAAGCTGCAAGGAGGAAGGCCATGAGAATGAGAGAACTATCGTGTCTGGCGGGAGCATTGGTGGCCGTTGTCGTTACGGCAGTTCCGGCCGCAGGGGGTACCGCACTGGAGACGCTGGGCAAGATGCTGTTCTTCGACAACAGCCTGTCGGCCAACGGTACCCAGTCCTGCGCTAGCTGCCATCTCCCGGAAATCGGCTTCACCGGTCCCGATTCCTCGGTAAACGGCAGCGGCGCCGTCTACCAGGGTGCTCTGCCGCAACATTTCGGCAACAGAAAACCGCCGACCGCCGCATATGCAGGCGAGAGTCCAAGGCTGTATCGGGATGACTCGGGAAACTGGTTCGGCGGCATGTTCTGGGACGGGCGTGCTACGGGCGCCCTGCTCGGCGACCCGCTGGCGGAGCAGGCCCAGGGGCCGTTCCTGAACCCCCTGGAGCAGGCCCTGTCCAACTACAGGGTCCTCTGCGCCAAGGTGAAGAAGTCGGACTATGCCGGGTTGTTCGAAGGGGCATGGGGGGCAGATTCGCTGGACTGCGCCAAGGATGCCGAAGGGGTGTACGAAAAGATCGGCAAGGCCGTCGCCGCCTACGAGAGGAGCACGGAGGTGAATCCCTTCAGCTCCAGGTTCGACCAGTTCTGGGACGAGGCCCTCAAAGCCGGCAAGGATGTCGCCACGATCAAATGCGGCACGGGGATGGGAGGTGGCGGGACGGGTGGCGCAACGGGATGCCCCGGCGGCGGCATAGACCCCGGTCGGTGGACGGAGTTCCGCGGCCTCGGGCTCTCCGACCCGGAACTCCAGGGGCTGGCAACCTTCAATGACCCTAGCCGTGCGAACTGCTCGTCCTGCCATGTGCTGAAGGCGGCCCCCGGGAAGTACCCGCTGTTCACCGACTTCGGCTACGACAACCTCGGCATTCCCGGGAACCCGGCCAACCCGTTCCACGATATGCCGTCCCGCTGGAACCCCGCCGGCGCGGAATGGGTGGACTACGGCCTGGGCGGGTACCTGAAAACTGCCGGGCATGCGCCGGAATCCTATGAACCACAGCTGGGGAAGTTCAAGGTCCCGACGCTACGCAACGTGGACCTGCGCCCCTTTGAGGGGGTGGTCAAGGCCTACGGCCACAACGGCTACTTCAAGTCACTGGAGGAGGTCGTCCTCTTCTACCACTGGCGCGCCATGATGGACGCAGGGTGCGGCGGAGGCATGGGGGGCGGATGCGAGGCGATGGCCTCCATGTTCCCGCCGCCGGAGGTGGATCGGAACCGGGCCGCCCTGGACATGTTCCCGAGGCCCCAGGTGGGAAACATCGTGCTGTTCCTGAAGACGCTCTCCGACGGGGAGTACCGCAGGTAGCAGGTACTGCCGTTCTCGGGCCGGAAGCGGACGACGCTTGAGGGCCCGCAGCGGGGTTTGAAAGCTCCCGCGCTTCGTTCCCGAGATGCTACAGGGAGGTTGACGGTCAACCTCGCCTGATGCAGAAGGGGCCAGACTGACCATCTGGCCCTTTTTTTGTTTGCACGGCGTAGCGGGCAGACCCGGCTTCTTGAAGGGAACAGGCGTCGCCCCGACCAGGGGAAGGCAATCCGAACGGCAAGGGTGTTGCCGGTCACGGTTGAGGTGGGAAGGCGGAACTGTCGGTGCAGTTTACAGACCTGTCGGTTATTCCGACGAAGAAACCGAGCAGGCATCTTCCTGGCCCGGGCGTCCTGGAAATTCAGCGAGTTAGGAATGAGGCATGTGCCATGCATGATTGGCTTTGACTAATACGTATGGGGGTGCGACATGAGAAGATCAATCTTGACGATGGCAGCCACGGTCATGTTTCTAATGGGGACGCATTTTGCTGAAGCCACGGTGATATATGATTGGGTATCCGTTGGTTTCACCGAAGGGGCCGAGTACAGAGTAGGTGCCAGTTTGAAGATCACGGAACCGGAGTATTATTCGGGAACCTTTGCCATGACCTATGCAAGCTTGGAAGACGTTGTTCTTATGGCATACAGGCAAGACGGCACGAAGTACTTCGATATTCCCTTACAACCGCAAATGTTCGAGGGGTGGGTTGATTTTATCTTGCTTGGTACACTGTCCGCCGACAAGCGCAGGATCGAAACGCTGACGACGTACGTCCCGGAGTACCAGGTCTATCAGGACTCGTTTATCTTTATGGACGGCACGCAGGACATCGGCCTAATGTTGACCGCCGGCTCAATGAGGGGCTCGATGGACCCGATTTGTTTCCCGTATGATGGGTACCTGACCTACTATTGGGATCATGCTGGAGAATGGGACATAAGAAGCGTCCCTGAACCCGGCACCGTTTTACTGTTGGGAGTTGGCATGATTGGCATCGCCTTGTGGAGGAGGAGCGCCAAACGCTAGTCCCCCGAACATCTACCACCTTCGGTACCGCCAGCACAAAAGCCTACGGGGTTGTTCCCGCAGGCTTTTTCAATTCGACTCCCCTTCCGTTTTTTGGCTTCCGGCTTTTGCATTGCAATTTTTTTATGGCAGGATGTTAACGTTTGCGGGGGTGCTGCTTCCTGAGCGTCTGCAGCGGGTTTTCCTTGAAGTCGCCTCCACTGATAGTGCCGGTTACGGGGTAATGATCTTAACGAATCGTCGGGAAGAGGAGGAGAAGGCCATGACGCGTTCCATTTTCAGTTGGATCTACCCTCCGGGGTGCTTCGGTTTGCCGGAGCTGCAAGATAAGCGCTGCGCGCTCTGCGGGAATATGCAGATGGACTGCGTCTGCACCGAGTGCGACCATCCGGTGCTGATCGATGGGGAGCGGGCGATCTGCGGGGTACAGGGATGCCTTGAGCACCTGCTCGATCGCGAACTCCTTGCCCGGATAGAAATCCTGGACGCCCAGCTGGAAAACCTCAGGAAGGAGGTGGCGCGCAGGGAGTCAACGACCCTGCCGTGCCCGGAGTGCGGGGAGGTGCAGATGGTCAGCATCTACAACAACGGGCCCTATACCTGCCATGGGTTCTTCTATGCGGGGGAAAAGCACGGCTGGATCAAGAAGGGGCAGTATTGAAACACCCTGTCCGCAGGCATCCGCGGGCGACACATCTTCAGCTTGCTGCTGCAAAAGGGCTTACGGTTACGGACGGTAAGCCCTTTTGTGCTAGATGCAGAAGCAGTAGCGGCTGTGACTGAAGACCGGCAGGGGGGCCATGGGCGCTGCACGCTGTACGAGGAGCTTCAGCAGCAATCGAAGGTGCCGCCAGCTAAGGCTGCTGGTTGCGCGGCCGTAACCATACGTATCGGAGGTCCAAATGAACGTGCGCGAGAAAAACCTCATCCTGTCTCCGGGTTGGCTGATCACGGCAGTTGTCACTTTCGTCCTGGGGTTTGCCGTGCTTGGCTACCTCGCTTACAGGAACACCACGGATCAACCTCCGCTTCCTCGGGAAGTGCGGGGAGCCGATGGCACCGTCTTGTACACGGGGGCTGACATAATCGGCGGCCAGCACCTGTTCCAGAAATACGGTCTCATGCAGTATGGCACCCTCTTTGGACATGGTGCGTATCTTGGACCAGACTTCACCGCCCAGTACCTGAGGGTCAGCGGGGAAAAGGCTCACCTGTCCTACAGGGGGCAAGGGCTGACCCCCGCCGAAGCGACTGAAAGGGTTCGGCGGGAGGCAAAACAAAACGCCTATGATGCAGCTAACGACGCAGTAACCTTTACCCCGGCGCAGGCCGCTGCCCACAAGGAGATGATCGCATATTACCGGGACTGGTTCGGTCCGCCCCGGATGCAGCAGGGGTTGCGGCGTCCTCACCTGCAGGACCAGGAGGAGGTGCGCCAACTAACCGCGTACTTTTCCTGGGCGGCCTGGCTGAGTGCGGCAACTCGTCCCGGTACCAACCACTCCTACACCAACAACTGGCCTCCCGACAATCTCGCCGGCAACCAGCCGACTCCGGGGGTGTTGATGTGGAGTGTCATCAGTCTTGTGGCGCTTTTGTGCGGGACAGGCCTGATTCTCTTTTTCTTTGGCCGCTACGAGTGGCTTGGATGGCACGGTGTGGATAAGGAGATGGCCAGAAGGGTGCACGTTCCCGAGGAGGCGCAGCTCACCCCTTCACAGCGCACGGTGGCCTGGTACTTCCTCGTGGTTGCGTGCCTGTTCCTGCTGCAGGGCATGCTGGGCGGTGTGAACGCCCATTACCATGTGGAGCGCGCGGGATTTTACGGTTTTTCTCTGGCAGAGTGGCTCCCGTACAATCTCTCACGGATGTGGCACGTGCAACTGGCGCTGTTTTTCGTCGCATCGAGTTTCCTTGCCATGGGTATCTTCCTCACGCCGATGATCGCCGGAAAAGAGCCGCGGCATCAGGACAAGCTGGCCCTGGTCCTGTTGGGCGCGCTGGTTGTTGTGGTAGTAGGGAGCCTGGGGGGAGAGGCGGTCAGCCTGCAGGGTGGGCTGGCCACCAGCGGACCCTGGTTCTGGGTAGGGTCGCAGGGGTGGGAATACCTTGACCTGGGGCGCCTGTGGCAGATCCTGTTGACCGCGGGCATGATCATCTGGCTGGTGATCCTGATACGGGGCATGCAGGAAAGGCTCAAGGGAGAGCACCCGGGAAACATGCCGTGGCTGTTCATCTACAGCGCCGCATCGATCCCGCTCTTCTATGCCGCCGGCATGCTGTACGGCAAAAGCAGCCAGTTCAACCAGATAGAATTCTGGAGATTTTGGGTGGTACATCTCTGGGTGGAGGATTTCCTGGAACTCTTCACCACCATCATGGTGGCGTACGTATTCTTGCTGCTGGGAGTGGTGCGGGCGCGAGTGGCAACCACCATCATCTACCTCGATATCATTCTCTATTCCATCGGCGGCGTGATAGGGACCATGCATCATCTTTATTTCAGCGGTACGCCGGAAATGCATATGGCGCTCGGGGCCTTTTTCTCGGCCATGGAGGTGATCCCCTTGCTGCTGCTCACCTACGAGGCATGGAAGTTCATGAGGCTGGGGGCGCCGGCGGGAAATTCGATGCTGAGCACCACCGGGGAGATGTTCCCTCACAAGTGGGCGGTGATGTTCCTGATAGCGGTGGGCTTCTGGAACTTCCTCGGTGCGGGGGTATTCGGTTTCCTGATCAACCTCCCCATAGTGAGCTACTACGAGATCGGTACCCAATGGACCGCCAATCACGGCCATGGCGCGATGATGGGGGTCTACGGGATGCTTTCGCTCGGGTTTTTCATGTTCGTGGCGCGCTATTTCCTTCCCTTGGACCGCACCACCAACAGGGCCATGGGGATCGCCTTCTGGTGCACCAATCTGGGGTTGGCGTGGATGATGTTCTTAAATCTTTTCCCCGTGGGCATGCTCCAGTTGAACCAGATACTGGCCACCTCCTACTGGGACGGACGAGAGCCGGAGTTCTTCATGCAGCCCCTGGTGCGGCTGTTCGAGTGGCTGCGCCTTCCTGGCGATGCGTTCTTTCTGGTCGGGATACTCCCCGTGGTGTACCTGGCCGTGCGCATGTTCCTGAACCGCAACCGCCAGCAACCTGCACCGGGTGGCGACAAGAGCAAAGAGCCCCAATCGGCGGGATCAGCAGGCCTTTGAGACCACTTGCAAATGCCCGAAGGCAAAGGTTCCCTTGCTTCGCCTTCGGGCACCCCACATAGCACTAGACCCGCCCCGGCATCTCCGCTACCCGAACCGGATTGCCACCGCCGTTTGCCAAGGCTGCTTTTTTACAGCTTGCAACCGTACCGGATATCTGCGACAACCGCCAGAACTGGACTCGACTGACACGCCGGAGATAGGAAAAGACGATGGAACCACGCGCCCTGCTTCAGCAGATGTTCGAAGCTGCCGTAAGGTCAGCCAGGCCTGAATGGTGCATCCCCAAGCACCTCCCCGAGCCCCCTTCGGGAAGGCTGATCGTCATCGGTGCCGGCAAGGCCTCTGCGGCAATGGCCCGCGCCTTCGAGGACGCCTGGGAAGGGGAGATAGCCGCCGGTCTCGTGGTGACGCGCTACGGGTATGAGGTCTCCTGCAGCAGGATCGAGATCGTCGGCGCGGCGCATCCGGTGCCTGACCAGGCCGGGCGCGTCGCTGCCGCGCGCATGCTTGAGCTGGTGCAGGGGCTTGCGCCGGAGGACCTGGTACTCTGCCTCATCTCCGGAGGCGGCTCCGCGCTGCTCCCCCTTCCTCTCCACGCCGTGAGTCTGGCGGAAAAGCAGGAGCTGAGCCGCGAACTGCTCAAATCCGGCGCCAGCATCGGCGAGATCAACTGCGTCAGGCGGCATCTCTCAGCCATCAAGGGGGGGCGGCTTGCCGCTTCCTGCCATCCGGCGCGTGTGATCACGCTTGCCATATCCGATGTCCCCGGCGACAATCCCGCCGACATCGCGTCCGGCCCTACCGTGGCGGATGCCACGACCTGTGCGGATGCGCTCGCCATCGTACGGCGCTACCGGATACCCCTTCCCGACCACATGCTGCAATGCTTCCTCACCGGGGCGGGGGAGTCGGTGAAGCCTGGCGACCCGCGGCTCGCCCACGCCGAGTTCCGTCTGATAGCGACTCCCCAGGCCGCACTGGAGGCCGCTGCGCGGGTGGCGCGCGATCATGGGATAGCAGCTCATATCCTGAGCGACAGGATGGAGGGGGAGGCGAAGGATGTGGGAAAAGTCATGGCGGGTCTGGCCTTGCAGGTTGCTCGGCGCCGGCAGCCCTTCGCACCTCCCTGCGTGCTGCTGTCCGGTGGCGAGGCGACCGTGACGGTGCGGGGCAACGGGTGCGGAGGCCCCAACGTCGAGTTCCTCCTTTCCCTGGGGGTGGCCCTGGATGGGGAGAAGGGTATCCATGCCCTTGCCGGGGATAGCGACGGGGTGGACGGCCAGGAGGAAATTGCCGGAGCGTTTCTTGCGCCGGATTCGCTGCAGCGTGGCTGGGAGCAGGGGATCAACCCGAAAGAGAGCCTGGACAACAACGATGGGCACGGCTTCTTCAGGACGCTGGGCGACTCGCTGGTGACCGGGCCGACGCTGACCAACGTGAACGACTTCCGGGCCATCCTGATAACGGATCAGTAACCATACCCCAGGCTCTCGATCCTCTTTACGCGGCCGTTTTCGATCACCACCAGGTGCAGGAATTGCTGCGGCCCGAAGTTGAAGGTCCACTCGTCAATGGTGACGGTGCTCGCCACGCTCTTCTCCCTTACACCCTCGCGCACCCTGTCCAAGCGCCTTTCTTCCCTCTGGGTCTTCATGGCCGGCTCCCCGCACTTGGAGAGCAGCTCCGCCATGTAGTCGCCCGGCGAGACGAGACCCCTGCCGCATGCCATGGTAGGGGTCTCGGTCGCGAAGGCCGGGGTTGTCAGTAACAGCAAAGCAAGAACTCCGGGGCAATTCATCCCTCTCTCCCTTTTCACCGGTTCATATCCTGTTGAGCAGAGCGCAGAACTTCTCCCCCAAGACGGCGACTTCCTTCTCGATCCTCTGGTCCGGGGCGCCGATGGAAACGGGGCCGAAGTGGCCTGCGGAGGTGAGCCCCTGCACGATGCAGCCGTGAATCAGGAATGCCTTGAGGATGTCGACCAGCACGAGATCCCCGCCGCCGCCGATCATCGCCTCGGAGGTGAACGCTGCCGCCACCTTGCCGTCCAGCTTCTTGAAGTACTTGATGCTGTCGTCGATGAACTTCTTCACCGGCCAGGCCATGGTCCCGAAATAGTTGGGTGAACCAACTATGAAACCGTCGTAGGAGGGGAGGGAGTCAATATCCACCTCTTGCACGGGAATCAGGTCCGCCTGGACTCCGTGGGACTGAAGGAAATCCGCTATCAGCCTTGCCATCCTCTCGGTGTTCCCGGACTGTGAGTAGTAGGTGACCAGTGCCTTTTTCATCCCATCCTCCTTTCTGATCCGAAGTGATTGACGCCGCAAGGGGATATTTAACCACCTTTACCTGGGTAGGGCAATTCAGCTTTTGGACGAGCGGGCGCTTGCCAAAAGCACCGACCGAGGCGGAATCCGCCTGCTCCCTTTTTGCTTTACACCAATGAAAGCGCCTTCGCAGTGTAACTCATTAAATTAGTAGGCAAATTTAGTGCGGTCGCCGGCTTGACACCCCCGGCAGACACGGTAAATCGTAACTGTTCCATCTCACCGAAACGCCGATCCGGTTCTTAAGGGGAAGCAACTTTCTTACAAAAGAGGAAGGGAACCATGGACGAGATTGCCGAGGGCACAGTGTCAGTCTGGATGGCGACAGCAGATCTCCCACTCTATCCGCCGCTGAGGGAAAACGTCGGCGCGGACGTCTGCATCATCGGCGCCGGGATAGCGGGATTGAGCACCGCCTATCTCCTCGCGCGCGAGGGGAAATCAGTCGTTGTCCTGGACGACGGGGCGGTGGGGGGAGGGATGACCGGGCGCACCACCGCCCATCTCTCCTGCGCCATAGACGACCGCTACTACGAGATCGAGCGGCTGCACGGGAAGGAGGGCGCCCGGATGGCGTTCGAAAGCCACCGGGCGGCGATAGACGGGATCGAGACCATCGTTGCCGAAGAAGGGATCCCCTGCGATTTCGAGCGGGTGGACGGTTATCTCTTCGTGCCGCCGGGAGCATCGAAAAAGGAGCTCGAGCGGGAGCTGGAAGCGGCGCATCGTGCGGGTTTTACCGAGGTGGAGAAGGTCGAACGCGCACCCATACAGTTCAACACCGGGATGTGCCTGCGGTTTCCCAGGCAGGGTCAATTCCACCCGTTGAAGTACTTGGGCGGCCTCGCCCGGGCCGTCCAGCGCAGCGGAGGACGGATCTTCACCGGCAGCCACGCAAGCTTCATGCAGGGGGGGGCGGATGCCCGGGTCGAGACCCGCGAAGGAAATGTCGTCGCAGCCGACGCGATCGTGATAGCGACCAACACGCCGGTCAACGACCTGGTGACCATGCACACCAAGCAGGCTCCCTACACCACCTACGTCATCGGAGCGCGGGTACCCGCCGGGTCCGTCCCGAGGGCGCTCTACTGGGATACTTCCGACCCGTACCACTACGTAAGGCTGCAGCGGGCACAGATACCCGGTGCCGGCGAGATGCTGATAGTCGGCGGCGAAGATCACAAGACCGGCCAGGCGGAGGACCTTCACGAAAGGCATGCGAGGCTGGAGGCATGGGCCCGGGAGCGATTCCCGCAGATGGGAGCGGTGGAGTATCGCTGGTCGGGGCAGGTCATGGAGCCGGTGGACGGGATGGCCTTCATCGGGCGCAATCCCGGCGACAAGGAGAACGTGTACATCGTCACCGGCGATTCCGGCATGGGGATGACGCATGGCACCATCGCCGGCATGCTGATAACCGATCAGGTAATGGGGCGGGAGAATCCGTGGGAGAAGCTTTACGATCCCTCGCGCAAGAGCCTGCGCATGCGCAGTGTATTCGAGTTCGCCAAAGAGAACGTGAACGTAGCGGGGCAGTTCCTCTCGGATTATATGACAGGGGGTGACGCGGGCTCCTTTGACGAAATCGCTCCCGGCGAAGGTGCGGTGCTGGGGATCGGTCCCAACAAGAGGGCGGTATACAAGGACGAGCAAGGGGGGGTGCACCAGCGTTCGGCCCTTTGCGCCCATCTGGGGTGCGTGGTGACGTGGAACGGCCTGGAGAAGACCTGGGACTGCCCCTGTCACGGCTCGCGCTATGACCGGTACGGAGAGGTGATCACCGGACCCGCAAACAAGGGTCTGGCGCCATGGGAAGATTAGCGAAAAGCCGCATTGGATCTAAGGTTGGTCATTTCTAATGCGATCTGCTATGCTGTGCTCAAGGTAGTGACAGAGACTACGGCTGAAAAGAGGTGCTTTATGAAAAGGATACTTTTGTTTTGTTCCCTGGCGCTCGTGTCGCTGAGCTTCGGGTGCGAGACTCGTGGCGGAAGCGCAGTCGGCGGGGCATTAGGCGGGGCGGCTATCGGTACCGGGGCGTACGAGTACAAGTCCCACCGCGAGATGCAGCAGCTTGAGGAGGATTACAAGGCCGGCAGGATCAAGCAGGACGAGTATCGGATCAGGAAAGACCAGATCCAGAGGGGTTCCATCTTGCAGAAATAGCAATTCGGACAACGGGAGACTCCTGGGATGCAAGGCAAACCCCGCTTCTTTTCGAGCGGGGTTTTGTTTTTGGTTCCCACTACGGCCTCTTCCGGCCGGAGGACGGAAAAGGCCGAAAGGAAATAATGCCTTGTAGTCGCAGCATCATCCGTTAGGATGATCCAATGCCTTTAGACTGCAGGGGGATGTCATGCGTGAAAGTCGGATGACGCTGTGCCAGGGGTGCCTGCTGAATTGGCTCATAGCCGCTATGCTGACCGGCTGCGCTGCACCGAAGGCATGCGATGAAGGCTATTCTCCGGCAGACGCCGCCAACAAGTACGAGAGGCACGTGACTTTGACAGGAGCAAGCAAAGCAGCGTATGAACGGGTGCAGAAGCAGATCAAAACCAAACATCCTGAATATCACGATGCTGTCGTCGCACCAGGAAGTTACAGCACACCATACTCCTTCTATCTCGTAGGCGTTGAGAAACCAAGGGACGGGTCAGATATCCGACCCTACTGCAAGCCATCCGAAGAAAACTGCCAGACCCCTCGATTTGACCCCTCGAAATTCAAGGGATCCAACGCGGATGACCCTGACGAAATAGATAAAACCAAAAAGGACATAGAAAAACGTCTATTCCGTGACTGGCGACCCCTGGTCCTTACGCATGTCATGAAAGTGGGGAAGCAGGCCGTGCCAGGAATGGAGAAGGAAGAGGGTTGCTTCATTTTCAACGTCTATGGGGACAAGTCTGAGAGCCCCTGGTGCAAGCACAATTATCAGGCTCGGTTGGATAAGGACGATTGGAAAAGAGAGGGATGGAAGGGATTGGATGCTCTGGCCACTGATGTAGAACGGGTGAAAAGGGAAAAGGCTACCCATATCATTTTGCTTGCCACCGGCTGGAACACCGCCGAATACAAATCGTACCTCGATTTCCAAAACTGGATGCAGAAGCTGACCCAGGATTTCCAGATGGCAGATCAACCGTTCCGACCTGTTTTTATCGGAACAGCCTGGGAATCGGGATGGCCAGCCTTTAACAAGATGCTCCCTTTCCTCTGCGAGTTCAACAAAGGTAACGATGCCGACGAAATCGGTTTCGGCTGGGAGAACTATCTCTTGAACGACCTGATGAAGCCTATTGCCAAGGCCAACGGGGCACAACTGGTAGCAATCGGCCACAGTTTTGGAACCCGCATAGTTTTAGGTGCACAATACGTGCGGCACGTCCTCGAAAGAAAAACGGATGCGGATGTTCCGGTAACTATCATCGGCATGCAGGCGGCGTTTCCTGTTGCCAGATTCGTCACGTCAGAGGGAAAGGAGCATCAGTACGTCGAAAACAACAGGGGCCGCGCTGACGTGATCATAACGTCATCCGAGCATGACACGGCCAACTCGAAGATGTGCTTCGGCACCAACTATATCGGAGCACGTTGTGGGCTGGAAGAGCTGAAAAAGGACAAAGACTATGAAGAGGTCATCAAAGAGCTGACTGCCGGTTCGGATGGAAAACCCCAGACGCCTCCTGCCCGCAACCAGGTGCTGGTGTACGATGCAAGCAGCTTTGTAGACTGCCAGCTCAGGGGTACGCATAGCGGCGCCCACAGCGACGTATATGATCGTGAGATGGGGCACTTCCTGGGCGAGGTAATCCGCGGCACGGGGCTTAACAGGTAAAGCTGCTGCGTAAAAATAAGACGACGCCCATATATGCCTCTCCGGTCTCGCACGGATGGATGGATCTTGTTTGACTCATATTGCCTGACCTGCTAAGCTGCTCGGCAAGAAACAGTAACAACAAAATGAAAGGAATAACGTTGAAAACTTTCGCCGCGCAGAACATGTACATGCTGGAAATAGTGCCCGTTCGTTCTTTTGCACAGCACGAACCTGCGCCGGAGGGTTAGCTTTTAGCTAAATAAACTGGTCCAACCAAGACCCCCACCGGCACCGCCGGCGGGGGTCTTTTCGTCAGGTCAGCCGGAAAATATCTCTCGTGAAAGGACAGTACCGATGCCGATACTCCATAATCTTCATTGGCGGCAGCATGTCGCGCTGGATGTTGGAACCGCGACAACACGAATTGCCACTGGCACGAAATCTTTTTTGGAGAAGCCGTCCCTTGTGGAGGGGAAACATGTCCTGGCCAACGGAGTGGTCGTGGATCCCGAAGCGGTGTTGCATCTCCTCAAGCCTCTTCTGGAGCGCGGCAAGGTTTTCGGCATAATGAAGCCCTGCGTCCTGGCATGCACCCCGAGCGATGCCCGTCCCGAGGAGCGAGGGTTGTTGGCCGATTCCATCATGAGAGCCGGAGCCGCATCGGTGTCCATGATACCAGAGCCGCTTGCAGCGGCCATCGGAAGCGGCCTCGACGTCTCTTCTCCCTATGCGCAAATGGTCATCGACATCGGGGAGGGGGTCACCGATTGCGCCGTCATCCTATCGGGCAGGATACAGGCCACCTGTGCGACACGGCAAGGCTGTGCGCATATGCGTCGATCCATCATCAAAACGGCGCGAGACAATGGGTGGACCAACTCCGATGAAGACCATGCCGAGATGCTGATGCGCACTCGCGGCATGAGGCGAGGAGCGGTCGAGACCGGTAGCACCCTGGCGGCCGTTGGGCTGCAACCCGTTGTCGAGCAGATAGCTCTCACAGCTAAAGCTTTTCTGAAGGATCTTCCTGACAGGCTGGCGTGCGACGTTATCGACAGCGGCATCTGTCTCACGGGAGGCGGTTCGCTCATACCGGGCGTGAGGGAATACCTGGAACGGCATCTCGGAATCAGCATCAAAGTCGCCAGCAACCCCCTTGCGTCGGTAGCAGAAGGGGCGCGCGCCATTCTACCCGTGATCTTAGCGCTCAACCAATGGCATTGTTCCCCCGCTTAGCGGGAAATTATCAGTAGGAGGTTATACAGTGAAAGAACGCAGAGGCAGGCAGATTTTCATCACCGAATTCGACCTGGAACGCCTGGAGGATCTCATCGCGGATTTCAGAGCAAAGACATCCCGAGACTCAAGAAATCTGGACGAACTCGAGCAGGAGTTGGGAAAAGCCGAAGTAGTGTCGCCCAAAGGCATACCGCCGGACGTCATCACCATGAACTCCCGGGTGCGCCTTGAAGACCTGGGCTCGGGACAGGCCACGGTGTACACGCTCGTTTTCCCGGCGGATGCCGATGTGGAGAGGGGCAAGATCTCAGTGCTTGCTCCGATTGGAACAGCCATGATCGGGTATGGAGTGGGAGATAAAATTTCCTGGGCTGTACCAGGCGGGCAAAAAAATCTGTTGGTCAAGGAAATCCTGTACCAGCCTGAGTCTGCCGGTGATTATCACCTGTAGCCAGAGACACAGGTAGAAATTATGACCATTGTATTTGAAAGAGTATGCATTGCAAAAAAGCATACCGGGCTGATTGCACCAGTCGCAGTCACGATCTCTAACTCTGCCTTCCCCAGACCGTATTGTTGCACCACAAATCGTATGCCTCCTCAAACCGCGCTCGAATGCTTGCAGTCGGGGCGATTACGGATACTGCGTGAGGTGCGAGGAAGAGATCGCCCAGGGGCGCCTGAGGGTCGACCCGGCCGACCTGATCTGCATCGTTTGCGCCAGGGCTGCTGGGTCGACCCCGGCGATGATCGAAAAGGCGATCGCCTCGGGAATCAGGGCTAGGGCAACAACGGCCCCGGCGAGGGCGTCGTCGCGCAGGTTGGAGAACCAATCCTGGTGAATGTTACGGAAAGCGAGAATCATAAAATCGAATCCTTTGAGCAAAAACAGTGCTAGGGAAGACGCGCCAAAACCGGACTCGGCGGCCGTATTTGCAGAGCAGAAAAAACCAGGCAACGGACAGGATGTGACGGTGGAATGAACTAGGGCGGCGTAGGACGAAAGGGCGTGCAGGGGGCAGAGGCGACAGCCGGCTCGGCTAGCGACCAGCGAACAGTAGCGGCGGTGGGTCTCGAAAAGATACGCGGGGTGATGCTAGAGAGAACGCTATGCTCTAGAATGAGGGATTGATTGACCAAAAAAGGTTTAGCAAGGGCAACGACTCTCCGGAGACCAGTTTCAACCGGAGGTGAGCCGCAAAATATAGGGGCAGATGAATTTTAAAAATTTGAAGTTTAACGGACCCCATTTTTGGACAATAATTTAAGGTGGAGCCTGCGGTAAAAAGGAGTAGGCAATGAGCGAAAGAAAGCGGAAATGTTTCACCGGCAGCATTAGGCCAGGGTCAGCTCGGCAAGTTTATTATCCTATTTCGCTCTAGTCGGCGGAGGAACATGCGATGCGGTGACCGGGGTCGTCTCGTCCAGCAGGCTGGCCCTTCGCAGCAACGCGACACCCTCGTCGACCAAAAATGAAGCTGTTGCATGGGACGCGAACAAAAGAAGTACTTCGCCTGCCAGAGGGGAGACTTCAGATTGGAGGGGTGAAAGTAGCTTCTCCGGGTATCCCAAAGGCTCTTGCCTTCGTTGCGTGCTATGCGGATTGCGGTTACGCGTTTGATGTCGGGATTGCATGCTTGTTATTTGCTTTTACCGGCTTGTTTTTCAGTTTTGCAGTTCAGCCTCGCGCCTTTCCGTGCCAACTCCCCCCCTAATGTAGCATCGGAATCGAAAAAAGTAGGGCAGAAATCGCACGTTACGGGCCTATTGTCGCGGCTGCAGCTCGGTCGCCCCTGATGCTTGTTTACATTTCGCAAAAGCAAGCTTGCTATGGCGATTACATGCGTGCTTTTTGCTTTTTCATGCTTGTTTTTAGCGTGGCTAAAGGGATATGGCTGAACAAAAACACTTCACTTCGATGTGACATACTTCCATTAGCTCGGTGGTTCTTGCTACATATTTGCCACATAAAACGACAAAAAGGCCAGTCGTAATGACTGGCCTTTTTGTAAGTTGGCGGGAGATAGGGATTCGAATGCTGCCATACGATCTACACAATTCGAAACAAACCGTGCGACATTAGCAACTTAGCCAACCAACTCCACCAGCCAAAGTCCAGTGGAGCCTGGTGAAATTCATGAGAATCAGGCTGAGATTGTGAAAGTTTGGTGAAAGCCTGAGTCATAAGTCGCTCCGGCAGTCAGTGTTTGGAAGGACAGTTTTGACACTGTGATATATCAGGTATGTCCACTATCGATATTCTCGCGACAGGAAGGATCAGGCAGCGCCTGAAGCCTTGGCGGCGCAAGCTTGTTCCGCATCACCGCTGGTAAGGCAGCCCGAAAACGACCAACATCATCCTTTTCCGCTTCCACAAAAGTGAAAAGGGATGGCAACTGCAACCAGACAAATCCTCACTACAGCCTGATTCCCGGCATTACAGGATGTGGACATATGCAGTGAGATGAGGCACTATGAAGCGCCAGCAGGTTCATGGATGAACTAACCCGTTAGAGGAGACGGAATGAAGCGGATCATTGTAATCGCCGGGCCTAATGGGGCCGGCAAGACAACCTTCGCCCGCGAATTCCTCCCTCGTGAGGCAAGCTGCCCTGACTTCATCAATGCAGATCTGATCGCTGCAGGGCTCTCTCCGTTTCAGCCAGAGTCGGCCGCGTTACGGGCCGGCAGGCTGATGCTCGAGGAAATTCACGATAAAGTTCGCCAAGAAAAAAGCTTTGCCTTCGAGACTACCTTGAGTGGACGAACATACATGAGGCTCTTGCGCAACTGCCGGAATCAGGGGTACCACATTCTATTGGTATTTCTTAGTCTCCCTTCGGCCAATATGGCAGTGGCTCGTGTGGCTGCACGTGTCGCACAGGTAGGCCACAACGAGCCGGAGCCTGATTATTCGCCGGAGATTTGCCGCGGGTATGAAAAACCTCCAGGAAGCTTACACAGGCATTGTCGATGCTTGGACCTTATATGACAACTCGGGCAATGTGCCGAGGGTGATTGAGCGAGGAGAAAACAGATGAACAAAATTGTGAACTTGGGTTTCGGGTCTAGTGCTAGAGAGCCTTGGGCAGGAGAAATCGTCAATAATTGGCCTTCTTGGAAACCTTGGGGACTTAAAGGTTGAACTAAACGTGACTAATATTACAGCGTATCCTGTAAGCATGAACAACCGGCCAATATACTGGTGTTGCCTCACGCGCATAGATAGCGTAAAAGCAAGCTTGGGCCAGGAAAGTTTTGAGATTTCTGTTGATCGCGATGTGCGTAAAGAAGCTCAAAGCCATATCGACACCATTGCAGGGCATGTTGCGAGCAGACTTCACATCAAGCCCGATTCAGCTGAGGCCCAGCCTGCGGACGAGGAAGAATTAGATGTCCTAGTAGAGGGCGGAGATGAGCCCGGTGCATAACCATCGACATCCGCGGGTAAATTATTGTTCTTCTAGGGCAAATACCGCCCGGAAATGCGTTGCAAATAGGGTGAGATGAATGGTGCGTGGACCCCTACAGCAGTGAAAAATTTACTTGCAAGACTGTGAGGGGCAACACGTCAAGAAAACTTGCTTTTGGCTCTACCCAACACCACGCGAAGGACGACAACAGAGGATTCTGCTAGACGACTTCATCGTAAGTCAAAACGGCTAGGCCCTTGTGCAGAAAGGGCAGCAACTTCGATGGCCAAGGCGTTGGCAATTTTCTCCAAGGAGTCGAGACTCGGATTCACTGTCCCTCTCTCCACCTCACCAACACACTTGTAGCCCAAATCTGCCCGCTCGCCCAACTCCTCCTGGCTCCAGCCTTTTTCTCGCCTTGAAGAACAACATTTTCGCCCACCAGTTGCCTGAGTGCTATCGACTATTTCATGGTGGAAATAGTTGTCGAGGTTTTGCAATTATGACACCATATTCGGGGTTAACAGCGGTTCCTGGCACCCGGACAAGAGACTGTTTCAACAAATATATTGGTCTAAGCGGTTGCGCCCAGGAAGAACGGTGAACAGATATCTACATCAGTCGACGGCATCATGGTAGCAATTCACATCTTGAACCATTAAAAACCGAATTGCGAGGTGGTGCTAAGGTCGCCAAATTGGAGTACTGTAAATGCTTCATCCCGGCGTTTGAAAAGGAGGCAATCAGCGTAAACCATGCCTACAGCCTGCTTTCAGAACAGTTCGAACCTCACCGCATGTCACATACGGGTAATGTTTTGAAAAAGGTCTGCCACTTGAGGATTTGAGGTATAGAGAGGAATGGTCGCTAGGTAGCTGATTTCCTATGAGGGTCGTGGAACGGTGACCTGTTCACGGCCAGCCATACAAAACTGTTTCGGTGCGTCCGTTCCCCGTAGCGGAGGGCCGGACTCAAGCTCTTTTCCATTGTAGAACTGAGGCGAATGTAGTACTAAAGATCAGTTATTTATGCTACTTCCTGCCAGAGGTTCCTACTAATATGACCCACTACGATCTGTCCAACTTCATCTGGAATATCGCTGACCTGCTTCGAGGTCCTTACCGGCCACCTCAGTACGAGCGGGTCATGCTACCGCTGGTGGTCTTACGACGCTTCGATTGCGTGCTAGAGGGTAACAAGGAAAAAGTTCTCACTGATTACGTCCGCTACAAAGACAAATATCAGGGGGAGGCACTTGACAAGCTCCTGAACAAGGCTGCGGGTCAGAAGTTTCACAACCATTCGCTGCTTAACTTTCAGAAGCTCAAGGGTGATCCAGACAATATCGACAAGCACCTGATCTCTTACATTAACGGATTTTCCGAAAATGTTCGCCGTATCTTCGAGTACTTCGAGTTCACGACTGAAATCGAAAAGATGCGCGAGGCGAACATCCTTTATCTGGTCATCTCCAAATTCTGCGAGGTAGATCTTCATGTGGATGAAGTTGATAACATCCAGATGGGATTGTTGTTCGAGAACCTTATCCGGCGCTTCAACGAGCTGGCGAATGAGACCGCCGGGGACCACTTCACCCCGCGCGAGGTCATCCGCCTCATGGTCCACCTCCTCTTCATCAACGACGACGCCCTCCTAGCAACCCCTGGCACGGTGCGCAAGATGCTCGACCCGGCTTGCGGCACCGGCGGAATGCTGGCGGAGGCCCAAGGCTACATGCACGACCATCACGCTTCCGCCGAACTCTGGGTTTATGGCCAGGATTACAATAAGCGTTCCTATGCTGTGGCCGCCTCCGACCTCCTCATCAAGGGGCACGAGAAGAGCGACATCCGTTTCGGCGACTCCCTCATTGATGACCAGTACAAGGATGAACGATTCGACTACCTGATTGCCAATCCCCCCTTTGGTGTGGACTGGAAGAAACAGCAGAAAGAGATCTCCCGCGAGCAGGACAAATTTGGCTTTGCCGGTCGCTTCGGCGCCGGGCTGCCAAGGGTAAACGACGGAGCGCTCTTATTCCTGCTCCACATGGTCAGCAAGTTTGAGCCCGTCAATCCTAAAGAGAACCTGCACGGCTCGCGCCTGGCCATTGTCTTCAATGGCTCTCCTCTATTCACCGGCGGCGCTGGCAGTGGCGAGAGTGACATCCGCAAATGGATCATAGAGAATGACTGGCTGGAGGCTATCATCGCCCTGCCGGAGCAAATGTTCTACAACACTGGCATCGGCACCTATATTTGGATCGTTACCAACCGAAAGGAAAATGATCGCAAAGGGAAAATTCAGCTCATCGACGCCCGTGACCGTTGGGTGCCGCTTCGCCGCTCCTTAGGGGATAAGCGGCGGGAGATTACCGACGAGCAGATTGACGGCATCGTCCGCGAGCACGGCGAAGGGATTGGGAGTGCTACCAGCAAGCTTTTCGATAATGCCGATTTCGGCTATGCCCGCGTTACCGTGGAGCGACCGCTCCGCTTGAAATTCCAGATCACATTTGAGCGTAAGGAGCAGTTCCTTGACGGCTGTCCCAATTTGCTGGATGACATGCAGAACATAGACAAGGCCCTTGGCCGTGAGGCGCAGAATGACTGGAACAAGGTTTGGGAGAGCGTGAAGAGAGTACTGAAGAAGTCAGGTGCCAGTTGGAAAGCGCCGGAGCAAAAATTTTTTCGCGATGCCTTCACTGAAACCTGTCTAGACGCACAGCCAGTCATTTCCACCAAGAAGGGCTCTACTGCGAAATTTGAGGCCGATCCAAAGCTGCGAGACTTCGAGAATGTGCCACTTAAAGTGGATATAGAAACTTACTTTAAACGTGAAGTTCTCCCTCACCGACCGGACGCCTGGATTGACTTTGAGAAGACAAAGGTCGGTTATGAGAT
The DNA here is from genome assembly GCA_964519915.1 of uncultured Geomonas sp. Lineage (GTDB taxonomy): Bacteria > Desulfobacterota > Desulfuromonadia > Geobacterales > Geobacteraceae > Geomonas. Next base: position 34,896 of record CAZFMI010000038.1, read on the forward strand.
CAACTTCAACCGCCATTTCTATACATACACACCGCCTCGGTCGCTTGCGGAGATTGACGCGGATCTAAAGAAGGCTGAAGAGGAGAGTGCCAGGTTATTATATGAGGTGACGATGTGATTGAGAGAAGTAGACTTAGCACCGTCCCTGAGAGTTGGCGAGTACTTCGTTTAAAATATGTAGTTCAAATAAGCAAAGCCAAGGCTGATCAACGACCAGATGATTTGCCTTACATTGGATTGGAGCACATCGAGTCATGGACTGGCCGTATTCTCAAGGAAATTGAAAACTTAGATTTGGCCCTTGAAGGTGGGATTAGCACTGTAAATCTGTTTACACCAGAGGATATTCTGTTCGGTAAATTGCGCCCATACTTGGCAAAAGCTTGCTATCCAAAGTATTTCGGTGCTTGCACAACAGAAGCACTCGTGCTTAAACCACTAAACGAGCTAATTGACCCCAGGTATTTACTTCTTTCTATCCTTTTACCAGAATTTATTGACGAAATAAATGCTGATGCTTTTGGATCAAAAATGCCTCGTGCTGATTGGGACACAATCGGAAATATTCCCATAGCAGTCCCTCCAATTCACGAACAGAAAGCAATTGCAGATTTCCTCGACCGTGAAACCGTCCGGCTTGACGCCCTCATTGCAGCCAAGGAAAACCTTTCCAATCTCCTTGTCGAAAAGAGCCGCGCCCTTATTACCACCGCCGTATCCCGTGGCATAAATCCCAAAGTACGGTTGAAAGAGTCCCACATCCCTTGGCTCGGGCCGGTGCCCGAGCATTGGGAAATTGAGCGGGCGAAGTGGCTGTTCACTGAAAGAGACATTCGGTCTGAGCTTGGCGATGAAGAGATGTTGACAGTTTCGCACCTTACAGGTGTCACAACCCGTGCGGAAAAGAACGTAAATATGTTTATGGCCGAAAACCAGGAAGGAAGCAAAATTTGTGAGGCTGGGGATCTAGTAATTAATACGCTTTGGGCTTGGATGGGTGCGATGGGCGTATCACCTCAGAGAGGAATAGTCAGCCCTGCATACAACGTCTACGAGCCTGGTGATAGGCTCGACAAAACCTATCTCGATTATCTCGTGAGAATGCCGGTCTTTGCACAGGAAGCAATTCGCTATTCAAAAGGGGTCTGGTCATCACGCCTTCGACTCTATCCAGAAGGGCTCTACGAAATCTGGCTCCCAGTTCCACCAGTCGAAGAACAAAGAGCCATTTCGGAATTTTTGAAGACGGAAACGGCTAAACTTGACGCACTGAGAACAGCTACAGAATGTACAGTCGCTCTACTACGTGAGCGGCGATCAGCACTGATTACAGCAGCGGTAAAAGGGGAGCTTGCGACCATATGAAAATTCGAGAGCTTCAAATTACTAATTACCGTTCATTTGCGGATTCGCCCATATTTAAATTTGGGGAACAGTTTACAGTTATCGCAGGAGTCAATGGGCGTGGAAAGACTTCAATCCTTGACGCTTTAGCGATCTTGCTTGGCAGACTGCTCCCCCACGTTTCTCCTGCCCGTAGCGGCTACCGCGCAATCCTTCCCAGTGATGTTCATCAAAATATGCCATCGGCAAAATTGAGTATGAAAGTTAACTGCGTTGGCCACCCCGTCGATTACTACATCGATTACCAAAAGGAAAATCGTAAACTTATACCTAAAAAGCTCCCGGCAAGTCTGAAAAAGGCAATACGCTTGGCTTACGGTGACCCTGGTCGGGACGACGACGCTGCGCCGTTGGCTGTTTATTACACCACTGATCGTGCGTGGTATCGTCATCCGAAGACCCTTCCAACCCAAATGCCACGTGGGCAGTCAGCTGCTTATTCAGGGGCATTATTAAATCGAACGGTAAATTTCCGTGAATTTATGGCCCGTTTCCGCAATCGGGTTGTTCTGTCTGAAGAAAGAAGTCGCAACAACCCAAACTACCTTGGAGACCCGGCCGTAGACGCAATTACAACAGCATTAACTTTGTTTTTGGATGGCTTCTCTAATCTTAGGGTAGAGAATAACCCTTTGCGACTCATGGTAGACAAGAGTGGAGTCCCGCTTGACTTGACCCAGTTGTCAGACGGTGAGAGGTCATTCCTAGCCATGATTTGCGACCTCGGCCGCCGCCTTGTACTCGCAAATCCTCACTTGCCGAACCCGCTTCTAGGGGCTGGCGTAGTTATAATTGACGAACTCGAACTTCACCTTCATCCTAAATGGCAACGGGAGGTCGTTGAAAAATTACGCACAACCTTTCCAAACATTCAGTTTATTGCAACTACACATTCACCTTTCGTGATTCAATCAATACACCCAGGTGAGCTTATTAGCCTTGACCCTGAAGAAATCGAGGAATACGCTGACAAAAGTATCGAAGATATAACAGAGCAAGTAATGGGGGTAGATCTTCCACAAAAAAGCGAGCGGTATCTTAAGATGATATCGGCAGCTGAAGAATATTTTAGGTTACTTAGGCAACCAGTTCCTGCAGCTGAGGAGGAAATAATAGCTGCAGAACGGCGGCTTAATGAACTTTCAATGCCATTCAGTGATGATCCAGCATTCCAAGCATTGCTCAATCTGGAACGCGAGTCCCAGAGGAGGCGTTAGGTAATGCGTCCAGTGAATAAAGGTACGGCACCCTCTGCTTATGCCAAATACCAAGATGCGGGCTTTGACCTTCAGAATTGTCTTGGGGATTTCTGCAGCTATTGCGAAAGGCAGATTGAAACTCACCTTGCAATTGAGCATGTTCAACCCAAATCTCTTGTTCCCGCTCTTCAAGCCTCGTGGGATAATTTTCTTTTGGCATGCGTTCACTGTAATTCTTGCAAAGGCGACACACCTATAAACCTACCTGATTACCTATGGCCTGACAGCGATAATACCATGCGAGCCCTTAAATACTCGCGCGGAGGCATTGTTGAAGTGGAACCAACTCTCGCTGCCACATTACAAGACAAAGCTCAGCAAACTATAGAGTTAGCTGGACTCGATAAAATTCCAGGTCATCCTCAAGTGAATCGCAGGCCCACTGATTCTGATCGTCGATGGTTGCGACGTCAGCAAATTTGGCAGATGGCGGAAGGTGATAGAGATCGATTACTCCGCAACGATTCGCCTGAGGTTCGAGAACTTATTGTAGAAAACGCCTTAGGAAGAGGAATGTTCTCCATCTGGTGGACAGTTTTTGCCGGAGACCAAGATATGAGAAGGCGGTTGCGGCAGGCCTTTTTAGGTACTTCCGCTGGGTGTTTTGATGCCGCTGAAAACCTTCTGCCACGTCCTGGTGGACAGGTATAGGAGCGAAAATGGATTCTTGTACCGAAGCCGCCTTCGAATCTGTCATCGAGTCCCATCTGCTTGCGAACGGCTATGTATCTGTAGATAAGCAACACTACGATCCTCAATACGCAATTTTTAGGTCCGAGGTACTGAGTTTCATCCAAGCTACCCAGTCTAAGGAATGGTGTAGGCTACAGGGATTGCACGGCGAACGTACCCCGGATATCGTCTTGGCTGACCTATGCAAATGGCTCGACACGTATGGCTGCCTTGCTGTTCTCCGCAACGGCTTCAAATGTTACGGCCGCACCCTTCGAGTTGCCTTTTTCAAGGCGGCTCATGGCCTCAACCCTGAGCTGGAAACCCGTTACGCTGCCAACCGCCTTGGCGTTACCCGTCAATTGCGCTACAGTACCCGCAACTCCAATGAACTAGATCTAGTCATTTGCGTCAACGGCATCCCAGTTGCCACAGCTGAGCTAAAAAACCCTATGACCGGGCAGACTGTGGAGTTTGCCAAGAAGCAGTATAAAAATGACCGCGATCACCGCGAACTCCTGTTCGACTTCAAAAAACGCACTCTTGCGCATTTTGCCGTCGATACGGAAGCGGTTTTCATGACCACCCGGCTTGCAGGGAGCGCGACCCATTTTCTCCCATTCAACAAGGGGGAAAACAACGGCGCTGGTAACCCGGTCGATGCACAAGGGCGTAGCTATCGCACTGCCTATCTGTGGGAAGAGGTCTTGCGTCGTGACAGCCTCCTTGATCTCCTTGCCCGCTTCATTCATCTGCAACTAGAAGAAGCGCGAACGGTAGAAGGTCGAAAAATCCAGAAGGAGACGATGATTTTCCCTCGCTACCACCAGTTGCAGGCTGTGCGAAAGCTGGAGATTGCCGCCCGGAACGAGGGGCCAGGAAACAATTACCTGATCGAGCATTCGGCCGGTAGCGGTAAGAGCAACACCATCGGTTGGCTGGCCCACCGGCTGGCGTCGCTGCATGATTCCGCTGACACAAAGGTCTTCGATACTGTCATCGTTGTAACTGACCGTCGAGTGCTTGATAAACAGCTACAGGACACTATCTACCAGTTTGAACACCGCCAGGGAGTCGTGCAGAAGATCGACGAAAATTCGCGTCAACTGGCAGAAGCACTGGATTCGGGGGTGCCGATCGTCATCACCACCTTGCAGAAGTTTCCCTTTGTCTCCCGCCACCTGTTGCGCATGACCGAGGAAAAAGGGCTGGAAGGGAGTGGACATTTGGAGACGAGGCGCTGTGCGGTGATCATTGACGAAGCGCACAGTTCACAATCAGGAGAGGCAGCCACCGAGTTGAAGGGAGTTCTGGCCGGGGAAGCCCTGCGCGAGGAGGCGCGGCGTCAGGCAGATGAAGAGGGAAACGCCGGTTTCGAGGAACTCTTTCGTAGCATGGCAAAACGGGGCCGTCAGGCGAATCTAAGTCTTTATGCATTTACTGCGACTCCGAAGCACAAAACCCTGGCCGTTTTCGGCCGCAACGGCGAGCCGTTCCACCGCTACACAATGCGCCAGGCCATCGAAGAAGGATTTATAATGGATGTGCTGAAGTCGTACACCTCCTATGCCTCTTACTACAAACTCATAAAGGCTTGTGCCGAAGATCCCAATGTGGAACGCAAGAAGGCGGCCAAGGCGCTGGCTCGCTTCATGCGGCTGCATCCGCACAACATCGCCCAGAAAACCGAGGTGATGGTGGAGCATTTTAACGCCATGACCCGACACAGAATCGGCGGCAAGGCCAAGGCTATGGTCGTTACGGGGTCGCGGCTTGAGGCGGTGCGCTACAAACAAAGCTTCGATCGCTACGTAAAGGAGAAACGGTATACTTGGATCAAGACTCTTGTGGCTTTTTCCGGTGTGGTACCGGATGACAAGCTAAAGGGGAAACAGTACACGGAAGTGGAGATGAACGGTGGTATCCGAGAGAGCGAACTGCCCGAGTGTTTCGCGACGACGGAGTATCAGGTACTCCTGGTAGCTGAGAAATTCCAGACCGGATTCGACCAACCTCTTTTGCATACGATGTATGTCGACAAGCGCCTCGCTGGGATTCAGGCGGTTCAAACCCTGTCACGTCTGAACCGCATGCACCCGCTCAAAGAAGACACTTTCGTGCTCGACTTCGTCAACGATCGTACAGACATTCAGGAGGCGTTCAAACAGTACTACGAAGGAGCGGAGATGGGGGAAGAGGCCGACCCTGCGCGAATGTACGAAATTAAGGCCGAGTTGGACGCTGCCGGTTTTTATCTCCCTGAAGAAGTCGATCGGTTCTGCTTGATCTACTACAAACCGAAGCAGAGACAGAGCCCCGCCGATCATCAGACGATGAACGCAGCTCTCGACCCGGCGGTGGATCGCTTCCGGGCGTTACTAGAGGAAAACGAAGACGTAGCCGAATTGCTGCGTGGCAAACTCATCGCCTTCCGTAATCTCTATGCTTTTCTTTCGCAAATCATCCCTTATCAAGATTCCGACTTGGAAAAGCTCTTTACCTTCCTGCGCCACCTCGCTTCCAAGCTTCCTAAACGCCATGGTGGGCCGAGCTATTCCTTCGATGACGAGGTGCGACTCGAATATTACCGGCTGCAAAAGATCAGTGAAGGTTCGATCAGTCTGTCTGAGGGCTACGCAAAGCCGCTTGATGGTCCGACTGAGTCTGGCAGTGGAATGGTTCGTGAGGCTCCTGTTGCGCTGTCGCGCCTAATTGATTTGATCAATGAACGATTCGGGACCGAGTTTAATGATGCTGACCAACTTTTCTTCGACCAGATCATTGAAGCAGCCCTCCGCGACGAAGCCCTGCGTCAAGCAGCCACGGTAAACCCTGAGGATAAGTTTTCTCTTGTATTCAACAATCTACTCGAAACTTTCTTTATGGAGCGGATGGAGCAAAATGAAGAGATTTTTGCCCGGTTTATGAACGAAGCGGATTTCCAGAAGGTGGTGACGATGTGGATTTCACGGCAGGTGTATGAGCGTTTTAAGAAAACAGATAGTGCCGAGGGTTCGAATGCGCCCTGAAGAGAAGAACCGCTATCTTGAACTTATGTTTTCCACATCGACACCAAGACCCGGTCTGCTTCGGGAGGCGCTCAAAACTGCGCTTGATATAAGAAAATTTGAGATCGAATTGTACTGGAAAAGGGCACTCTATTTTTGGGGGTTTATTGGAGCGATCTTCGGTGGATTCTTTTGGGCAGTCAAGGAATTTCCTTTAAAGGA
>CAZFMI010000039.1:0-38694 GCA_964519915.1 uncultured Geomonas sp.
TGATGGCGTACAGGGTGTTTTCCGGGTTGGTAACCGCCTGGCGCTTGGCCTGCTGCCCTACCAGCCGCTCGCCGCTTTCGGCAAATGCGATCATGGAAGGAGTGGTGCGACTTCCTTCTGCGTTCGCTATGACAACCGGCTCCCCACCTTCCATCACCGCTACGCAGGAGTTGGTGGTCCCCAGGTCTATTCCTATAACTCTACTCATGTGTATGCCTCCTAGTGTGGTAACTGTAACTGCAAGCTAGTCATCCCCCGGTGAAAAAACAAGGGGGCTGTGAAAAAAATGCAGGTTAAGGTGAGGTCGAATCAGCCGCGCGAGGATTTCCCTCAACCTCAACCTCAACCTCAACCTTGACCTTGACCTGCCGTCAACCCGCAGGCTTGACTGCGACGGTGACCATGGCCGGGCGGAGCAGACGGTCGTTCAGCAGGTACCCCTTCTGGAAGACGGAGACGATGGTGTTCGGCTCCTGGTCCGCACTCTCCACCTGCCCCATCGCCTGGTGGAAGTCGGGGTTGAAGGGGGTGCCCGGCGGCGTGTCGACCGGGGTCACGCCGAACTTCTTCAGGGTGGACATGAGCAGGGTCAGGGTCAGCCTGACCCCCTCCACGATGGGCGAATCCTCGTTGGCGTGGTCGATGGCGCGCTCCAGGTTGTCCAGCGACGGCAGGATCTCGAAGATGATCTGCTCGTTGCCGTACTTGAGGATCTCCTCCTTCTCCTTTTGCACCCTCTTCCTGTAGTTCTCCAGGTCGGCCCGCTCGCGCAGGTACTTGTCCCAGTTGGCGGCCGACTCCAGCCCCTTGGCGGCCAGCGCCTCTTCGAGTTCCTTGATCCGATCCGCATCGGACGCGGGCTGCGCCAGCTCTACCGTGTCCTGCGGCGCAGGCTCTGCCTTCTTTTCGTGCTGGTGCGAATCGTGTTTTTTCTTGTCCATCCCTGTATTCTCTCCTTTTTTTCCGCTACTCGGTCTCGAGCAGGCGGCTAATAAGCCTGGCTGTATAATCGACGATCGGTATCACCCTGCCGTACCCCATGCGGGTCGGCCCGATTACCCCCAGGACGCCGACGGTATCCTTGCCGGTCAGGTAGGTGGAGGTGACGAGGCTCATCCCTTCCATCTTCAAGAGGTTGGATTCCGACCCGATGAAGATCTGCACCCCGTCCGCCTGCAGCGAGCGGTCCAGGAGGTCCAGGAGCATGCTCTTCTTCTCGAAGGTGCGGAAGATCTCCCGCATCTTCACCGCGTCGTAGAACTCGGGCTGGTCCAGGATGTTCGCCTGCCCTTCCAGAAAGATCTCGGCGCCGTCGCTCCTGATGGTCTGCTGGGAAAGGTCGAGCGCCCGCGCCATCAGGGAGTCGTAACGCACCTTTTCGCTCTGCATCTCGGCCAGCAGCCGCTCGCGCACCTGTGCGATGGTGAGCCCCTGCAGCATCCCGTTCAGGTAGTTGGCCATCCGGACCAGGTCTTCCTGGGAGATCTCCTCCTCGGCCTCCAGCAGCCGGTTCTGCACGGTGCCGTTTTGCGAGACGAGTATGGCCAGTATCCTGCGGCTCGACAGCTTGACGAACTCCATCTGGTGGAAGACGTTGGCCGCCAACCTGGGCGCCATGACCACACCCATGTAGCTCGAGGTGGTGGAGAGGAGCCGGCTGGTGTCCTTGAGCACCTCCGCCAGGTCCTTGCCCGCCATGCGACAGCGCCTGCGGATCTCCTCGCGGTTTCCGGGTGCGAGGTTTTTCTTCGCCTCGAGGATGGAGTTGACGTAGAGGCGGTACGCCTTGTCCGTAGGGATCCGCCCTGCGGAGGTGTGCGGGGAGGTTAAAAGCCCCATCTCCTCCAGGTCCGACATCACGTTTCTCACCGTCGCGGGTGAGAGGGCAAGCTCGTGGCTGCGGGTGATGCTCCTGCTTCCCACCGGCTCGGCTGTTGCAATATAGTCCTCGATTACCGCTTCGAGGATCCTCTTGCCTCGCTCTGAAAGTTGCTCTTCCATGTTCTATTCCTCAAAAGCGATTAGCACTCAAAAAGTTCGAGTGCTAACGAGCTTCAAGTTAGCAACGCACCCATGCTTTGTCAAGGGGTCTGTGCCGCAGCGGAGGCGATTTAGAGAAAGCTGGAGAAGATCGTATTGGCAAGAATTACCGCGTCGGGGGCGAGCCGGATCACGGTCCCTTCCCGGAGCAACTTCCCGGCTCCCTCAAGCCGGTTCACCTCCGAAAGGGGGCGCTCCAGGGCCTTTTCACCATAGAGCTCCGCCAGGGGTGCCAGGTCGAGCCCGTCGAGCACCCTCAGGCCGAGGAAAAAGGACTCCGAAACCGCATCCTCCAGGGTGAGCAGTTGCGGCTCCTGTTCCGGGATGGCGCCGGCCGCGACCCCCGCGTTGTAGCCGGCGAGGTCGCAGGCATTTTTCCAGCGGCGCCCGAGCCCGTCGCCGTTCCAAAACGAATGGGCGCCGGCGCCGAAGCCTAAGTAGCTCTGCCGGCTCCAATAGGCGGCGTTGTGGCGGGAGCGGCGGCCGGGCCTGGCGAAGTTGGAGATCTCGTAATGGCGGTACCCTCCCCCCGCAAGGAGCCCCGGGGTCATCTCGAACATCAGCGCCGCGTCCTCCTCGACCGGAAGCGGGAGTCCCCCTTGCTCCAGGAGCCGCTCGAAAGGGGTCCCTTCCTCCACCGTCAGCGCGTAGGCGGAGATGTGCTCGGGGCCGAGCGAGACCGCCTGGCCGAGGGCGGCGCGCCACTGGGACAAGGTCTGCTCGGGGAGGGAATGCATGAGGTCTATGCTGATGTTGTCAAAGCCGGCGCGCCGGGCAGCCTCGAAGGAGGCGACCGCCTCCCCTGCCGTGTGCACCCGCCCAAGCCTTCGCAAGAGGCGATCCTCGAAAGACTGGACCCCGAGCGAGAGCCTGTTCACGCCGGCGGCAAGGTACCCCGAGAGCCGCTCAGGGGTGAGCGTCCCGGGATTGGCCTCCAGTGTCACCTCCGCATCGCCCTCCAGGCCGAAGTCCCTTGCCGCAGCCTCGATCAGGCGCCCGACCCACCGCGGTTCCATGAGGGAGGGGGTGCCGCCCCCGAGATAAAGGGTGGGGGCGGCCACCGGCTCGGGGAGAGCCGCATGCCGCAGCTCCATCTCCCTCAGCAAAAGCTCCACGTAGCGCCGCGGCTCCCCCCCGGCGGCCGCGGTCGAGTTGAAATCGCAGTAGAGGCACTTTTTCAGGCAGAAAGGGAAGTGTATGTATAAACCGGCACGCATAGCTTAAGGCTCCTTGATCGCTCAAACTAGACATCTAGCAGATCGGGCATGTTTTTGTCACGCAAAAGCGCCGCAACTGCGGAACCCGCTTGAAATCCCATGCCAGTAGGATTACACTCCCAACTTCTTCGGCGCCGGTTTCGGACGCGCCTGAACCCCTGCGGAAGGGGGGTGTGGCCGGGATGGGCCATCTCGCCCGATCCCCCCTTGGCTGTGCCCGATTGACCTGATCGTTTGCGATGCCTATTGACCGACACAGGAGGAGAACATGCGAAAAAGCATCAAGGCGTCGGCGCTGCAGTTCAACATAGCGCTCGCTGACATCGACAGGAACCTGGCCCACGTGACGGCGACGCTGCGCCGCCTGGCGCAGGAAGGTGTGGAACTCGCCGTGTTGCCGGAGATGTGGAGCTGCGGCTTCGCCTACCGGGAACTGAACCAACTGGCAAAGCGCACGCCGGAACTGGTGGAACAGCTAAAAGCGCTTTCGGCGGAACTCTCCATGACCATCGTCGGAAGCCTCCCGGAGCCGCACGGCGACAAGGTGTTCAACACCGCCTACCTGCTCGATCGCGGCACCCTGGCAGGAAGCTACCGGAAGATGCACCTCTTCTCGCTGATGGGCGAGGACCGCCACCTTGACAGCGGCGACTCCGTGTTCCTCGCGGACACAAGCGTGGGAAGGATCGGGGTCATGATCTGCTATGACCTCCGTTTCCCTGAACTGGCGCGGCGGCTGGCGGTGGACGGCGCGGAGATCATCGTGGTACCGGGTGAGTGGCCCAAACCGCGCGAGGAACACTGGCGCACGCTGCTTCGGGCCCGCGCCATAGAGAACCAGCTCTTCGTGGTGGCTGCCAACGCCTGCGGGGTGATAGGCAAGCTCGACTTCTTCGGGTCGAGCCTCGTCCTGGGACCCAGGGGGGAGATCCTGGCAGAGGGCGGATACCACCCCTGCGAGCCGACAGCGACCCTGGACCCCGCCGAGATGCTCAAGTGGCGCGAGAGCATCACCTGCTTCAAGGACAGAAGGCCTGACTGCTACTGACCTTGATCCGCTCCCTCGCCCATTCAGCGCCCGAGCCGGCTTGGCAACCGGACGGCACCGCCGGGGAGGGGTGCAAACGAGGATCGGCCGGAGCGCTCGGGAAGTACCGCGGGCGCTCTTTCCTGTTGACTTCGGCAAAGCTAAAGCATATTTTTTCTGTTTGATTCACCATCTAACCGGAGGTATCTTCCGTGGGCATGTTTGCTTCGACCGGCCTGGTCGTAAAACTGGTACTTTTCGTGCTGCTCTATTTCTCGGTCGTTTCCTGGGGCATCATCTTCTACAAGCTTTTGCAGGTCTACCGCGCCAACGGCGCATCGGAGCGGTTCCTGGAGTTCTTCTGGAAGGCGAAGCGCTTCGACGCCATCAACTCCCAGCTGGACCGCTTCGACAACTCCCCCCTCACCATGCTCTTCCAGGAGGGTTACGGCGAGCTGAAAAAGCTCCAGGAGAAGGTGGAGGAGAAGGCCGATCCCAACATCATCAGCACCGACCTCGGCGGGGTCGACAACATCGCCCGCGCCCTGCGCCGCGCCACCACCTCGGAGATCACCAGGCTGGAGAAGTACCTCACCTTCCTGGCCACCACCGGCGCCACCGCCCCCTTCATCGGCCTCTTCGGCACCGTCTGGGGCATCATGACGGCCTTCGAGAAGATCGGGCAGACCGGCTCCGCATCGCTTGCCGTCGTGGCCCCCGGCATCGCCGAGGCGCTGATCGCCACCGCCATAGGGCTGGTCGCAGCGATTCCGGCCGTCATGGGATACAACCACTTCCAGCACAAGATCAAGGTGCTCATCTCGGAGATGGACAGCTTCTCCACCGAGTTCCTCAACATAGTTCAGCGCAACTTCGGGAGATAAGCGATGGAGTTCGGCAACAGGGATAACGGCGACCGCGGCACCATGTCGCAGATAAACGTGACCCCGCTGGTCGACGTCATGCTGGTGCTCTTGATCATCTTCATGGTCACGGCACCGATGATGCAGCAGGGGGTCCAGGTGAACCTCCCCAAGGCGGATACCAAGGCCCTGGCCCCGAAGGAGGACACCCTGGTGGTCTCCCTGGAGCAGTCCGGCAGGACCTTCATCAACTCCTCGGAGATCTCCGGCGACCAGTTGCAGGAGAAACTGACCTCGATGCTGGCCGGCAGGGAGACGCGGGAAGTCTTCCTGAAGGCGGACCAGTCCGTCCCCTACGGCGAGGTCGTGAAGGTCATGGCCCTGATCAAGGGGGCAGGGGTCGATAGGCTCGGCATGGTGACGGAGTCCCCGCAGCGGCGATGAGAAGGGAGTCGACACGCCGATACCCGGGGGCGGTGGGGATGTTCACGCTCTCCTTCGTCTGCCATCTGGTCGCGTTCCTGATCATAGCCAAGTCGCACTCCTCCCCGGAATTCCGCCGGGACGAGACGCCGGTCACGTATGTGGACATGGTGACCCTCCCGGTCGCCTCGCCGCAAGACGGGGCGCCTGCGCCCGCCGCCGAGGAAGAGGCCGGGATGGCCGATTCCACCCCTTCACCTGCAGCACCTCCGGTTCCTGCACCGGTGATGACCCAGCCGGTCAAGCCGACGCCTAAGGCAGCGGCGAAACAGGCGCAGGGGAAGGCGGAAGCGCCGAACCCGGCGGCCGACGCGCATGCCTTCAACGAGCGGATGGCCAAGCTCGAACAGATCGCCCAGGAAAGGCGGCAGGCCGAGGTGCTGGAGAGGCTCAGGAAGAAGGGGACGCAGACCGCTGCCCGAACGGGTATGCCCGGGGGCAAGGGGACTGAGGCGGGGAGCGACTACCCGTCCTACCTGCAGTCCCGGTTTAAGGATGCCCTGAGGGAGGTCATGGTTTCGCAGACCAAGTCGCCGCAGCTGATCGCGACCATCACCGTGGCCCCGGACGGGCGGATCTCCGAATACCGCGTGGAAAAAGGATCAGGGGATCCGCTCTTTGACGACGCTGTCCATCGGGCTGTCACGCTGGCCGGCAAATCGTTGGTCCCACCGCCGGGCGGGGGGCAGTTCAAGCGCATGTTCCGCTTCATGCCTGAAGGGGTCCTATAAGATGAAAAGGATGCTGTTATTGATCACGCTGCTGCTCGCGCCTCAAATGGTGCTGGCGGCAGAGGGGTACATTGACGTCACGGCGCCGTCGAGCCGCAAGCTAAAGCTCTTCATCGCCCCAACCACCCCCCTCACCGGGCAGGTGACCCCGGAGGTGTCGACAGAGCTAGCCGAGCTGTTCGGCAGGGACCTCGGCCTCGCCGGCCCCTTCGAGATCTCGGCCGGCGGGACCGGTGCGGACCTGGTGTTGAAGAGCGCCTACAGCGCGCAGGGAAACGCCATCACGCTGGAATGCCGCCTGTTTGACCAGGTGCTGAACCGCGAGGTGACGGCCAAGCGCTACAACGGCGCCCCGAAGGAGCTGCGTCGCATGGGTCATGCCTTCTCGGACGAGGTGCTCCGAGCGGTGACCGGGGAGAAGGGTCCCTTCACCGGGAAGATCGCTTACGTCACCAAGATCTCCGGCAACAAAGAGATCTTCGTCATGGACTGGGACGGGGAAAACCCGCAACGGCTCACCAACAACGGCTCCATAAACCTGAAGCCGGATTTCGCCCCTTCCGGAAAAGAGATCATCTACACCTCCTACAAGAAGGGGAACCCGGACCTATACCGGCGCGAGCTTTTCACCGGGCTCGAGGCGCGCATCTCCTCCAGGAGCGGCCTGAACGCCATGGGCTCCTTTTCACCCGACGGCAGCAGGATCGCCCTGGTGATGAGCAAGGAAGGGAACTCCGAGATCTACCTGATCTCCCCGGAGGGGAAGGAACTGGCGCGGCTCACCAACAACCACGCCATCGACGTCTCCCCCGCCTGGTCGCCGGACGGCTCCAGGATCGTCTTCGTCTCCGACCGGCTCGGGAAACCGCAGCTCTTCGCCATGGACGCCGACGGGGGGAACGTGCGGCGGCTTACCACCAACGGGGCCTACAACGTGACGCCGCGCTGGTCCCCCAAGGGTGACCGCATCGCATACGCGCGGCAGGAGGGTGGCGGGTTCCAGATCTACGCCATCAACCCCGACGGTTCCCAGGACACCCAGCTCACCAGCGCAGGTAGCAACGAGCACCCGCGCTTCTCACCGGACGGGCGCTTCATCGTCTTCAGCTCCACGAGAGACGGGGCCGAGGCGATCTACGCCATGCGCACCGACGGGAGCAGCCAGACCAGGATCTCTCCCAACAGGGCGCAGAATTCCCACCCCACTTGGTCGGTAAACTGGTGACGACATTGGCACATCTGAATTATTGATTAACTGAAAAAAGATGGGTATACTTTCATTCGTTTTTCAGCGAGGCACCGGCTGCAGGCGGTGCCCGTATTCTATCGATAAAAGGAGTGGGGTAATGCGCAAGAAGATAATCGGATGCCTTGTTGTTCTCAGTTTCGGTGCACTTCTTTCCGGCGGATGCGCCAAGAAAGACATGGTAAGGACCGAGGAGCCCGTCTCGGCTGTGACGACCCCCTCCACTGCTGCGCCCGAAGTCGCCAGACCGGCCCAGCCGCAGGAGGCAAGGCCCGAGGCAGAAACCGGCGCCGTGCAGCAGCCGATGACCGAGAGCACTCCGACAAGAGAGCAGACCGTCACCCAGGAGCCGGCCAGGGACACCACCATGGCGCCCGGCGCCGACCTCCAGGCAGAGCTGCAGAAGGTCTACTTCAACTTCGACTCCGCCGACCTCTCCGAGGAATCCCGCAGCGCCCTCACCAAGAACGCCGACTACCTCAGCAAGCAGTCCGGCGTCAAGGTGCGCATCGAAGGCAACTGCGACGAGCGCGGCTCCGACGACTACAACATGGCCCTGGGCGAGAGAAGGGCGAAGGCAGCCAAGGATTACCTGGTGAACCTGGGGATCGCTTCGGATCGCCTCTCCACCATAAGCTACGGCGAAGAGAAGCCTGCCGACCCCGGCCATGACGAGGCTGCCTGGACCAGGAACAGAAGGGCCGAATTCGTCATCATCAAGTAAAGCAAACCGATCCCGTAAAGAGGAGCCTTCGGGCTCCTTTTTTTGTAGAACACGAGCAGGGATGAGGAGGTTTTCATGCAGCGAATCAGGGTGGCACTGAGCCCATTGCTACTGCTCACTTTATTTGGCTGTGCCAGCCAAACGGATCTCGACTCGGTGCGCCGCGACAACGACGAGATGAAAAACCGCATCTTCACCATGGAAAAGGGGTTGAATGAGGTCCGCGGCGAGGTGAGGGAAGGGGTGGAAAAATCACTGGCAGGTTACCGGCAGAGCCTCGAGGCGCTGCAGGCCGACATGTCGGGATTTCAAAAGGAGATGTCGGCCATCAGGAAAGGGGGCGCCGACCTGCAGGCAACCCTGGAGAGCGCAAGGGTCGACATGCAGCTCCTCACGGGCAAGGTTGACGACGTGAGGATCATGGCGCAAAAGCCCGCCGATGACATCGCCTTGTTGAAGGAAGACCTCACCCGGCGGCTGACCGCCCTGGAGGAGCGCCTGGGCAAGATGGAGAAGGATGTCAAGGGAGTGGAGGAGCAGGCCCAAAAGGCGGCGCAACTCCAGAAGGCTCCGGAACATCTCTATCAGCAAGGGTACGAGGCCATGAAGGCGGGGGAAGCCGCCAAGGCGCGGGAGCTCTTCTCGGCCTTCCTGGAGCAGCACCCCAGGCATAACCTGGCGGCAAATGCGCGGTACTGGATCGGCGAGACCTACTACTCCGAAAAGAACTTCGAGCTCGCGGTGCTGGAGTTCCAGGAGGTCATCAAGAACTTCCCGGACAAGGACAAGGCCCCCGCCGCCATGCTGAAACAGGGGATGGCCTTCAGGGAGCTGGGCGACAGCAAGAGCGCCAACTTCATCATGAAAAAACTGGTGGACGAGTACCCGAAATCGGAAGAAGCGAAGACCGCCCGTGAGAAATACAAGATCAAGTAAAGCAGCGGCGACCCGGATGGCAGCATCGCGGCCCTCCTGCCACAGCAGGGGGGCCTTGCCGTTTCCCCCCGGGGCATGCCCTGATCGCAGCGCTGCAAGACCACACCAGTGAAGAGGGAGCCGCCATGTTCTTAGCAAGAGACAAAAACAACGACCTGTATCTGTTCGACAAGTTCCCCATCAAAGGTTCCGAATGCTGGTGGGCCGAGACCGGGGTCGACGGCACCTACCTGCGCCTCGACAAGTCCCTCTACCCGGACATCACCTGGGAAAGCGAGCCGGTTGCGGTCGAGTTGGTTGTGTCACAAAAGAGGTGAAGAGCAGCCCCCTCTTGAAAAAAAGAGGGGGCTAGAGGGATTTAGAGGGGAAAAGGGCGTTGCCGGCGCGGCAACTACCCGAGGCGGATGGCCGGTTTGAGGTTCTTCGGGGTGTAGCTCTGCGCTACTGCCCACCCCTTGCCCGGCACCAGCACGCGATCGAGGCGGCAGGCGATATATCCGATCAGGTTGGCCGGCTCGGGGAGGTCGTTGGCTATGGTGACGATGCGAAACCCTACGAAGTCCCCTTCCTTGGGGTAGCCGAGGGACTCCTTCAGGGTGCAGCTCCACAACTTCATGGCGCCGTTGGGCCCGGCTACACTGATCAGGAAGATCCGTTCCCCGTCGCGTCCAAGCCCCCCGTCCTCCTCGACCAGTGCCGGGACCAGCCCTCCGATCAGGGGGGTGTAGCCGATCCAACAGGCGTGCGCAAAAGCAGCCAGGTTGTCGTCGAACTCACGATTGTTCTCTTTTTTGCGGAACCAGCCGAACATGGCATCACCCGAAGTGGAAGGATGCTAGACTATACCAGTTTTTGCAGCGCGCGAAAGCAACGCCGCCGGTGCCGACGCGACAACCTCCAGGGTGGGTCCCGGTGCAAACGGCCGGCAGCGGATGCAAAAAAGGCGGGGCAACCCCGCCTTTTCCATTGCTCCGATGCGTCAGGCAGCCTGCTAGGCTTTTTTCTCCGGCTCGGCCTGCGCTGCAGCCTGCGCTGCAGCCTGCGCTGCAGCCTGCTGCAGCGGCTCAGCGGGGGTGGCGCCCCCTTCGACCTTGGCCTTGAGTTCCTCGGCTTCCCTCGCCTTCTCTTCCTCGGCCTTGCGCTTCGCCTCGGCAAGCTTTGCCAGGTGCTCCTTCTCCTCGTCACTCCTGGTGTCGGTCTCAATGGTCTGCTTGAAGTCGTCGGTAGCCTTCTTGAACTCGGCCAACCCCTTACCAAGGGACTTGGCCAGGTCCGGGAGCTTCTGAGGACCAATGACGATGAGTGCGATAACCAATATGATGACCAGTTCAGGCATCCCGATTCCGAACATACTATTTACCTCGCTTTGCTTGCGTTTAAACACGCGCCCCGCATAGAAAATTTCCAAAAAATAATAGAGGTTTTACGCGCGGGTGTCAAGCTTGCTTATCCTCGACCTTAAATGGGTTTGACATGCACCTTAACATTGACTACTATCGGTGCTGTTTACTATATATTTGCCTGACAAACAAAGATTTGGTGGTGACAGATATGACGCAGGAAACTTTAAAGAGTGATATTAAAGCGCTTCTCAGGGAGCGCAATGCCGTACTTCTCGCCCATAACTACATGCGCGACGAAGTTCAGGAGATCGCGGACATAACCGGCGACTCGTTGGCCCTCTCCGTGGAAGCCGCCAAGACGGACGCCGATGTGATCGTCTTTTGCGGCGTGCACTTCATGGCGGAATCCGCTTCCATTCTCGCTCCGGAAAAGACGGTGCTCCTCCCCCGCCTGGATGCCGGTTGCCCCATGGCCGACATGGTTTCGGCGGACGCACTGAAGGAACTCAAGGCGAAGCTTCCCGGCGTGCCGGTGGTGACCTACGTGAACTCCTCGGCCGCGGTGAAGGCGGAGAGCGATATCTGCTGCACATCCGCGAACGCGGTGAAGGTGGTGCAGTCGCTCCCGGAGAAAGAGATCATCTTCGCACCCGACCGCAACCTCGGGAGCTACGTGGCAGCCTTCACGGACAAGAAGTTCCATCTCTGGGAAGGCTACTGCCCGACCCACGAGAGGCTCAGGCCTGAAGTGGTGGAAGAGCTCAAAAAGAGCAACCCCGGGGCCCCCTTCGTCTGCCACCCCGAGTGCAACCCGGCCGTGGTGGCGCTTGCCGACCACGTATGCTCCACCACCGGGATGTACGACTACTGCAAGAAGAGCGGCGCGAAGCGCTTCATCATCGGCACAGAGGCGGGGATCCTCTATCGCCTGAGGCGCGAGAACCCGGAGAAGGAGTTCATCCTCGCCTCCCCCGCCCTGGTCTGCCCGAACATGAAGCTCACCTCGCTTGAGGACGTGCTGGAGGCGCTGCAGACCATGCAGCCGGTGGTGAAGGTCCCCGAGGAGGTCCGGGTCCTGGCCAAGCGCGCCCTCGACCGGATGCTGGCCATCCCACGGGACTAGCCGGTGCCGGCCACCCTCTCAACCCGGACCTCCCTCGACCCGCCCCTCTCCCGGCCGGCGGGGGGACCAGGCTCGGCTGTGTCAGCCTGAGGAGCAAAGACATGATCAGATCGTTCAAAGGTATCTCGCCCAAGATCGACCCCTCCGCCTTCATCGCCGAGGGAGCCGTGATCATCGGCGAAGTAAGCATCGGCAAGGAAGCCAGCATCTGGTACAACTGCGTCGTGCGCGGGGACGTGAACTTCATCAGCATAGGCGACCGGACCAACATCCAGGACCTCTCCATGCTGCACGTGACCCACAAGAAGAACGAACAAGACCCGGGCGCCCCCCTGGTGATCGGCAACGACGTCACCGTCGGCCACAGCGTGACACTGCATGGTTGCACCATCCAGGACGGCGCCTTCATCGGGATGCAGGCGATCGTCATGGACAACGTGGTGGTCGGCAAGGGGTCGCTGGTAGGCGCCAGGGCCCTGGTCACCGAAGGGACCGTCATCCCGCCGGGCACCCTCTGGATGGGCTCTCCCGCCAAGTACAAAAGGGACCTGAACGAGAAGGAGATCGCCTGGCTGGCACGCTCGGCCGGGAACTACGTCAGGTACTCCAGGGAGTTTATCGAAGGGGTCGGGGAAGCGACCGCTTGACGACGGCTCCCCGCCGCTTTCGGCAAAGATGAAAGACACGGCAACGGGCCGGCTGGCCCAGGACGACACCCCGACAAGGCTCATGGAGCTCTTCGACGCGCTCCTGAAGCGCTACGGCGCGCTGCACTGGTGGCCGGCTGACACCCCCTTCGAGGTTTGCGTCGGCGCCATCCTTACGCAGAACACCAACTGGCTGAACGTCGAGAAGGCGATCGTCAATCTGAAACGGGAGGGGCTTCTCTCGGTGGATGCGCTCTGGGATGTCGATCAGGAGCGGCTCGCCGGGCTGATTCGCCCCTCCGGCTTTTTCAACGTGAAGAGCGCCAGGCTGAAGGGGTTCGTCGGGTGGCTTCTGGAGCGGTACGGGTCGCTGGACGCCATGTTCCGCGGCGACTGGCGGGTGCTCAGGGAAGAGCTCGTCGCGGTCAGGGGGATAGGGCCCGAGACCTGCGACTCCATCCTCCTCTACGCGGGAGGGAAACCCTCCTTCGTGGTGGATGCCTACACGCGGCGTCTGCTCTCCAGGCTCGGCCTGGTGCGGGAGGAGGACGACTACCACCGGGTGCGCGCGCTCTTCATGGACCGGCTCCCCCCCGACGTGCAACTGTTCAACGAGTACCACGCCCTGATCGTGGAACATTGCAAGCGCCACTGCAAAAAAAAGCCCGCCTGCGCAGGCTGCCCGCTAAGCCACTGCTGCACGCACGGCAGACCCGCGCCTGCCTGACCCGGCACCCGCACACCCACAGGACGACACATGAGATCCTTTGCCAACCTGTTCCTGCTCCTGTTTCTGGCTGACGGCAGCCTCTCGCTGCTCGACGAGGCCGCCTCGCTCCTTTTCCCGGTGGTCCCTTTCTCCGGGTTCAGGACCCTCGTCGCGAACGCGGTGCTGCTGCTGGCGATGCCGCTCTACCTAAGCCTCGGCATCGACCGTCGCCTGCCCAAAGCCCTCCTTCTCCCCCTGATCCTTTTCGTTTTCTGGTGTCCCCTGTCGACATGGATCTTCCCGTCTCTCTCCGGGTTCAGGGGGTACGGCCTGGCGATGGCCGCCGTCCAGATCGCGCTCGGCACGTTCCTCTTGCACCGGTTCAACAAGAACCGCGAGGCGCCGCTGACCTTGCCGCGAGAGATGTTCGACGCCCCCTTTTTCAGCCTCAGGAACACGCTGGGCTTCTCTGCGGTGAACCTGTTCGTCCTCCCGGTCGCCCTGGCGACGCTGGCACTGTTCCTGGCCGACTCCTACGTGACGGCCTTGACCTCGGGCTTCATGAGGGTGGAGAAGGACGGGCTCTACATGATAGAGCGGAGCTACCGGCGTGACGACCGCACCATCCGCCTGGCCAGCATGGTCCACGTCGGGGAGAAGCAGTATTACGACCAGGTGGCAAGGGTGGTGGTTTCAGGAAAGACCGTCGTGCTCGCCGAGGGGGTCACCGACGAGAAGGAGCTGCTGCGCAACAAGTTCGACTACGGCAAGGTTGCGGGCTTCCTCGGGCTGACGTCACAGGAAAAGATGCTGTTCGCAGGGAGGGTGATCGACCCCAAGGAACTGGAGGCGCCGCGGGACAAGTGGAAAACGGGAAAAGCGGGGACTCCGGACATACTGCGGGCCGATGTCGATCTCAGCGCCTTCCGCCCCGAGACCATGCTCTTTCTCGACGCCATTGGGAGGCATCTGCGCGAGAATTCCACCGTCTTGGAGGCGACCGTGGAGCTGAACGAGTGGGCCGAGCAGAACATCACGCCCCAGATGTACGAAATCATCATGGACGACATCCTGCACAGGAGGAACAAGGTGCTGCTGGGTCATATGGACAAGGCGCTGCAGCGCTACGACACCGTGGTGGTCCCCTGGGGCGCCCTGCACATGAAGGAGATCGAGGCGGAGGTATTGAAGCGGGGGTTTGTCCTGCAGGAAGAGCGCAAGAGGATGAGCGTCGATTTCGGGAGGATGCTGGCAGGCCGGAGGTGACCCCTAGGGAAACTGCTCCGGCATCCCCTACGCTCCCCTCAGCACATCCAGGAAGTTCTTCAGGATGCGCGCCGTGAGGCCCCAGATCTCGTCATCGCCGTACCGGTAGAAGTACATGGGGTAATCCTTCACCCCTTTGTATTCCCAATGTTCGACCCGGCAGGTCTCGGGGCTCGATAAATGGGAGAGCGGCACCTCGATGAGGCGCTCTATCTCGGCGTCGTTGACAGTGAGGATGTAGTTTTCGGGGAAGACGCCGACCACGGGGGTGACCAGGTAGTTGTGGATGGAGTGGCAGTCATCCAGCTCCCCCAGAACCTCGACGTCGGCGGGGGCGATGCCGACCTCTTCCCACGCCTCGCGCCGCGCCGTGTCGGCGTAGTCGAGATCGCCCGGGTCGCAGACGCCGCCGGGGAAGGAGATCTCGCCGCTGTGGTGGGTGAGGTGCGGCGTCCTCTTGGTGAACAGGAGATGATACTCGCCCTCTTTAAGGAAAAGAGGGAGCAGCACGGCGGCGGGTACCGGCCCCGCCTCCATCGGCACCCTTTTACGGGAGGCGAGCGCAGCCTTCAGCCGCTCCTTCACCTGCCCGGGGTCCCCTACCCTCCCCTTCCCCCACTCTCCGGTCAGAGCACCGGCTCCTTTGCCCTTTTCTTCAGCTCGGCGATGGTTGCCGCGTAGTCGGGGGTACCGAAGACGGCGCTCCCCGCCACGAAGACGTCCGCCCCGGCGTGGGCGATGCGGGCTATGTTGTCTGTCTTCACGCCGCCATCGACCTCAAGCTCCGCCTCGATGCCGCGCCTGTCCATGGTGGCGCGCAGCGTCTGGATCTTCGGGATGCACGCCTCGATGAAGGACTGCCCGCCAAAGCCCGGGTTCACCGTCATCAGGAGCACCAGGTCGAGATCCTCCAGCACGTGGTCGAGAACGTTCAAGGGTGTGGCCGGGTTCAGGGAGACGCCTGCCTTCTTCCCCAGCGACTTGATCAGCTGCACGGTACGGTGCAGGTGGTTGGTCGCCTCGGCGTGCACCACGATGATATCCGAGCCGGCCTTGGCGAAGTCGGGGATGTAGCGGTCAGGGTCCACGATCATCAGATGCACGTCGAGCGGCAGCGTGGTGACGCGGCGCGCCGCCTCCACGATCAGGGGACCGATGGTGATGTTCGGCACGAACTGCCCGTCCATGACATCGATGTGGACATAATCGGCGCCACCTGCCTCGATGGCCTTGATCTCGTCGCCGAGACGGGCGAAGTCCGCGGAAAGAATGGATGGTGCGATCTTTTTCATGGGTTCTCCTACTTTGTTTTCTTCAGGCGCGCCGCGAAGAAGCCGTCCATGCCGTCCCTGTGGGGCCAGCTTCGGAAGAACCCGCGCTCGGTGAACAGCGAGGCGAAGGCCGGGAAGAGCGGGCGCAGATCCTCCACGGCGAATTCCGGGTGTTCCCTGAGGAACATATCCACCACGTACTCGTTCTCCTGGATGCTGGTGGAGCAGGTGGCGTAGAGGAGCGTGCCGTCAGGCTCCAGGTACCTGCAAAGGTTCTCGAGGATTGAGAGCTGGGTCCGTGCCAGCTGCAACAGGTCGTCCGGCGACTTGTTCCACTTCCCCTCGGGGTTGCGCCTGATGACGCCGAGCCCGGAGCAGGGGGCATCGATCAGGATGCGGTGGAAGGTGGTCTCCTTGATGGCGCTGGAGGGTGAGGTGGCATCCATGGTGAAGGTCCTGACCGAGTTGATGCCGAGCCTGTCGCAGGTCTCCTTGATCATCCGGAGCTTCTTGTTGTTCACGTCGCAGGCATAGATCTCGCCCGAATCCCCCATGAGCTGCGCGATCTGCGTGGTCTTGCCGCCGGGGGCGGCGCAGGCGTCCAGCACCCGCTCCCCCTTTGCCGGCGCAAGGAACAGGGGGGCGAGCTGAGAGGATTCGTCCTGCACCGTGAAGAGGCCGTCCCTGAAAGAGGGGAGCCTGGTGATCTGCCCGGACTGGTTCAGACGCACTCCATCGGGGGACCAGGTGGTCTGGCTGCAGTTGACCCCCTCGTCGGCGAACCTCTTCATGAGCGCCTCTCTGGAAACGCGCAGCGTATTGGTCCTGACCGTGAACGGGGGCGGTTCGGACATGGCGGCTGCGAGTTCCTCAGCGGCATCAAGGCCCAGTTGCTCGCACCACTGTGCCGCAAGCCAGACGGGGTGGGAGTAGCGCGCGGCGAGGTATTCCGCGGGGCTAACGGCGCGGTCGGGGTAGCTTATGCGGTCACGGCCGCGGTCGGCGTTTCTGAGTACCGCGTTGATGAAACCGGAGGCCCGGGGGGCCAGTTCCTTGGCGAGGTTCACCGTCTCGTTCACCGCGGCCGAAACGGGGACCCGGTCCAGGAAGAAGCACTGGTAGAGCCCCAGGCGCAGCAACAGCAGCACGAAAAGTTCCAGCTTTTCAGGCCTTTGCTTCGAGAACTGCCCTATGATGTGGTCGAGGGTCCCCTGCCTGCGGAGCACGCCATAGACAAGCTCGGTGAGCAGACCGCGATCCGCTCCCTTGATGATGTCCTTGGAGAGCTCATGATCTAGCAGGATGTCTGCGAAGGACTTTTCTTTTTCTATCCTGAACAGGATATCGAAGGCGGCGCGGCGCGGGTTTTTGCTGGACAAAGGTACTTCCTTTCAGGCGTGAGGTCGGGGTGAGACAGGTTTGCATTATAAGCATTTCGCCCAAAACTGCAAGCTGTTAGGGGGCTTGACATAGCAAAAGCAAGGGCTACCCTTATGCTGGTATTTAATGATAGCCGGGAGGAGGTTTAACCATGATAGCCTGGGAATCGGACATGGCAAAGGCTCTGGCACGCGGCAAAGCGGAACAAAAGAGCGTTTTGCTTGAGTTTTTCAGCCCCGAATGCATCGGCTGCAAGCAGATGGAGGCCGAGACTTTTACCGACCCTTCTGTCATTAACTTCATTTCGGACCACGTGGTGGCGCTGCGCGCGCCGGTCAGCAACACCTCGCTTGCCTCCGACTACCGGGTGAGCTGGACACCGACGCTACTCGTTCTCGATTACTACGGCAGGGAGCACCAACGGAGCGTCGGCTTCCTTCCGGCGGATGAGATCGTCGGCTCGGTTTTGCTCGGCATGGGCAAGGTGAGCCTCGACTACGGCCAGTTCAGCGAGGCGGTGATACAGTTCAACACGCTCCTAAACGGCTGCCCGGAGTGCGCCTCGGCACCCGAGGCGGTGTACCTGCGCGGGGTGGCGCGCTACAAATCGAGCCATTCCCCGGCGGCGCTCAAGGAGATCCACCAGCAGCTTTCGGCCCGGTACCCCCAAAGCGACTGGACCAGGCGCGCCCAGCCGTTCACCCTGCTTTGATTCCGCAACCGCAGCCGGGCGTCTTCCCTTGGAGGGCGGCAATCATGCCGCCCTCTTTCTGCATACGGTGAAATAGAACCCGGGGAGCCGGGTTCGACATGGGCGCATCTTATCGGGAGACATCTTGCACTTCCTAGACGACATCCTGTGGGGACTACTGGCCCTTTCCCTGGCGGGGCTCGCCCTGATTTCCGCGGGACACGCGCTGATCAACAAGCGCGACCCGCGCTCGGCTCTGGGGTGGATACTGGCCTGCGTGGCGATCCCGCTATTGGGTCCGCTTCTGTACTGGGGGATGGGAGTCAACCGGATCTACAGCAGGGCCAGGCGCTGGCACGAGGAGGCGGGACGTCTCCAGCTGATGCCGCAGTCCGGCGCGGCGGCTGCATCCGCGCCTTTGCCGGAGGGGCTCTCCTACCTGAGGGAACTGCGCAACCTCTCCGAGCACGTGGTCAGCACCAGGCTGCTGCCTGGCAACACCCTGGTCCCTTTGGAAAACGGGGAGCAAGCCTACCCCGCCATGCTTGCCGCCATCGACCGGGCGGTCTCCTCGGTTCATCTTTGCACCTACATCTTCGACGGAGACGACACCGGCAAGCGCTTCGTGATGGCGCTCTCCAGGGCCGCGGACCGCGGGGTGGAGGTCCGGGTAATCGTGGACAGCCTGGGGGAGAAGTACTCAAGGCCGACGGCGGGGGAGCTGCTCAGGGGATCGGGGGTTCAGTACCGGAGGTTCCTGCCGCTGAGACCCGGGGGGTATCTGAACCTGCGAAATCACCGCAAGATCATGGTGGCGGACGGGGCCGTCGCCTTCACCGGCGGCATGAACATCGGCAGCCGGCACCTGGTCACCAGCCGCCCCCCGGTGGTGAAGGACCTGCACTTCCAGGTGTCGGGGCCGGTGGTGGCCGACCTGCAGCAAACCTTCCTCGAGGACTGGCACTTCGCAACGGGGGAGCAGCTGACCTCCTCCCATCTATTCCCCGAGCTCGCCCGCACCGGGACCGCCCTGGTGAGGGCGGTAAGCGACGGGCCCGACAAGGAGTTCAGGAAGCTCAACTGGATCATCCTGGGCGCCCTCTCCTGCGCGAGGAGCAGGGTCACCATGGTGACCCCCTATTTCATACCGGACCGGCCGCTGATCTCCGCCCTGATAACGGCAGCCTTGCGCGGCGTGCAGATCACCCTGGTGCTCCCGGAGATGAACAACCTCCCCTACGTGCATTGGGCCAGTCGCTCCTACCTGTGGGAGCTGTTGCAGCAAGGGGTGCGCATCTACGCCCAGCCCCCCCCCTTCGTTCATACCAAGTTCATGGTGGTGGACAAAAGCTGGAGCCTGATCGGCAGCGCCAACCTCGACCCCAGAAGCCTCAGGCTGAACTTCGAGTTCAACCTGGAGGTGTACGACCTCGCCTTCGCCGGCCACCTGGAGGAGCGCTGCCGGCAGACCCTGGCGCTATCCAGGGAGATCACCCTCGCCGAGATGGACGGCCGCCCCCTGCCGGTCAAGCTCAGGGACGCCGCAGCCAAGCTGTTCTCCCCATACCTGTAGTTCCTCCCGCGCCCCCCCCGCCTCGCCCTCCCCATAGAGGGAGACCCGGTTCTTGCCGCGCCTTTTGCTCAGGTACATGGCCTCGTCGGCCCGCTTCACGACGCTGCGCAGGTCCTGCCCGTCCCGCGGGAACGATGAAATCCCCGCAGAGAGCGTCGACCCTATCAGCTCTCCCTCGTATCTGAAGGGGGAGGCGGCCATGGCCCGGACGATCCTCTCCACGGCCGGACGGATCAGTTCCTTCTCGGTGTCGTTGAACATGATGATGAACTCGTCTCCGCCAAACCTCGCAGCGATGTCGCTTCCCCTGATGTTGGAGCGGATGATCCGGGCGGTCCATTTGATCAGCTCGGTCCCCGCCAGATGGCCGTACCTGTCGTTGATCAGCTTCAGGTTGTCCGCATCCAGCATGCAGATGGCGAAGGGGGCCCGGTACCTTTTGGCGATCTTTTCCTGCTGCAGCGCAAGCGCCTCGAAGCTGCGCATGTTGTTCAGTTCGGTGAGGTCGTCGGTGAGCGACAGCCTCTCCACCTCGGCGCGCGCGCTCTCCGCCTCACCCGAAAGGAGCGCGCCCAGGTGCGCCATCAGGATGAACGGGAAGGACTTGATGACGTGGCCGCTGATCTCACCCCAGAAGGCAGGGGACTCGGCAGCGGCGAGCAGGGTGTAACAGGCGATGACGAGGCCGGCCATCAGGTAGGTGATGCGCCTGCCGAGGGTGAGCGAGGTGGCCATCAGGATCAGGTAAATGATGGAGACGAAGGGGCTGGAGGTCTTACCGGTGAACCAGCAGACAGCGATCACGTAGACCAGCAGGAGTAACAGGTCGAGCGACGCCTTCGGTTGCCCGTATTCCAGAAAGAGCCTGGACAGGGCCCTGGAGCAGACCAGCGCCAAAGAGCAAAGGACCACCAGAAGGGTCCCCTTGCTTTCCATGGGGAGCAGGTAAACGTCGAGCAAGGCCAGGACCACCAGGAGCCAGGTGATGGCGCCCATCACCCGGTCATGGCCGGCGTATCTTGCCAGCGCATCCGCGCTTATCCACTCCTTTGCTTCGATCATCCGGGCCGCCGTTACGGTTTCAGGTATGCAGGGGGCACCTGCGCCAGTTGCCCTTATCGGCTCCGGGCGACAAAAATTAACCCCGGCCTTGAAAAAGGGGGGGGGAGGTGGCGCCACGAAGCGTCGGGCGACCCGGGAGCGGAGGGGGAACCGTCGGGGGGCTAGCGGCTGCGCAGCAGGGTGCGGGCGGCAAAGGCGCCCAGGAAGACCGCGAAGTTGATCAGCACGATGGTGGCGCCGGTGGGCAGGTCCATCACGAAGGAGAGCGATATGCCTGCCACCACCGTACCCACCCCGATCCCTGCCGCGGTGACGATGGCGGCCCTGAATCCCTTGGCGAGTTGCAGCGCGGACACGGCGGGGAGTATCAAAAGGGCCGAGATCAGCATGATGCCGACCACCTTCATGGCGAGGACCACCGTCAGGGCGGTCATCAGCACCAGGACCGCGTTGATACGGTCCGTGTCGAGCCCCGAGCTTTTGGCGAGCTCCTCGTCGAAGGTGCTGGCGAAAAGCTCGTTGTAGAAGACGGAGACCCCAGCGATGACGATGACGAAAAGCACTGCGGCTATGGCCAGTTCGCTAGAGCTTATGGAGAGTATGTTGCCGAACAGATAGCTGAAGAGGTCGACGTTGAAGCCCCCGGCGACGCTCGCCAAGAGGACACCGGTGGCGATGCCGACGGCCGACACGATACCGATGGCGGCATCGCCGTAGATCCTCGCCTTTTGCGCCAGCTTAAGTATCCCGAGGGAGGAGGCGAGTACCACCGGGATGATGGCAAGCGTCATGTAGAAGGAGTGGAACCTGAAAAACAGCGCCAGCGCCACGCTGCCGAAGGTCACGTGGGCCAGGCCGTCGCCGATCAGCGAGAGCCGGCGCAGCACGAGGAACACCCCCAGCACCGAGCAGAGAATCGCTATGAGCGACCCGCCGATGAGCGCCCTCTGCATGAACCCGTAACTGAGCATCTCCGTTATCATCATGGAAAAACCTCTTTAAGGCGGGGCCAGGGGACCGGGGGGGGCAAAACCGGCCGATCACCTTCTCCAGCAGTCACCTGCCCCGCTCATTATGCCCTTTCAGCGGCCTGCGGCAGGGACGAGCCCTAGCCCTGCCTTCAGTGCCTGTGGCAGACCAGATGCTGGCCGTGTTCGCCGAAGAACCCGGTCATCTCGGTGGAGTTGCAAAAGTCGTCGAAGTCGCCGTAGAAGATGATCTTCTTGTCCAGATAAAGGAGGTGGGAGGCGTACTTCCCTATGGTGGCCGTGTCGTGGGTCACCAGGAGCACGGTCGCCTTCCTCTCCCGGTTCATCTCATAGATCAGCCTGTAAAAGCTCTCCCTGGTCTCGGGGTCGAGGGCCGTGGTCGGCTCGTCCAGGACCAGGAGCGCCGGGTCGTTCACCAGGGCCCTGGCCAGAAGCACGCGCTGTCTCAGCCCGCCTGAAAGCTCTCCGATCATGCTCCCCCTGATGTGCGAGATCCCCATCCACTCCATGGTCCGCTCGACTGCCTGCGCATCCTCCCGGGTGAAGCGCCTGGGAAACCTCTTGGCCGAAAGCCGCCCCAGTCGCACCACCTCATCCACGGTGGCCGGGAAGTGGGGGTTGAAAAATTGCAGCCCCTGCGGCAGATACCCGATCCGGTCCCACCGGCGAAAACCCTTTTGCGGCCCTCCAAGCAGCGACACCTCGCCCGAGCTTGGTTGCAGCAGGCCGAGGATCACCTTCACCAGCGTGCTCTTGCCTGAACCGTTGGGGCCGCAGATGCCGACGTAGTCACCGGGGTTCACGGTGAAGCAGACGTCTTTCAAGGCCTCGCTGCCATGATATCCGGCGCACAGGTTCTGTACCGCCAATGCTTTCCCGTTCATTGCAGCCCCGTCTTCAAGTTGCGCAGGTTCTCTTCCATGATCGATATGAAACTCACCCCGCGCTCCAGGTCCTCCCTGGTGACGTTGTGCCCGGCGCGCAGCATGAGCACCTTCGCGCCGGTCTCCCGGGCGATGGTTTCCGCCACCCTCGGGCTCAGCAGTTCCTCGGTGTAGACGTAGTTCAGCCGCTCGCGCCGCATCAGCTGCACCAGCTCGGCGAGCTTGGCCGGAGTGGGTTCCGCATCGGCGTTCACCGCCGACGCCGATATGTAGCTCAGGCCGTAGCGCTTTGCCAGGTATCCGAACGCGTAATGACCGCCGTGCAGCAGCACCTTCTTCGGGCTTCGGGCCAGCGTCTGCCGGAAACGCTCATCCAGTGCCGCCAGTTCCGCATCGAGCTTCGCCCCGTTTCGCCGGTAATACGCCTCGTTGGCCGGGTCACGGGCCACGAAGGCGGCCCGTATGTTGCCGGCGATGTGGCGGGCATTGTCCAGGTCCAGCCAGACGTGCGGATCCGCGGTTTCCCTGCCGTGCTCTCCTGCATGACCATCTCCGTGCGGCTCTCCCTCCGGCGCCGGCATCAGCGCGATCCCCTTGCCACCCTCGACTATCTCCACCCTGCCGCGGTCCAGCCCGGCGACCATCCCGGCTGCCCACGGCTCCATCAGCGGATTGGTGTAGATGAAGAGGTCGGCACGGTTCACCCGGACCACGTTCTCGGGGCGGGGCTCGAAACTGTGCGGTTCCACGCCGGGAGGAAGCAGCATGCTCACTTGCGCCTTTTCGCCGCCGATGCTCCTGGCGAAATCGTAGAGCGGGAACAGGGTGGTCACCACCTGGAGCTTGTCGCTTCTTCCTTGCTCCCTGCTGCAACCGGCAAAGGCCAAAACCAGTAAGAGAAATCCCATCGACAGCCGTTTCACAGCTCGCCCTCCTTCCCTGCGCAGCCGCGGCAGAGACCGTTTAGCTGCAGTATGTGGGAAAGCACCTTGCTTCCGTTTCTCAGGGTGACCTCCCGTTCCAGCGCCTCGATGCCGCAGGCGGGGATATCCTCCACCCTCCTGCAAGAGAGGCAGACAAAATGGTGATGGTGTTCAGGGTTGCTGCAAAAGTAGTAATAGAGCTGGCGGTTGGGGTGGATCACCTTGGTGAGGAGGCCGCTTGCGGCGAGCTCCTCCAGGATCCGATACACCGTGGGGAGCCCGAGCCGGTCGAACCGCTCCCTCAGCCGTTTCCAGAGCTCTTCGGGGCTCGCATACCCCTTCTCGCCCTCGAGCATTTCGAGGATTGCCAGCCTCTTGGGAGTCGCCTTCATATTGAATTGCTTCAGTGCCAGTGCGTGACGCTGATCCATGGCCCCACCTAAACGGAAATGATTTCGTTTTAGAATAGCCAAGGGGGGGGCAAAGTCAAGAAATATTGCAGCGGGACGCTCCTTTTGCGTTACGTTTTCCTCCAAGGTCAGCCATATGACACAGCAGATCGGGGTATTGGCGTAAACAGCACCAACTCACATTAGCGCCGGCAAAACTGCATCCGCAACCAAATCAGCCAGTTGCCGGCTTGGCCGCGGGCAAACCCGATATTGGCTCTTGAATTGCAGCTACGGCCTGACTCAGCAGACCTGTTATTAAATGAAATGGAAGCCCCCTTATGCAAAACGACCCCTGCAACTACAGAGACTTTTTCCATGCAGGCCAAAGGGCCAGGGTAGAGGTATCGCTACCGGACGACACGGTGTTCAACGACGGCGCCGTGATCACGGAGGTTGACGACGCACAGGTACGGCTGCTGCTCTCCAGGGACAAGCTCCCCGAAGGAGTGCGCCTGCACCCGGAGTCACCGCTGGTGATGAGGATCGGGGTGAGCGGCAACAGCTACCGCTGCAAGGGTGTGGTGCTGGACCACGAGGCGGAAGAAGGTCTGCGGGTGGCCTTCGTGGACCGGGTGACCCCCGAGGACCAGAGGGAATACTTCCGGCTGAGCACCGAGATCCCGGTGATCCTGTTCAACGTCACCGCCGGCACCGCCGAAGAGACCGGCGCCGGAGGGTTGAGGGTCGCCTCTCAGGGGGGGTTCCCCCGGATCGTGAACATCAGCGGCGGCGGCTTGAGGACGGAAACCGAAATGGCGATGACCGCCGACGACATCGTCTATGCCACCTTCCACCTCCCGCTTCCCGAGCCGAAGGTCGTCCCGGTAGTGGCCCAGGTGATGCACAGCGAAGCGGTCACCCAGGGGGAAGAGGTTTTTTACAGCGCCGGCTTGCGCTTCATGCACATCAACGAAAGGGACCGTGACGCCATAGTGCGCTACGTCTGCAACGAAGAGATCAAGCGGATCCGGCTCTGCAGGAAGGATTTCTATTCCCTCCCCGGAAGCTGAGAGGCAAAGGCGCACGCCGCGGAGCGTACAAGGGCGATAAACAAAAAGGCTGATCGGTTTGACCGATAAGCCTTTTTTCGTTACCTGCAACGGCAGTGATTTTTCCTCCCCGCACCGTGGCGGTTACGCCTTCGAGATCTCCGCGCGCAGGCTCTCGACCAGCAGCTCGTTCTCCGCCCTGAGCCGGACCGCCACCCTGAAGAACCTCCCATCGAGTCCCTGGAAATTGCCGCAATCCCTGATCAGCATCCCCTTTTGCACCAACCGCTCGCGAAGCTGCGCCGCGCCCCCCCCCGGCATCTCCACCAACAGGTAGTTGGCTCGCGCCGGGAACACCTTCAGACCGGGAATCGCGGCCAGGTCGGCTGCGAGACGCTCCCTCTCCCCGTCGATGTAATCCCTGCTGCGCCCGCAGTACCCCGCGTCCGCGAGGGACGCCATGCCGGCCACCTGGGCCGCGGTGTTGACGCTCCAGGGGTCCTGCAGCGCGGCGACGGCTTCGATGGTCCGCGCCGCGGCGACCGCATACCCCAGCCGCAAGCCGGGGATTGCGAAGAACTTGGTCATGGAGCGAAGCAGGATCGCCCGCTCGCTTTGCCGGATCAGGTGCTTTGCCGACTCCGCCTCGCAAAAATCCACGAAGGCCTCGTCCAGCACGAGGAAGGTGCCGCTTTCCCGGCAAAGCTCGATCACCCTTTCCATCTGCGGTTTCGGGATCAGCGCGCCGGTGGGATTGCCCGGGTTGCACACGAAAAGCATGTCGCAGCCTTGCCCGAGCTTTTCCTGCAGTCGCGGCAGCGGCAGGGCGAAGTCGTCGCCGCTTGCCAGGGTGAGGTAGTCGATCTCCCACCCCGAGCGCTCCAGCGCCAGGGCATATTCCGCAAAGGCGGGAGCGACGATGAGCCCCCTTTTCCCCCCGAAGACCCGCGGCAAGAGATGTATCAGCTCAGTGGAGCCGTTTGCCACCGCTATCTCGTCCGCGCTTACACCGTGGTAGGCGGCGAGCGCCTCCCTCAGCTCAGTGGCCCTCTTGTCCGGGTAATGCAGCAGACGGTCGAGGCATCCGGCCAGCGCGTCGCGCACCCCGGGCGCCATGCCGAGCGGGTTGATGCTGGCGGAGAAGTCCATGATCTTCTCCGGCGGGACCCCCAGTGTCCTGGCGATGGCGAAGACATTGCCGCCATGTTCGTGTGCGATTGCCATTTGGCTACCCTTAGCTGTCGGTCTGTTTTCCTCACCCCTCGGCCCGCCCCTCCCGCGCAGGGGAGGGAGACTACGGGAGCCGGGAGAGGGTCATATCTTGGCAATGAGGGAAAACGCCAGCCAGCCCGCGACCAGCAACCCCTCGCTGCAGTACATCAGCCTTACCGCGCCCCCGTACGCCTCCAGTGATAGCGGCAGCGACGCGTCGCCGATGGCCGGCTTCTCCACCACCTTGCCGAAGTAGCGGTTGGCGCCGCCAAGCCTCACCCCGAGGGCACCGGCTGCCGCCGCCTCGGGAAAGCCGCTGTTCGGGGAGGAATGGTTTCGGCCATCCCTCAGCATGATGCGCC
This sequence comes from uncultured Geomonas sp., assembly GCA_964519915.1. Classification (GTDB taxonomy): domain Bacteria; phylum Desulfobacterota; class Desulfuromonadia; order Geobacterales; family Geobacteraceae; genus Geomonas. The sequence goes on from CAZFMI010000039.1 coordinate 26,144, forward strand.
AGGCTCCGCTTCCGCTCAGGGAGCAGATCGGCGCGGCCAGAACCATGAGCAGCCCGGTCAACCGGGCCGGGAGGTAGTTGGCAAGGTCGTCCAGGCGCGCCGAAGCCCATCCGAATTCGAGGTAGCGCTCGTTCTTGTACCCCACCATGGAGTCCAGCGTGTTCACGGCCTTGTAGGCGATGGCAAGCGCCGGGCCGCCGAGCATCAGGTAGCAAAGAGGCGCGATCACCCCGTCGCCGGTGTTCTCCGCCACCGTTTCCACGGCCCCGCGCACGATCTCCTGCTCGTCCAGTTCCGCCGTTTCGCGTCCCACGATATAGGAGAGGGCCAGCCGCGCGCCCGGCAGATCCCCTTGCCGCAGCGCCTTCGCCACCTTCCCAGATTCCAGGTGCAGCGAGCGCGCTGCGAGCGAGACCCAGGCGAGATAGAGAGCCGCCAGAAACCCCGCCGCCGGAGAAACGGCATAGGCCAGATGCAGGATCAAGGCGGCTGTCCCGTAGCTCACCCCGACCGTCGTCGCCAGCAGCATCACGCCGGCCACGCGGGCGTTGCCGAAGCCGCGGCGCAGCAGGGGCTCCAGGAAGGAGATCAGGCGCCCGATGGCCACCACCGGATGCGGCAGCGCGCGCGGGTCGCCAAGGACCAGGTCGAGGAGCACCGCGGACAGGACGATCAGGGTATCTGGTACTAAGAAGTCCATTAATGATCCGGCCGGTTGAATAGGGGGAAGTTAAGGGCCCGTTACCGTCGCGCCGCAGATCCGGAAGATCCGCTCCATGTCCAGGTGCCTCTCCATGTGGTCCGCCAACAGGTCGAAGGGGTCCGCCACAGGAACCGCTTCCGCTTGCTCGGGCAGCCCCTTCTCGCGCCGGATGCGGTTCAGGAAGGCGGTGCGGAAGCCGTGGTTGTCGAAGATGCCGTGCAGATAGGTGCCGAAGACACGGCCGTCAGGGGAGACGGCGCCGTCTTCTAGAGACGCGTCGGAGCCGGAACGCTTCCCGATGCCGGCAAAGGGACGGACGCAGCTTCCCAGCACGCTCTCCCCCATGTGTATCTCGTACCCGGCGATGCCGGCCCCGGCGCCCGGCGCGATTTCCTGTCCGGCAGGGAGCAGCCTGGCCTCGACCTGGTGCGTCTGCTTCTCCTTCAGCATGGTGGTCACCACGTCCAGGAGCCCCAACCCTGCCGCACTGCCGATGCCGGACTCCACCCGATGCGGGTCCAGCACCCGGGCACCCAGCATCTGGTACCCGCCGCAGATCCCGACCACCGCTCCCTTGAAGCGCTGGACAGCGTCGAAGATGCCGCTCTCCCTGAGAAAGGCGAGATCGGCCAGGGTGGACTTGGTCCCCGGCAGGATCAGCAGGTCCAGAGAGTCGACCGGGGCGGGGGAGTCGAGGTAACGGAGTTCCAGATCCGGTTCCGCCTCCAAGGCGCTGAAATCGGTGTAGTTGGAGATGCGCGGCAGGCGCACCACGCCGACACGCAACTTCTTCACGTCGTCGGCGGCTACGGCACCCCTCCCCTTTTTCCCCAGGGCGACGCTGTCCTCTTCGGGAAGCGAGATCCCCTTGAACCAGGGAAGCACGCCCAGCACGGGCACGCCGGTGCGCTCCTCCACGAAATCGATGCCCGGCTTCAGCAGCGAGGCGTCGCCGCGGAACTTGTTGATGATGACACCCTTCACCAGCCCCTTCTCCTCGGGAGTCAGCAACTCCAGCGTTCCGACGATCTGGGCGAAGACCCCGCCGCGGTCGATGTCGGCAACGAGAATGGCGGGAGCTCCGGCCATGGCGGCAACCTTCAGGTTCGCTATGTCGTGGGCGCGCAGGTTGATCTCCGCGATGCTTCCGGCCCCCTCCATGACGATGAACGGGAACCTCTCCTTGAGCCTCTGGAAACTCTCCTGAACCTTCAGGAACGCCTCCGGCTTGTAGGCGTTGTACTCCTTCACCCCCATGTTGCGTACCACCCGCCCCTGCACGATCACCTGGCTGCCGGTGTCGGAGTTCGGCTTGAGCAGGATCGGGTTCATGTCCGTGTGGGGCGCGATGCCGCACGCCTCCGCCTGCACGCCCTGGGCGCGACCGATCTCCCCCCCCTCCGGGGTCACCGCCGAATTCAGCGCCATGTTCTGCGATTTGAAGGGAGCCACCCGGATGCCGCGACGCCTGAGAATCCGGCAGAAACCAGCGGTGATCACCGACTTGCCGACATCCGAGCCGGTGCCGCAGAACATCAGCGCGCGCGGGTCGGCAGGCACCGCTGCCGTGCCCGCCGCAGGCTTGCTGCCGCGTGCCGCCCCTTCCCCGCCCCGCGTGGCGTAACCGCGCGGGGTCACGATGCCGCCGTCTCTGGACAAGCGCGTCGAGGCGTTACCTATGATGACGATGGAGAACATGTCGATCGGGTGCAGCAGCATCTCCCCCAGCGTGGTGACGATGCGGTCCTCGCCGTCGCGGCAGGCGTTTCTGACGATGCCTACCGGGACCTGCGGGCCTCGCGCCGCGATCAGGATGGCTGCGGCCTCCTCGATCTGGGTGACGCGCCCCTTGCTGCGCGGGTTGTAGAGGGCGACTACAAAATCGGCCGCCGCGGCAGCCTTCAGCCGCTCCCTGATGGTGTCCAGGGGGGTCATCAGGTCCGACAGGGAGATCACTGCGAAGTCGTGCATGAGAGGAGCGCCAAGCACCGAGGCAGCCGCCTGGACCGCCGATACGCCGGGAACGATGGCGATTTCCACGCCCGGGTACGGCGCGGCTGAGCCGTTTCCGGCCCCGTCGGCCAGTTCCAGCGCCAGGCCCGCCATCCCGTAGATGCCCGCGTCGCCGCTGGAGACGAGGGCGACGGTTTTTCCCGAAGCCGCAATGGAAAGCGCCTGCGAGCAGCGCTCCACCTCGCGCATCATCCCCGAGGAGACGACTTCCTTGTCCGACAAAAGCGGCTCGATGAACTCAAGGTAGGTCTTGTAGCCGACCACCACGTCGGCCTTCTCGATCGCCTCGCGCGCCTCGAAGGTCATATGGTTCAGGCCGCCGGGGCCGATACCCACCACAAAAAGCTTAGACATCAAAAACCCTCGTTAACTCTTCAGATTGATTCATGTGCGCCGGGGGCGTAACCCTTACGGCACCGACCCCACCCGCCCTTCGGGCATGCGCTCCCGGAGTGCGGGTAGCGGAGACGTTGCTATAGCCAGCGTGACGTTGCCGTCCTTCACCTTCTCCAAAACCAGCCTGCCCCCTTGCGACGCCAGCAGGGCAGCCGGTTCGGCAACCCCCTTGGCGCCGATGGCGGAGAAAGCATGATCGGAGGGCGGCGACGGGAAGCGGACCTGGTTCAATTCCCCGCTTGCAAAGAAAAGGACGGGAATCCCCTCCTCCCGTGCAAACGCGAGCAACCCCTCTTCGTCCTCCTTCGCGCTGGCGGTCGCGATGCAGTGCACGCTCCTCATCGAAAACGACAGCTGCGCCAGGTACTTCGACACCACCGACCCGATTTCCTCCGCGCTCGTCCCCCTGTTGCAGCCGATGCCGAGGCACAGGTCCACAGGGCGCAGCACCAGGGTCCGCTCCAGGTCCAGGGAGGGAGGAAGTTCCCGGTTGGTTACCAGGAGCAAGCCGCTGGCCCCGCTGCGTGACGCCAGGTCTGCGTTCTCAAAATAGGAGAGCTTCCCCTTGCCGGCGAAGTATTCCCTGGTCCTTTCCGTCGGGTCGACGACGGCGATCTCTTCACCCTCCAAAAGCAGCGCGTTCAGCACCTTTACCCGGGAAAGGTCTTCGATGAGCCAGCCGCTTTCCTTGGCCAGCATGTCAAAGGAGGGGAGATGGTTGGCATCGGTCGCGGTGGTTATGACAGCTGTGCCCCCGGTGAGTTCCGCGCAGCTCCTGGCGAGCGCGTTGGCGCCCCCGATATGGCCCGAGAGCAGCGACACCGCGAAGAGCCCCGCGTCATCCAGCACCACGACCGCCGGGTCCCTGTCCTTTGCCTGCAACAAGGGGGCGATGCTGCGCACCACTATCCCCGCCGCCATGATGAAGACCAAGCCGCCGTAGTCGGGCCACAGCCTGTCCACCAGCGTCTGCAAGCCGGCGGAGAAGGGGTGGGCGTCACCGGTCGCGTGCTTTTCGATGACGAAGAGCCTGCTCTGCGGGATCCCCTGCCGCAGGGCGGCCCCGATCCGGGCGCCGTTACCGGTTATGGCGATGATCGCTACCTGCATCAACCCCCTCGGAAAAACGTTTAACTGGGATGAAGGGGATACAGGGGAAGACTTCAAAACCAAGAGGCCTAGGTTTGACCCATGAGGCTTCCGGTCATGCTTTCATCCCCTTGGTCCCTTCGTCCCTGTGAATGGACCTTGCCTCTAAGCGACGACCCCTTCCCGGCAGCCGTGGGTGAACCCCTTGTCGTAGAGGAGTGACTTGGCTTTCATCCCCTCGCCGCGGGCGCGCAGCACGTCCCCCACTACGATGAGAGCCTGCTTGCCGATCCCAGCATCCCTCACCTTGGCCGCTATGTCCGCCAGCGTCCCGGTGATCACCTGCTCGTCTGGCCACGATGCCTTGGCCACTACGGCAACCGGGGTGTCCGACCGGTAGGCTCCGCTCAGCAACTCCTCCACAACCTTCTCGATCATGGAAACGGAGAGGTAGATCACCAGCGTCGCGCCGATCCTGGCGATGTTGCTAAGCTGCTCGCGCTCCGGCACCGGGGTCCTTCCGGCCAGCCGCGTTATCACGACGGTCTGCGACACCTCCGGCAGGGTCAGCTCCTGCTTCAGGGCCGCGGCGGCGGCAAAGGCGCTGGTCACCCCTGGCACCACCTCGTAGCCGATGCCGAGACGGTCCAGCTCCTCCATCTGCTCCTGGATGGCGCCGTAGATGGAGGGGTCGCCGGTGTGCAGACGAACCGCCCTCTCTCCGGCCGTAACCGCCCGGGCCAGGGCGTCCGTCGTCTGCTCCAGGTCCATTCCGGCCGAATCGAAGACCCGGGCGTTCGGGGCGTAGGTCCGGACCAGCTCGCGGTCGACCAGGCTCCCCGCGTACACCACCACGTCCGCCTCGCGCAGCAGGCGGGCGCCTTTCACGGTGATCAACTCTGCATCGCCGGGACCGGCCCCGACAAAAAACACCTTCTGCACCTGACTCACAAAAACCACCTTTGATGTTTACCGCGAAGATCGCAGGGAACGCGGAGGCAAATTCCCGGCAACCCAAGGGCACTCGCGCGAGGGTTTGACCCCGGAAATGCTTGTTTAGTTCGCTTTTCTCTGCGCCCTCTGCGTACTCTGCGGTAATACGAGAACTACAGCGGGTTTTTCCGCACGATCAGCATGGAGAGATAGTCGAGCTTCTTACCGACCAGCGCCTCCAGGTCGAAGTGCACCTCTTCCTCGCTGGAGCCTACCCGGCGCACGAAGACGCCTCCCTTGTCGCGCCCGAGTTCCTTCAGCACCGCGTACACGGAGTCGAAGACGCGGTTGACCTTCATGAGGACCACGGTGTCAAACTCCTCGAGGGTCCGCTTCAGTTCATCGTGCTCGTAGGTGGCAGGAAGTATGGCGATCCGCTCCGCCGCCAGCCCGAGCGGGAGCCCGGACACGGCCGAGGATGCCAGGATGCTGGAGATCCCGGGGACCACCTCGATCTTTATCTCCGGGTACTTGGCGAGGAAAATCCTGTGGATGTAGAGGTAGGTCGAATAAAGGAACGGGTCGCCGATGGTGATGAAGGCAACGTCCTTGCCGGCGGCGATACGTTGCGCCACCTGGTCCGCGGCCTCCTCCCAGAAGGGATCGAGCCCCTGCTGATCCTTGACCATCGGGAAAACCTGGACCAGCACCTCCTGCCGGCTGCGGTCTATGAACTGCTCCACGATGGAGAGGGCGTAGCTTCCCGCCTCGGCGGCCCCGGTCGGTGCGCAGACGACGTCCGCGCTCCTGATGATCCGCTCGGCTTTTCGTGTTAAGAGTTCAGGGTCGCCGGGTCCAACTCCTACGGCATAGACAACGGCCACTACTCCTCCCCCTTCCAGGCGCTGATCACGTAGACCGGGTTGTGCGCGGCGAACATCTTGTACTCGGTGAGGCTGCGGGTCTTGGAGATGTTGACGCAGGTGACCTCGACCGTGTAGCCGTGATCCTCGAGGAACTCCACCGACTTGGTCAGCGTGTCGAGCGTCACGGCGTTGATGACGATGAAACCGTCCGGCTTCAACCGCCTGTCGACCGCGTCGATGATCTCTTCCAGCATCCCGCCGGAGCCGCCGATGAACACGCGGTCCGGGTCGGGAAGTTCCTCCAGCCCCTCGGGGGCGAAGGCCTCGACCAGCAGCACGTTGCGGGCAGCGAACTTCTTCAGGTTCTCCTTCAGAAAGCTCAGGTATTGGCCGTTTTTCTCCAGCGCGAAGATGCGGCCGTTGGGCATCAGGTTCCCGGCCTCGATGGAGACGGAGCCGCTCCCGGCGCCGATGTCCCACATCACCAGGTCGTCCTGCAGTTGCAGCTTGCCAAGCGTTATGGCCCGCACCTCTTCCTTGGTGATCAGCTTCTTGGCCGTGGCGAACTCGTCGTCACGGATGCCGATCATCGGGAAGTTCTGCAGGTTCGGTTCCCAGGTCTTGATGAGGATGAGGATGTTGAGGGGGGAGCAGCTGATCTCGGAGAGCCCCCTGACGTCGGTCTTGGTGAACTTCTCGGTCGGGAGCCCCAGGTCCTCGCACACCCAGGCCTCGTACCCTTCCGCGCCGCGCCCGATGAGCTCGCGGGCCAGAACCGCCGGGGTGTTCACGCTGTCGGTAAGAATGGCGATCTTCTCGGAGGCGATGATGCGGTCCAGGGCGGGCTTCACCCCCCTGCCGTGCACCGAGACGAAGGTCGCATCGTCCCAGGGCTCCTTGATCCTGGCGAAGGCATACTGGACGCTGGTCACGTTGGGGAAGATCTCGACCCGGTCCTTGGGGAGATTGCGGAGCAGAAAGCGTGCAACCCCGAAGAAGTTGGGGTCGCCGGAGCCAAGCACCACGGTCCTCTTGTTGGTCGTCTTCAGGTACTCGAGCATGATGGAGAGGTCTTCCAGGAGGCGCTTCTCCCCCTTGAAGTCCGGGAAGATCTCCAGCAGCCGCTTATGCCCGATCAGGACCTCGGCGTTTTCGATCGCCTCGAGCGCCTGTTTCCCGAATCCTTCCCATCCCTCGATCCCCGCGCCGACAAGATAAATCTTTTGCTCTGGCATGGCCCGCTCCTTTGTTCATTGCACGTCATCAATCTCAATCAGGCTCTGCACCGCCCCCGCCAAAGCGCAAGATCGCAGTGCAGGAAAGACTACGAACCGAAGTAGAGCATCTCGCCATGGTAACCGGCCAGGAACACCCTTGTTTTCACCAGCGGCGCCAAGCTTGCGCAAGCCTCGGCCACCTTGCCGCAGACCAGCTCGATGAGAGCCCGGTCGTAGCCGGAAGCCTCCAGTAGATGACGGGCGGTATTGGCTTCGCGTGCCAGTTGCTCCAGGTGCGCAACGGCCGGGACCTCCCTGAGCCATCCGGCAAGCGTGGCCAGGTCCAGCTCGGAAGAACTGACATGGGTCTGCTCGTGACCGCAGGCGATCTTCACCAGCTTGGCGAACTGGCCGGCAACGACGACCTCGGGGACCCCTTTTTTGGCGCAGCTCCGCATGGAGTAGCCGAAGTAGTCCCCCATCATGACGAAGGATTCGTCGCTTAGCCGAAGATGCTGCTGCAGCGCGAGCTCGGAGGTCCTGCCGGTGGAGAGGACCACGGTGCGGGAGCCGCAGGCAAGCGCCACGTCGATGGAAGCGTCAACCGTGTCGGTCCAGGCCTTGGTGGAAATCGGCTTCACTATCCCGGTGGTCCCCAGGATCGAGAGCCCGCCGATGATGCCCAGCCTCTCGTTTAGCGTCTTCTTCGCCAGCTCCTCGCCGTTTGGGATGCTGATGGTGAAGGTGAACCTGGCGGGAATGCAGCGCACGGCAAAGACTTCCTTCACCACCTCCATGATCATGCTGCGCGGGACCGGATTGATCGCCCACTCCCCGACCGGGACAGCAAGCCCGGGCTTGGTGACCCGGCCGATGCCGGTCCCCCCCTCGATCACTATCTGGTGCTTCAGGAACAATTCCACCTTGGCGGTGGCATGGATCTCCGCCCCGTTGGTCACATCCGGGTCGTCGCCGGCATCCTTGATCACGTAACAGGACGCCGTGTTGTCGCGCAGCACCCCCCCCAGGACGTGGAAGTGGGCACCGACCCCGCAGGGGAGCATCAGCTCGACCTCGTCGACCAGCACCTGGTCGCGCAGCATCTGGGCCGCAGCCTTGACGGCAGCAGCGGCACAGGAGCCTGTAGTGTAGCCGTATCTAAGATGTTTCCCGCTCATGCTTCATCCCATAGAAGACGGATGGAATTGTATTGCCTGGCAAGGCCGCCGGTAACGCTTCGGCAGTCTGCGACCGGATTCCTTCGTCCGACCGGGAAACCGGCTTCTCCCGCCGTCGGGCGGCGGGGGAAGCAAACTACGCTGCGCCCTGGATCAGGATGGCGTTCATAACCGCGGCGGCGACGTTGGAGCCCCCTTTGCGGCCGGTGTTGGTGATGAAGGGAAGCTCCGGATACTCCTTGGCCAGTTCCTTCAGGGCCTCCTTGCTCTCGGCGGCTCCCACGAAGCCCACCGGCAGCGCGACGATCAGCTTCGGCACCAGCCTCTCGTCGCGTATCAGCCTGATCAGCTCGAAGAGCGCCGTCGGCGCGTTGCCGATCACGAAGATGCCGTTGCCGGCGTCCCTTCCCCCCTTGCGCATGGCCAGGATGGAGCGGGTGATCAACTGGGCCCTGGCGTCCTTGGCGACCTGCGGGTCGGCAACGTGGCAGGAGACCTTCACGCCGAACCTCTTGAGGCGCTCCTTGCTCATCCCGGAGATCACCATGGTGGTGTCGGTGACGATGCCGCAGCCGGCGTTGAGCGCGGCGATCCCGCTTTCGATCGCCCTTTCCGAGATATGCATGCTGCGGGCGTACTCGAAGTCGGCACTGGTGTGGATGGCACGGCGCACCAGGGGCCACATCTGCGGCGACCAGCTGTGCGGGCCGAGTTCTTCCTCGATGATCCTGAAGGATTCCGCCTCGATCTCCTCGGGGCGCATGTGCACCGACATCAGTGCCACCTCTGTTCAGTGAGGCTCTGGGCGACGCGCTCGACCACGATCTCGGCCAGCTTGTCGTGCACACCGAGGTGTTTGCCGAGCACCATCTCCACGTCCGGGTAGCGCCGTTTGGCCTCTTCCAACTCCTCGGGAAGGTCCTCAAGCACGTGGGCCCCCATGTAGAGGAAATACGGCACCAGCAGGATGCGCCCGGCGCCCTGCGCCACGCAGGCATCGACCCCCTGCTGTATATTGGGGAGATGCTGTTCGCGGAAGGAGACCTCGACGATCTCGAACTCCGTCATCTTCTTGACACGCGCCGCAATCTCGTTAACCGCGTTGTTCGCCTCCGGTATCCTGCTGCCGTGGGCCATGATCAGTAAAGCTGTCTTCATCCCTGCTCCTTAAAAACGTTCTGCGTACGGCTTAACACCAGTTCTATGTTCTACGTTCTATGTTCTACGTTAACGGCTTTAACGGCTTAAAACTGCCCTACGTTATTTCTTACGCCGTGCACGGTAACAAGTGCCGTCACAACCGCTGTTTCTGTGTCTCGGGTTCCAAACATAGAACGTAGAACATAGAACGTAGAACGGCCTTTCCCTTAGCCTTGCCACCCTTTCCGGTATTCCCTGACCAGCTTCTCAACGGCGCGCTTGGAGCCGGCCTTCCAGGGGCCGACTGCCGCGAGGGTCAGGTTGGCCGGATCGAACAGGGAGCGGGCGGACTCTTTCAGATCCGCCGCCTTTATCGCCGCCGCCTCGGCCCGGTCCTCGTCCACGGAGCGTACCAGGGTCATCAGCTCACCCCAGCCGTAACGCACCTGCATCTCGTAGGTGGAGTCGCCGCTGTACTCTAGGTCGTAAAAGTACCCTTCCTTTACCCTGCCCAGCTCCGCGTCACCGACCTCCTCGAAGGCAAGGCTCTTAACCTCGCGCAGCACCTCGGAAACCGCCAGCACCAGGTTTTCCGGCGCTGTGGCGAACTCTATGGCGAAGGCGCCCGTTTCCTCGTAGGCGGAGAGCGAGGCGTCGACGGAGTAGACGATCCCCAGTTTCTCCCGCAGCGACAGATGCAGCCGCGAACTCCCTCCGCCGCAGAGGATGCGGCGCATCAGCCTCATCTCCATGATCCGCCTGTCCTGCCTTGCGAACCCGCGGAAGGCTATCTGCAGGTTCACCTGGCTGTCCGAGTCCTTGACGAAGATCGAACGGGGCTCCTCCTGCACCTCTTCCACCGGCACGGGCGCGGGAGGCCTGGCGCCTTTCCACCCCGCGAAGGAGCTTTCACAGGCGGCGAAGAAGGCCTCCGGGTCGTGCTTTCCCGCAGCCACGACGAGCGCGTTCTTTGGGACGTAATACTCCGCCAGGTAGCTGCGCAGGTCTTCCTCGGTGATCCCCCTGATGCTGTCCAGGTAGCCTATGGTGGGCATGCCGAGCGGATGGCCGGGCCACAGGAGCTTGCTGCAGAGGTTGCTCGTGTTGGTCTCCTCGCCGCGCTCGTTGATGTCCTCCAGCGCTTCCTCCGTTATGATCCGCTTCTCTATCTCCAGCCCTTCGAGGGTGGGGGTGAGGAGCATGGAGGAGAAGAGCCTCACCCCTTCCGCTATCTGGCTTGGGTGCACCCGCGAAAAGTAGCAGGTGGTCTCCTCGTCGGTTGCCGCGTTCACGCTGCCGCCGATCGCCTCGAAGGCGATCTCCAGTTCGAGGTTTGAGGCGAATTCGCTGGAGCCGCGAAAAAGCATGTGCTCCAGGAAGTGCGAGATGCCGGCCTTGCCAGGGGTGTCGTTGCGGCCGCCCGCTTTTATGTAGATGGCAATCTCCGCGCTGTGCAGATGCGGCATCTCGACGGAAACGAGGCGCAATCCGTTGGGGAGCACCTTCTTGGTACAACTGAGCATCAAACCTCCGTGAATCAGAGTCCCGCCCCCTGCAGGGTGAGCCAGGCAACCGCCGCGTAACGGGCGAGCTTGCCGGTCAGCACCAGCAGGGTGAAACGGATGAAACCTGTGCGCAGCACGCCGCCTATCAGGCAGAGCGGGTCCCCGATGACCGGCAGGAAGCTGAAGAGAAGCGACATGGAGCCGAAACGGTTGTAGAAATCCTCCGCCTTCCGCGTGCTTTTCTCGTCCATGCGCAGCACCCGCCGCTTCAGAAACTCGCCGCCGTAGAGACCGACCCAGTAGGTGGTAAGGGCTCCCAGGCAGTTCCCTGCCGTGGCAACGGCAACGACTGCCCAGGCCTCGTTACGGGCAAGGAGCATGGTGACCACCATCCACTCGGAGCCGAGAGGCACGAGGGTGGAGGCGAAAAAACTCAGCAAAAACAGGGCAAAGAACCCGTACTCTACAAGCCACTCGTGCATTCCCGCCAAATTAGCGGAAACCCTGCGCATTGTCAAACAACTTGAGCCCAAACGGTGCCAACTTTTTTCTTGACATTAGAGGCGCAAAATGGCATTTACCCTTCCATGATCAACACCGGCTACTCTACCTTTGCGAACTTTTACTTTTGGTGCGGCTTTTATTTTAGGCCGTCTCCCCGGGTAGAGGTGCAAGTTTAGGTAGCTGGTACTAAATTTCGAACCGAAAGCCGGGGTGGACAGGATCCTCCCCCCCTTACGGTTCGAAGCCGATTTTTAGATTTGACGAGATACAGGGCCGGGGGGCAATCCTTCCGGCCCTTTGCTTTTCGGGGGAAAAAAGGAGAGCGCGTATGATCGTCGTCATGAAATCGGGAGCCGCCAGGAAAGACAGGGACGCAGTAACAAGCAGGATCAAGGAGTTGGGGTACACCCCCCACATCATCCACGGGACGACCCGCGACGTGATCGGGGCGGTTGGGGACGAGAGGGGCAAGAGCGTGCTGCAGTCTCTCGAGTCGATGCAGGGGGTGGAAAGCGTGGTCCCCATCCTGCAGCCGTACAAGCTTGCCTCCAGGGAGGTGAAGAAAGAGGCCAGCATCGTACGCATCTCCGACACCCTTGCCATCGGCGGCAAGGAACTGGTCGTCATGGCGGGACCCTGTTCGGTCGAGAACGAGGAGCAGATCCTCGAATCGGCGACAGCGGTAAAGAAGGCCGGCGCGCAGATGCTCAGAGGCGGCGCCTTCAAGCCGCGCACCTCCCCCTACTCCTTCCAGGGGCTTGAGGAAGAAGGGCTGAAGCTCCTGGCCAAGGCGAGGGACCTGACCGGGCTTCCCTTCGTCACCGAGGTGATCGACCCGGAGTCGGTCGAACTGGTCGCCTCCTACTCCGACATGCTCCAGATCGGGGCGCGCAACTCCCAGAACTTCGCGCTGCTCAAGAAAGTGGGTCAGATCGACAAACCGATACTTCTCAAGCGCGGCATGTCCATGACCATCCAGGAATTCCTGATGAGCGCCGAGTACATCA
>CAZFMI010000040.1:0-37351 GCA_964519915.1 uncultured Geomonas sp.
TGTTTTCCTTTATGGCCGTTTTTTTTGCGGCTTCTGACACGGCTGCGGGACAGGCTGAAGAGTGTTTTTTCCCTTTCCGCCTGTCCCGCGTCTTCCGCATGCCTGTTGTCAGGCTCTTTGCTACTTCACCACGGAGAGCTGCGGGGCCTCGGGGGCGCATCCCTTGAGGAACGCCTGGCAGGTGGCTGCGATGCCGGCGGCGTCGAGCCCGAGGTTCGCCCTCAACTGGCTCTGGGTTCCCTGCTCGATGAAGGCGTCAGGCAGGCCGATCCGCTTCACGCGCACCCCGGTCATCCCCGCGTCGGAGATGAGCTCCAGCACGGCGCTGCCGAAGCCGCCGAGCAGGGCGTTTTCCTCGACGGTGACGATGCAGCCGGTCTTTTTTGCCTGGGTGAGGATCAGCTCGCTGTCGAGCGGCTTGATGAACCTCGCGTTCACCACAGAGGCGAAGATCCCCTTTTGCTTCAGCTGCGCCGCTGCCTCAAGGGCGGGGTGGACGGTGGAGCCGACCGCGACGATGGTCAGGTCGCTCCCTTCCACGAGGATCTCCCCCTTGCCGATGGGAAGCTGCTTCAGCTCCCGGTCCATCTCGACGCCATAGCCTGCTCCGCGCGGGTAGCGCAGCGAAATGGGGCAGCCGGAGTAGATGGCGGTCTTCAGCATGTGCCGCAGCTCGTTCTCGTCCTTGGGCGCCATGACGGTGAGCTCGGGAAGGTGGCGCAGGTAGGAGATGTCGAAGCTGCCGTGGTGGGTCGGGCCGTCGTCGCCCACCAGCCCTGCGCGGTCGAGCGCTAGCGTCACCGGGAGCTTTTGCAGGCAGATGTCGTGGAACACCTGGTCGTAGGCGCGCTGGGTGAAGGTGGAGTAGATGGCGGCGACCGGGCGGAATCCCTCCACTGCGAGTCCTGCGGCGAAGGTCAGCGCGTGCTGTTCCGCGATCCCCACGTCGAAGCACCTGTCGGGGAACCTCTCGGCAAACGGGGTGAGCCCGGTGCCGTCGGGCATGGCGGCGGTGACGGCCAGGATCTTCGGGTCCTCCTCGCCTAGCTTCAGCAGGGTGTCTCCAAAGACGCTGGTGTAGGAGGGGGTGGGCTGCCGGGTCGGGGCGGCGCTGGCCGGCTTGGTCGGTGCCACGCCGTGGAACTTGTCCGGCATGCTCTCGGCGGGCTGGTACCCTTTCCCCTTCTTGGTCATCACGTGCAAAAGGATCGGCCCCTCGAGGTTTTTCACGTTCTCCAGGACGCCCAGCAGTATCGGGATGTCGTGTCCGGCAATCGGTCCCACGTACTCGAACCCCAGCGCCTCGAAGAGGGTGCCGGGGGTCAGGAACCCCTTGAGGGAGTTCTCGGCCTTCTTTGCGAAATGGAGGATGTTGCCGCCGATGGCAGGTATGCTGGCCATCAGCGTTTCCATCTCCTTTTTGAGGCTCCGGTAGTAACCGCCGGTCATCTTGCGCGAGATGAAGGAGGAGAGTGCGCCGACGTTCTTGGAGATCGACATCTCGTTGTCGTTCAGGACGACGATCAGGTTCTTCTTCAGGTGCCCTGCCTGGTTCAGCGCCTCGAAGGCCATGCCGCCGGTAAGGGAGCCGTCGCCTATCACCGAGATCACCCGGGACCGGTCCTGTCTCAGCCCGCACCCCACAGCCATGCCGAGCCCGGCGGAGATGGAGGTGGAGGAGTGCCCGACACCGAATGCGTCGTGGGGCGATTCGGAGCGCTTGGGGAAGCCGCTGATCCCCTTGTAGCAGCGCTGGGTGTGGAAGCTGTCGCGCCGTCCGGTCAGGATCTTGTGGGTGTAGGCCTGGTGCCCGACGTCCCAGATGATCTTGTCGTTTGGGGAGTCGAAGCAGTAGTGCAGCGCGATGCTGAGCTCGACCGTGCCAAGGTTGGAGGCAAGGTGCCCGCCGGTCCTGGTCACCGTCTCCAGCAGGAAGGCGCGCAGCTCCCCGGCCAGGGGAACCAGTTCTTCGGCATCCAGCTTCTTGAGGTCGGCGGGACCGTTTATCTTGCTTAGCAATTTGTACATGGATCTCCTTGAGAACCCGTAACGATCACGTTAAACCGCAAACCCAGAAACAAAACCTTTGGCCACGGAGAAAATCTGAGAACTTCTGAGAAAACCTTTGGGGAGAGCCGGAAGCCTTGGGTGGCACCCTGAAGCCTTTTTGCCTCGCTCCGATTTGACCAGTCATCTCTGTTGCTAACGGGTTTGGATGTACCCGTTGCCGCGAAACCACTCCACTGCCTGCTCCAGCGCCTTCTCCACCGGCGCGAGCGGCAGTCCCAGCTCGGTGACCGCCTTCCCCGGATCGAAGTACATGAACTTCGCTGCCATCCGCACCCCGGCCAGCGGTATCAAGGGCTCGCGACCGGTGAGCGCGGAGAGCGCCTCGTTGGCATAGGCGGCAAAGAGCACCGGGTAGTAGGGGAGCTTCACCCGGGGCGCCTTTTTGCCGGTGATCTCGGAGAGCATCTCGAAGATGCGCGCCAGCGTCAGGTTCCGGTTCCCCAGGATGTACTTCTGGCCGATCCTCCCCTTTTCTGCGGCAAGGATGTGGCCGCGCGCGCACGCCTCGACATCTATCAGGTTGAGCCCCGTGTCCAGGTAGGCGGGCATCCTCCCGTTCAGGAAATCGACGATGATCCTTCCGGTCGGCGTCGGCTTCAGGTCCCTCGGCCCCACCGGGGTGGAGGGGTTGACGATGACCAGCGGCAGTCCCTTCTCCAGGAAGGACTCCGCGGCGCGCTCGGCCAGGAACTTGCTCTTCTTGTAGTCCCCGACCATCTGGCTGAAATCGACCGGGGTGCTCTCGTTGCCGGGGGTGCCGTCGCCGGGGTTCCCCAGCGTGCCGACGCTGCTTGTGTAGACCACCTTCTCGAGGCCGGCCGCAAGGGCCGCCGAAAGTATGGCCCGGGTCCCTTTGACGTTGGCATCGTACATCGCCTGGGGGGTCCGTGTCCAGAGCCGGTAATCGGCGGCCGCGTGGAACAGGGTGTGGCTGCCGGAAAGTCCCCTGACAAGCGCCTCGCGGTCCCCCAGGTCACCCTCCCAGATCTCTACGTCGAGCCCGTCCAGGTTGCGGCGGTCAGAGCCGGGGCGGGCCAGAACCCGCACCTCCCAACCCTCCTTGAGAAGCTCGCGCACGATACTCGCCCCTATGAAGCCGGTAGCGCCGGTGACGAACGCCTTCATCCCCTAGATCCTGTCACTCCTGCCTCCCGGTGAGGCCCCGGTAGGTCCCGAGCGCCATGAGCGGGAAGCAGTTGCGGTAGATGTGGTACTTGATCATGAAGTACTTGGGGAACCCGGTCCCGGTGTACTGCAACTCGTCCCAGGTGCCGTCGGGCTTCTGGGTGGAGATCAGGTACTGCACGCCGCGCACCGCCGTGGCCGAGTGCACCTCTCCCGCCGCCAGCAGGGCGAGCAGCGCCCATCCCGTCTGCGACGGGGTGCTCTCCCCCTTGCCCGCCAGGGACTTGTCGTGGTACGACTGGCAGGTCTCGCCCCAGCCGCCGTCCAGGTTCTGGCGCGACTTGATCCAGGTCACCGCCTTCCTGACGTAGGGCTGGTCCATGTCCTCGCCGATCGCCGCCAGCCCGCAGAGCACGGACCAGGTGCCGTAAAGGTAGTTGACCCCCCAGCGCCCCCACCAGGGTCCCTCCGGCTCCTGGTGCTCTTTCAGGAACTGGATGCCGCGCCGGGCGGCCGGAAAGGTGCTGTCGTAGCCGAAGGTCCCCATCAGCTCCAGCATCCTGCCGGTGAGGTCGGCGGTCGGAGGGTCGATGAGCGCTTCGAGGTCGGCGAAGGGGATCTTGTTCAGCAGGTGCTTCGTGTTGTCCTTGTCGAAGGCGCCCCAGCCGCCGTTCTTGCTCTGCATGCCCAGGCACCAGTCGATGCCGCGCCTGATGGAGGCGTCCATCTCCTCGCGGTCCTTCACCTTGATCCCCTTCAGGGCGATCATCACGAAGCCGGAATCGTCCACGTCGGGGTACCAGTCGTTCAGGAACTCGAAGGCCCACCCCCCGGGCTCCAGGTCCGGCGACTTGATGCGCCAGTCCCCCCCCCTCGTCACCTCCCTGTCCAGGAGCCACTGGGCCCCCTTGACCAGTGAGGGATGATCCGGAGGGACCCCTGTGTCGACGAGGGCCTTCAGTGCCAGCGCCGTGTCCCAGACGGGCGACACGCAGGACTGCAGCACCAGCTGCTCATCCGTCTCGATGCAGAAATTGGCCAGCGCCTTCAGACCTTGCGACACGGCCGGGTGGTCGTTTCGGTACCCCAGCACGTGCAGCGCGAGGACCGAGTTCAGCATGGCGGGCTGGATACCCCCCCAGTCGCCGGTCACTTCCTGGTGCTCCAGCACCCACTCTTCAGCCTTCGCGACCGCCTTGTGCCTGAAGGGGCGCACCGGGCTTCTCTCGTACACCTTGAGCATGTGGTCGAGGCCGATGAAGAAATTCCTCCAGGTGAAGATGCCGTCTTCTTTGGTGAAGGAGTAATCGGTGGGGCGGGGCGGCCGCACGAAGAGTTCCTGCACCCGGGCGGAAGGCTGCACCGGGCGCACCGGGCGGCTGTTCATGACCACGGAGAGCGGTATGATGGTCCCCCTGGCCCAGCTGGAGAACTCGTACATGTTGATGTAGGCCCAGTGGGGGAGGAGGTTCAGCTCGACCGGCATGCTCGGCACGCCAAGCCAGTCGAATTCCCCGAAGAGGGCCAGGAATATCTTGGTGAAGACGCGGGTCCTGATGACGCCGCCTTGCTTCAGCACGAAGCTGCGCGCCTTCTCCATGGCGGGGTGGTCCGCCGGGTAGCCGGCGAGCTTCAGCGCGAAATAAGCCTCGACGGTGGTGGAGAGGTCGCCCGGCCCGCCGTAGTATATGGTCCAGAAGCCCTCCTCTGTCTGTTTCGAGAGGAGGTAATTACTCATCTTGCGCTGGCGTTCGTGATCAACCAGCCCAAGGAAATGGAACAGCATGATGTATTCAGCTGTGATGGTGACATTGGATTCGAGCTCTGCCCACCAATAGCCTTTGGGGAGCTGCTCTTTGAAGAAGAAGTCGCGGCTCTCTTCAATGGCGACATCCAGCGGGCTCTTTGGCTTGCCGGCTTTCCTCTTCCAGATGGACGCGGGGAGGTGGTGTATCTTTGCTCCAGCCTTTGCATCGACGCTCTGCTCGGGCTCAGCAACGCTGCCGTTGAATGAGGTGAGTGCGTGTGATATGGGGTGCTTGAAAGGCGAGGTCACCACATACTCCTTTGTGTCAGGTTGGCGCGGGCTAATCCAGTGTAGCTGCTTTGCTGATAGTTACAAGTGGCGAAACTTAACATGGATTTCACAAAAGGTATACTGTTTTTTCCTTTGACGGAATTTTTTTCCTAATGAAAACAATACCTTGTTTAGGATGTTGATTGTGCCCCCCCGGGTGTGCTAGGTTGCTGGGCGCTGCAAGTTTGTACACGATGCGCAACGAGGTTCCATGAAAGAAACGGCAAAAAAAGACCATCTCCTCTTCTCCCTCTCGGCACGCCGGCCTTGGCCGGTACTGGTCCTGGCGTTTTTGCTGTCGGTGCTTTCCCTGTGGTTCACCTCGCAGCGCCTGGAGTTCCTGACCGGCAGGGACGACCTGATGCCGCAGCATACCGCCTTCAACCGCGACTTCCGCGAGTTCCGCGCCGAGTTCGGCGACATGGAGGATATCGCAGTCGTCATCGAGGGGGGCGACGCCGAGCGCGTGGGTGCCTTCGGCAGCCGCCTCTACGACACCCTCTCCAGGGACGGTAAGCACTTCTCCGACGTCTTTTACCCCTACGCGCTCCCCTTCTTCCGGGAAAACGGCCTCCTTTTCATGCCGCTTGAGGACATCAGGGAACTGCGCCGCAACCTGAGCCTCGCCGCGCCGGTGTTGAGGGAGCTGTCCTCATCCCCGTCGGTGCAGACCCTTTTCACCTACCTCACCCAAAGCATCGAGCGCTACCTTGCCGGGGACCGGTCCCAGCTTCCCGGCATCATCTTCATGCTGGACAAGCTGGGGGGAGGTTTCACGAGCTTTAGGGAGGGGAAGGGGACGCCCCCTTCCCTGGAGACGGTTTTTATGAATCCGGACTCCGCCTTCGCGCGGGCAGGGAGGCAGCAGATCCTGACCGCCCTCCCGGTGAGGGACATGGTGGGGTTCGTCCCGGCGACTGCAGCCATAGCAACCATCCGCGCCGAGGTCGCCAGGCTGAAGGCCCTGCCGGAGTTCAAGGGGGTGACGGTAGGGCTGACGGGGACCCCGGTGCTGGAATACGAGGAGATGGCGACCAGCCAGGAGGACATCGCGCTGGCGACGGGTGTCTCCCTGCTTCTCACCGTGATCCTCCTGCTCCTTGCCTTTCGCGGGGTGCTGAACGTGATCGCCGCCATGGTGACGCTGCTCGTGGCGCTTTCGCTCTCCTTCGGCTTCGCCACCCTGGCCGTCGGCCATCTGAACATACTCTCCATGGTCTTTGCCGTGATGCTGATCGGCATAGGGATCGAGTACGGCATACAGCTCGTGCTCCGCTACCAGGAGGAGCTGAGGCTGGGGAAAGACGAGCTCGCCGCCATCGAGACCGGGCTCAGCAGGAACGTCTGGGCCATCGTCATGGCCGCCGCAACCGTTGCCGCCGCCTTCCTCACCTTCGTCTTGACCGATTTCAAGGGGATCGCAGAACTGGGGGTGATCGCCGCGGGCGGGGTGGCGGTCTGCGTCGCCGTGACCTTCACGGTGCTTCCCGCCATGCTGGTGCTGCTTGCCAGGCACAGGAAGCCGCATGCCGGGAGAAGGCCGGTGCGCCCGGCGGAAGAGTCGCGGCTTGCCCGGGTGCTTTTCGGCCATCCCGGGGCCGTCATCGCCGTCACCGTCGTCTGCTGCGCCGCCTCGCTCTATCCGCTTTCCAGGATCGCCTTCGACTACAACCTGATGAACCTGCAGGCCAAGGGGCTGGAGTCGGTGAGCTACGCCTACAAGCTGATGAAGAGCAAGGAGAACAGCGGCTATTTCGCCGTGGTCACCGCGGAAAACGCCGTCCAGGCCAGGGAGAAGGCGGCGGCGCTGGAGGCCCTTCCCACCGTGGATCACGTGGTGAGCATCGACACGCTGGTGCCGGACCGGCAGCAGGAGAAACTGGCGGAGCTGGCCGCGATAAGGGGGGTGCTCGCCGATGTAAAGCCGGCACCGTATCAGGAGGACCTCTCCCTCATGGAACTCCCGAGGGTCTTCGAGGAGTTCAGGAACGCCTCCGTGGCGCTCAAGGAGAGTCTGGAAAAGGAGCGCCGCCCGGAGGCGGGTCGGGCCCGGGCATTCGTCACCACCCTGGACAGGTTCTTCGCCGGGCTGGAGAAGGAGCGGGACCGGAACGCGGTCGGCATGCTGCACGATTTCCAGGGAGGGATGTTCGCGGAGCTTCCCGAGAAGATAGCGCTTTTGAAGCAGAGCCTTGCAGCCGCGCCGGTGAGCGGGGCGGATATCCCCCAGGAGCTCCGCTCCCGTTTCGTCGGGAAGACGGGAAAGCTCATGCTGCAGGTGGCACCCAAGGGGGAGATCTTCGACCGCGAGCCGCTCAAGGCCTTTCTGGATGACGTGCGTCGCGTCGACCCGCGCGCCACCGGGCAGCCGGTCATGGTGTACGAGTCCATGACCATCATGAGGGACGCCTACCGGCTCGCCTTCATCTACGCCTTTGCGGCGATCGTGGTGATCCTGCTGGTCGCCTTCCGGAGCGTCAAGTTTGCGGTGATCGGGCTGATACCCCTTATGGTCGGCATACTCTTCATGGTTTCGGGGATGTGGCTGTTCGGCATCAGCTTCAACTCGGCCAACATCATCGTGATGCCGCTGGTGCTGGGGATCGCCGTCGACTCCGGAATCTACATGATAAACCGCTTCCGCCGCGAGGACGGGAGCGCCGCATCCGTGGTGACGAGCAGCACCGGCGTGGGGGTGCTCTTGAACACGCTCACCATCATGGCGAGCTTCGGTGCGCTCATGGTGGCCAGGCACCAGGGGGTGTTCAGCATCGGGGTGGTCATGTCGCTCGGCATGGTCGCCTGCCAGATCGCCTTCATGATCACACTTCCCGCGGTGCTGACCCTGGCGGGGAAAAAGTAGGCAAACGGCAAAACCATTGGCCACGGAGAAAATCTGAGAAAATCTGAGAGAACCTAAACGAACCTAAACGAACCTGAACGAACCTGAAGGAACCTGAAGGAACCTGAAGGAACCTGAAGGAACCTGAAGGGTCAAGAAGTTGTACTACCTCAGAAGTTCTCGGATTTTCTCCGTGGCCAAGTTCAAGGTGTCGCATGAGAATTAACAGTACAAAAGCTGAAACACTTCGCGGGGCGGTGCCGCTGTCCCATTTCTTGCTGAGACAGCGGGTGCGGCCGGGGGATCTGGCGCTCGACGCCACCTGCGGCAACGGCTTCGATACCCTGCTCCTGGCGGAACTGGTAGGGGAGGGGGGCAGGGTCTTCGGCTTCGACGTCCAACCGCGCGCCATTGCCGCCACCCGCTCGCTCCTGGAGCGGGAAGGGCGCCTCGATAACGTGCAGCTCTTCGAGGCGAGCCACGAGACGGTTGCCGGGTGCGTTCCCGAAGGACTGAGGGCGGCGGTCTTCAACCTGGGGTACCTGCCGGGTGGGGACAGCCTGCTGGTCACTGACCCTCTGGGCACCGTCTCGGCTCTCGGGCAGGCAGCCCGGCTCCTTGCTCCCCAGGGGATCGTCACCGTCTCGCTCTACACGGGGCACGAGGGGGGACCGCAAGAGGCGGCTGCCGTGGAGGCGTGGGGGGCGTCGCTCGACCCCAGGGCGTTCAACGTCTGGTGCAGCCGGCAGCTGAACCGCCCGGCGGTCGCGCCCTACCTCGTGCTGGTGGAGCGGATCCGCTGATGGATCATCCAATCGTTCCATTTCTCTGTACAGCTCCGGCCCTCGCCTACTGCGCGCTGACGCTATACTGCGGCCGCAGCTTCTTCGCCCGAATAAAGGAGCTCCCCCCGTTCACCCCTGCGGTCTCCATCCTAAAGCCTGTGAAGGGTGTCGATGGCGACAGCTTCGAGAACTTCGCTTCCTTCTGCCGGCAGGAGTATCCGCAGTACCAGATCGTCTTCGCCGCCGCCTCGCCTGCTGATCCGGTCATCCCCGTCATAGAGCGGCTGATCGCCGCCTACCCCGGAGTCGACATCACGCTGGTGATCGACGGCTCCGTCCACGGGGCGAACTACAAGGTGTGCAACCTGATGCACGCGCACGCGAAGGCGAAGTACCCGCTTTTCATCGTCTGCGACAGCGATATCAGGGTGGGGGAGAGCTACCTGCGCGAGGTCGCCGCGCCGTTTGCCGATCCCCGGGTGGGGCTGGTGACGTCGCTGTACCGCAGCTCCCAGGTCCGGGGTGCCGGCTGCGCCATCGAGGCGCTCGGCTTTTGCGGCGAGATGATGCCCAATGTCATGACGGCGCTGAAACTGGAGGGGCTCACCTTCGCGCTGGGGGCGTCGATGGCGGTGCGCAGGGAGGCGCTGGATCGCATCGGCGGGTTCGGGGCGCTGGTCGATTACCTGGCGGACGACTACCAGTTGGGGAACATGATCCACAGGGCGGGGTACCGGCTGGAGCTCTCCCCGCACTTCGTGGAGAGCATCATGCGCGGCGACGAGACCCTGTCCGAGCTGCTGGCCCGGCAGCTGCGCTGGGGGCGGACCATGCGGGTCTCCCGGCCGGGCGGCTATCTTGCTTCGGGCATCACGCTCCCCTTTCCCGGGGCGCTGCTGGCCGTGCTGTTATCCGGGTTTTCATCGGCAGGCGTGGCGGCCGCGGCTCTTCTTTACCTGGTGCGGAGTGCGGTGGCCGTGAGCTACAGCCGCAGCCTGGTCCAAGACCGGCTATTGCCGCGCTGGCTCTGGCTTTTGCCGGTTCGTGACGCGCTCTCCTTCGGGGTGTGGGCGCTGTCGCTGGTCGGCAACCGGGTGCGCTGGCGCGGCGACCTGTTCAGGCTGGACAAGGGGGGGAAGATAAAACCGCTACAGGCTGCTCACCGCAGAGATCGCGGAGATCGCTGAGAGAGGCGAAAAACCTTTGAAGGTGGTAAAGGCTCGCAGGCCTTACAACTGGAAAGTCTTTGGGTTCTAACTCTGCGTACTCCGCGTGCTCTGCGGTAGTAAAGGCTTTGTATTTGACCTCCGCGTTCTCCGCGTGCTCCGCGGTAAGTGCCTACCTGCGGAAGAGCCAGAGGATGAAGGAGAGTACCAGCGAGATGACGATGCTGGTGGCAAGCGGGAAGTAGAAGGTGAAGTTCTCCCGCTTGATGTGGATGTCGCCGGGAAGCCGCCCCAGCCACGGAACGCGCCCCGCCAGGGTGAGGAGAACGCCGACGGCTGCGATGACGAGTCCTAGTATGATGAGCGATTTGCCGATGGAGGGCATGCCGGCTCCTTTTTGTTGGATTTACTTCCTGACGTACCTTTCCTTCTCGCTGTAGATGCAGCCGCAGTATTTCTGGCGGTACAGCCCCATCTCCTTGGAGAGGTTGATCCCTTCCTGCCAGCCGGTCCTGAAATCCTCGTAGTGGAACCTCACGCCGTAACGCTCCCCGAGTTTTACGCCCAATTCCCGGATCATTTCCTGGTTTTGATACCTGCTGTAGAGAAGGGTGGACGAAAAACTGGGGAAACCGAGCTCGGCCGCGCTCTTCGCGGTCTCCTCCAGCCTGGAGCGGTAGCAGTAAGCGCAGCGGGCCTGCGGCTCCCCCGCTACCTGCGAGAGGAACTCCTCCAGCCGGTACTCATCGCGGTAGATCACCTCCAGCTCGACCAGATCCGCGTACTTCCTGAGCGCTTCCATGCGCAGCCTGTACTCGGTGTAGGGGTGGATGTTGTGGTTGTAAAAAAGCCCGGTCACGTCGACCCCGCTGGACCTCAGCTCCTTCACGGGGTAGATGGAGCACGGCCCGCAGCACATGTGCAGCAATAGTCTCATCAGGGGCGTCCTCCGCCGGTTCCTTGGAGGTACGAGAGGGCCAGCGCCTTGAGGCCCGCGATCTCGGCAGGAGAGTAGGCGAGCTTCGTGACCGGGTTGGTGACGGAAGCGGGGAGGGTGACCGCGCTAACGGCCGCTGCCACGTCGTCGTTCAGGCTGGCATCGGAGATCCAGTCGATGGAGTCGTAGATGAGCCTCTTCGTGTAGAGCGGGTTGTGGGCGAAGGCGCCCGGCTCGCCGGTCAGCAGGGTGTAGTTGAAGGACGCTCCCATGGTGTTGGCGCCGTTTCCCGGGGAGAAGCTGTTCCAGTTGGTGCTGGTGGACTTTCCGCTCCTGATCTGGTTCAGCACCACCAGGGCCGCGGCATACCCCGTCTTGGCGCTTTGCAGGGATACGGCTGTCTGCGCGGGCATGAATGCGCCGTCGTGGCACTTGGCGCAGGCCGTGCTGGCGATGCCGGTGATCGTCTGCGAGCCGTCCAGGGTCACCGGGAGGAAATGGTGCGACGTGCCGTTGGCCATGTGGCAGGTGACGCAGGGGCCTTTGCTCCCGGTGCCGCGGGTGTTGCCCAGCCCGATGGACCGGTGCAGGAAGTCGGCGTTGACGTAGTTCCGTCCGTCGTATTCGTAGCCGCTGGCCTGGAAGAGATGGGCGCCTGCGGCCCTGTAATGGGCTCCCGGGCTGTTGGCGTTGGCAAAGTTCAGCCCCAGCGCGGCGGCCTGCGCGATCATGCGCCCGATACCCCGCCCGGTGTGGCAAGGCATGCAGACGTTGGACGGTCCCGCATCCGGGTAGACGAACGCGCTGTCGTTCAGCTTCACGGTCGGGAAGGTTTTCGACGACGAGTAGTTGTAGTAAATGCGCGCGGGGGGGACGGCGCGCACCTGGTAGCTGTAGGAGCGGCCGGCGCCGTTGTCGTGGCAGACGTTGCAGCCGGTGACTTCTTTTGTTTTGTCCGTGTCCAAACCCCAGGCATGGACGTCGAGGAAGCCGGATCTCACGAAGTTGAGATAGCCGGTTGATGTGTGGCAGCGCACGCAGTTGGCCTCGAAGGAGGTGGACATGGGGGGGGCACTTCCCCTGGTCTTGAAATCGTAGGCGGCGTAGGCGCCCGCCAAGGTATCGCCGTGCGGGCTCTGCGCCCACTGGCGTGCGACCACGATGGCGCTGCTCATGTCGTGCGGGTTGTGGCAGTTGGTGCAGTTGTTCCTGTAGCGGGAGCTGACGTAGGAGGCGCGGTATCTCGTGTTCAGGGCGCTTGCCGTCATGTTTCCGAAATGCTGCGGCGCCAGTCTCGCCATGACGTCGCCGGGGAAGCTCAGGCCGTGACACTTGCCGCACTTGCCGGCCGCGTCGGGGTTCCTGGTGACCTCGTCGCTTGTGGGGGGGGCGCCTCCGGCATGGCAGGCGTCGCAGCTGTTGGGATGCCCGGCGGCGGGCTCGTGGCAGTCGGCGCAACCCGCCCCGTTAGCGGTGTTGTGGGCCGATACCTGCCATTCCCGGGTGACGGACAGGGCTGTTCCCGGGGAAACCGCCTGGGTGTGACAGGTGATGCACTCTTCGGAGGCGGCCTGCTTCGATACGGCTTCTGATTGCGGATCCCCTCCGCCGCCGCATCCAAGGAAGAGGAGCGGTATGAGTAGGGGGGAAAGGAGACGTATTGTGCGCATGCAGGCCCTCCGCTGATAAGGATGGAGATTTATAACATTTTCGTGCGAATAAATGTAACTAAAAAATGAGGCTGAACTCACAGGGGCACATATGAATTGCTGAATAAGTATTTTGTTAAGTTGACTTGGGATCGGCAATATTGTAATAATCATGCACGCTGAGCCAGATCCAATGTGGACCTGCCCGGCTTTTACCGAGATAGTGAAATTTAGTTTTTGTTAATGTTTTTATTTCCATGTTATGCGGGGGTGGTCGTGACGAAGAAGAACCGTTTGGTTTTGGAACTGTTGACTCTTGCTCTGGCGTGCGCGCCTCTCGTTATCCCTACGACGGCAAGTGCCATCCCTGCCTTCAGTCGCCAGCACAAGACTGAATGCTCGACCTGCCACACCATCTACCCCGAACTGAACGAGTTCGGAGACGCCTTCCTGAAAAACGGCTACGTCTACCCAAGCGGCGCCAAACAGGCGGATGCGGGGACCAAGCCCCAAGGGCAGGGGCAGGGAAAGACGGAGGGGCTGTGGCTTTCCGGGATTCCCGAGGATGTCCCCATCTCCTTCACCGGGACCCTCGACGTTCGTTTCGACGACGATGCCGTCGACGAGATCGACCTCTCCTCCAGGTCGCTCAGGCTTCACGCCGGAGGGGCCTTCAGGGAGGCGGCCGGCTTCTTCGCGACCTACAACGCGTACGCCCAGGGGGTCCAGGCCGGTACCGACCTCGTCCCCAGCAACAACGCGACCAACATCAACGAGATGTACATCATGCTGCGCCGGGCGCTGGGGACCCCGGTGAACGTGAAGGTAGGTCGCATGGAGCCGAAGACCTCGCTCTGGAAAAGAAGCAACCGGGTCATACTCGTCCCCTCCTATGCCTCCACCGCCTATAACGTCGGCTCCTCGGAGTTCAGCCTCGACACCCCCCAGGACGCCCTCGAGGTGAACGGCGTCTTCGCCAAACGGCTCTTCGCCGCCGCAGGGTTGGTCGACAGCAAGGGGCAGGACAACAACGACGGTTACGGCCACGTCTCCGTGAAGATCGGCGGGACCGATTTCAACGGGCATGAGCCTGAGATAGACCTGGAAGAGGACAGCGTCTGGGATTACCTCTCCCTGACCCTGGGCGCCTTCGGTTACGTCGGCAAGAACTCGAACCTCACACTGGCCGGGGTGCCGCAGAATACCAACAACTTCTACCGCGCAGGCGGGGAGTTCGACCTCCTCTACAAGCGTTTTCACCTGAAAGGGAGCGGCGTCTTCGGCCGGGACAAGAACCCGACCTTCAGCCCGACCCCCGGCGCGGAGCTGGAGACCCATGCCTATGCCTTCGAGGGCGAGTACATGCTGGGGGTCCCGGTGAACACCGTCGCACTGTTCCGCTACGAGTACCAGGAGGACGCCCGGGGCGGAACCAGGCGTTACATCCCGGCCATCGCCTATGCGCCGATCCAGAACACCAGGCTTTCCCTGCAGTACGTCTACGCCGATACGCCGGCAGGAAGCGACAGGTTCACCCTCGCCTCGGTGGCGTTCAGCTTTTAAACCGGCCGCGCCCGATTCCCGGGCCAGCCTCGCCGCACCTGAGAAAACGGAGCGTTTTTCAAACCACGGAGGATGAAAATTCCATGAAAAAGCTTATCTTGCCCCTGTTTGTGCTAGTCATTTCGGCTACCGGCGCCCACGCCGAACTCAAAGTCGTCGGCAAGGGGGACGCCATGCAGCTTGATCCCTCCGCATTCCCCCCCGCCATGAAGGTCAACTACGACGTCCTCCGCTCCAAGTGCGTGAAATGTCACACCCTGGAGAGGACCATCGTCGCCATCCGGACCGGCGTGGCCCCCATCTCCGGCCAGCCTTTCGACCGCAGCGCCACCAAGGCCTACGGCGTCAAGATGCTGAGGAAGCCCGACTCCAACATGACCAAGCCCGAGGTGAAGGCTTCCGTCGACCTGATGAATTACCTCCTCGTTGAATCGGAGAAGTAAATACGATGAAAAACCTCACGCTGCGCACCCGCCTGATCGTTGCCTTCCTGATCATGGCCACCCTCGTCGCCATCACCGGCGGGTTCGGTGCCATCAACATCAAGAGGGTCGGCGGCCAGATCCAGAACA
Organism: uncultured Geomonas sp.; assembly: GCA_964519915.1. Taxonomy (GTDB): domain Bacteria; phylum Desulfobacterota; class Desulfuromonadia; order Geobacterales; family Geobacteraceae; genus Geomonas. Next base: position 14,787 of record CAZFMI010000040.1, read on the forward strand.
TCCTGGAACAGCTCTCCAAGCAGCAGAAGCTGGTTCTTCTCATGGGCGTGACCCAGAAGTACTGCCACGTGAGCCTGATGCAGGCCGCCCTGGTCCGCACGGACCAGGACAAGGTGGAGGAGTACGTCGAGGACTACCGCATGAAGCGGGACACCCTGCTGAGCCAGGCCCAGATCATCCTGGAGGGGAACAAGAAGCTGGGTGTGCTGCCGGCGGCCAAGGGGAGCGTGGTTGAAATAAGGACCCGGGAGTTCCTGACGAGCTGGGCGGAGTTCGAGAAGGTGGCGGACGAGCTGATCGCCCGCAAGGAACAGCTCTTCAAGGGGGTGACCCCGGGTGTGCTGGACCAGGCGGCCAAGGATGCGCTCGCCGACGAGAGGCTGAACCAGCTCGCCAACGAAGCGATCACCGAGGCGAACGACAAGGCCAAGGCGGACCTGGACGACATACTTGTCGAGGTGGGGAACCGGATGAACGATGCGAACGCCCAGGTGACCCAGATCCAGAGGTCGGCAGGTGTCGCCTTCGCCGCCGTCATCCTCGTGGCCGTAGCGCTCGCCGTCATCCTCGGCCTGCTCATCACCCGCAACATCGTCTCCCGGGTGCGGATCATGGGCGAGGCGGTGAACGCCGGCGCCGAGGGGGACCTGACCGCCACGGTGCGGATCGACTCGCACGACGAAATCGGCAAGCTGGGGAGCGACTTCAACGAGATGGTCGACAGGCTCTCCGGCATGATCGGCAAGGTTTCCCGTTCCTCCTCCGAGCTTGCCGGCATCTCGGACACCATGGCGAAGGCTTCGCACTCGGTGGTCGGTTCGGCTAAGACCCAGGCGGAAAGCGTTTCCAAGACCTCAGCAGCCATCGTGCAGATCAACACCTCGGTGAAGGGGGTGGCCCAGGGGGTCGATTCCCTCTCCGTCTCCGCGTCGGAGAGCTCCTCCTCCATCCTGGAGATGGCCTCCAGCGTCGAGGAGGTGGTGCAGAACATGGAGAACCTGGCCCTGTCGGTGAACGAGGTGAGCTCGTCCATCGTCGAGATGGGTGCCTCCATCAAGCAGGTCGGCAACGGCGTGGTGAGCCTCATGGAGGTCTCCACGGCCACCGCATCCTCCGTGATGGAGATGGACAGCTCGATCAAGCAGGTGGAGAGAAACGCCAACGAGACCGCGGCGATCTCCACGGCGGTTCGCATCGACGCCGAGACCGGCCGCGAGGCCGTCGAGGCGGTGATCAACGGGATGCAGGAGATAAAGCGCGCTTCGCAGATAACGAGCGAGGTCATCGCCACCCTTTCCGAGCGCGCCGCCGACATCGGCGACATTCTGTCGGTGATCGACGAGGTGGCCGAGCAGACGAACCTGCTGGCGCTGAATGCGGCGATCATCGCGGCCCAGGCCGGCGAGCACGGCAAAGGTTTCGCCGTCGTGGCCGACGAGATCAAGGAACTCTCCGAGCGTACCTCCAGCTCCACCCGCGAGATCTCGCAGGTGATCAGGGGGGTGCAGGAGGAGACGCGCCGCGCCGTCGAGGCGATCGACCAGGCGGAGCGTTCCATCGGCGACGGGGAACTCCTCTCCCAGAAATCCGGCGAGGCCCTCACGAAGATCGTGGTCGGGGTCAACGAGGCGACCGCCCAGGTGGCCGAGATCGCGCGCACCACGGTCGAGCAGGCCAAGGGTAGCCAGATGATCCGCGAGGCGATGGAGCAGGTCTCGGAGATGGTGTCCCAGATCGCCAAGGCGACCCGCGAGCAGGGGCAGGGGAGCGAGCTGATCATGGGGGCGGTCGAGAACATGAAGGGGCTCACCTCCCAGGTACTCTCCTCCACCCGCGAGCAGAACAAGGTGGGGAATTTGATCGCCCGGTCCACCGAGAGCATCACCGAGATGATCCGCCACATAAAGCGCGCCTGCGACGAGCAAAGCCGCGGCTCCGAGCAGATCGTCATCTCGGTCGAGGACATCCAGCAGGCCACCGACGCCAACCTCGAAGCAACCCGGGTCATGGACGAGGCGGTCTACAAGTTGTTCCGCCAGACCGAGCTTTTGAAAAAGGAAATGGAAGCGTTCAAGATCTGACGGCGGGCACCGCCCCGCTGCGACAGGGCTGCCTTCGTCAGCGCTGCCCGAGACGAACTGCAACCGGTAGAGGTTCCCCCCCCTTCGGAAAAAAGGGGGGCAGAAAATCCCCCTTTTTCAAAGGGGGACTTTTTTGTTATAAGGACGGGTCGAGGTGCGATCGGGTTCCGGTCGCCCGTCAGCTGCCAAGGCGGCGTACACCATTAAAGCGAACAGGAGTGGCCTGATGAGCAGGATTGCGAATAAATTTGCTGCCTTGAAGGAGCGCGGGGAAAAGGCGCTGGTTACCTTCGTCACCGCCGGGGACCCCGACCTGGCAACGACCGAACAGGTGGTGCTGGAACTGGAGCGCGCGGGCGCCGACCTGATCGAACTGGGGGTGCCGTTCTCCGACCCCATGGCGGACGGGCCGACCATCCAGCTCTCCTCGGACAGGGCGCTCGCAGCCGGGACCACGCTTCCCGGGATACTGGAGATGGTGACCCGCCTGCGAGAACGGACCCAGGTCCCGATCGTGCTCATGGGGTACTTCAACCCGATCTTCGCCTACGGCGCGGAACGCTTCGCGTGCGACGCGGAAAAGGCCGGGGTGGACGCGCTGCTGGTGGTCGATCTTCCTCCCGAGGAGGCGGCGGAGCTCAAGGGGGCCACCGACGGCTGCGGCCTCGATCTGATCTTCCTGCTCACCCCGACCTCGGACAGCTCCCGGGTGCAAATGGTGGGCCGCCAGGGGAGCGGCTTCATCTACTACGTCTCGGTGACCGGGGTAACCGGGGCGAGGACGGCCGTCGCCGATACGCTGGCCGAACGGGTGAAAGAGGTGCGGGGCGCGCTCAGCCTGCCGCTCGTGGTGGGTTTCGGGATCTCGACGCCGGACCAGGCGGGACAGGTGGCCAGGGAGGCCGACGGGGTGGTGATAGGGAGTGCGCTGGTGAAGTACTTCGAGAAATACCGGGGTGCCGAACTGCTGCAGGAGCTTGGCGCCTTCGTCTCCGCGCTAAAACAGGGCGTGCTGAAGGGCACCCGGGGGTAAGCCCTTTGGTTTCGGCCGCTTAGCAGTGTCGCTGCACCGTTTTGTTTGACATACCCGATGCGATCTGGTAAGTATCAGCGCCAGATTTACGACTTAATAAAACAGTTGGGGATTACCCCAAAAGAGGGCACATATGGCTTGGTTCAAAAGAGACAATCCGCCGAAGGCTAAGGGTCCGGGCAGCAAGGTGAAGGTCCCCGAGGGGCTCTGGACGAAGTGCGTCAGCTGCGGCGAGACCATCTATACGAAGGACATCGAGAGCAACCTCAACGTCTGCCCCAAATGCAACCATCACTACCGCATCTCCGCCAAGAAGAGGCTGGAACTGCTCCTGGACGAGGGGAGCTTCAAGGAGTTCGACGCCGGCGTCGTTTCGGTGGACTTCCTCGAGTTCAAGGACTCCAAGAGCTACCAGGAGCGTATTGACGCCGCTCTCGCCAAGGGCGGCAGCAAGGATGCCATCATCTGCGGCTCCGGCCTCATCGAGGGGACCCCGGTGCAGATGTGCGTCTTCGACTTCTCCTTCATGGGCGGGTCCATGGGGAGCGTGGTGGGGGAGAAGATCACCCGCGGCATCGAGCGCGCCCTTGCCGACCGCACCCCGGTCATCATCATCTCCGCCTCCGGCGGCGCCCGCATGCAGGAGAGCATCCTGTCGCTCATGCAGATGGCCAAGACCTCGGCCGCGCTTGCGAAGCTCCGTGAAGAGGGTCTTCCCTTCGTCTCCATCCTCACCGACCCGACCACCGGCGGCGTGACCGCAAGTTTCGCCATGCTGGGCGACATCAACATGGCAGAGCCCAAGGCCCTCATCGGCTTTGCCGGCCCGCGCGTCATCGAGCAGACCATCAGGCAGAAGCTCCCCCAGGGGTTCCAGCGCTCCGAGTACCTGCTGGACCACGGCATGGTCGACGTGATCGTCGACCGGAGCAAGATGAAGCAGCAGCTCTCGAGCGTCCTCAAGATGCTGTACCGGGGGTAAAGCCGCAGCGCCTTTTAGTGCAAGGGCGCCGGCCCAGCGTGTCGCTGGACGGCGCCCTTTTTTGTTGATCCGGCAGGCCGGTTGGATCCGGCAGGCCCGTCGGATTGCCGCAGGGGGGCGCGCTGGACCCCCATTTTTTTGGCCCCAATTTAATGGACTTTTTCATACTCTTTACCTATAATTCCCGCCTGTCATGACCTATGCCGAGACGCTCGCACACATCTACGCCTTGGGGAGGTTCGGGATAAAACCCGGGCTTTCCAGGATCACCCGGCTCCTCGCCGCGCTGGGAAATCCTCAGGACGCCTTCGCAGCGGTCCACGTGGTCGGCACCAACGGCAAGGGATCGACCGCCTCCTTCCTCTCCTCCATACTCAGCACCGGCGGTTACCGTACGGGACTCTTCACCTCCCCGCACCTGATCTCCTTCACCGAGCGCATCCGCATAGATGGGATTGAAATAGCGGAAGACGAGGTGGTTCGCCTGACCGGACGGGTGCTGGCTGCCGCCCCGCCGGAGAGTACCTTCTTCGAGATCGTCACCGCGCTCGCGGTGCTGCAGTTTGCCGAGCAGGGGGTGCAGATCGCGGTGTTCGAGGCCGGCATGGGGGGGCGCCTGGACGCGACCAATGCCGTGAGCGGCCTGCTCTGCGCCGTCACCCCCATCTCGCTCGACCATACCGACTATCTCGGTGCGAGCGTCGAGGAGATAGCTGCGGAGAAAGCCGGGATCTGCAAGGCGGGGACGCCGCTTGTTTCGGCCCGCCAGCACCCAGACGCCGCGCGGGCCGTCGCCCGCCGCGCCGAGGAGATCGCATCGCCGCTCTATCTCCAGGGCGAGTCGTTCGACGCCTTCTGGCGGGACCACCGGTTCTGCTACCGCGGCATCGGCCTCACCCTGGACGACCTGCAAACGGGGCTTTTCGGGCGCTACCAGAGCGGCAATGCCGCCGTGGCGCTGGCTGCGGCGGAACTGCTGGGCACGGTCGGGTTTCCGCTGACCCCGCAGGCTATGGCCGCCGGGATCGCGCGCGCCCACTGGCCCGGGAGGATGGAGATGTTCCCCGGACCGCCGCGGGTGCTACTCGACGGCGCTCACAACCCCGCGGGTGCGGCGGCCCTGGCCGAGGCGCTCGGGGAGATCCCGCGTCAAAGGCTCCTCCTGGTCGTGGGGGTGATGGGGGACAAGGAACTTTCGGGTATACTGGCGCCTCTGCTGCCCCAGGCGGACCAGGTATTCGCCGTGACTCCCGCGCTGGAGAGGGCGCTGCCGGCCGCAGACCTTGTCAATTTCTGTCTTTCTGCCGGGGTCGTGGCGCAGGAAGCCGGCTCGGTGGCGCAAGGGATTGACCAGGCGCGTTCAGCCGCAACCGACGCCGACCTGATCCTGGTCTGCGGTTCCCTTTTCACCGTTGGCGAGGCGAGGGGGCATCTGCTTTCCCGAGTGTTCGAGCCCTTCAGAGGGTGAGCCGACATGTCGGACCAGTCGGAGGTCTCCGCAAGGGGAGAGTCTTTGGGCGCAATTCTAGGAGTGCAATGAAACCTGCAAGAGCCGTCTGGCTCCTAACATATCTGCTTTTTACGGCGACGCTGGCGCATGCCGCGCCGGTTGCCTCAGACAAAGAGGTCACCCTCAAGGCCGACAGCCTCTCGGTCGATGTCCCCGCCGACAGCTATCGGGCGCAAGGCTCGGTCCGGATCACGCAGGGAGGCGCATCGCTGCTGGCGGACAGCGTGATCTACCGCAGGCTTACGGGAGACGCCATTGCCGAGGGGGGCATCCTGCTGGAAAGGGGAGGGGACACCCTGAAGGGCGACCGCCTCTCCCTGAACATGATCTCCCAGCAAGGGGAACTCCAAAACGGGGAGCTCTTCGTCAAGAAATCCAATTTCAGGGTGCGCGCGGAGCGTCTCCGGAAGACGGGGGCAGCGGACTACCGCATGGACCGGGGTAGTTTCACCACCTGTGACGGGGAAAACCCCAGCTGGAGATTCGAGGCCAGGAAGGTGGAGATCACCCTGGAGGAGTTCGCCACGGCGCGCGACGCGGTCTTTTATGCCGGGGACCTGCCGATTTTCTACACGCCGTACCTCGTCTTTCCGGCCAACACGGAGAGGCAGTCGGGTCTCCTGCTGCCAAGGCTCGGCTACTCCTCCAAGAAAGGCTTCTACTACGACCAGCCGTACTACTGGGCCATCAGCCCGAGCCAGGAAGCCACCTTCGACCTCGAGGTGGAAACCTCCAGGGGGGTCGGGATGGGGGCCGACTACCGCTACCTGAGACAGCATGGCAGCGAGGGGCGTCTCCAGGCGTTCGGCATCTACGACAGCAACGAGTCGCAGTTCCGGGGCGAGCTGCACCAAAGGCACCTGGAGCTGCTCACGCCGAAGCTGACCTTTGCCTCCAATATCCATTTCATCTCCGACCGTGACTATTTCCTTGATTACGGCGACCTGACCGGCGAATACAACAGGCAGCTCCTGGAGTCGACCGTGTCCTTCAACCGCAGGTGGGAGCGCTATGGCCTGAACGGGGAGGTCCGGTACACCGAGGACCTGGAGGCAGCCAACAACGACGCCACCTTGCAGAGGCTCCCGACGCTGGGCTTCATCGCCGCAGGGGAGAAGCTCGGCCCTGTCTTCTTTTCGATGGACTCCTCGTTCACGAACTTCCAGCGCCAGGCGGGCTCCACGGGACAGCGACTGCAGCTGCACCCGCGGCTCAGCTACTATGCAAAGCCTGCCGGCATCCTCGACCTCTCCCTTTACGGCGGATACCAGCAGCGGATGTACTCCGCGGACGGCGAGGCCTCGGAGATGGGGTGGCGGCAGTTGGGGCAGGCGGACGCAGGGGGAACCCTGTCGCTGCCGCTTGAGCGTGTCTACCAGGGGCGCCTGCGCCATCTGCTGATTCCGGCAATCGAGTACGGCTTCGTGCAGAAAAGGGGTGACGAGGATCTCCCCTTCTTCGACTACGGCGACAGGGTGCTCGGCCAAAGCGCCGCCAGGTGGTCGATCTCGAGCGTGGTGACACGCAAGCTCATGGAGCAGGGCGCACCGGCTGAGTACCGCGACCTGCTCTACCTGAAGCTCTCCCAGGGGTACCAGTTCTCGGGAGAGCGGCGTGACCTCCTTACCCTGGTGGACGAGGGACACAGGTTCACCGACCTCATGCTGGAGGGGGTGGCGACACCTGCCCGGGGGGTTTCCGTGGCGTTCGACAGCCGCTACAACACGACGGACCAGAACCTCTCTACTGCGAACCTTGCCCTGGAGTTGAAGGGGGAGGAGCGCAACATGGCGAGGGTCGGTTATCGCCACAGCCGGGATGAACTGGACTACCTGGAGGGGCTGTTCACCTTCCCGGTCAACCGGCAGGTTACGGCGGATGTCATGGGGCGCTACTCGCTGGACAGGGGGGGCTTCCTGGAGTCGCGTTACGCCCTGGAGTACCGGCGCCAGTGCTGGAGCGTTACCTTCGCCTACACCGACCGGGTCGGTACGCGCCAGGTGCCCAGCGAGCAGCAGTTCTCCGTGAGTTTCACGCTGGCGGGGCTGGGTGCCCTGACGCCCATCAGCGCCTTTTAGCTCACCGGTCCAAGCCTTGGCGTCTCATAAAGCTAAGAAGTTGACACGTTTGCTTTTTCCGGTGTATCTAGAGGGTTGAAAAAAATCGATGCTGGCTGCGGCGGGGCTTCCAAAGCAGCAAGTTTGCACTCCGGAGGTTTCATGCAGGATCTATTCACCCCGACCTCGTTGTTGGTAACTGGAGGGGCAGGTTTCATTGGTTCCAATTTCATCAACCACTTCATGGCAGGCAACCCCGGATGCAGGGTCGTCAACCTGGATATCCTGACCTATGCCGGCAACCTGAAGAACCTTGCAGCGGTGGAGGGGAATCCTAATTACCGTTTCGTGAAGGGCGACATCTGTGACGCCCCCCTGGTGGCGAAGCTCCTTGACGAGGAGCGCATCGACGCGGTCGCGCATTTCGCGGCGGAATCCCATGTGGACCGCTCCATCACCGGACCTGACATCTTCGTGAGGACCAACGTCCTTGGCACACAGACGCTGCTCGAGGCGAGCCGCCTTCACGCAGAGCGCGTCCCGAATTTCCGTTTCCTCCAGGTCTCCACCGACGAGGTGTACGGCAGCCTCGGGCCCGAGGGGTATTTCACCGAGGAGACGCCGCTCGCCCCCAACTCCCCCTATTCAGCCAGCAAGGCGGGGGCGGACCTGCTGGTCCGTGCCTACTTCGAGACCTTCGGCCTCTTCACCCTGAACACGCGCTGCTCCAACAACTACGGCCCGTATCATTTCCCTGAGAAGCTGATTCCTCTCATGATCCACAACATCATGAAAAAGCGCGCCCTGCCGGTGTACGGCGACGGACTGAACGTGCGGGACTGGCTTCACGTGAAGGATCATTCGGCAGCGATCGAGCGGGTTCTCAAGCAAGGGAAGGCGGGAGAAATCTTCAACATCGGCGGGAACAACGAGTGGAAGAACATCGACATCGTGAACCTTGTTTGCGATCTGGTGGACGAGAGCCTGGGGCGGCCTGCCGGCGAGAGCAGGAACCTTATCACCTATGTCAAGGACCGCAAGGGTCATGACCGTCGCTACGCCATAGACGCCTCCAAGTTGAAGCGCGAGCTTTCCTGGGAGCCGAGTTACACCTTCGAAAGCGGCATAGCCGAGACCATAGGCTGGTATCTGGCGAATCAGGAATGGGTGGAAGAGGTGGTTTCCGGAGCCTACCGCGAATATTACGAGAAGCAGTACGGACAATGACTGAAGCCGTTCTACGTTCTATGTTCTAAGTTCTAAGTTAAACCCGCTTTTGCGCAGTCTAAAACATCAGCTCCACGTTCCAAGCTCGATTTTTTTAAATCGTCTTTTTGCGAACATAGAACATAGAACATAGAACATAGAACATAGAACATAGAACATAGAACATAGAACCGCTTCTTGGAGGCTTTGATGGTGCTGGTGATTGGCAGCAAGGGGATGTTGGGACAGGAACTGATGGAGGTTTTCGGCCCTTCCGCGCGCGGCGTGGATGTCGAAGAGATCGATATCACCGACCTTTCATCGGTACAGCGGGTACTTCTGACTCTGAAGCCGACGGTAGTTGTGAATGCGGCTGCCTATACCGACGTAGACGGCTGCCAGACCAATGCCGAGCAGGCGATGCAGGTGAACGGGGAGGGCGTAGCCCACCTCGCCATGGTGAGCAAGGAGATCGACGCCAAGCTGGTGCAGGTGAGCACCGACTACATATTCGACGGCAAGAAGGGATCGCCTTACCTGGAGGACGACCTGTGCGCGCCGCTCAGCGTGTATGGGGAATCAAAGCTTGCCGGGGAGATGAATACCTGGTTCAACCCGAACCACCTGATCGTCAGGACCCAGTGGCTCTACGGCCATGCCGGGAAGAACTTCGTCGAGACCATGCTTAGGCTTGCCGGCGAAAGAAACGAGCTGACCGTGGTGGACGACCAGGTCGGATCGCCTACCTGGACCCGCGACCTGGCGCTCGCCATCAAGGCGCTCATCGAAAAGGGATGCAGCGGCACCTACCACGCGGCCAATTCCGGGTTCGTCTCCTGGAACGGGTTCGCCAGGGAGATCTTCCGGCTGGCGGGCCTGGAGGTCACGGTAAAGCCGATGACGACGGCCGAGCTCGACCGCCCGGCGCCGCGCCCGCTCTACTCGACGCTGGACTGCGGCAAGCTGGCGCAAGACACCGGCTTCACCCTGCAGCCCTGGCAGGAGGCCCTGAAGCGCTACCTGGAACTGCGCCCTGCGAAATAACAGCGAAAGCAACTACTGGAGGTGATCATGGAACGCGGAGAGCGTCCCTGGGGAACATATACGGTCCTCGACGAGAGCAACGGCTACAAAATAAAACGCATCGAGGTCATGCCCGGACAGCGGCTGTCTTTGCAGATGCACCACCACAGGAGCGAGCACTGGATCGTGGTCTCCGGGACCGCCAGGGTGACTTGCGGCGAGAGCATCCGCATCGTGAACGTCAACGAATCCACCTTCATCCCCATCGGGTCCAATCACCGCCTGGAGAACCCCGGCGTGATCCCCCTGATCATCATCGAGGTACAAAGCGGCGAGTATCTGGGCGAGGACGATATCGTCCGGTTTCAGGACGACTACCAGCGCGTGGAGCCGAACCTGGAGCTGTCCATCTAGATGAACAGACAACTCAGCCTGCTAAGGGAATTCTCGGTTCCGCTGGTGTTGGGCGTCGTCGCCGCCCTCGCCTTGGCGAACCTGGCCCCTGCACAGTACCACCACCTCCTGCACGACCCGCTCTTCGCGGGTCTTTCACTTCACTTCGTCACGAACGACCTGTTCATGACCTTCTTCTTCGGCATCGCCGCCGTCGAGATCACCCAGAGCTGCCTGCCCGGCGGCGACCTGCATCCCTTGAGGCGTGCGGTGAACCCGCTGCTGGCAACGGCCGGCGGCGTGCTGGGGCCGGTGGGGCTCTACCTGCTCCTTAACGCGGGCTTCGGCGATCCCTCCCTCAGCAGGGGGTGGGGTATCCCGACCGCCACCGACATCGCGCTGGCCTGGCTTGCCGCGAGATTCATCTTCGGCAAGGGGCATCCCGCCATCTCGTTCCTGCTGCTTCTGGCCATTGCGGACGATGCGGTGGGGCTCATCATCATAGCTGTCTTCTATGGCGATCCCGTCACCCCGGCGGCGCCTGGGTGGCTGTTGTTGACCGTGGCTGCCATGGGGATTTGCCACCTGTTGCGCTCCAAGCGGGTGATGAACTACTGGCCCTACCTGCTTGTGGGAGGGTCGCTCAGCTGGAGCGGCCTGTTCCTCGCCCACCTGCATCCGGCTCTGGCACTGGTCTTCGTGATTCCCTTTCTTCCGCACCGGCACGCCGAGAGCGGCCACCTCTTCGACGTGGACCCGGTTGACTTCTCCCCCCTCTCCCGCTTCGAGCACGACTGGAAGCTGTTCGTCGACCTGGGGCTCTTCGTTTTCGGGCTGGTGAACGCCGGCGTCGCTTTCGGCTCCATGGGGACTGCCACCTGGCTGGTGCTGGTTTCGCTGATCGCCGGGAAGATGATCGGGATCGTCTCCTTTGCCTCGCTCGGCCACAAGCTTGGGTTCCCGCTTCCGGCGGGGATGGGGACGAGGGAGCTGGTCGCAAGCGGGATGATCGCGGGGATAGGCTTCACCGTCGCCCTCTTCATGGCGGGCGAGGCTTTCACCGATCCGGCCCTTGGCGCGGCGGCCAAGATGGGGGCGATGCTGAGCGTATTTGCCTTTATCCCGGCGGCTGCCGTTGCCGGGTGCGGCAAACGGCAACTGCAAGAGGTCGATGCATCTGAAGCGTGACAGAAGGTAGCATTCAAGGAGGGATCATGTACGTAGTCATCCTGGCCGGCGGGTCCGGCACGAGATTCTGGCCTCTTTCGAGGAAAAGCACTCCGAAGCAGCTGATGTCGGTCTTCGGCGGCAAGTCGATGCTGCAAAGGACCGTGGAGCGGGTCATCCCGATGCAGCCCAAGCGGGTGATCGTGGTCACCAATGCCCTGCAGGCGGCCGAGACGAGGAGCCAGTTGGCGTACATCGGGGAAGTGCCGGTGGACGTCATCGAGGAGCCCGTTGGGCGCAACACAGCGCCGGCCATAGGGCTTGCCGCCGCCATCATAGCCCGTTTCGACCCCGATGGCGTCATGGCCGTCTTGCCGGCCGACCATTACATCCTCGACGAGGAGACCTTCCGCGCCACGCTGCAAAAGGCCCGCTCCGTCGCCCTGGGGGGCGCCCTGGTGACGCTCGGCATCACGCCGACCAGGCCCGAGACCGGCTACGGATACATAGAGGCGGCAGCCGCCAGCAGCGGTGACGCCGTGGCAGTCCAGCGCTTCGTGGAAAAGCCGAACCTGGAGCGTGCCATGGAGTTTCTCGCCACCGGGCGTTTCTACTGGAACTCGGGGATGTTCGTCTGGGGAGCGTGCACCATCCTGAACGAGATCGGGCGTCTCATGCCGGAGCTCTCCGGCGCCCTGGCGCGGCTCGCCTTCGACGACCGGATGTGGGAGCTCTCTGGCCTCAAACCGCAGATAGATGCGATCTACAGCGGCATCAAGGGCGAGTCGATCGACTTCGGTGTGATGGAGAGGGCGGGGAACGTGCAGGTGATACCCGCATCCTTTGGTTGGAGCGATGTAGGGTCGTGGAGCGCCCTTCCCGAGGTTATGGATGCCGATGAGGATGGCCACGTGCTCGTCAACGCGAAGGGTTCGGTTTCCGTCGCGGCAAAGGACTGTCTTGCCTACGGCAACGGCAAAATGGTAGCCTTGGTCGGGGTTCAGGAGCTGATAGTCGTGGACACCCCCGATGCCATCCTGGTCTGCGCCAAATCCGCGGCACAGGACGTGAAGAAGGTCGTGGAAGAGCTGGAGAAAAGGGGCGTGGCGGAGCTGCTGTAAAAGGGGTGCCCATGTACGGCTGGACCGGAAAGATATTGCGTGTTGACCTGACCAGCGGGGAGTGCTGCCGTGAGGAGATCCCTAGCGAACTGCTGCATGCCTACCTCGGCGGGCGCGGGCTCGGCGTCCGGCTCATGCGGGAGTACTTCCACCTCGATCCCTTCGATGCGCGGATGCCACTCATCTTCGCCGTGGGCCCCTTGTGCGGCACGAACTCCCCTACCTCGGCCCGTCTTGCCTGTGTATCCCGCTCCCCGCTTACCGGCACCATCTACGACTGTTCCGCCGGCGGACGCTTTGCCTGGCGGCTCAAGGCGGCAGGGGTCGACGCGCTGTTCATCACCGGCAAGAGCCCGCACCCGGTTTTTCTTGCCGTTGACGGTGAACGGGCGGAGATCCTCCCGGCCGGCGCCCTCTGGGGCAAGGGTGTCAAGGAGACGGTCGCCTCCCTGCAGGAGCGCGGCAGCGTCACCGCCATCGGCCCTGCCGGCGAGACCGGGGTGCTCTTCGCCAACATCATGATGGGGGAGGGGAACTCCATAGGCAGGGGCGGCCTTGGCGCCGTCATGGGGGACAAGGGGCTGAAGGCGATTACGGTCCAGGGGTGCGGTGTCACGCAGGTGGCTGACCGGGAGCGTTTCGACGCCGCCCGCGCCGACGTCATGCGTCTTTTCCGCGCCTCTCCGGTAATCTTCGGGGAACTGGGGCTGGCCGAGTACGGCACCCCGGCGCTCGTCGACCTGATGGCTCAGCGGCGCATGGCCCCCACCGAAAACTTCAGGTCCACCTTCTTCGCAGACTCGGGGAACTATTCCGGCCCGGCCATCCGCAGGGAGTGCGGCGCCAAAAAAGAGGGTTGCTACGGCTGCCCGATTCAGTGCAAGAAGTCGAGCGCGCAAGGGGAGCCGCTTCCCGAGTACGAAACGGTGAACCACTTCGGCGCGCTGAACGGCATCTCGGACCTGCGCGCCATCGTCAGGGCCAACACCCTTTGCAACGAGCTCGGCATAGACACCATCTCCGCCGCCGCGACCCTCTCGGCCTTCGGAGAGGCGAGGGGGCGGTTCCCCACTGCCGAAGAGGTGGCCGGACTCCTCTCCGACATCGCCTGCCGGCGCGGCGAGGGGGAACTGCTGAGCCTGGGCTCGCGCCGGGTGGCCGAGCAGCTGGGGAAGCCGGAGCTCTCCATGAGCGTGAAGTCGCTGGAGCTTCCCGCCTACGATCCGCGCGGCGCCTACGGCATGGCGCTTGCCTACGTCACCTCCAACCGGGGGGGGTGCCATCTGCGCGCCTACCCCATCTCGCACGAGATCCTGAGAAAGCCGGTGCCGACCGACCGTTTCTCGTTCTCCGGCAAGGCGCGCATCATCAAGATCGCCGAGGACGTGAACGCCGCCGTCGATTCGCTGGTCGCCTGCAAGTTCGCCTTCTTCGGGGCAACGCTAGAGGAGTACGGGGAACTGCTTTCCGCGGCGACCGGGATCGAGTACGCCCCGGAAACGCTGAAGGCGATCGGGGAGCGGATCTATCTCACCGAGCGTTTCTACAACTGCGGGAACGGCTTCGGCCACGCCGAGGACTCGTTGCCGGAGAGGTTCTTTCGCGAGGCGGGAAGCGCCGGGGAGGGGATAGACATCCCGCCTCTCGACCGCGCCCGATTCGAGGAGGAGCTGCAGAAGTATTACCGGATCCGGGGGGTAACGGCGGATGGGCGTCTTCCCGCGGAGTTCCTATCGGAGCAGCCATGAAGAGTCTTGAAGAGCCAGTCGGCCAGCGGCGTCGGATGGGCACAGCATGAAAGACCAGATCGGAAAATACAGGGCAAAACTGATTGCCGACCGCTCCGCGTGTCCTGACTGCATCTCCTTCGCCGCGCAGGACGACGTGCTGATCGCGGAAGGGGCGCCGGAATTTGCCGCGCTTGCCGGCAACACGCTGTCGCGTCTCAACTCCCTGGCCCTGGTGGCGGCGCGCCCGTCGCTTCCCTTCGCCGATTTCCTGATCGCCCGCGCGCCCGGGGGGGAGTCGTGCATCCTGCCGCAGGACACCGAGACCCGCACCTTTTTGCACGACATCCCGTTCCTGCGCAAGGAGGAGCTGGCCGCAGACCCGGCACCGCTCCTCGCCCGGCTGCTCGGCTCCCGCAAGGGGGTCATCGTCGAAGGTGTGGGGATCGTCGCCGTGGGCGCGATAACCGTCGAGCAGGCCTTCATCAACTACTCCTCCGTGTTCCATTCCACCTTCGTCAAGTATCTGCAGGATGTGCTCGCTCACGGTTTCCTGCTCCCGGGGGAGCGGGAGGCCTTCGAGGAGTTCCGCAGGGAGTGGCTCAGGCCCCTCTCCGCGGCAGGCCTCGATTTCCTGGGAGGGCTTTCGCAGGACAAGGAGGAGATCCTCTCCGAGATCGAGCGGGTGGGGCGCTATACCGTAGAGAGGGGGCTGGTCGATTCCTTCTTCGGCAACATTTCCGCCGCAGCCGGGGATCTCATCTACATCTCCCAGACCGCCGCCAGCCTCGACGAGCTTAGGGGTTGCATCGACCCGGTCCCCTCTGACAACTCCTCCACGACCGGGATTACCGCTTCCAGCGAGCTCCTGGCCCACCGGAAGATCTTCGAGCGTACCGGCGCGCGGGTCATCCTGCACGGGCACCCGAAGTTCGCCGTGGTCATGAGCATGCTCTGCGATACCAGGGACTGTCCGATCAAGGACTGCTGGAAGGAGTGCCCGCAGGTGCGGGAGGTCGGCGGGACGCCGGTCGTGGCTGGCGAGATCGGGGCGGGAGGGCTGGCAAAGAGGGTGCCTCCCGTCATCGGCGCCACCGGAAGCGCCATAGTCTACGGCCACGGGGTCTTCGCGATCGGGCGGGAGGGGTTCGGCGAAGCCTTCGCCGCCATGGTCGAGGTGGAGAATTTCTGCCGCGACGAGTACTTCAGGCGGGTGGACGGCTCGCACCTTTAAGGGAAGGGGCAAAGGCTTCCCGAGTTTTTCCTGGCGCCTTGGCGCCTTAGCGTTGAGGCTTTTGCCGTTTCGGCTCCGTTTTTTGACGTTTGCAGCAGGAGGAAGTTTGTCTGAAAAGAAAAACATAGCCCGTGCGGCCGGGGTGCTGGGGGCCGCCACCATGCTGTCGCGCATCATGGGAATGGTGCGCGACATGGTTGTTTCCCGCCTCTTCGGCGCGGGGCTCTACACCGACGCCTTCTTCGCCGCCTTCCAGATCCCCAACATGCTGCGCCGCTTCTTCGCCGAGGGGGCGCTCACCTCCGCCTTCGTCCCCACCTTCTCCGAGTACTACACGAAGAGGGGGGAGGAAGAGGCGCGGGCACTTACCAACGTCTGCTTCACTGCGCTCACCATCGTGATGGCCGTCATCACCATCGCCGGGATCGTCTTCTCGCCGCAGCTGGTGCACCTGATGTTCCCGGGGTTCTCCGCGAACCCGGAAAAGCTCTCGGTGACCATCCTGCTGAACCGGCTCATGTTCCCCTACATCTTCTTCGTGAGCCTGGTCGCCCTCTGCATGGGGATCCTCAACACGCTGCGCCACTTCTTCACCCCGGCCATCTCCACGGTTTTCCTCAATATCTCGATGATCCTGGCCGCCCTGCTGCTGCACGACCGTTTCCAGGTCCCCATCGTGGCGCTGGCGGTGGGCGTCCTGATCGGCGGCCTGCTGCAGTTGGGGATGCAGCTTCCGGTGCTCTACAGGATGGGGTTCCCGGTCCGCCCCAACTTCGACCTGGGGCACCCCGCTCTCAGGAAGATCGCGCTGCTCATGGGGCCGTCGGTTTTCGGCGTCGGGGTCTACTACCTGAACATCACGGTCGGTTCCATCCTCGCGTCTCTCCTGCCGGAGGGGAGCGTGTCGTATCTCTACTACGCGCAGCGGCTCTTCGAGTTCCCGCAGGGGATCTTCACCGTGTCGGTGGCCCAGGCGGTCCTTCCTTCCATGAGCAGACAGGCCGCGGCCGGCGACATGGACGCGCTCAAGGAATCGCTCTCCTACGGGGTAAGGCTCACCCTCTTCATCACCATCCCCGCCATGGTGGGGCTCATCTTTTGCGCCACCCCGATTTTCTCGCTGCTCTTCATGGGGGGCGCCTTCGACTACGCGAAGGCGGTGAATTGCGGTACCGCGCTGCTTTACTACTCTCTCGGCCTCACCTTCGTGGCGCTGGTGCGCGTGCTGGTACCCGCCTTCTACGCGCTGCAGGACACAAAAACGCCGGTCAAGACGGCGTTCGTGGCGTTCCTGCTCAATCTCCTCTTCAGCCTGGCCCTCATGGGGCCGATGATGCACGGGGGGCTGGCGCTCGCCTCGTCGCTCTCGGCGCTTGGAAACATGCTGCTGCTGCTTTGGTTGCTCAGGAAGAAGATCGGTCCCTTCGGCGGCAGGGCGATCACCGTCGCCGGGGTGAAGGGGGTGATCGCCTCGGCCCCGATGGCGCTGGCCGTCTACTGGATCGTGCAATCGATAGACTGGTCCCCGGCAGGAGGAAGGATGCTAAAGGCCGGCGTGCTCGGCGGTGCGGTGCTGGCCGGCATGGCGATCTTCCTGTTCTCTGCGCACCTGCTTCGCTGCGAGGAGGCCAGGGATGTCGTGGGGCTGGTCAGGAAAAAGGTGCTCAAAAAAACGACCTGAAAAGGCATGACGGCTTTCAAACAAGGAATGAACGATGAAACAGCATGCAACAGCAACGGCTTATTCCATCTACGAGACCGCTTACGGATTCGGGGTGGTGGCGGCAAGCGATAACGGGCTTGTGGCCCATCATCTCCCATTCGGCGCCCCGTCCATAGGCGACGCCCTCGAGCTTGCCGCGACCGTGCACCCGCAGGCAAAAGGCGAGAGCCTGCTGACCGGCGAGGGGGCAGGGTTGCTGAAGGGGTATTTCGCAGGGGAGCAGGTGGTTTTCAACCTCCCCCTGGATCTGCAGGGGTTCACCCCTTTCCAGGTATCGGTGTACCGGACCGTCGCGGGAATTCCCTACGGCACCGTCCTTAGCTACCTGGAGGTGGCTGCCGCCTGCGGCTCCCCCAGGGGGGCCAGGGCCATCGGCGGAGCTATGGCGAGAAACCCGCTGCCGATCCTGATACCTTGCCACCGGGTGGTGGGAGCAAGCGGTGTGATGACCGGTTTCACTGCGCCGGGCGGGGTCGCTTCCAAGCGGGAAATACTTGTCATGGAAGGGGTGCTTTTCGATGCGCGGGGAGGGGTGCTGAGGAGCGGTTCCTGCGGGGTTATGCACAGGATTTCCACTGGGGTTGTCGGCTAATTAGGTTTGGCTAATTTTTTTCGTTGTCTATAATCCACATTTTCCCCGGGTGGTTGTAAGTGGCTGATTTTCGTGGGTTATCGGCGTGGCCAATAAATATGCAGAACGTCAAAAGTGCTTAAAACGCGCAGGTTTATTTGTTTGTCAACATAGTTATCCACACCTTATCCACAAAAAATGTGGATAAGATGCGTGGTCCGTGAAAAAGTTTAGTTAGATTAATATTTTTCCAGTTTTTTGGCCTCTTCCCAAAGCCGATCCATCTCCTCGAGGGTGGATTCCTGCAACCCCTTTCCGCGTGCGTGCAGGGTCTCCTCGATGTGGCTGAAGCGCTTGGTGAAGCGCTGGATGGTCTTTCTCAGGGCGTCCTCCGGATCGATGGCGAGGAAGCGCCCGAGGTTCACGATGGCGAAGAGCAGGTCTCCCAGCTCCGACTCCATCTCCTTCTGGTCGCCGGCAAGCATCGCCTCCTCGAACTCATGCAGTTCCTCCATCACCTTGGCGAAAACCTGGTCCGTGTGCTCCCAGTCAAAGCCGACCCGCGCCGCCTTCTCCGTGATCTTGTGCGCCTGCATCAGGGCAGGGAGGTGAGGTGGGATGCCGGAGAGCGCCGACTTCCTCTCCATCCCCTTTTCCCTGGTCTTTATCTGCTCCCAGTTTTGCACCTGCGCCGCGCTGGTCTCGATCACCTCGTCCCCGAAGACGTGGGGGTGGCGGCGGATCAGTTTTTCGTTGATCGCGTCCAGCACCTCGTCCATGGTGAAGTCGCCGTTTTCCTCTGCGATGGCCGCGTGGAAGACCGGCTGCAGCAGGAGGTCCCCCAACTCCTCCTTGAGAAGGGCGCTGTCTTTCCCGTCTATCGCCTCGATCACCTCGTAGGCCTCCTCCAGCAGGTAGCGCTTGAGCGATTCGTGGCTCTGCTCGGCGTCCCACGGGCAGCCGCCGGGAGCGCGCAGCCTGCGCATGATCCCCATGAGGCGGTCGAAACGGTTTTGCAGGTTTTCGGTTTCCATTTTTTTCTCCAGATGGGTTGCGGCCGGCTTGCCCCTCGGCGGGGGAAGGACGGGAAGGGGGCCCGCGCCGGTTAGCGCAGGGGCGTTCCCTCCCTGCGGCGAGGGCGGTGGGCGCAGGTTAGGTATGTCGCCCTGGCCGTCTCCGCAATGGGAGGGGCAGCTGCCCGCGGTCTGTGGCTACTTGAGCGAACCCAGGTAGTCGACCAGAGAGTCGACCTGCTTTTGGGAAAGGGTGTCGTAGGGAGGCATGACGCTGCCGGGGTAGAATTTTGACGGCTCGCGTATCACCTGCCCCAGAAAGCGCGCATCACGCGTGCTCCCCGCCTGTGACAGGTCGGGGCCCAGTGCTCCACCCTGCTCCTTTGCCGCGTGGCACTGGCGGCAACGCTCGTTGAAAAGCGCCTCTCCCGTGAATTCCTCCTGGAACTGGGCCCGCTTGTCGGCGGGGGGGTGCGGCTGCTCCTTACCCGGCGAGCAGGCCGAAGAGACCAGCGCCAGCAGGATGAGGGGTATGATACGGACCTGTTTCTTCATGCGTCGCTCCGAGCGGCTGCCGTCGTCAAGGCTCCGGCAGCCGGTATGCTACTCCCCTGGCGGGAGCGCGAAAGGGGCGGATCATTGCCCGTCCCTGCGGATGCCGTCCAGGCGGGGCCTGCGCCTTTTGGCTACTTCCCCTTGAGATAGGACTCCAGGAAGGTCTCCTTGTACTGCTTGAAGCGCCCCTCCTCGATGGAGCTGCGGATCTCCGACATCATGTTCAGGTAGAAATGCACGTTGTGTATGCTGGCAAGTATCGCCGAGAGCACCTCGTTCGAGGTGAAGAGGTGGTGCAGGTACGCCCGGGTGAAATTCCTGCAGGTGTAGCAGGTGCAGTTGGGGTCGATGGGGTAGAAGTCGCGCCGGTAGTTCTTGTTGGTGAGGCGGATCCTGCCGCGGTTGGTGAACAGGGTGGCGCTCCTCGCGTAGCGGGTGGGGATGACGCAGTCGAACATGTCGATGCCGCGCTCCACGCTTTCGAGGATGTCCTCGGGGAGACCTACCCCCATCAGGTAGCGGGGCTTGTCCTCGGGGAGGTGCGGCGCGGTGTAGCCCACCACCTGCTTCAGCAGTTCAAGCCCCTCACCGACCGAAACCCCCCCGATCGCGTACCCGGGGAAATCCATCTTCACCAGCGCCTTCGCGCAGCGCTTCCGCAGATCCTCGTAGACGCTTCCCTGCACGATGCCGAACAGGTACTGGTTCTCCCTGCTGTGGGCGTCGATGCACTGCTTGGCCCAGCGGATGGTCTTCTCGGTGGAGCGCTCGGCGTACCCCTTGTCGCAGGGGTAGGGGATGCACTCGTCGAAATTCATGATGATGTCGGCGCCCAGCGTCTCCTGGATGGAGACCGCCTTTGCCGGGTCGAGGAATACCTCCTCGCCGGTGTCCTCGTGGCGGAAAAAGACCCCCTCCTCGGTGATCCGCTTCTTCGGAAGCGAGAAAACCTGGAACCCGCCCGAATCGGTCAGGATGGGGCCGTCCCACCCCATGAACTTGTGCAGCCCCCCTGCCTTTTGCACCAGCTGCTCACCGGGGTGCAGGTGCAGGTGGTAGGTGTTCGAGAGGATGATCTGCGCGCCGGTTTCGTGCACCTGCGCGGGGGTCATCGCCTTCATCGCGGCATGGGTTGCCACGGGCATGAAAATCGGTGTTTGTATCTCGCCATGGGCCGTGGTGACCACGCCGCGGCGCGCCCCCGACTTGGGATCCTTCTTAAGCAGCTTGAATATCATGAACCTTCCGTTGATCGCTTATTATTTCCCTGCAGCAGCTACCTTAATTAGCAGAGCGGGGGGGAAATTGCAACAGCAACGGGGCGTAAGCGGCTTTTCAAAACAGGGTTAGTCGAATTGGGTATCCGCTAAGGCATCCGATACATTAATTGTATGCTGTATACAAAAAACTGTTGCATTTTGGTATAACGGCATTTAATATGCGCCTCAAACCAGCCTCCCAAATTTAAGCCGTATCTCGCATCCGCTTGCAGATAAATCTAGATTAATAAAGGAGAGATCAAATGCAGACACTGAGCCCGTGGCGTGGTCCCCCCTTGACAACCTGAGCGGAAACCGCGAGTCCCCCGCTAATGGGTTCCGGGACTTGTACCCCTCCGGCGTACGCAAAGCAGCACTTAAACCAAATTTGATTACGAAAACGCAAAGGGACAAAAACATGCGAATTTTATCCAGCTCTGTGGGAAGAAAGATCCTGATGTCGATCACGGGTCAGCTCCTGATCATCTTCGTCCTCATCCACCTGATCGGAAACTCCACCATTTTCTTCGGGCCCGAAGGCATCAACGTCTACGCCCAACACCTGCACGACCTGCCGCCGCTGGTCTGGGCCTTCCGCCTGTTCATGCTGGCCGCCGTCGGCGTCCACATCTGCTACGGGGTGATGCTCACCCTGGAGAACAAGGCCGCCAACCCCGGCGCCTACGCGGTGAAAAGAAACCTGAAGGCGAGCTTCGCCTCCGAGAACATGATCTGGACCGGGCTTTTGCTCCTGGGCTTCATCGTGTACCACCTGCTGCAGTTCACCGTCAAGGGAACCCCCGACATCGTGGTCGGTCTCGACGCGGCCAACCGCTTCGACGTGTACAAGATGGTGGTGACCAGCTTCAGCAACGGCCTGATCTCCCTCATCTACATGGCCGCCATGGTCATGCTGTTCCTTCACCTCTCCCACGGCATCCCGAGCTTCCTGCAGACCATGGGATGGAACAACGAGAAGACCATTCCGGTTTTCGCCACGGGCGGCAAGGTGGTCTCCGCAGTCCTCATGATCGCATACATCTCGATACCCGCCGTCATCCTGGCCGGCTTATTGAAACTTTAGGGGGTTCAAGTGATACTCGACGGAAAATGTCCGAAAGGACCGATTCAGACCTCGTGGGACAGACACCGCTTTGACATGAAGCTGGTGAACCCCGCCAACAAGCGTAAGTACAAGATCCTCGTTGTCGGCACCGGCCTGGCCGGGGGCGCAGCCGCAGCCTCCCTGGGAGAGCTTGGCTACAACGTCGAAGCCTTCTGCTACCAGGACAGCGCGCGCCGCGCCCACTCCATCGCGGCACAGGGCGGCATCAACGCTGCCAAGAACTACCCCAACGACGGCGACAGCATCTACCGCCTTTTCTACGATACCATCAAGGGGGGCGACTTCCGTGCCCGCGAGGCGGACGTCTGGCGTCTGGCCCAGGTCTCCAACAACATCATCGACCAGTGCGTGGCCCAGGGCGTCCCCTTTGCCCGCGACTACGCAGGTTACCTCGACAACCGCTCCTTCGGCGGCGCGCAGGTCTCCCGTACCTTCTTCGCGCGCGGCCAGACCGGCCAGCAGCTCCTCCTCGGCGCCTACTCCGCACTGTCGCGCCAGGTGAAGGCAGGGAGCGTGAAGCTCTTCGCCCGCACCGAGATGCTCGACCTGATCGTGGTCGACGGCGAGGCCAAGGGGATCACGGTCCGCGACCTGGTCACCGGCGAGATCCGCAGCCACGTCGGTGATGCCGTGGTGCTTTGCACCGGCGGCTACGTGAACGTGTTCTACCTCTCCACCAACGCCATGGGTTGCTCGGTCACCGCCAACTGGCGCGCCCACAAGAAGGGCGCCTTCTTCGCGAACCCCTGCTACACCCAGATCCACCCGACCTGCATCCCGCAGT
>CAZFMI010000041.1:0-37233 GCA_964519915.1 uncultured Geomonas sp.
TGCAGGCGGAGCGCTTCTCGGGCGTGGTGGAGGAGGCAAGGAGGCTCGGCTTCTCCCCGCGCTACGTGCACGTCGCCAACAGCGCAGCCATACTCGCCGCCGATCTCCCCTGTTGCAACCTGGTGCGCCCGGGGATAGTCCTTTACGGCGCCCTTCCCTCGGGGGACTTCGCCGGGCAGGTTCCCTCCCTGCCGGTCATGCGCCTGAAGAGCCGGGTGGCGATGCTCAAATGGGTCGATCCCGGCACCAGCATAAGCTACGGCAGGCGCTACGTGGCCAGCCGCAGGTCGCTGATAGCGAGCGTGCCGGTCGGTTACGCCGACGGCTACTGCCGCAGCCTGACCAACAAGGGGGAGGCGCTGATCCGCGGGCAGAGGGCGCAGGTTTCCGGCACCGTCTGCATGGACTGGATCATGCTCGACGTGACCGGCATCAAGGACGTATCGGTCGGGGACGAGGTGACGCTTTTGGGGCCGGACCCGATGGGGGACTGCATCAGCGCGGAGGAGATGGCGGAGAAGGCGGGGACCATCCCCTACGAGATCCTCTGCGGCATCTCCACCCGCCGGGTGAGACGGGTGTATATAGGGTGATAAAAACGAACCAGAACCCTTGGCCACGGAGAAAATCTGAGAACTTCTGAGAAAGGCTTAAAAACCATAGGGTTTGAAACTCCGCCCTCGGAAGTCCTTCGTGGCTAACGGTTCTGCTTTTCCAGGTTTTTTAAGGAGCTTTATGACTGACAAGGTACGGCTTACGGCTATGGTGCAGGCGGCGGGTTGAGCTGCCAAACTGGGCCCGGCGGGCCTGGAAGATGCCATCCGCGACATCATTCGCTCGGACGACCCGAACCTCATCGTCGGGGTGGAGGGGGCCGAGGATGCCGGAATCTACCGGATCGGGGAAAACCTCGCCCTGGTGGAGACCACCGACATCATCACACCCCTGGTGGACGACCCGTTCACCTTCGGACGCATCGCCGCGGCCAACGCCCTCTCCGACGTCTACGCCATGGGGGGAAAACCGGTCACCGCGATGAACCTCGCCTTCTTCCCCGCCTGCTCCCTTCCCACCTCGGTGCTCGCCGCGGTGCTGGCGGGGGGGGCGGACGCGCTCAAGGAGGCCGGGGCTTGCCTGGTCGGCGGCCACACGGTCGAGGACCCGGAGATGAAGTTCGGACTCGCCGTCACCGGCCTGATCGATCCCTCGCGCATCGTAAGAAACTGCACCGCCCGCCCGGGCGACCTCCTGATCCTCACCAAGCCGCTCGGCACCGGGATCATATCCACCGCGATCAAGGCGGAGATGATCGACCCCGAGCTGGAGGCGGAGGCGATCGGCTGGATGACCTCCCTAAACGCCAGGGCGTGCGAACTGATGCTCTCCTGCCGCGCCACGGCCGCAACGGACGTGACCGGTTTCGGCTTCATCGGGCACGCCTGCGAGATGGCGCTGGGCGCGGCCGTCAGCTTCAGGATCGAGCTCGCCCGGGTGCCGGTCATCCCGGGGGTGCCGGCCTTGATCGACGACGGCATGGTTCCCGCCGGCTGCTACAGAAACCGGCTCCACTACGAGCAGCACGTCTCGGGGAGCAGCGGCGATCCCCTGCTGCCGCTCTTCGACCCCCAGACCTCGGGCGGACTCCTGATCTCCTTCGCCCCCGACGACGCCAGGGAGTTCCTCTCCCGCGCCCGGCAGGCGCCCCTTTTCGCGGCCCTGGTCGGCGAGGTCGAACCTGCCGGAGGAACAGCCATTGTCTTCGTCTAGAAGGCTCGCCGCCGCTTTCGATCTCGGCACCACCACCATCGCGGCCTCCCTGGCCGACCCCGCCACCGGTGAGCGGCTTGCCGTCACCGGAGCGCTCAACCCGCAAAGGAAATGGGGCGCCGACGTGCTGACGCGCCTTACCGCAGCCTCCGACCCCGAACAGCTGCGCGCCATGCAGGGGGCTCTGGCCCTGGAGATGGAGCGCATGGCGGAGGAGCTCCTGCAAAAGGCGGGGGCCCTCTTCGAGGAGCTTGCCCTGGTGGGGGTCGCAGGGAATCCCGCCATGGAGCACATAGCGCTCGCCCTGCCGGTCGCCTCGCTTGCCTATCCACCCTTTCGCCCCCTGTTCAGCGCCGGCAAATCCGGCACCACCTTGGAGCTTGGCTGGCGACGGGAAACCCCTGCCTACCTGCTGCCGCTTCCCGGCGGCTTCGTCGGGGGGGACCTGCTCGCCTTTCTCTTCGGCCTCGACCAACACCCTTCCCGCGGCACCCTCTACCTCGACATGGGGACCAACGCGGAGATCGCCCTCTTCGACGGCGAGCGCTACCTCTCCACCTCCGCCGCCGCCGGGCCCGCTTTCGAGGGGGGGAACCTGCGCTGCGGCATGTCCGCGCTCCCCGGCGCCATCAGCGGCGTCAGCATCGAGGGGGACCGGGTCAGCGTGAAGACCATAGGCGGCGCCACGCCCCGCGGCATCTGCGGCTCCGGCGTGCTGGAGACGGTGGCGGCGCTTGTCGGCTGCGGCATCATCGAGCCCACAGGAAGGCTCCGCCCCTCGGCCGAGATCGCATCGAACCTCGCCAACCGGGTGCAGGAGGTGCGCGGCGTGCCGGCGTTCGTGCTGCACCGGGACGCGTCGGGGGCGGTTTACCTGGACCAGGAGGACATCCGTGCGCTGCCGCTCGCCAAGGGGGCCGTGAGGGGGGGGATGGAGATCCTGCTGGCCAAGGCGGGCCTCTCCCTGGACGAGGTTTCCCGCGTCGTGCTGACCGGTTCTTTCGGCGCCGTGCTGTCGCCGGCGGTGCTAAAAATGGTTGGAATTTTCAACGAAAAGATGGTAAGAATCACCGGATTCATTAGAGAGGGGGCGCTGGCCGGAGTGGAGCGCATGCTGGTTCTCCAGGACGGCCGCGAACAGATGGAGGCCCTGGCGCAAAAGGTTCGGGTCGTCCCCCTCTCCGGCACACCTCTCTTCGAAAAGCACTTCCTGGCAAATATAGACTTCCCGAGACCAGTTACCAAGGCGTAGCCGCGCAGAATCAATACCCGTAGGAGCGGCATGCAGCCCGCGATTGCCCCGGTCGTCGCGGGCTGCATGCCGCTCCTGCCGGTCCTCGTTCTTCGCGGCGATTTTCGATTATTCAATTCAACTTAAAGGAGTGAGTCATGGCAAAGATTGGGCGCGCGCTGATCAGCGTGTCGGAGAAGGCTGGAGTTCTGGAGTTTTCGCGGGCGCTGGCGGGTTACGGCGTGGAGATCCTTTCCACCGGCGGCACGGCAAAGCTGCTGCGTGATGCGGGGGTCCCGGTAAAGGACGTCTCCGAGTTCACCGGCTTCCCCGAGATGCTGGACGGACGGGTGAAGACGCTGCACCCGAAGGTGCACGGCGGCATCCTCGGCATGCGCGAGAACCCGGCGCACGTGGCCAAGATGCAGGAGCACGGCATAGAGCCGATCGACATGGTGGTGGTGAACCTGTACCCCTTCGAGGCTACGGTCGCCAAGGAGGGGTGCTCCATGGAGGACGCCATCGAGAACATCGACATCGGCGGCCCGACCATGCTCCGCTCCGCTGCGAAGAACAACCGCGACGTCACGGTGATCGTCGACCACGCCGACTACGCGGTGGTGCTGGACGAGATGAAGAACAGCGGCGGGGCCGTCTCGCGTGAGACCAATTTCCGCCTCGCCGTGAAGGTGTACCAGCACACCGCCGCCTACGACGGCGCCATCTCCAACTGGCTCGGCGCCCGTACCGGGGAAGCCGTCGCTCCCTACCCGGACACCCTCACCCTGCAGTACAAGCTGGCACAGGGGATGCGCTACGGCGAGAACCCGCACCAGTCCGGCGCCTTCTACGTCGAGAAGGGGGCCAAGGAGGCTTCCATCTCCACGGCGCGCCAGATCCAGGGGAAGGAACTCTCCTACAACAACATAGGCGACACCGACGCGGCGCTCGAGTGCGTGAAGCAGTTCACCGAGCCTGCCTGCGTGATCGTCAAGCACGCGAACCCCTGCGGCGTGGCGCTCGGGGCGAACCTCCTGGAGGCCTACGACAAGGCCTACCAGACCGACCCCGAGTCCGCCTTCGGCGGCATCATCGCCTTCAACCGCGAGCTGGACGAGTCCACCGCCCGCGCCATCGTGGATCGCCAGTTCGTCGAGGTGATCATCGCCCCCAGGGTCACCGAGGCGGCAAGCGAGGTGGTCGCGGCGAAGAAGAACGTGCGGCTCATGGAGTGCGGCTTCTGGCCGGAGACCCCCGCGCAGCGTTACGACTTCAAGAGGGTGAACGGCGGCCTGCTGGTGCAGGATTCCGACCTGGATCTCTTCGCCGAGCTGAAGGTGGTCACCAAGAGGGCGCCCACCGACGCCGAGATGGAGGACCTGCTCTTCACCTGGCGCGTGGCGAAGTTCGTGAAGTCCAACGCCATCGTCTACGGCCGCGGCAACTCCACCGTCGGCGTGGGCGCCGGCCAGATGAGCCGCGTCAACTCCGCGAGGATCGCCGCCATCAAGGCCGAGCATGCCGGCATCCCGGTGCAGGGCGCGGTCATGGCCTCCGACGCCTTCTTCCCGTTCCGCGACGGCCTGGACAACGCCGCCGCAGTCGGCGTCACCGCGGTGATCCAGCCCGGCGGGAGCATGCGTGACGCAGAGGTGATCGCCGCAGCCGACGAGCACGGCATCGCCATGGTCTTCACCGCCATGAGGCATTTCAGGCACTAAAACAAAAACGTTTTTCATCGTCCATCCGGCTGTCCCGTGTCGATGCGCGTCTCCGACCAGGCCAGCCGGTGCCAAGGAGTGTTTATTATGAAGGTTCTGGTTGTAGGGAGCGGGGGAAGGGAGCACGCGCTGGTCTGGAAGATCGCGCAGTCCCCGCTGGTGGAAAAGGTGTTCTGCGCCCCGGGGAACCCGGGGACGGCAACGCTGGCGCAAAACGTGGACATCGCGGTGGAAAACCTCCAGGGGCTGCTCGAGTTCGCCAAGGCAGAAGGTGTCGGACTCACCGTGGTCGGCCCGGAACTCCCGCTGTCCATGGGCCTTGTCGACCTGTTCGAGGAAAACGGCCTGAAGGCCTTCGGCGCCAGGAAGGACGCGGCGATCATCGAGGCGAGCAAGGCCTTCTCCAAGGACCTGATGCAGAAGTACGGCGTCCCGACCGCTGCCTACGGCGTCTTCACCGAGATCCCGGCCGCCATCGATTTCATCGACAATACCGGCATCCCCATCGTCATCAAGGCGGACGGCCTTGCCGCAGGCAAAGGCGTCATCATCGCCCAGACCAGGGACGAGGCTGTCGCGGCGGTAACCGACATGCTCTCCGGCAACGCCTTCGGCGCTGCCGGCTCCCGCGTGGTCATCGAGGAGTTCCTGAAGGGCGAGGAGGCCTCCTTCCTCGCCTTCACCGACGGCGAGCGGATCGTCCCGCTGGCGAGCGCCCAGGACCACAAGGCGGTCTATGACGGCGACAAGGGGCCCAACACCGGCGGGATGGGGGCCTACTCTCCGGCGCCGGTGGTCACCCCCGCCATCCACGAGAAGGCGATGGCCGAGGTGATGCGCCGCACCGTCGACGGCATGAAGGCCGAGGGGCGCACCTACCGCGGCGTACTCTACGCGGGGCTCATGATCGACGGCGATTGCGTCAAGACTCTGGAGTTCAACGCCCGTTTCGGCGACCCGGAATGCCAGCCGCTCCTGATGCGGATGAAGTCGGACATCGTCCCCATCCTCATGGCGGTCGCCTCCGGGAGCCTGGAAGGGGTCGAGATCGAGTGGCACGACAAGGCCGCGGTCTGCGTCGTGCTGGCGGCGGAGGGGTATCCGTCCGACTACAGGAAGGGGGACCTCATCGCGGGGCTGGACAAGGCAGGCAAGGTCGAGGACCTGGTGGTCTTCCATGCCGGGACCAGGAGCTCCGCCGAGGGGGTGGTAACCAGCGGCGGACGCGTGCTGGGGGTGACCGCGCTGGGGGGTACCGTGCAGGAGGCCATCGACCGCGCCTACAGCGGCGTCAGGCTCATCTCCTGGCCCGGCATGCACTGCAGAAAGGACATCGGCGCGAAGGCGATCAACCGCTGACCTAATCGTCAGCCGCGATCCGGACAGGCCCGGGAGCATCAAGCCCCCCCCGGGAAGGGGGGGCGGCAAAGCAAGGGGCGAAGGGGTTGCCTTTATCCCTTTACTGTTTATGATTGCTTCGGTTTGCCAGGATTTTCCCGCGGCCGACGGTTTTTTGTCCTTTACCCGGTTCGATGACAGGAGGTTGCAAGATGGACGATCCCAAGGTTCTGATTCTCATGGGAAGCGATTCGGATCTTACCACCATGGAGGAGACAGCCAGGGTCCTCACCGAGTTCGGCGTCCCCTTCGAGATGCACGTCTCGTCGGCGCACCGCTCGCCGGCGAAGACCTCCAAGCTGGCGCGAGAGGCAGCCGGCCGCGGCATCCAGGTGATCATCGCAGCCGCGGGGATGGCCGCCCACCTCGCCGGGGTGGTCGCCGCGGAAACGCCGCTCCCCGTCATCGGCGTCCCCATGGCGGGAGGCCCGATGAACGGGGTGGATGCGCTCTATGCCATGGTGCAGATGCCGGGGGGGATGCCGGTGGCGACCATGGCCATCGGGAAGGCCGGCGCCAAAAACGCGGGGCTCCTCTCCGTGCAGATCCTCTCGCTTTCCAGCCCGGAGCTGCGCGGCAGATTCGTGTCGTACAAGGGGAGGATGGCGGATGAGGTGGAGCAGAAGGACCAGGAGCTGCAGGCCTCGAGGCAGGGCTGATGCCGGTTTTCAGTTGATTTTGCTTGACAAGGCGTCGCGGGTTGTATACCTTCGGGCCGCTATAATAACTCTTGGATCAGGAGGAAATACTAATGAAAAAGATTTTCGCTGCAGCAGCCCTGACTCTCGCCTTTGCTGTTTCCGCAATGGCAGCAGACAGCGTCGTTTACCCCGCTAAAAACGGTAGCGTGACCTTCAACCACAAGGTACACAGCTCCAAGAACGAGTGCAAGGTCTGTCACGGCGACGGCGCCCCCGCCAAGATCGCTATCAACAAGGAAGCGGCACATGGCAAGGCTTGCAAAGAGTGCCACGCTGCCAAGGGCGGCCCGACCAAGTGCGGCGATTGCCACAAGAAGTAACGCCCCTTTGTGGGGGTTGACTGCTGGTTATGGGGTAACAAGACATCTTGTTGCCCCTTTTTTTTATTGAGCAATTGTATTCGCAATTTTTATTTTGCGCTTATTGACAATTTGACTATAATGGCATGCCTGTTTATTAAAGCTGTACATCACCTTACCGGGAGACGGCCTTGACAACGAACAAACGAGGATTTGCACAAGAAGTTTGGGATTTTTTCTGTTCCTTGAGACTTTCGATTTTCCTGCTGATCGGGCTTGCCCTGGTCTCGATCATCGGAACGGTGATACCGCAGGGTCCGCAGCGCGAATACCTTGCCACGCTTAGCGAGACCAAGATCCGCCTGTACGATTCCCTTGGCTTTTTCGACATGTACCACTCCTGGTGGTTCATCCTGCTCCTTTACCTGCTCACGCTGAACCTCATCTGCTGTTCCATCAAGAGGCTCCCCAGGGTGTGGAAGGTCGTCTCCGAGCCGGTCAAGGTGATGGACGACAACTTCGAGAAGACCCTCACCAACGTGAAGGACTTCAAGATGAAGGGGTCCCCCGCCGAGCTGAAGGATCGCGTAGCCGCATTCCTGAAGGCGGAGTTCGCGGAAGCGGAGGTCACGGAGCAGGGGGGGGAGTACCACCTGTTCGCGCAGAAGAGCCCCTGGTGCAGGCTCGGGGTCTACGTGGTGCATCTCTCCATCGTCATCATCTTCATCGGGGCGCTGATCGGCTCCTTCTTCGGGTACAAGGCCTATGTCAACATCCCGGAGGGTGGCGGCGTTTCGCAGGTGCAGAGCAGCGGCGGCAAAGCGATCGACCTCGGCTTCGAGGTCCGTTGCGAGAAGTTCTCGGTCAGCTTCTACGACACCGGCGCTCCCAAGGAGTTCAAGAGCATCCTGAGCGTCTACGAGAACGGCCAGCCGGTCGGCGGCTACCAGCAGGTCCCGATCATCGTCAACGACCCGCTCACCTACAAGGGGATCACCTTCTACCAGTCCAGCTACGGCCAGTCCGACGAGGGGGTATGGTACTACCTCACCGTCCGCAACCGCAACGGCGGAGAGCCGGTGAAGCTGAAGGCGCGCCAGGGCGAGAGGGTCGCGCTGCCGGGCGGCGCCTTCCTCTCCGTGATGGAGGCGACCATGGACGTGCGTCCGTTCATGAGGGGCTTTGACGGCCCCGGCGCCCAGGTCGAGTTCACCCCCGCAGGCGGCAACTCCCAGCCGTTCGTCATCCTCTCCGACAAGTACGAGTCCTTCAACGCCCAGCACGGCGGCGACCTGTTGATCACCTTCAACGGCATGGACCAGAAATTCTACACCGGCCTGCAGGTCGCCAAGGACCCGGGGGTGTGGGTGGTCTGGCTCGGCTGCCTGCTGATGGTTATCGGTATCTGCATGGCCTTCTTCATGTCCCACAAGAGGATCTGGGCCCGCGTTTCCGACTCCGGCGTCACCCTGGGCGGTTCCGCCAGCAAGAACCCCGCCGGTTTCGAAATCAGCTTCGACGAACTGGTGGAGAAGCTCAACAAGCTGTAAGTCCAAAGGGGCCCGCCCCTATCGCCGCTCTAACTGAATGACCGGAGGGTAATATCGATGTCCAGTTCTTCACTATTCAACGTAACCATGATCACCTATATGGTTTCCACCTGCATATTCTTCGGCTTTCTCGCCTCGCGCAGCAAGCCGGTCGGGCTCGTCGGCACCTACGCGGCGCTCTTCGGCTTCGTGGTGCAGACCGTGGCGATCGGCCTGCGCTGGAAAGAATCCTATGACATAGGGCACGGCCACGCGCCGCTATCCAACCTGTTCGAGTCCGTGGTCTTCTTCACCTGGACCATAGTCATGATCTTCCTGTTCATCGACTTCAAGTACAAGTACCACGCCATCGGCTTCTTCGTGATGCCCTTCGCGTTGTTCGGCATGGCCTGGGCCCAGCTGAGCCTGGACAGCGGCATCGAGCCGCTGGTGCCTGCGCTGCAGAGCAACTGGCTGGTCTACCACGTCATCACCTGCTTCCTCGGGTACGCCGCCTTCGCGGTCGCCTGCGGCATCTCCATCATGTACCTGATCCGCGAGCAGATGGAGCAGGGTGGGGGGAACGCCCAGGCGGGGGGGATGCTCTCGCTGTTCCCTTCCATCAAGGTGCTGGACGACTTGAACTACAAGGCGATCATGATCGGTTTCCCCCTGCTGACCCTGGGGATCGTCACCGGAGCGGCGTGGGCGAACTACGCCTGGGGCACCTACTGGAGCTGGGACCCCAAGGAGACCTGGTCGTTGATCGTCTGGTTCGTCTACGCCGCATTCCTGCACGCCCGCATCACGCGCGGCTGGGTCGGGCGCAGGGCGGCCATCCTCTCGGTGATCGGTTTCGCCGCCACCATCTTCTGCTACCTGGGTGTCAACCTCTTCCTCTCCGGTCTGCACAGCTACGGCAAGTAGGCCAAAAAGGGCAATCCAGTCCATGAGAATCTCCCCCGGGGCATATCCGGCAGTAATAGCTCTCTTCCTGCTCATCCTTGGCGCCATCTCCCATCCGGGTGTCGTCAAGGCTGAGCCGTTTGATTGCAGTATCTGTCACAAGGATCTGGTCCGCGGGAGCGTGGAGCACAAGCCGGTTGCCGCCGGCAGGTGCATGGACTGCCACAGGCAGTTCAACGACAACCACCCCCTGGGGAAGGACAGCATGGGGTTCATGGTCCCCAAGGACAAGCTTTGCGCCGTCTGCCACGGGGCGCTGGTGCAGAAGCAGTTCCTGCACGGGCCGGTAGGGCGCGGGGCATGCACCGACTGCCACATGGCGCACAGCGCCGAGCAGGAGTCGCTCTTGAAGGACGCCACCCCCGCGCTTTGCTTCCGCTGCCACCCCCGGGAGCGTTACACCGGGGCCGTCACCCACAAGCCCGTGGCCGCCGGCGAGTGCCTCTCCTGTCATGACGCGCACCAGGCCGACGGCGTGTCGCTGCTGAGGAAGCCGGGTTCGGAACTCTGTTTCATGTGCCACGACCGCAAGATAGCCGAAGGGAAGTCGGTGCACCGTCCGGTGGGCACCGGTGAGTGCGTCAACTGCCATGCGATCCACGGTTCCCCCTACAAGAAGATCCTGAAGGGGGAATACCCCACCGAGCTGTACCGTCCCTTCAGCGTCGACGCCTTCCCGCTTTGCTTCACCTGCCACAACCCCGAGCTCGCGTCGGAACCGGTCACCAGCGACAAGATCACCAGGTTCAGGAACGGGGAGCGCAATCTCCACGCGGTCCATGTGAACAAGGCCGGAAAAGGACGCTCCTGCAGGATGTGCCACAACCCCCATGCCGAGGTCCAGGACCGCCTGATCTACCCGAAGGCTATGGGGTTCGGCAACTGGGACATTCCGATCCGGTTCACCGCCACTGAGACCGGCGGCGGCTGCTCGGTCGGATGCCACAGGACCTTCCGTTACGACAGGGTGAAAGCCGTTGAGCAGCAGTAGTCCCTGCCAGACACCCCTCCACCAAGGCGATGCGCCCCCCCGGTCCGGCGTGCAGCTGCGATGACCTTGCCGAAGTTCTCGATCATCATCCCTGTAAAACCGGGGGGGGAGCTGCCCGCCCTCTCCGGCATCGCAAAGGCGACCTATCCCTGCGAGCTTTTCGAGCTGCTGGTAGCCTACGGTTGCCGGCCAAGCGCCCAGAGAAACCTGGCAGCGCGCGAGGCAAGGGGAGAGATCCTCTACTTCCTCGACGACGACTCCCGCGTGGATCCCGGGTTTCTGGAAAGGGCCGCCGGCCATTATCGCGAAGCGCAGGTTGCCGCCGTCGGCGGGCCATCGCTCACGCCGGGCACCGATTCGGCGCTACAAAGGGCGATAGGCATCGCCTTCGCCTCCCCGGTCGGCGGCGGCGGGGTCCGGAACCGCTACCGCAAGACCGGGAGCGCGCGGCGCAGCAGCGACAGCGAATTGATCCTCTGCAACCTGAGTTTCCGGCGCGAGATCTTCCTCTCCCACGAGGGGCTGGACGAGCGGCTCTATCCGAACGAGGAAAACGAGCTGATGGACCGGCTGCAGCACGAGGGTTGCCTGCTGGTGCACGATCCGGAACTCGCCGTCTTGCGCAGCCAGCGCAGGACCTACCGTGCCTACCTGAAGCAGATGCTAGGCTACGGGCGCGGGCGGGGGGAGCAGACGCTCATCTCGGGCAGGCTGAAGCCCGTGTCGCTGGCCCCGTCCCTGTTTTTCATCTACACGCTTTTGCTCCCCTTCCTTGGGGGGGGGATCTATGCGGCGCCCTTTTTTTGCTACCTGCTGACGATAGCCGCGGCCTCGGTTTCCGGGGCCGTCTCCGGTGGTGATGCGGCGCTACTCCCCAGGCTCCTGGTGGTGTTCCCGACGCTGCACCTGGCCTACGGGGCCGGCGTGCTCTGGGGGGTGGCGAAGCCCCGTTACCGGAGGGGGGGGGAGACTCCCCGGGAGGTCGAGGTGAGGCGCCTGAAGGCTTTTGAGGACGCCGTACCGAACCTTTAGCGCCAGGACGCCGGGAGAGCCGGCACCCTTTTCCTGGCTTTGTTCCTCTGCGCCTGCGCGCCCTTGCGCCAAGGCCTTTAATTTGATTGCGATCACGCGGTGGGAGAGACTAGTGGACCTCAGCATAGTAGTGCCCATATTCAACGAAGAAGATAACATCCCGATACTGCACAACCGCATCTCCGAGGCGCTTGCGGACACACCGCTTGAGTACGAGCTGATACTTGTGGACGACGGTTCCTCGGACAACTCCTACCCTGCGCTGAAGCGGCTGGCATCAAAGGATGACCGGGTCAAGGTGGTGCGCCTGCGCCGCAACTTCGGGCAGACCGCAGCCATGACGGCAGGTTTCGACCTCGCTTCGGGGCGCGTGGTGGTGCCGATGGACGGCGACATGCAGAACGATCCCTTGGACATCCCGCTGCTTTTGGCGCGCATCGACGAGGGGTACGATGTCGTCTCCGGCTGGCGCAAGGACAGGAAGGACACCTTCGTCAACCGTCGCCTCCCTTCCATCCTGGCCAACTCCGTCATCTCCAGGATGACCGGCGTGCACCTGCACGACTACGGCTGCACCCTGAAGGCGTACCGCCGCGACGTGCTGGACGATGTGAACCTTTACGGGGAGATGCACCGCTTCGTCCCGGCGCTCGCCCACCAGGTGGGCGCCCGTGTGACCGAGATGCCGGTCCGGCACCACGAGAGGCTGCACGGAAAGAGCAAGTACGGCATCTCCCGCACCATGAAGGTCATCCTCGACCTGATGACGGTCAAGTTCCTTCTGAGCTATTCCACCAAGCCGATCCAGCTCTTCGGCCGCTGGGGGATCTACACCCTGGGCGCCGGCATGGCAAGCGGCGCCGTCACCTTGTACATGAAGTTCTTCGACGGGATGAGCATGAACCGCAACCCGCTGCTCATACTCACCGCCTTTTTGCTCTTCATGGGGGTCCAGTTCATCGTGCTGGGGCTTCTGGCCGAGCTCAGCGCCAGGACCTATTACGAGGCCCAGGGGAAGCAGATCTACAACATAAAGGAAAAGATCAACTTTGGCTGACGTACCCTTGCGCGTACTGGTCCTGGCTCCCACCCCCTTTTTCTCCGATCGCGGCTGCCACGTGCGGATACTTGAGGAGGCGCGGGCGGTCATCCCCCGCGGGGTGGAGCTGCGCCTGGTGACCTACCACATCGGGCGCGACGTCCCGGGGATACCCACCCAGCGGATCGCCAGCATCCCCTGGTACCGGAAACTGGAGGCGGGGCCTTCCTGGCACAAGCCTTATCTCGACCTGCTGCTGCTGTTCAAGGCGCTCAAGGTCGCGCGCACCTTCAAGCCCCACCTGATACACGCCCACATCCACGAGGGCGCCTTCATCGGCGCCATCCTGAAGAAGATCCTGCGCGTGCCGATGCTCTTCGACTGCCAGGGGAGCCTCACCGCCGAGATCACCGACCACAAGTTCGTGCGTCCGGGATCCCTCCTGCAGCGGCTCTTCGCCACCCTTGAGCGCTGGATCAACCTGAGCTCCGACTTCATCGTCACCAGCGCAAGCCCCACAGTGGACCTGCTGCTGGCAGGCGGCGTGCCCAGGGAGCGGGTCCGCGCCCTGATCGACGGCGTCGACACCGGCGTCTTCACCCCGCAGCCGAAGCAAGAGATCCGGGCGCGGCTGGGCCTCCCCCCGGACCGCCGGATCGTCAGCTACCTCGGGGTGTTGAACAGCTACCAGGGGGTGGACCTGCTGCTCGAGGCAGCGGCCCTCTTGCAGCGGCAGGGGGCGCAGCTGCACTTCCTGGTCATGGGGTTTCCGGAAGGGGGATATCGTGAAAAGGCGGAGGCAATGGGGCTTGCCGGCATGTTCACCTTCACCGGCCGTATCCCGTACCAGGAGGCGCCGCTTTACCTTTGTGCCGGCGATATCGCCGTCTCCCCCAAGATCTCGCTTACCGAGGCGAACGGCAAGCTTTTCAACTACATCGCCTGCGGCCTTCCTACCGTCGCCTTCGATACCCCCGTCAACCGGGAGATCCTGGGTGACGCGGCGCTTTATGCGAAGTTCGGTGACGCGGCGGAGCTGGCCGGAGCCATAGGGCGGCTGGCCGGGGACCGCGAGCTGCGGGAAGAGCTGGGGCTGGAAGGAAGGGAGCGCGCAGTGAGCGAGCATTCCTGGCAGGCGAGGGGGAGGGAGCTGGCGGAGATCTATCGTCAACTGCTGAAGAAAACCTCAAACCATTAGCCACGGAGAAAATCTGAGGAAATCTGAGAAAGGCGCGAAGCAAAACCTCAAAACCATTAGCCACGGAGAAAATCTGAGGAAATCTGAGAAAGGCGTGAAGGCTAAACCTCAAAACCATTAGTCACGGAGAATCTGTGGAAGGTTTATCGCCCCAGACGATGCTTCGGATTTCCCCCTTCCGTTTTTGGTTTCCTCGGATTTTCTCAGATTTTCTCCGTGGCCAAGGGTTTTGGGTTTGGTTTGAGATGGTAAACTTTGGAGTCGTTTTCCGGGGATACCATGCTTTATGAGAACCTGACCGAGAAGATCATTGCCTGTGCCATCGAGGTCCACAAGGAACTGGGGCCCGGGTTGCTGGAAAGCGTCTACGAATCAGCCCTGGCTATAGAGTTGTTTCGGCAAGGCCTGCGCTTCCACCGGCAGAAGCAGTTGCCAGTAAGGTACAAAGGCGAGAGCATCGGTGATTTCCGCGTGGATCTTCTTGTAGAGGAAACCGTGGTGCTAGAGCTTAAAAGTGTGGAACGGCACGATCCGATATTCGAGGCTCAACTGCTGAGCTACATGAAGTTGGGCGGTTACAACGTGGGGTTGCTCATAAACTTCAACTCGGTGTTGCTCGGTAAAGGCGTTAGGAGGCTGGTCCTTTGACTGTTGTTCCCTGCCTGTCCAGGACGCTGCTCGCCTCCGCTCTTTCCGATTTGTTTTTTCAGCACTCCTCGCGTGAATTCACCTGTTCATGATTTTCCCCTCTGTTTTGGTTTTCTCAGATTTTCTCAGATTTCCTCCGTGGCCAATGGTTTTCTGCTTTTTGATTGAAAATGTCCTCATTTTATAATACTGTTCAGCGCATGAACGGTGATGATGAGAAAGTCCTTGATACCTATCGCTCTTTCCTCCTCCTCTCGGAGATCTCGGGTGACCAGCAGCTCTCGCAGCGCGAGCTCGCCAAGCGCCTGGGCATCGCCCTCGGCCTGGTCAATTCCTACCTGAAGAACCTGGTCGCCAAGGGGTTCGTCCGGGTCAACAACTTCCCCAAGAACCGTTACGCCTACCTCCTTACCCCCAAGGGTTTCGCGGAGAAAAGCCGCCTCGCCTACCAGCATTTGAGCTACTTCTCCGGACTCTACACGGTGGCGCGTCAGGACTACCTGAAGCTTTTCAGAAGCCTCGCGGCCCAGGGAATCAGAGGCGTCGCCTTTTGCGGCATAGACGAGGTCGCTGAAATAGCCTATCTCTCGCTGAAGGAGGCCGGGATGGAACTGGTGATCGCCATGGATCCGGAGGGGGCGGGCAATAAGTTCTTCGACAGATGCGTGGTGACACCGGCCATCGGCCTGCTTTCGGGCAACCACAACGTGGTGATCACCTCACTAAAACGCGGCGACGCGATGCGCGAGGAACTGCTGCGCATGGGTGTCGAGCCTGAGCGGATCCATCAGGCCGGACGGGACTAGCGCACCACGGCATTTATCGGATGAAGGAAGGTGACGAAGAATTCGGTAAGTGAGGATAGACCCCGACTGCCGGTGTCAACAGGTCACAAGGCCCCCTCTCTTTTTGTCGCAGGGGGCGCGTCATGGGAACTGCCAAAACAAAGCTGCCGGCCTGAACAGCAAGCCAGCTCAAGGGAAAAATGAATCAGGAATGGGTCAGCTACCTTCCGTCATTCCTCAAGAAGAGAGTGGAAGGAAGGCAGGAACTTCAGAAAGTACTCGGCAATACGGGCTGGCTCTTTGCGGACAGGCTGCTTCGCATGGGTGTGGGACTGGTCGTGGGGGTGTGGATCGCCCGCTACCTTGGTCCGAGCCAATACGGCGTGCTGAGCTACGCCGCCTCTCTTGTTGCCGTGTTTTCAGCCATAGCCATACTCGGCCTCGAAGGGATCGTCATCCGCGAAGTGGTGCGTTCCCCCGACAAAGAGCCGGAGATCCTGGGCACCGTGTTCACTCTGCGCCTGATTGCAGGGACGGTGGCGTACCTGCTGACTGTGACGACCGTCTTCGTGCTTCGCCCGGCAGACCCTACTCCCCATCTGCTGGTGGGCATCATGGCCTGGGTGCTGATCTTTGGAGCCTTCGACACCATCGACTTGTGGTTTCAGTCCAAGGTCCTCTCCAGGTACGTCGTCTATGCGAAGAATGCGGCATTTATCCTTGCCTCTGCGCTGAGAATTGCCCTGGTGCTGGCTGAAGCGCCTTTATGGACGTTCGCAGCTGCAAACGCCATCGAGATCGGACTGGGAGCTGCAGGCCTTATCTATGTCTACCGGGCCAACAACCAGCGCATCACCCGCTGGCGGCCGACCCGGGAACACGCACGTGATCTGCTGCATGCCAGCTGGCCCTTGGTCCTATCGGGCATCGTCTTCATGGTTTACCTGCGGATAGACCAGGTCATGCTCGGGCAGATGGCGGATTCGCATGAGCTTGGGGTGTATGCCTCCGCAGTCAAGATAGCGGAGATCTGGTTCTTTATACCTACAGCGATCGTCTCGTCCGTTTTCCCCAATATCGTCAAAGCGAGGGAAAACGGCGAAGAGGAGTTCTACGGACGGTTGCAGAAACTCTACAACCTCCTTGCCTTCCTGGGTTACGCCATCGCCATTCCCACTACCTTTCTGGCGGGGATCGTAGTCTTTTTGTTCTACGGTGATGCGTACGCGGCGGCTACTCCCATGCTGGTGCTGCTGATCTGGAGCGACGTGTTTGCCAACCTTGCGGTGGCGAGAAATGCCTTTCTGATGGCCATGAACTGGACCCGTGTGCTGCTCGTGATGGTATTGGCGGGGGCATTGGCGAACATTGGGTTGAACTTCATCCTCATTCCCCGGTACGGAGGGGTGGGGGCGGCGGCAGCGTCTTTGATTTCATACTGGGTGGCGGCTCACGGAGCCTGCTACGTCTACCGCCCGCTACGTAGAACAGCTAACATGCTCACCAGGGCCTTGCTGTGTCCCAGGTTCTGGTGACAAAACCGTTTGGCACGAGGAGATCATGACTGAACATCCGGTTCCGGCAAAGTGGGACACCGCTTCCATAAGAAGGTTCTGGAATTACCACGGTAAGAAAACCCAGGACGAGACTGAATATTTCTCGTTCCAGGTGGGCGAGGCTCTGGTCCGTCTTCTCAAGAGGGCTCGTGTCCTTTCCCGGCCGGTGAGCATCCTTGACTTCGGATGCGGCCCCGGTTTTCAACTGCAGCATTTCCTGCATACCGGCAATACCTCCTTCGGCTTTGATTTTTCTGACGGGACCGTGGCAAAGGTGAACCGGAAGTTCGCTAGCCGTTCCAACTGGAAAGGAGCTATCTCTGCCACAGCTCTTCCAACGGCATATGAAGATGCCTCGTTCGGATTGGTCACCTGCGTGGAGACGTTGGAGCATCTGCTGGATGAAATGATTCCTCCCACTCTGCGCGAACTCCACCGTCTGCTCCAGCCGGAAGGGATACTCTTCATAACCACTCCCTTTGCTGAAGACCTGGAGAAATCGGGCATATACTGCCCGTTCTGCGACCATGAATTTCACAAAGTACAGCACGTCCGGTCTTTCGACACCGGGGCAATGCGCGAGCTCCTCTCACAGTACGGATTCGAGGTCATTTACTGCAGCAACGTAGATCTCTTTGAGGTCCAAAGCCGTGGGTGGCGGGACCGGCACAGCTTGAAGAAGTCCTTGAAGCGGGTCATCCACGCGGCCGCCGATCTGCTTGCGCCTGTGCACTCCGCGGACGGAAAGTACCTTCTCCCGCGCTGCTCTTCCGGCCCCAACCTTTGCGCGATAGCCAGGAAACGGGAACCGAAGGGATGAGACCTGAGATTGTCGCGCTCACAGCTGGTGCAGTCGATGGCGCTTTGGAGCCATATTCGGACCAAGCCGGGCTCCAAAAGATGTTGCTTGATCTGTTCCGTCAGGCGGGTCTTGGAACAAAAGGCGGCGGTACACCGCTTTGTGACATCATAGCGCCTGGGATGACGGTACTGGTAAAACCGAATTGGGTGCTGCACGAGAATTTCAGCGGCCAGGGGTTGGAGTGCCTGGTCACGCACCCAAAGCTCATCCTGGCGGTACTGCGGGAAGTATTCAAGGCACGACCGGGGCGGGTCATAATCGGCGACGCACCCATACAGGGATGCGATTTTGACAACCTGGTGACCAAAGAGTGGAAAGATGAGGTGGCAGCTATCGCCTCTTGCCCATTCGAGGTGGTCGATTTCCGCAGGACCGTCCTTCGCAAGGGCGGACTGTCGGCAGGGCAGGAGACCGAGATTCGTGGCGACGAGAACTACATTCTTTTCGACCTGGGCAAGGACAGCCTCCTCGAGCCGGTATCGACGCCGGAAAACCGCTTCAGGATTACCTGCTACGACCCGGACCAACTCGCTGAGAAGCACAGGCCGGGAAAGCATCAATACCTTCTTTGCCGTGAACCGTTCGAGGCGGATGTGATCATCAATCTGCCAAAGCTAAAGACACATAAGAAAGCCGGCATGACTGCTGCCCTGAAGAACCTGGTCGGGTTGAACGGCAACAAGGAGTACCTGCCGCATCACCGAACCGGAGGAGCGGCAGAGGGAGGCGACTGCTACCCCGGCTTCGCTCCGCTAAAGAAACTGGCAGAGTACTGCCTGGACGAGGCGAACCGTACCATCGGTGCCGAAACCTGCAGTACCTGGTTGAAACGCTCCAGCAGGCTGTTGCAGGTCCATGGCAAAATAGGCAACCCCGAGATCGAGGGTGGATGGCACGGAAACGACACGGTCTGGAGGATGACGCTCGACCTGAACAGGCTGCTGTTGTATGGCCGTGCCGACGGGACGCTATCGGATACGCCGGTGCGCAAGGTTTATTCTCTGACCGACGCCATGGTCGCCGGGGAGGGAGAAGGGCCCTTGGCTCCGCGCCCCGTTACTTTTGGCGTGCTGACCTTTGCCTCTTCGTCTGCGTTTGCCGATCTGGTCGGGGCGGGTCTGATGCACTTCGACTGGCGCAAGATCCCGCTGGTTAGCGAGGCTTTTGGCGGATTCCGTTATCCCTTGACCCCGCAGGACCCGGCTGCCTGCCGGGTCGTTTGCAACGGGGAGGAGATCACCGTTGAAGAGGCAGGGCGGCGGTACGGGAAGGATGTCCACCCCCCTGCCGGGTGGCGCGGCCACATCGAAGGGAAAGGGAGCGGCAAATGAGAATAGGTGTTCATCCCGATCGTGACCGGGCTTTTTCCGAAAAGTGGCGCGAGTTCCTGCTGGCGCGGGGGGCGGAAGTGATCGTCCTCGACCTCCTCGCTCCCGACGCCCTGGAGCAGGCGAAGCTTTGCGACGGCATCATGTGGCGCTGGTTCCATATCCAGGATGACAAGCAGTCGGCCCGCGTCATCCTGCACACCATCGAGAAATATCTAGACATCCCGGTCTTTCCCTCAGGCGCGACCTCATGGCATTTCGACGACAAGGTAGCGCAGTACTACCTGCTCGCGGCACTTGGGGTCCCCCAACCGGAGGCGGCCATATTGTGGGACGAGCAGCGGGCGCTCGCATGGGCAGCCTCTGCCCGCTATCCGGTGGTATTCAAGCTGGCGGCCGGGGCCGGTTCATCCAACGTGCTGAAGCTTGGGTCCTGCGCTGAGGCTGAGCGATGGATATCCAAGATGTTCCGACGCGGCGTTTTCCCCATGATGATGAACGAGTATCGCCCCCCCGTGCTGCCGCGGACCCGGCGCGAAGCCAAAGAGCGGATCGTCCGGGTAGCGGACGCCGCCAGGTACGTCG
This sequence comes from uncultured Geomonas sp., assembly GCA_964519915.1. GTDB lineage: Bacteria > Desulfobacterota > Desulfuromonadia > Geobacterales > Geobacteraceae > Geomonas. The sequence goes on from CAZFMI010000041.1 coordinate 19,637, forward strand.
TCACGGGGGAGATGCCAGGGCTGCCGGAGCACTGGTGGAAGCCGGAGAAGGGATACGCCTTTTTCCAGGAGTTCCTTCCCGGCAACGAGTTCGACACGCGCGTGACGGTGATCGGGGACCGGGCCTTCGCGTTCCGGCGCATGAATCGCCCAGGCGACTTCCGCGCTTCCGGGAGCGGCAACATTGACTACGATCCTGCCAAGGTTGACCCTGAGTGCCTGAAACTTGCCTTTGAGGTCTCCGAGAAATCGGACTTCCAGACCATGGCTTACGACTTCCTCTACAAGGACGGGAAGCCCGTGATCTGTGAGATCAGCTATACCTTCGTCGACACTGCGGTCCATGACTGTCCGGGACAGTGGGACCGGCAGTTGAACTGGCACGAGGGGAAGCGCTGGCCTGAGGATGTCCAGGCGGAGCTGTTTTTGAGCGAGGTCGCGACGAGGCTGGCTCAGCGTGACCTGGGGCGAGAGCCGTCCCCGGACCTGCAAGGCAACAGGAAATAGCGGTAGAGATAATGCGCATAGCCTTGGTGACAACTGAATATGTGACGGAAGTGAACTTCGACGGAGGGCTTTCCAACTACACCTATCGGACTGCCTTGTCCCTGGCGGGACTGGGGCATGAACCCGTAGTCGTCGTCGCGTCCGACAAGCGGGAGGTCATTCGCCACAGCGGGATCGAGGTGCACAGGGTGCCTGTTGTCTGGTACCACCCCGTTCTCCGGCACGTCTGCAAGTACGTACCCTGCTTCGACCTCGTGATGATGAGCCGCGCCCTCAACGCCGAAGTCGCCGACATCCATGCCGGGTCCCCCGTCGACCTGGTCCAGTATACGAGCCTGGGGGGGACCGCCTTTTTCCGCGACGGCAGTATCCCCTCGGTGGCGAGGTTGTCGAGCTACCAGAAACTCTGCGATGCCGCCTATGACGTCAGGCCGGACCTGAAAACGAAGCTGCGCCAGATGTTGGAGGTGGCTTCCCTCAGAAAGGTCGACGCCGTCTTCGGCCCCAGCAGGTTGATAGGATCGGAGGTGGCAAAGGACACCGGGCTGACGGTCGACCTGATCGAGTCCCCCTTTGTGCTGGATGACTGTGCCCTCTCCTACGACACCTATGAGGAAGTGAAAAAGAAACTTGAGGGGCGGGAGTATCTCCTTTTTTTCGGGTCTTTGGGGCTTTTGAAGGGGGGCAAGGCGATAGGGGACATGATCTACGACCTGCTGAGCCGCAATCCGCAGCTCTCCTTTTTGCTGGTCGGCAAGGACCTGGGCTACGGCGGTGCTCCTATGTTCGGGTACATCGCCGAAAAAGCGAAGGAACACGCAAACAGGCTACAGCATCTGGAAAGCATCCCTCACAGCAGGTTGTACCCTCTGGTCGAGAAGTCGCTCTGCGTAGTGCTCCCTTCGCGCGTCGATAATTTCCCCAACACCTGCATCGAAGCCATGGCGTTTGGCAAGGTTGTCGTCGGCACCAGAGGGACCAGCTTCGAGCAGCTGATCACTGACGGCGTCAGCGGCTTTTTGTGTGAGAAGGACAACCCCGTTTCCCTCAGGGAGACCATCGAAAAGGTTGCCGGCCTTGATGCTTCCCAGCGCGCAGAAATCGGAATGAACGCCTACAGAAGAACCCTCGACCTGGCGCCGGAGAGGATAGTGAAGGAGCTGGAAAACCTGTACGGACGCGTTTTGGAGCGGCGAAGGGTGGATTCTCGTGGCTGATATCTTCCGTGAGCTGCAGGGCAAGAAGATCGCCTTGGTCTTCGGCAACCTGGAACTTGGGGGCGCCGAGCGGCAGGGGCTGCTCCTTGCCGACTATCTACAAAAGGTGTGCGGGGCGCAGGTCCAAGTGGTAGGGCTCAGCTCTTCTCCCGGAAGGCTCTCGGACCTCTGCGACGAACTGGGCATCAAGTGGAGCGGGGTCCCTTTTCATTGGGGGCTCAGGCGCCGTTTGCAGTCGTTCTCCAGGGCCGTCCGTGCCTTGAGTGCCATCGGGCCCGACATCCTCATCTCCTACACCCGGGTGCCCAACATGGTTTGCGCCCTGGGGTGGAGGCGCGTCGGCGCCAAGCTCTGTATCTGGAACCAGGCCGACGAAGGTTTGCTCATGAACCGGATGCCGCATTACCTTTTCGCGGTGGCCCAGCCGCACTGCTTCATCTCCAACTCGTCGGGAGGGAGGGATTTCCTGGTCAGGGAGTACGGCAAGTCGCCGGACCAGATACACGTCATCTACAACGGGATCGCGGCCGCTGCGCCCCAAAGGGACAAGGCCGCCTGGCGCGAGGAACTCCGGATCGGCGAGCAATCCCTTGCCGTCTGCATGATCGCCAACCTGAGCGCCTATAAGGACCATGGCACTTTGGTGAGGGCCTGGAAGGAGGTCCTCGATCGGGGGAGCTTTGCCGCCCCGCCGGTGCTGATACTCGGGGGGCGCTTCGACGGGGAGGAAAAAGGGCTCCTCCGGCTCGCCGGGGAGCTCGGCATTGCCGGCGCTGTCAGGATGCCGGGGAGGATAGCGGACGTCCCGGGCCTGCTCGGGGCCGTGGATCTTTTCGCCTATAGCTCCAAAAGCGAAGGGGTCCCGAACGCGGTGCTGGAGGCGATGGCGGCCGGGCTTGCTGTGGTCGGCTCGGACATCCCGGGAATCAGGGAGGCCGTAGGGGCTGACGGATCGGCCTACCTTGCCGGCGTAGGCGACAGCGGCAAGATGGCGGAGAAAATCCTTGCACTGCTGCAGGACAAAGAACTGAGGGATGGCATCGGGCGGTCGATGAAGAGGAGGATCGAGGATCGGTTCAGCCTCGACACCATGTGCAGAACCTCCGCGGAGCTGATCTGCGCCTCCCTGCAAAGGGGCGCGAAGCCGTGACCCCCACCGAAAGGGACCTGCTCTTCACTAGGCTCAACGCGACTCTGCTCGTCAGGGTCATCGTCGCCGTCGGCTCTCTCATCGGCCGGTTGTTGCCGGCGCAAAACGCCTCTTCCCTCTTTTTCTTCTTCCCCTTCTACCACGTGGGGGGGGCGGAGAGGGTTCACGCGGCTATCGTCGGCTGCTTTTCGGCCGAGCGCCCCCGGGTCTTTTTCACCAAGAAGTCGGCCAACGACGGCTTTCTCTCCCTTTTCGGGGGGCAGGCGCGGCTTTGCGACAACTGGCGGCTGCTGAAGTACGGCTATCCCCTGAGCGTCGGGGTGATGGCCGGGTGGATCAACAGGCATGCGCAGCCGGTGGTCTTTGGCAGCAACAGCCTCTTCTTCTACCTGCTCCTTCCCTATCTGAAAAAGGAGGCGAGATGCATCGACCTGATGCACGCCTTCGGCGGAGGGTCGGAACATTTCAGCCTTGCCGTCGCCGGCAGGCTGAACGCCCGGGTGGCGATCAGCGAGAAGACGGTCGCCGACCTGAAGGAGCAGTACCTGGAACATCGCCTGCCGGAAAGCCTCGGGAGCCGGGTCACCCTGATCGAGAACTGTGTCCGGGTGCCGGAACGGTACACGCCGAAGAAGCGGCGTCCCCAACTGAAGGCTCTCTACGTAGGCAGGGGATCGGAAGAGAAGAGGGTGCATCTCGTCGGGCGCATCGCGGCCCGCTGCCACCGTGAGGGGATTCCCCTGGAGGTCGTCGTCGCGGGGGACGCATCCGGCGCGGTGGACGAAGCGGACAGGGGGTACTGCAACTTCCTGGGGGAGGTCACGGACCAGGGGGAGTTGCAAAGGGCCTATGACGATGCCGATCTGCTGCTGCTCACCTCCAGCCGCGAAGGATTCCCGATGGTGATCATGGAGGGGATGGCGCACGGGGTGGTGCCCGTATCCACGGACGTCGGCGGCATTGCCGTTCACGTGCTAAACGGCGAAAACGGCTGGCTGGTGCCGCAGGGCATGGGGGAGGATGCCATTGTGGAGGAGATGTGCCGGATTCTCCGAGGCATGTCCCGGGAGCGGGAACTGCTTCGGGAGATGTCCCGCGCCGCCTATGACTATGCCCGGAGCGGTTTCAGCGGCGAGAAATTCTGTTCGGCATACCGGAGCTTGCTGCTGGGTTCTTGACGGCCGGCAGCGAAAGGATGTAAGAAATGCGGATATCGATCCTGATCCCGGTCTACAACTGGGATCTGTCATTGCTTTTGAAGAGCATCCTCAGGGAGATCGACGAGTTCGACCTTTCCCGGGAGGCCGAAGTGCTCGTCATCGACGACTCTTCCAGCGACGCCGGACTCCTCGCCGGGAACGCCGCCTTTATCGCTGGCCAGGCGCGCCCCTTTTTGCAGTACCGGGAGCTTGCGAGCAACGTGGGGCGGTCGGCGGTCCGCAACATGCTGGCGGATCGGGCCGCCGGCGAGTTCCTGCTGTTTCTGGACTGCGATGTGCTGCCCGATGCGCCGGACTTCATCAGGAGTTACCTCTCGCACGCGGCAGGCGACGGCTTCGACGTGCTCTGCGGCGGGATAAGCTACCGGACCAGGGTCTTGAAGGGGCGGGAGTACGACTACCACGCCTACCTCGGCAACCGCAAAGAGGTAAAGGCGGCGGCGCTGAGAAACCTGGCTCCGTGGCGCCACATCCTGACCTCCAACATCATGGTGAGAAAGGGGGTCTTTCAGACGACCCACTTCGACGAAAGGTTCACCGGGTACGGCTACGAGGACATCGAGTGGGGAGTGCGGCTCGCGCGGAAATTCCGGGTCCTGCACATAGACAACACCGCCTCCCACCTGGGGCTGGTAACCAGGGAGAGGGCCTACGAGAAGATGCGCAACTCGGTGCCTAACTACCTGCTCCTGAAGGAGATCTGTCCCGAAGCCTTCGCCGCCTCGGGGATAAGCAAGGTGGCGGGGCTCTTGACCTCGTGCAGCGGTGCGCTGCTGAACCTGCTGGACCCCGCCCTGAAGGGCCTTTTCCTGAAGTCCGCGAGCGACCGGCTTGCCTTCATCTTCTTTCAGCTGGATTTCGCCGTGCTGCTCGCCGGCTCCCTCAAGGGGAGCTCCCGCGCCTGCAAGGCTCGTTGAGCTTCCTATCAAAGCGGCTCTCCTGAAGGGGAGGAGGAAAACGTGGCGGACATTATGAAGCAGCCATGCCAACTGATACGGCAGGAGCAGTACAACATTGGCGAGATCTGCACGCGGCAGCAGTGCCTTGCGGGAAGGGGGGAAAAGGTCGCCCTGCGCTTCATCCCGTCCCACGGCGAGCGGACCGACTACACCTTCTCGCAGCTCGACGCCCACAGCAACCGATTCGCCAATCTGCTGCAGCAGCTGGGCCTGGGGGAGGGGGATGTCTTCTTCACCTTCCTCCCCAAGGCGCCCGAGCAGTTCTTCGCCTTCTTAGGCGCCCTGAAGCTGAAGGCGATCGTCGGGACCCTCTTCTCGAATTTCGGCGACGACGCGCTGCTGGACCGGCTGGGGGACTCCGGCGCCAAGGGGATCATCCTCAGAAAGAGCGCGCTCAAGAAGATCGGCCGCATCCGTGACCGTCTGCCGTCGCTGCGCTTCGTCATCGTCGCCGACAGCGAGGTCGACCTGGCGCCCGACGTCCTGAGCCTGAACAGGCTCCGGGAAGACGCCTCCCCCGAGTTCGTCGCGCCGCTGACCACACCCGACACCCCGTCGGTGCTGCATTACACCTCCGGTTCCACCGGGAAGCCGAAAGGGGTGCTGCATCGCCACGCAAGCGTGCTGCACCAAAGCCGCACCGCCACCGAGGTGCTGCAGCTTCAGCCTGACGATATCTACTGGTGCACGGCCGATCAGGGGTGGGTGACCGGCACCTCCTACGGCATCATCGCCCCCTGGAGCCTCGGTGTCACCCAGATCCATTACGGCGGCGGCTACGATGCGGAGCTGTGGTTCGGTATCCTGGAAAAGGAGAGGGTGAACGTCTGGTACACGGCGCCGACCGCGCTCCGTATGCTCATGCGCGAGGAGCCGGAGGTTTTCCTGAAGCGGGAACTCTCCTGCTTGCGCCATATCTTCAGCGTGGGGGAGCCGCTCAACCCGGAGGTGAGCCGCTGGGGGCGGGAGATCCTCGCCAGGGAGATCTACGACACCTGGTTCCAGACGGAGACGGGCGGCATCATGATCAGCAACCGTCCCGGGCTGGAAGGGAGGGACGGCTCCATGGGGAAGCCGGTTCTCGACGTCGAGGCGGCCATCCTCTCCGACGCAGGAGAGCCGCTTCCGGATTTCGTGCAGGGGAACCTCTGCCTCCGCCCGGGGTGGCCCTCCCAGTTCATGACCTACCTGAACAACGAGTCGGGGTACCGCTCCAAGTTCAGGGGGGGGTACTACTACTCCGGCGACACGGCTTACCGGGACGCGGAGGGGTACTTTCACTTTCTCGGCCGCAGCGACGACGTCATCAACACGGCCGGTCACCTGATCAGCCCCTTCGAGGTGGAGAGTGCCCTGTTGGAGATCGCCGAAGTGGCGGAGTCGGGGGTGATCGGCGCGCCGGACGACCTCCTCTTCGAAAAGGTGGTCGCTTTCGTGGCGTTGCATCGCGAACATCGGCCGTCACGGGAGTTGGAGCTGAAGATCCGCCTGCACGTGACCAACAGGGCGTCGTCCATAGCCACGCCGCAGGAGATCGTGTTCGTGGATGCCGTTCCCAAGAACAAAAGCGGCAAGATCATGCGCAGGGTGCTGAAGGCGAGGTACCTTGGCACCGATGCCGGAGACATTTCAACGCTGGAGGATTAATACAACATGTCGACCATGAACAAGCTGAACGAGATATTCTGCGAGGTCTTCGACCAGGACGATCTGCAGATCGCCCCCGAGATGACCGCCGACGACGTGGACGGCTGGGACTCGCTCTCCCATATAAACCTCATCGTCGCCGTGGAGAGCGCCTTCAAGATCAGGTTCAACCAGAAGGAGCTGCTGACCTTCAAGAACGTAGGCGATCTGCTCTCCTCCATCGAGAGCAAGCTAGGGTGATGCCGGAACCGCTACGAGTTAGGACTGCTGCATGAGTGTCGCCCTGAAATCCGTCTATGCCCTGATCATGCTCTTTGCCGCGTTCGTCGTGATCGGGGGGAAGGTCCCCTCCTTCGGGAGGATGTTCGTCGCCGCTGAACCGGCGGGCTATGCGCTGGGCGACCAGTACCGGATGTGCGAGCTGGACCGCTTCAGGGAGGAGATCCCTGTGGTCAAGCCGTCGGCTACCGCTCCCATCGGGGAGGCCGACATCCTCACGCTGGGGGACTCCTTTTTCAACAGCACCCTCGGCTCCGACCTCTTCGCCAACCTGCTGGCCGGGAAAACGGGGGCGAAGGTCCACAACCTGCAGAGCGCCGCCTTCTTCGAGCCGCAGAGCTACCCGCTTGCCTACCTGGAGAGCATCGGCTACCGGGGCGACAAAAGGAGGATCCTGGTCCTGGAGAGCGTGGAGCGAAGCGTATTGGAGAGGGGGGGGAGCTACAACGCCGCCGGCGCGTCCGCCGGCAACGACCTGAACGCCCTGGCCTTCAAGCTGCTGAAGAACAACGACGTGGAGTATTTCTTCAAGCACAACCTGATCGTGGAACCGCTGGGGAGATGGCTGAAGAACTTCCGCTTCGAGAACCTGGGGATCGTCGACAAGTCGATAGGCGCCTATTCCAGCGACCCCGAGATGCTCTTCTACCAGCGTGACATCCAGTTCGGCAGGATGAAGAAGAGCGAGGCGATGGTGGCGCAGGCAGCCGACAGCATCGCCGCCTTGTCGGCCGCGCTGAAAGAGCGCTACGGCATCGACCTCGTGTACCTGGTGATACCGGACAAGTACTCCGTCTACCGCGCCCTGGCCCCCCACGCCGAGAGCTACGACGGGTTCATCCCCCGCCTCTGCGCCGAGCTCACCCGGCGGGGGGTGAAGAACCTGGACGTCTACTCGCTCTATTGCCGCTACAACAAGCCGGGGATGCCTCCTATCTACTATTCCAGCGACACCCACTACACAGCGCTTGGGAAGTCGATCCTCGTCGACGCCGCTGCCGAAGTGCTCGAGGGGATGGGCGCCGCGCATCCCGGGAAGCGCCGATGAACTTCAACTCGATCGAATTCCTTCTCTTCATCCCCGTTCTTTTCCTATGCCTTTACCTGGCCGGGGAGAGGTTGCGCTGGCTGGTGCTTCTGGGGGGGAGCTGCTACTTCTACCTCGCGCTTAAGCATCTCTACCTGCTGACGGCCCTGGCCGGGGTGGCGGCGGTGAGCTATGCCTGCGGGATCGCGCTTTACAACTGCCGCTCCGCTCGGGGGAAAACGGCCCTCTTTTGGGGTGGCGTGGCGGCGAACCTGTCGGTGCTCATCGGCATGAAGTACCTCCCCTTCCTGGAGAGGAACCTGAACCTGCTGCTCGGGGAGTTCTCCCAGCTGCCGGCCATCCCGCAGGGGCGGGTGCTGGTCTCCATCGGGGTTTCCTACTTCGTGTTCCAGGCCGTCTCGTACCTGATCGACATCTACCTGGAGATCGAGAAGCCGGAGCGCCACTTCGGTTACTTCGCCCTGTACCTGGCGTTTTTCCCGAAGCTTTTGCAGGGGCCGATCGAGAGGGGGGGGGATTTGCTGCCGCAGCTTCGCTCGGGCGGGGGCTTCAACCAGGAGAACTTCAGGAGCGGTCTCCTGCAGTTCTCCTGGGGGCTTTTCAAGAAGGCGGTGGTGGCGGACCGGCTTGCGCTTTATGTCGATACGGTCTACGGCGACCTGCACGCCTACTCCGGCCTTACGCTCTTGCTGGCCACCTACCTGTACGCGCTGCAGCTCTACTACGATTTCTCCGGCTATACCGACATGGCGCTTGGCACCGCCAGGATGTTCAACGTAAGGCTCACGCAGAACTTCAACGCCCCCTACCTCTCCCGCTCCATTGCGGAGTTCTGGCGGCGCTGGCACATCTCCTTCTCGCGCTGGATCCTCGACTACATCTTCAAGCCGCTCCAGATGCAGCTTCGGGACTGGAGGAACCTCGGCACCGCCCTGGCCCTGCTGGTCACCTTCCTGGTCTCCGGCATCTGGCACGGCGCGAGCTGGTGCTTCGTCATCTGGGGGGGGCTGCACGGGGTCTACCTGGCCGCTTCGCTCTTCTACAAGCCGTTGCAGAAGAAGATCTACCGGAAGCTGGGGCTGGAAAAGAGCCGGGTGCAGCAGGTATGGCAGACGGCGGTCACCTTCCACCTGGTCTGCTTCGCCTGGATCTTCTTCAGGGCCCAGTCGGTTCCCGATGCGCTCTACGTGGTGCGCCATCTCTTCGACGGGGCCTCCGGCCTCACCGAGCTGCTGTCGGCGCACGGCGACACCGACCTTGCCATCGTCGCGTGCTCCCTGCCGGTGATCTGGCTGGTGCACCTGGCCAGGGAGCGTTTGGCTGCGGGGAGGGACTTTTTCGCGGCGCCCGCCCTGCTGCGCTGGGGAGTCTATTTTTGCCTGGCCGCTGGCCTCCTCTTCTTTAATATGGACAGCAACGCCGGTTTTATCTATTTTAACTTCTGACTTTCGCCCGGTTACGCGACCGGGGCGGCGTCAAGGGAGTAGCAGTGAAGATAGTCTTCCTCGCACCGTTTGGCATCCGCCCCAAGGGGACCGTGCTGGCGCGGATGATCCCGCTTGCCGAAGCGCTCCAGCTCCTGGGGCACGAGGTGGTGATCGTCGCGCCCCCCTACACCAACGCCGAGGATTCGGGGCGGACCGAGACGGTGCGCGGCGTGCGGCTTCAAAACGTCCTTTTGGGGCCAAGGCACAAGGTGCTCGCCGTCCCGGCGCTCGCGTGGCGCATGCTGCGCGCCGCACTGGCGGAGAAGCCGGATCTCGTCCACCTCTTCAAGCCGAAGGGGTACGGCGGCGTGGCGGCCATGCTCCATATCGCGCTGCAGCGGTCGGGGCTCAGGCTCCCGCCTCTCTTTCTCGACACCGACGACTGGGAAGGGGAAGGGGGGATGAACGAGCTGCACCCCTATTCCGGGGCGGAGAAGCGTTTCTACCGCTTCCAGGAATCATGGCTTTTGACCCGTGCCGTCGGAGTGAGCGTGGCAAGCCGTGGGCTCGAAGGGCTGGTCGCCGGCGCGGGGGTCCCCGCGGACCGCACGCTCTATCTCCCCAACTGCGTGGGGAACGCGCTGCCGGGTAAAGGGGAGGCGCTGCGCAAGAGGGTGGGTATCGCGCCGGACGCGCCGGTCGTGCTGCTTTACACCCGCTTTTTCGAATTCAGCCAGGAGAAGCTGCATTACCTCTTCGCGCAGATCTTCAAGGAGGTGCCGCAGGTCCGTTTCCTGGTGGTGGGGAAGGGGCGGCACGGGGAGGAGGATGCGCTGGCAAGGGCGGCGCAGGAGTCGGGATTCGGGGACGCCCTCTGCATCGCCGGATGGGTGCAGCCTGCCGAGATCCCCGAATATCTCGCCGCCGGGGACGTCGCCGTCTATCCCTTTGCGGACACCCTCTGGAACCGCACCAAGTGCCCGGCCAAGCTGACCGAGTTGCTCATGGCGGAAAAGGCGGTGGTGGCCGACAGGGTGGGGCAGCTTGCCGAGTACATCGTCGACGGACGCTCGGGCGTCCTCTGCGACCCTGACGACTGGTCGGAAATGGCCCTGCGTGCGGTCGAGCTGCTGCAGGCTCCCGAACTTCGCGCCTCGCTCGGTGCCGAGGCGCGCAGGCATCTGCAGGAAGAGTTCAACTGGAGCACGGCGGCCTCCCGCCTGGAGAGCTTTTACCGCCTGCGGAGCCCGGCCCCCGGCCTCGCGCCCTGACGAAGCGCTTTGCATTGAAACCTGAAGCTTTTATCCCTCTCAGCGCGGCTGAGTAGTTTTGGCAACGGAGTCGTTTTCATGACCGAACGCAAGAAAGACCTGCTTTTCCTCTCGCTGCTAGTCGCGGTGCTTTTGCTTTGCTTCTCGAAGATCCTGTTCACCCACCAGATCATACGCGCCCCGGACATCATTGCGGAGTTCTACTGGGGCGTGAAGGAGGTCGGCGCCAAGAGCTTCTTCGAGCTGTTCAGGGTCAACCTGGTGGCGGACTGGAGCATGTACATCAACTCCGGCCTGACCCTGGAAGGGGGGGGCGCCTCCATGCAGTTCCTTTTCCTGCGCAACCTCATATTCTGGCTCTTCCCGGCACCGGCCAACGTCGCCTGGTACATCGTCTTCCATATCTTTTTCGGCGCGGCAGGCACCTACTTTTGCTGCCGGCTGATCGGCGTCGGACGGCTGGGGGCGCTGCTGGGCGGGCTCATCTTCGCACTGGCGCCGGAAAACGCCTCGCTCATCAACGCGGGGCACGTGATGAAGATCGCCACCATCTCCTTCACCCCCTGGGTCTTCTATTTCCTGGAGAAGGGGTTCCGGACCCGCCGCGCTTTCTACTTCATGACCACGGCCGTGGTCCTCTCCTACCAGTTTTTCCACACCCACTGGCAGGTGGCGTACTACACCTGCCTTGCCGTCGGGTGCTACGGAATCATCCGCTCCGTCTGCATCGTCAGGGAAGAGCGCGCCGGGGGGAAGGGGATCGCGCAGCTGGCCGGGCTGAACCTGGCGCTGCTCGTCTTCTTCCTCACCACCGTCGCCATCTCGCTGGCACCGCTTGCCAACTGGTCCCAGGAGACCAACCGCGGCGCGAACAGCGGGGCCAATGTGGTCGCCGCTTCCGGCGAGCCGACTGCCAAGGGGGGGCTCGCGCGGGAGGAGGCGATGTCCTGGTCGCTCCCGCCGGAGGAGGCCGCCGCCTTCGTCATCCCCGGCCTCTTCGGGCTGTCGCGCCAGGAGGGGGGCGAGAACCCGAAGAACATCGACGCCTACTACTGGGGGAGGATGCACTTCAGCCAGACGGTGAGCTACATGGGGCTTCTCCCCTGGCTCCTCTTGCCGCTGCCGCTCATCTTCCGGCGCGACCGCTACACCTGGCTGGCGCTGTCCGCCGTGGTGGTCGGCATCCTGTTCTCGATGGGGAAATACACCCCCTTCTACAACCTTCTCTTCGACTACTTCCCGGGGATCAACCGTTTCCGGGTGCCGAAGATGATCATGTTCATCCCGGTGCTTGGCCTGGGCATCCTTTCCGCGCAGGGGTTCGAGCTCCTGCTCGATCCGCAGTTGCGCCGCACCCGGGCCTTCAAGCGTTACCTGGCGGGACTGGTCCTGCTGCCGGTGTCGCTGCTGGTGCTGCTGGCTGCCGAGATCCTCGGCGCGAACCACTGGATAAACCAGTTCATCGACATCCTGGCCCAGCCCACGCGCTACCAGGCGAGCACCGAGCAGCTGGTGGTGCAGCGCTGGGACAACGTGGTGGGGGAGACCGCGATAGCCGCCGCCCTCGCCACCCTTTTTGCCGCGCTCTATCTCATGTACTACCGCGGCCTGCTCAGGGCCAAGGTGCTCCTCTACCTTTTGCTGGCGCTGTTTCTGGCCGACGTGGGACGGGTCAACGGGAAGTTCCTGTTCCTGGTGGACGAGCCGCAGCAGGCCAAGGGGATCAAGACCCCCGATATCGCCTTCTTGTCGGGGATGTCCAAGGAGTACCGCGTGCTGAACATGGATGGCAGCGACCCGATGCAGTACGCCTCTGCCGGCATCCCGGTCATGTTCACCTCGAACCCGGTGCAGCAGCGCCGCTGGCAGGAGTTCCTCGACAACTTCAACACCGTTTCCCGCATGCCGGACATGCTCAACGTCAGGTACATGCTGGTGACCAGGGAGCAGTACGAGCAGGACAAGGCCGGCCTGGCGGGGAAGTTCGCGCCTGTCGCCGTCCCCGGCAGCGGCGCGGTGATCCTCGAGAACCAGCAGGTGCTTCCCAAGGCGTGGCTTGCGCCGGTGGCGGTCAAGGTGGATTCCGCTGCGGACAGGCTCGGCGCCTTGCAGAGCCCTCAGTTCGACCCGCGGCTCGTGGCGCTGGTGGAGTCCGAACCTCCCATCCGGCTGTCGGACCCGACCCGGCCCCCTTCGGGCCCCCCGGGACAGGTGCGCGTGCTCCGTTATGAGGGGGAGCGGATCGATCTGGAAGCGGCGGTCGGCATCAACTCCCTGCTGGTGCTGGGCGAGAAGTACTACAAGGGGTGGCGCGCCACGGTGAACGGCAAGCAGGCCGAGATCTTCCCGGTGAACCACGTGCTGCGCGGCGTCTACCTCACCCCCGGGACGCACAAGGTCGAGTTCGTCTTCGACCCGATGCCGTTCAAGGTCGGCAAGTACCTGACCCTCCTCTCCTTCGCGCTGTTCGCGGTCCTGCTGGGGAGAGAGCTCTGGCTGCGGCGGGCGCGCCAAGGCGCTGAAGGATAAAAATCAACCCGCTCGCGCAAAGACGCAAAAGGCGCAAGGAACGGCTTTAACCATACTGCCCGTTGCGGCTTGGCGGCTTGGCGCGGGAGAAGGCTTTGGAAGCAATCGATGCTGAACCTCGACACAGAACTTGAGACCCTGGACGAACTCTCGGGGTATGACTTGCGCATCATCCAGCCGCGGCACGGCTACCGCTTTTCGGTGGACCCGCTGCTCCTGGCGGATTTCGCCGGCGTGCGCCGGGGCGAACACTGCGTGGACCTCGGGACCGGCTGCGGCGTGATCGCACTGCTCCTGGCCCGGCTGGCGGAAGGGTGCTCGGTGACCGGTATCGAGTTCCAGCAGGTGATGGCCCGGCTCGCGGCCCGGAACGTCCTCCTGAACGGCCTGGCGCAACGGGTCGAGATCGCCGAGGAGGACGTGGTCTCCCTCAAGGCGCGTTTCCCGGTGGACAGCTTCGACCTGGTGGTCTCGAACCCTCCCTATCGCCGCCCCGGGACAGGGAAGGTGAGCCCCAGGACCGGACGCGACGATGCAAGGCACGAGAGCAGCGCCACCCTTGCCGACTTTCTCGCGGCGGCGAAGTACCTGGTCAAGCCCTCCGGCCGCATCTGCCTCATCTATCACACCTGCCGCCTGGCGGAGTTGATGGCGCAGGCCGCCCTGCAGAAGCTGGCGCCGCTTAGGTTGCGGATGGTGCACGGCACCAGCAGGGCGCAAGCGAGGATGTTCATGATCGAGCTGGCGAAAGGGCGAAGCGGCGAGCTGAGGGTGGAGCCCCCGCTGATGGTGAGGGGGGATGACGGCGGCTACAGCGAGGAGAAGCTGAGGGTGTACCGGAAGCTGGAAAACAAAAACCGGTTTTAGTCCTTGTCCTGATGTTCCCGATCCTTGCGGATCAGGTTTTCCAGGGCGGCGCGCAGCTCTGGGTCGCGCAGGGTTTCGGTCTGCTCGGCGATCCAGTGCCGCTCGTCGTCCCTGAGCTCGCGCCGCGGGACGGGTTTCGGCGGGGCTGCGGGGGACGGCGTCCTGATCTTCCCCCCTTTTAGCTGCAGCTCCTTTACCATTTCCTCCTCCAACTCGGCGTTCACCTTGCCGATCAGATCCTTCTTCAGGAAGTTGAGCTGCTGCAGCCAGGGGGCGCTGTCGACATGAAGGGTGAGGACGCCGTTTCTAAAGGCGGCAGGCTGGGCATGGGAGGCGATGCGGCTTCCCACTGCGTCTTCCCAGACCAGCCAGATGCGCCCCTCCTTGAGCCTCTGCTCGGCGGGGGTGCCGCGCAAAAGGGAGCTCAACAGGTCGGAGACCACCGCGGGCCTTTTCATCTTGGAGCGCTTTTCACTCAATGCTGTTTTTCTTCCTGTGCATCCTGCCGCCGATGATCTGGCCGAGCACGGTGCTGGCAATGGTAAAAGGCACCAGCTCCCAGCCGAACCCGGTCTTCACTCTGGCATAGATGATGGCAGGGATGGATATGTGGATATAGAAGTACCATCCGAAGGAGAACTTCGGATAGGATTGTCGCTGATATCCCAGGGGAATGTTGACGGCAGCCGCGATGATCATTAATGCGGCTGCTGTTAGCGTTGTCTGCATGTATGACCTCTTGTGGTGGCTAATACTATGAGTTTGACCTCCCTTTGTCAATCTGCTTCTACGGGCTGGTTTCTCACTCAATAAAGGAGTTGCTGTGATAAAAGACGGTGATTACGTGGCCATTTTCAACTCCATTCACCGGGTCATGGAGGCGGAGCGGCTCTTGAAGGACAAGCAGCTGAAGATCCTGCTGATCCCGGCGCCGCGCGCGCTGGCTGCGGATTGCGGCCTGGCAATCCGCTACGCGGAGGATATCAGGAGCGAGGTGGAAGGGACCCTGGCCGAAGCGGGGCTCTTGCCGCGCGACCTGTACAGGAAAACCGGAGATGAATTCATGAAGATAGGAGAAGAACCGTGAACAGTTTGGACGTGAGAGGAATGGCCTGCCCGCTGCCGGTGGTGTCGGTCAAAAGGGCACTGGAGTCGGCGCAGGGCGAGTTGAAGGTGCTGCTGGATGATGGCGCGCCGCGCGAGAACGTGAAACGCTTCGCCTTGGGGCGCGGCTACCAGGTGCAGGAAGAGCAGCTTGAAGACGGGTTCGCCTTCACCATCACCGGGGGCGGGGGGGCTGCTTCCAAGCGCGAGCCAGCGCCTGCCGAGCGCGCCGGCGCTACCGTCATGCTGATCGGCACGGACCGCATGGGAAACGGCGCCGAGGAGCTGGGGCGTCTGCTGATGAAGAACTTCATCATAACGTTGCTGGATATGCAGGAGCTCCCGGACCGGATCTTCTTCGTGAACAGCGGCGTGCTCCTTGCCGCCGAGGGTTCCGAGGTGGTCGAGGCGCTGGTCGAGCTGGGAAACCGCGGGGTGGAGGTCCTCTCCTGCGGCATCTGCCTGGATTTCTACAAGAAGAAGGAGCTGCTGGCTGCGGGGGGGGTGACCAACATGTTCACCATAGCCGAAAGCCTGCTCCAGGCACGCTCGGTGGTCCAGCTCTAGCGAAAAGCCTTCGGCCGTCAAGCGGGGAAAGTCCGGGGGGAGCGGTAGGAGGGGTTTTTCCCCTTACCGCTCCCGGGAATTTCCCCGCTGCGATGCTTCTGTAACTTGCGCCGCTGCCGATAATTTTCCTTGACAATGTGCGACTATATCCACTAAAGTGACTCTCTTGCCGCGGGATACCTGTGCGCTTTTGCCGGCGCGACTCGCGGGTTGTGGAAAAATTATTCGCTTTTACAGCTACTTATAGGTTTGCAGATGTTCGCAACTCTTTCTGATAAATTAGACCTTGTTTTCAAGAAGCTCCGCGGCCAGGGTGTCATGACCGAGGAGAACGTCAAGGATGCGCTGCGCGAGGTGCGCCTGGCGCTTCTCGAGGCGGACGTGAACTTCAAGGTCGTGAAGGACTTCGTAGAGAAGGTGCGCACCCGCGCCGTCGGGACCGAGGTGCTGCAAAGCCTCGCCCCCGGGCAACAGGTGATCAAGATCGTCCATGACGAGCTGGTGCTCCTTATGGGCGGGGGGGAGGACAACTCCCTCGACCTCGCGGCGAAGCCGCCGGTGGCGATCATGCTGGTCGGTCTGCAGGGGGCGGGCAAGACCACCTCCTGCGGCAAGCTTGCCAAGCACCTCAAGGCGCAAAGGAAAAAACCGCTTCTGGTCCCGGCCGACGTGTACCGCCCGGCCGCTATCGAGCAGCTCAAGGTGCTGGGGCGCCAGTTGGGGGTCGAGACCTTCGACTCGCAGCCCAGCCAGAAGCCTTTGGACATCTGCCGCGACGCGCACCGCTACGCGACGCTGAACGGCTTCGACGTCGTCATCTTCGACACCGCCGGCCGCCACCAGATAGACGATTACCTGATGGAGGAGCTGGAGGGGATCCGCAACGAGTTGGCGCCGCGCGAGATCCTGTTCGTGGCCGACGCCATGACCGGGCAGGAAGCTGTCAACGTCGCCTCCGGCTTCAACGACAGGCTCGGGATCACCGGCGTCATCCTCACCAAGCTTGACGGCGACGCCAAGGGTGGTGCGGCGCTCTCCATCAAGGCGGTGACGGGCAAGCCGGTGAAGTTCGTGGGCCTTGGCGAGAAGCTGGATGCGCTCGACGTGTTCCATGCCGACCGCCTGGTGTCGCGCATCCTCGGCATGGGCGACGTGCTCACCCTGATCGAGAAGGCGCAGGCGACCTTCGACGAGAAGGAAACGGAGCGCCTGCAGCAGAAGATGAAGAAGAGCGGGCAGTTCGACCTGGAGGACTTCAGGAGCCAGCTGCAGCAGATAAAGAAGATGGGCTCCATGGAATCGATCATGGCCATGATCCCCGGGATGGGAAAGGCGATGAAACAGATGCAGGGGGCGCAGCCTTCGGAGAAAGAGCTCAAGAGGATCGAGGCGATCATCGACTCGATGACCCCCAAGGAGCGCGCCCACCATACCATCATCAACGGCAGCCGCCGCTTGAGGATAGCGAAGGGTAGCGGCACCAGTGTTCAGGAGGTGAACCAGCTCCTGAAAAGGTTCTCCGAGGCGCAGAAGGTAGTGAAGCAGTTGCAGAAGATGGGTCCCAAGGGGCTTTTGAAGGGGATGAAAGGCATGGGGAAAGGGTTTAACCCCCGACTTTGACGATAGTAGAAGATACGGCTAAAGTTAGCAGGTTCGAAAACACCACTTACACGAAATGGCGGATCTAAGGATCCGAGAATACCAGGAGGAAGAAATGGCTATAAAGATCAGACTTGCACGTGCGGGCGCTAAGAAGAAACCCTTTTACCAGGTAGTGGTTGCTGACTGCCGTTGCCGCAGGGACGG
>CAZFMI010000042.1:0-37094 GCA_964519915.1 uncultured Geomonas sp.
ATCTGACTACACGAACGCCTTCACCTGCTCTTGGACCGGCGCCAAGATCTCGCAGCCGGAAAGCCTTCCTAAAATCGCAGCCAGGTATGGGGGGAGCGGCGGTGGCGAACCTACGGCGCGCTCTACGGCTTCCCCGAACTTGGCAGGGTGCGCGGTCGCCAGGCAGACCACCCTCGGGTGCCCCGGGACGCACTCCAGCGCTCCGCGCACGCCGACGGCGGTGTGCGGGTCGAGCAGGTAGCCGTTGTCGCGGTTGAAGGCGGCAATGGTCTCCAGCGTCTGCTTCTCGTTCACGGTGCAGCTGATGAACTCCTCCTGTACCCTCCCGACCTCCTCCGGGGAGAACGCGATCCTGCCGGTCTGCTGCAGTTCGGCAAAGGCGCTTCTCACCCTCTCCGGGTTCTCGTCGAAGAGGTAGAAGAGGTAGCGCTCCAGGTTGGAGGCGAGCTGGATGTCCATGGAAGGGGACACGGTCTGCACGACCTCCCCCAGGGAGTAGTCGCCGCTTGCGACGAAACGGCTGAGGATGTTGTTCTCGTTGGTGGCCAGGAGCAGTTTCTCGACGGGAAGTCCCATCCTCTTCGCCAGGTACCCGGCGAATATGTCGCCGAAGTTCCCCGTCGGGACGGAGAAGACGGTCTCCTTTTGCTCCGGGAGCCTCCCCCACGCATAGAAGTAGTAGACCACCTGGGCCAGGACCCGCGCCCAGTTGATGGAGTTGACGGCTCCGAGCGCGTACTCCTTCTTGAAGGGGAGATCGTTGAAGAGCGTCTTGACGATGTTCTGGCAGTCGTCGAAGGTCCCCTCGACCGCTATGTTGTGCACGTTGGCATCGAGCACGCTGGTCATCTGCAGCGCCTGGATCGGCGAGGTCTTCAGGTGCGGGTGCAGGATGAAGATGTTGATGTTCTCCTTGCCGCGCACGCCGGCTATGGCGGCGCTGCCTGTGTCGCCCGAGGTGGCGCCCACGATGTTCATGGTGTCGCCGCGCTCCTTCAGGAGGTACTCGAAGAGGTTCCCAAGAAGCTGCAGCGCCACGTCCTTGAAGGCCAGGGTGGGGCCATGGAACAGCTCGAGGATGTAGACCCCGTCCTTTTTCACCAGGGGGGTGGTCTCCGGGTGCTCGAAGCTCGCGTAGGAGCGGTCGATCAGCGCCTTGAGGTCGGTAGCGGGGACGTCAGTGGCGAAGAGCGAGATGATCTCGAAGGCGAGCTCGCGGTAAGGGAGCTTGGACCAAGCGGTCAGGGTCTCCCGGTCGATCTGCGGGATGGCCTCGGGCAGGAGCAGACCTCCGTCGGTGGCAAGCCCCATCATGACTGCGTCCTTGAAACCGACCGGCGCTATGTTTCCCCTGGTGCTTATGTATTTCATGTCAATTCTCTTTCCTGTGCAGGTGGTTTTGCCTTTTCGGCAACGTCAATATATAGCAGCTAAAGCTTCAAATGTGAAGCGATAGCTGGATCCTCTCTCTATTTCGCAGGTCAACGGAAACAGCCGACAGGTTGTCGGGCCTTGGGAAGTGCGCTGCGTGCGGGATGCAATGGATGAAGTTTTGCAGCCGCTGGAAAAAATATATCCGTCATGGTATTAGCCGAGCTCAATGAGCGTGATGGGCGGCAAGCATCCCTCGTGCGTCGACAGAGGGAAAAGCGGTGCTGAATCAGCCATCGGTGGCGCGCGAAATACTGGAAATCGGATGAATTTCCTGAAAAAAGCGCTTGCATAAACAACTCTTCCATGCTAAATATTGGGGCACATGTTAACGTTCACTCAAAAGTGAGCTCCTCCGGCTCGCTTTTTTTTATGGGAAATCCTAGAGATGGCCAAGGTTGATGTTGCAGAAAGAATAACTGAGATTGTCACGGAAATCGGCGCGCCGCTGGGTATCGGCCTGGTCGACCTGGAGTACAAGCGGGAGGGGCGCGATATGGTGGTGCGGCTCTTCCTCGAGAAGGAAGGGGGTATCACGCTGGACGATTGCGCAGACGTGAGCCGCCAGCTTTCCGACATCCTCGACGTCGAAGATTTCATGCCCGAGCGTTACACGCTCGAGGTCTCCTCTCCCGGGGTCTGCCGTCCGCTCAAGAAGCTGGCCGACTATCAGCGTTTTGCGGGGCACCTGGTGAAGGTGAAGACTTTCGACATGGTTGCCGACGACGCCGGCAACAAGCGCAAGACCTTTCTGGGGAAGCTTCTCGGCGTCCAGGATGGCGTGATCAGCATGGACCTGACGGAAGGGCAGCATGCCTCGATTCCGCTGGACAAGGTGGCCAAGGCCAATCTGGAATTTGAATTTTAAGACTTTTCGAACTGAAAATATCAGCAAGTAGAAGGAGACCGTGACGTGGAAACGAGCTTTAACCTCAAGCACACTATTGACCAGATCGTCAAAGAGAAGGGTATCGATAAAAGTATCGTGTTGGAAGCGCTGGAACAGGCAGTTCTCACCGCCGCCAACAAGAAGTTTCGCAATACCCGTGACCTTGAGGCCCACTACAACCCGGAGATAGGGGAAGTGGAGCTCTTCGAATTCGTCACCGTCGTCGAAGAGGTGCAGGATTCCTACCGCGAGATCGAGCTTGACGAGGCGCGCGAGGAGGACCCGGAGGTCGAGGTCGGTGATTCCATCGGCATGAAGATGGACGCCAGCGGCTTCTCCAGGATCGCAGCCCAGACCGCGAAGCAGGTGATCATCCAGCGCGTGCGCGAGGCCGAGCGCGAGACCATCTTCAACGAGTTCATGGAGCGCCAGGGCGAGATCGTGAACGGCGTGGTGCGCCGCTTCGAGAAGGGAGACCTGATCGTGGACCTGGGCCGCGCCGAGGCGCTTTTGCCGCACAAGGAGCAGGCGCCGCGCGAGGTGTACCGCCAGGGGGACCGCGTCAAGGCCCTCATCACCGAGATCCGCATGACCACCAAGGGGCCGCAGATCATGCTCTCCCGGACCCATCCGACCATGCTTGCCAAGCTTTTTGAGGCAGAGGTCCCCGAGATCGCCGAGGGGATCGTCGAGATCAAGAGCGTGGTGCGCGAGCCGGGCGGCCGTGCCAAGATCGCCGTGTACTCGCACGACTCCGACGTCGACCCTGTCGGCGCCTGCGTAGGCATGCGCGGCTCCCGCGTGCAGAACGTGGTATCCGAGCTGCGCGGCGAAAAGATCGACATCATCCCCTGGTCCGAGGACATCGCCCGCTTCGCCTGCAACGCGCTGGCTCCCGCAGTGGTTACCAAGGTGTATGTCGATGAAGAGGAGTACGCCATGGAAGTGATCGTGGCGGACGACCAGCTCTCGCTCGCCATCGGCAAGCGCGGCCAGAACGTAAGGCTCGCAGCGAAGCTGACCGGCTGGAAGATAGACATCAAGAGCGAGACCCGCATGGCGGAGGCAGAGCTGCAGCAGTTTGCCTCCTATGACGGCACTGAAGCAGAGGCCGAGGCCGCAGAGGCTGCAGAGGCTGCAGAGGCTGCAGAGGCTGCAGAGGCTGCAGAGGCTGCAGAGGCTGCAGAGGCTTCGGTCGCCGCCGAGGCTGCCGAGCCGGTCGCGGTAGAGGCTGTAGAAGAGGAGTAGCATGCCAAAGGCCACACCCCAGAGAAGCTGCCTTGCCTGCCGGGAAACAAGGGACAAAGGCGAGTTGCTTCGCTTCGTGCTGGCCCCGGACCGGACCCTGGTCCCTGACCTGCAGCAAAAGCTCCCCGGACGCGGCGCCTACACCTGCGTGAAGGCATCGTGCCTGAGGCAGGCGGCGATGAAAAAGCAGTTCGCCCGCGGTTTCAAGGGCGAGGTGCTGGGAGCCGAGGCGGACGACCTTGCGAGGCAGGTGGTCGGCAAGCTCGAGGAGCGGATAGCGTCGTACCTTTCCCTTGCCAACAAGGGGGGCAAGATCGTCTCCGGTTCAGATCAGGTAATGGATAAGCTGAAGAAGGGGGGTGCCCCCCTTCTGTTCGTCGCGACCGACATCTCTGCCGACATCGGCGAGAAGTTTCGGGGCTTGGCGAGGCTCAAAGGGGTGCGTTGCGTCTCCCTGTTCACCAAAGAGCGCCTCGGCCAGTTATTGGGAAAGGAGCTGAGGAGCGTTCTGCTGGTTACGGACAGCGGCTTCGTAGGGTCTATCGATTTGGAAATGGAAAAGTACAGGAACTTCTTTGAGGAGGAGCGTGAGTAGATGAGCAAAACCCGCGTATATGAGCTGGCGCAGCAGATGGGGATCGATAATAAAGAGCTTATGGCAAGGCTGGCCGACGCCGGGGTGTCGGTCAAAAACCATATGGCAGTCCTTGAGGATGCAGATATCAAGGCACTGTCCGCCCCTGCGCAGACACCCGTCAAAGAAGTTTCCCAGGAAGAAGTGAGGGTCAAGCCGACCCTGATCCGCCGCCGCGCCAAGGCTGTCGAGCCGGAATCTGCCGCCGCGGCCCCTTCGGCCGAGCCGGTGCAAGAAGAGCCCGCGCCGCAGCCCGCCGCGGAGGAGGCACCGGCACCCAAGCCGCGCCCTGCAGCCGAACCGGTCCGCGCGAGGATCATCGAGGCGGCCCCCGCTCCCAAGCCCGTCGCTGCAGAGCCGGCAGCCCCGGCCGCAAAACCGCCGGTAGAGAAGGAGCAAAAGCCCGTTGAAGCTCCCCCGTCTGCACCGGCCGCTGCCGAGGCACCCAAGGCGGAGGCGCCGAAAGCAGCTGCCGCTCCCGCTGCTGCGGCAGCCGAAGCCCCCAAGGCTGAAGCGCCCGCCGCCCCGGCCCCCCCGGCCGCCGAAGCGGCGCAGGCAGCGGCTCCCAAGGCCGCCGAAAAGGTCGAGCCTGAGCCCGAGAAAGCCACCCCGACGCGCGCCAGGATTCTTGGACGTGTGGAGATCCCGATCCCCGCTCAGCGCCCTGCCGAGCGCCGCGAGTACCAGCGCACCGCCCCGGGCGAGCGCCCGGCGCCGCGCCCCGGCATGCCGCGCGGCGTGGAGCGTCCCGGCACCGAGCGCCCGGCACCGCGTCCGGGTGCGCCGCGTCCCGGCGAGCGCCCCGGTGCAGGCCGCCCCGACAGGCCGTCCGGCCCCTCGCGCCCGGCACCGCTGACCCCGATCGAGGCTCCGCCTTTGCTGGACGAGCGCGGCCGCAAGCGGAAGGGACCTGCCCCGGCAGCCCCGACCGATTTCGCCAAGAACGGCAAGAAAGGCGGTCCCGCCGTCGGCAAGAAGGGGAAGGAGGCTTTCAAGAAGCCGGACCTCCTCGACAAGCGCGAGCGGGTTTTCGAGCCCGGTCCCCGTTCCAAGGGGAAGAAAGGGAAGTACGTCGAGAAGGTGCAGATCGGCAAGAAGACCGAGATCACCACCCCCAAGGCGATCAAGAGGATCATCAAGATCAGCGAATCGATCACCGTGGGCGAGCTCGCCAAGAGGATGGGTATCAAGGCGACCGACCTGATCCGCGCCCTCATGAAGCTCGGCGTGATGGCGACCATCAACCACCCGCTCGATTTCGACACCGCGACGCTGCTCGCCACCGATTTCGGCTACGAGATCGAGAACGTGGCGCTCGACGTCGACGAGATCCTGGAAGCGGAGCCGGATGCACCCGAGGCACTGCAGAAGAGGCCGCCGGTGGTCACCATCATGGGGCACGTCGACCACGGCAAGACCTCGCTTCTGGACGCCATCCGCGAAGCCAACGTCATCGCCGGCGAGGCGGGGGGGATCACCCAGCACATCGGCGCCTATGACGTGGAGCTGAACGGCAGGAAGATCACCTTCCTCGACACACCGGGCCACGAGGCGTTCACCGCCATGCGCGCCAGGGGTGCCAAGGTCACCGACATCGTCATCCTGGTGGTCGCCGCGGACGACGGCGTCATGCCGCAGACCCGCGAGGCGGTGAACCACTCCAAGGCCGCAGGCGTGCCGATCATCGTTGCCATCAACAAGATCGACAAGCCCGAGGCGAGCCCGGGCAAGGTGAAGCAGGAGCTGATGGAATTCGGCCTCGTCTCCGAGGAGTGGGGCGGAGAGACCATCTTCGTCGAGGTCTCCGCGAAGAAGCGGATCAACCTGGAGTCGCTCCTGGAGATGGTCCTTTTGTCGGCCGACGTGCTGGAACTCAAGGCGAACCCCGACAAGGCCGCCCGCGGCACCATCGTCGAGGCGAAGCTGGACAAGGGGCGCGGTCCCGTGGCGACCGTCCTCGTTCAGGAGGGTACGCTCAAAAGCGGCGACTACTTCGTGGCCGGCGTACACTACGGACGCGTGCGCGCCATGCAAAACGACCGCGGCGAGAAGGTCCTTGCCGCAGGCCCCGCCATGCCGGTGGAGGTCATCGGCTTCAACGGGGTCCCCGACGCCGGGGACATCTTCGTGGCCATGGCCGACGAGAAGCAGGCCAAGGAGATCGCGACCCACCGCCAGATCAAGCTGCGCGAGGCGGAACTCGCCAAGCACAGCAAGCTCTCCCTGGAGCAGCTCTACGAGAAGATCCAGAAGGGGGAGGTGAAGGACCTGAACACCATCGTGAAGGGGGACGTGCAGGGTTCCGTGGAGGCCGTCGCCGAGTCGCTGAGAAAGCTCACCACCGACGCCATCCGCCTCAACGTGCTGCACGCCTCGGTGGGCGCCATCACCGAGACCGACGTCAACCTGGCCAGCGCCTCCAACGCGATCATCCTCGGCTTCAACGTCCGCCCGGAGGTCAAGGCGGCCGCGCTCGCGGAGAAGGAAGGTGTCGACGTCAGGCTCTACAACATCATCTATGACGCCGTGGACGACATCAAGAAGGCGATGGAGGGGCTCCTGGAGCCTACCTTCAAGGAGAAGTACCTGGGTCGCGCCGAGATCAGGGAAGTATTCTCGGTACCAAAGGCCGGCATGGTCGCCGGTTCCTACGTCACCGACGGCAAGATCGTCAGGAATGCCCAGGTCCGCCTCTTGCGCGACAACGTGGTCATGTTCGAGGGTAAACTCGGCAGCCTGCGCCGCTTCAAGGACGATGTGAAGGAAGTAGCCACCGGCTACGAATGCGGCATGTCGCTTGAGAACTACAACGACCTCAAGGTCGGCGACATCTTCGAGTGCTTCGAGATGGAGAAGTTCGCCGGCAAGCTGTAAAAACAACAAATAACTAACGGGGAGAGCGGCGCCTGGCGATACAGGCCCCTCTCCCCTTGACCGTTTGCGCCGTCGGTTGTCGTTGGCGGAACTACAGAAGAGAGAAAGACATGGTAAAGCGTTCAGACAAGGTGGGCGAAGCGATCCACAAGATCGTTTCCGAGATGCTGATCAAGGGTCTCAAGGACCCGCGAATCGGGTTTGTCACCATAACCGGTGTCAAAATCACCACCGACATGCGGCAGGCGACCGTCTACTTCACCGTTATGGGGAGCGACGAGGAGAAGAAGTCCAACGAGGCGGGGTTGAACTCCGCCAAGGGGTTCATCCGCAAGGAGATAGGGCAGGCGCTCAAGATGCGCTTCACCCCGGAGATCATGTTCAAGTACGACACCTCTTTTGCATATGGCCAGCATATCGAATCGATACTGAAGGAGATAGGGGCTACGGATGACGGCGACAACAGCTGAGATAACCCGCATACTGGCCGAGATCGAGAACGCGGCGAGCTTTCTGGTCACAAGCCACGAGAGCCCCGACCCCGACGCGGTCGGCTCCTCACTGGCCCTGGCCAACTATCTTGCCGCCCGCGGCAAGGACGTCACCGTCTACCTGTGCGATCCGGTCCCGGACAACTGCTCCTTTTTGCCGATGGCCGACCAGGTGTACGGCGAGCTCCCGGAGCGCGAGTTCGAGGTCTGCTTCGTGCTGGACGTCGGCGAGTTCCGAAGGTGCGGCAAGGCGGTCACCGAGAGCACGAGGATCGGCCGCTACATCAACATCGATCATCACCTGGGGTGCGAAGAGTTCGGCCGGATCAACCTGATCGACCCCAAGGCGAGCGCCACCGCTGCGCTCATCTACAGGATCATAAAGGCTGCCGGGGACGAGGTCGACTATCCGACCGCCCTTTGCATCTACACAGCGATCCTCTCCGATACCGGGAGCTTCCACTATTCGAACTCGGACCCCGAGGCGTTCGCCATTGCCGGCGAGATGATCGGCAAGGGGGTGAACGCCTGGAGCGTCAACGAGAACCTCTACGAGAGCGAGCCGCTGCAAAGGATCGCCCTTCTGGCCCTGGCCCTCTCGGACCTGACCGTCTCGCCCAGCGGCGAGTACGCCTCGGTCACCGTGACGCTCGACATGTACCAGAAGACCGGCGCCACCGCCCAGGACACGGACCGCTTCATCAACTACCCCCGCTCCATCAGGGGGGTGCAGGTGGCGCTGTTTTTCCGCGAGGTGAGCGAGGGGCTCTTCAAGGTCGGCTTCAGGTCCAAGGGTAAGGTTGACGTGTCGGCCGTCTCGGCGAGCTTTGGCGGCGGCGGTCACCACAACGCCGCCGGCTGCAACGTGCGGGGGACCCTCGCAGAGGTGAAGGCCCTGGTCTTCGATCGCCTGGAGCAAATGCGCTGATGCTCAACGGCTTTTTCGTCATCGACAAGCCCGCCGGTGTCACCTCCCACGACATCGTGGCGATGGTGCGCCGCGCCATAGGGCAGAAGAAGGTGGGACATACAGGGACCCTGGACCCGTTCGCCACCGGAGTGCTTCCGGTCGCCGTTGGGGAGGGGACCAAGACGATCCAGTTCCTGGACGAGTCGGAGAAGGAGTACCGGGCCGTGCTCAAGCTGGGGATCTCGACCGACACGCAGGACCTGACCGGGGAGGCGCTCTCCGAGCGGCCGTGGTCGCACCTGGAACCGGGCGACCTGGAGCGGCTGGTGCCGCAGTTCCTTGGGAAGCTGAGGCAGCTCCCCCCGATGTTCTCAGCGATTAAGCAGGGGGGCGTGCCGCTTTACAAGCTCGCCCGCAAGGGGATCGAGGTGGAGCGGGAGGAGCGCGAGGTGGAGATCCATGCGCTCAGCTTCGACTGGATCAGGCTCCCCGAGGCGTGCTTCACCGTGCGCTGCTCGCGCGGCACCTATGTGCGCACCCTGGCCTGCGACATGGGCGAGGCCCTTGGGTGCGGCGCGCATCTCCTGGAGCTGAGACGCACGAGGAGCGGGCTGTTCCGGGAGGAGGAGGCGCTCTCCATCGACACCCTTGCCGCCTCGATGCGGCAGCAGGATCTGCTGTTCCCGCTGGACCGGGCCCTCTCACACCTGAAGGAGCTGAACCTCACCGAATCGGGCGGAAAGAAGGTGGCAAACGGTGTGGCTCCCGTGGATGGCGACTTTGCGGAGCCGGTATTGGCAGAGCTTTTGCCCGGAGAACAGGTGCGACTGTATGTGCAGGGGCGATTTGCCGCAGTGGCCGAGTGCGACAATGTCAAAAGGCTGCGGCTGTCGCGGGTGTTCAACTAGTATTGTCCTTTACACCCAGGGACTTTTATGGTAAAAGGGTCGGATGTCACACCTGCCGCGGCTTGACCTCGGCGCGGGCAGGAATTATAACTAGATGGCCGAAGGGGGATAAACTACATGCTGGTAACGGAAAAGAAGCAGGAAATCGTCAATGCTCACAAGTTGCATGATTCGGATACGGGCTCGCCCGAAGTGCAGATCGCACTTCTCTCTGAGCGTATCACCTATCTGACTGAGCACTTCAAAACCCACAAAAAAGACCATCACAGCCGTCGCGGGCTGCTGAAGATAGTCGGTCAGAGAAGGGGTCTTCTCGACTACCTGAAGAAGAAAGATGTGGACAGGTACAAGTCCATCATCGCCAAACTCGGTATCAGAAGGTAACGAAAAGGCAATATACCTCTACGGGTATGTTGCCTTTCACTTTCATCACTGTAAGGGCCTTGTGCCCTTTTTCTATGTTGGGGGCGTGGATAAAACCGCCCTGCGGCTGCACTTTTTGCCGGCAAGGCGCTTTTCTCGGCGGCCCCAACACCAACCGCAAGTGAATAACCAGGAGGCCGAAACAAATGGTACATACCGTACAGGCAGAATGCTGCGGCAAGACAATCACGATTGAAACGGGCAAGATAGCGAAGCAGGCAAGCGGCGCAGTCATGATCAAAAGCGGCGACACCATGGTGCTCGTCACCGCCGTGGCCATGAAAACCGCAAAGGAAGGGCAGGGGTTCTTTCCGCTCACCGTAAACTACCAGGAGAAGGCGTATGCCGGCGGCAGGATTCCCGGCAGCTTCTTCAAGCGCGAAGGTCGCCCCTCGGACAACGAGACCCTGACCTGCCGTCTCATCGACCGCCCGATCAGGCCGCTGTTCCCGGAAGGGTTCCTGAACGACACCCAGGTCATGGCCACCGTCGTCTCGGCTGACAAGGACAACGATCCGGCCATCCTCTCCATGATCGGCGCCTCCGCGGCCCTCATGGTCTCCGACTGCCCCTTCGCGGGCCCCATCGCCGGCGTCAAGGTCGGCCGCGTCGGCGGCAATTTCGTCGCCAACCCGACCGCCGAGGAGCTTGAGAAAAGCGACCTCGAGATCGTGATCGCCGCCAGCCAGGACGCCATCCTGATGGTGGAAGGGAGCGCCTCCGAGGTGTCCGAGGACGACCTCCTCGAGGCCATCTTCTTCGGCCACGCCGCAGTCCAGCCGATCCTCGCCGCGCAGGTCGAACTGGCCAAAAAGGTGGGCGTCGTGAAGCGCGACATCCCGGCACCGGTGGTGAACGAGCAGTTGAAGGCCCGGGTTGCCTCCATCGCCAAGGAAGGGATGAAGCAGGCGGTCCGCATCAAGACCAAGGTCGAGCGCCATCTCGCCATCGACGCGATCCGCGACGAAGCGATCGCAACCCTTTCCGCGGAGTTCGAAGGCGCAGAGAAGGAGATCAAGGGGTTCATTGAAGATCTCGAGTACGACCTGGTGCGCGAGCACATCATCAAGGACGGCGAGCGCATCGACGGCCGCGACACCAAGACCATCCGCGCCATCTCGACCGAAGTGAGCCTCCTGCCGCGTGCACACGGCTCGGCGCTCTTCACCCGCGGCGAGACCCAGTCCATCGTGGCCGCGACCCTCGGCACCTCGGTGGACGAGCAGCGCATCGACTCGCTGTACGGCGACTCCAGGAAGAAGTTCATGCTGCACTACAACTTCCCCCCGTACTCCGTCGGCGAGACCAGCTTCCGCCTTGCCCCGGGGCGCCGCGAAATCGGCCACGGCATGCTCGCCGAGCGCGCGCTGCAGCAGGTGCTCCCCAAGCACGACGACTTCCCCTACACCATCAGGATCGTCTCCGACATCACCGAGAGCAACGGCTCATCTTCCATGGCGACCGTCTGCGGCGGCTCCCTCTCCATGATGGACGCCGGCATCCCCATCAAGGCGCCGGTAGCCGGCATCGCGATGGGACTCATCAAGGAAGGGGATGATTTCGCCATCCTTTCCGACATCCTTGGCGACGAGGACCACCTGGGGGACATGGACTTCAAGGTTGCCGGCACCGCCGAAGGGGTCACCGCCCTGCAGATGGACATCAAGATCGGCGGCGTGACCCGTGAGATCATGGGCGCCGCGCTGGCTCAGGCGAAAGCCGGCAGGATCCACATCCTGGGCGAGATGGCGAAGACCATCGCCGCATCGCGCGGCGACCTCTCCGCATTCGCACCGCGCATCACCACCATCTGGGTCAAGGTGGACAAGATCCGCGACGTCATCGGTTCCGGCGGCAAGAACATCAGGAGCGTCACCGAGGCGACCGGCGTTTCCATAGACATCGACGACACCGGCAAGATCAACATCGCTTCCACCAACAAGGAAGCCTGCGACCTCGCCATCAAGATGATCAGGAACCTCACCGCCGAGGCCGAGGAAGGGAAGCTGTACATGGGCACCGTCAAGAAGGTGATGGAATTCGGCGCCTTCGTCGAGATCTTCCCGGGGACCGACGGTCTGGTGCACGTCTCCGAGCTGGACACCGAGCGCGTCAAGAACGTGACGGACGTCCTGAACGAAGGGGACAAGGTTCTGGTCAAGTGCATCGGCATCGACAAGCAGGGCAAGATCAAGCTTTCCCGTAAAGAGGCTCTGGGAGCCACTTTCACCGAGTAGTCCGTCTCTTTTTGATAGCTGGCATTTTACGGGTTTCCAGGTATAGTTCTAGCCATGATTAAAAAGACCACCCTGAATAACGGTATACGCGTCATCACCGAGCGTATACCGTATGCCAGTTCCGTATCCATAGGCATATGGGTCGCCAACGGCTCCCGCCACGAACGGCGGGAGTCGAACGGCGTCGCCCACTTCATCGAACACCTCCTTTTCAAAGGTACTGCCCGGCGCTCCTCGCTGGACATAGCGCGCGAAATCGACTCGGTGGGCGGCGTCCTGAACGCCTTCACCAGCCGCGAGTACGTCTGCTACTACGCCAAGGTGCTGGACAAGTTCCTCCCCAAGGCCGTCGACCTTCTGACCGACATCTTCCTCCATTCCACCTTCGACCCCGAAGAGATCGAGAAGGAGCGCCGCGTGGTGCTCCAAGAGATCAACATGATGGAGGACACCCCCGACGACCTGATCCACGACCTGTTCCACCAGCACTTCTGGAAGGGGCACCCGCTTGGCATGTCCATCCTGGGGGACGCCGAAAGCGTCACCGGCCTCTCCAGGGATTCGATCATCGGCTACAAGGACCAGATGTACCGGGCCGACGACGTCATCGTGACCGCCGCGGGGAACCTGGACCACGACAAGCTGATCCCCCTGCTGGACGAATTCCTGCATGCGGTGGCCCCCGGCAACGGTCGCATGGAGTCGGCGCCTCCGGTATACGAGCGCAGGATCGAGCTGGTCGAGAAGGACCTCGAGCAGATCCACGTCTGCCTCGGCCTCAAGGGTGTCCAGCAAAGCCACCCGCAACGCTACGACGCCTTCATCATGAACGCCATCCTGGGGGGCTCCATGAGTTCCCGGCTGTTCCAGGAGGTGCGCGAAAAGAGCGGGCTTGCCTACTCCGTCTACTCTTACATCGCCTCCCATGCAGACGCAGGATCGCTGGTGGTCTACGCCGGCGCGAGCCCCGAGAACTCCGCGCAGCTTCTGGAGATCATGCTGCGCGAGATCGGGCGCTTCAAGAACGAGCCGGTCCCGGCCGAGCAACTCGATGGCGCCCGGGAGCAGCTCAAGGGCAACCTGCTACTCTCCCTGGAGTCGAGCGACAACCGCATGTCTCGACTCGCCAAGAACGAGATCTACTTCGGCACGCCGCTGCCGCTCTCCGAGATCATGGAAGGCTTCGATCGCGTCACCTCCGAGAGCATCCAAAGTCTTGCCGTGGAGATCCTCGACAACAGCGCACTCACCCTGGTCATGCTTGGGCGGGTCGGCACACCTTCTTTTGCAGCCTCCGACATAAACGTCTGAAATGAATCGCATACCGGTCAGGATAAAAAGGTTGCGAGCGACCTCGCTTCCGTGCTACATGACGGACCACGCGGCGGGGGTGGACCTGCATGCCTCGCTTGATGCCGATTTCACCCTGCAGCCCGGGGAAAGGGCGCTGGTCCCGACCGGGATCGCCATCGAGCTTCCCCCTGGTTTCGAGGCGCAGGTGAGACCCAGAAGCGGCCTGGCGCTTCGGCACGGCATAGCCCTGGTGAACTCCCCCGGTACCATCGACGCCGACTACCGCGGCGAGATCGGCGTCATCCTGATCAACCTGGGATCCGAATCCTTCACGGTAAGCGACGGCGAGCGGATCGCCCAGATGGTCTTCGCACGCTGCCCGCGGGCCGAGTTCATTGAGGTGGACGAGCTGGGCAGTACCGGCAGGGGCTCCGGCGGTTTCGGGCACACAGGAAGGTGAGGGTGAGATAAGGAAGGTTCGCCGTAGGAGCGGCATTCCTGCCGCGATTAAACCTCGCCGCTTCTGCAAATATGACCGGGGCGGGGGATGAGCCGCTTGAATCAACTTGCCGCCCGGCCGTCCTTGCCGGGCAGCCGCGTCACCCAATTCTCGAGACCTTCTACGGGGGCAGGCACATGAAAGATCCTCGCTTAAGACAATTCGCCGAAGTGCTGGTAAATTACTCGGCCCAGGTGCAACCTGGCGACGTGGTGCTGATCTCCTGCACAGGGATGGAAGGGGCGCCCCTGGTGAAGGAGCTCTACGCGCTCTGCCTGGAGCGGGGGGCGAAGTACGTCGAGTACGAGTTCAACATCCCGGACATAAACCGCTACTTCTACAACTGCGCCAACCCCGACCAGCTCTCCTACTTCCCCGCCCACAAGCTCGAATTCATGAAGCAGGTAAGCGTCTACATCGGACTCACCGCATCGGACAACTCGATGGTGATGGCCAAGGCGAACCAGGCCAACATGATCGCCTGGTCCAAGGTGGTGCGGCCGATCGTGGACCAGCGCGTCAAGAAGACCCGCTGGGTGATCACCCGCTATCCGACCCATTCGGCTGCGCAAGAGGCCCGCATGAGCCTCGACGAGTACGAGGATTACCTCTTCGGCGCCTGCTGCATGGACTGGGAGGAGGAGTCGAGGAAACAGGAAGCGCTGAAGGCGTGCATGGACGCGGCCGACCTCGTCCGCATCAAGGCCTCCGACACCGATCTTTCCTTCAGCATCAAGGGGCTCCCCGGCATAAAGTGCGACGGGCGCCTGAACGTCCCGGACGGAGAAGTGTTCACCGCGCCTGTGCGCGACTCGGTGGAAGGACACATCACCTACAACTGCCCCACGGTCTATCAGGGGAAGGAGTTCAACAACATCCGCCTTGAGTTCCGCAATGGCCGCATCGTGCGCGCCAATTCCCCCGGCATGGACGAGGAACTGAACCGGATCCTGGACACGGACGAGGGAGCCCGCTATGTCGGGGAATTCGCAGTCGGCGTGAACCCGCGCATCAGGGTGCCGATGCGAAACATCCTGTTCGACGAAAAGATCTTCGGCTCGATCCATTTCACGCCGGGGCAGGCCTACGACGAGTGCGACAACGGCAACCGCTCCGCCGTGCACTGGGACATGGTGAAGATCCTGACCGGCGACGGCGAGCTGTGGTTCGACGACATCCTGATCCAAAAGGACGGCCTCTTCGTCCACGAGCCCCTTCTTGGGCTAAACCCCGGTGACTAGACATGTTGCTTGAGATCAATCCCCAAAATCCCCAGCCGAGGCTGGTCGCCAGGGTGGTGGAGATCCTGAAAGCCGGCGGCGTGGTCGCCTATCCGACGGACACCACCTACGGCATCGGCTGCAGCATCTTCAGCAAGAAGGGTATCGAGCGCATCTATCAGGTGAAGCAGCGCGAGCGCAAGAAGCCTTTTTCCTTCATCTGCACGGACATCTCCGAGATCGCGCGGTACGCCAAGGTGAGCAACTACGCCTTCAAACAGCTAAAGCGCCTGCTCCCCGGCCCCTACACCTTCGTTCTGGAGGCGAACTCCGTGGTCCCCGATCTGCTGCTGACCAAGCAGAGGACCGTGGGGATCAGGATCCCCGACAACGAGATCTGCCTCGCCATCGTGAAGGAACTGGGACATCCCATCGTCACCACCAGCGCCAACCTATCCGGAGAGGACCCGATCGGAAACCCGTGGCTGGTGGAGAACGAGCTGGGGAAACTCCTGGACTTGGTGGTGGGCGGCGGCGACCTCACCGCGGACGTAAGTTCGGTGGTGAGCCTGATAGGAGATCGCCCCGAGGTGCTCAGGAAAGGGGTGGGGGACGTGAGCTGGTGCGAATGAAGCCCGGCATCCGCTCGAGGTGTTCCCGCCATGCGTAAAAGGACCGTGCGCACCGGGATCAAGGCCATCTCCGCCGGCATATTATCCCTCATTGCCGCCACCTTTTTCCATGCCGAACTGGCAGACCTGCTGCTGCTGGGGATGGAAGGGGAGGCGCGCATCACCTTCCTCGGCTTTTTCCTTGCCGGGGTGCTGGGCGGCTTCGGGGTGCTGGTTTCGGCCCTTGGCCTGTTGCAAAGCGGTGCGGGGCAGCCCAGGGTGCGGCTGGTACCGAGCATTGTATTTCTCTTCTCCCTGCTCGTTCTCTTCTTCGCCCTCACCTATACCTCGATCACCACTCCGCGTCCCCCCGCACTCCAACCGGGTGAGAGCATCACCATCTGAAAGGCGGATCGACACAAGTTTGAGATAAAGACCGAGACTGCATCCCGACCGGCATCAGGCTGATCCCGCCTCTATTCACCCCCGCGTAGCCACTCCATCCGTAACCTTAATCTTTGTCTTTATCTTTATCTGTATGATATATTGGCCCGATCAAAAATAACGAAAACGGAGGGTGACATGTTTCGTCTCACCATTCACACAGCCTTCGCTGCGGCACACAATCTGATCAACTATCAGGGCGACTGCGAGAACCTGCACGGACACAACTGGAAGGTCGAAGTCTCCATCATCACCAACGAGCTGGACAAGGCCGGGCTCGGTATCGACTTCAAGATACTCAAGGCGGAGACCAATGCCCTTTTGAAGACGCTGGACCACAAGTACCTGAACGAACTGGCCCCCTTTTCGGAGGTCTCCCCTTCCTCCGAGAACATCGCCTGCTATCTGTATAAGGAACTGACCAAGATCTTCGGTTCGGAGAAGGTGAAGGTGGACATGGTGACCGTCTGGGAGTCCGATTTCGCCGCTGCGAGCTACTATGAGTGATGCCCAGGCCCCCTTGGTCGAGTGCTTTTCCTCCATCCAGGGGGAGGGGGTGCTGGTCGGCCTGCGCCAGGTGTTCCTCAGATTTTCCGGCTGCAACCTGAACTGCTCCTTTTGCGACACCCCCGGCATGAGCGAAACGCCTGAAGAGTGCCTCCTGGAACTCACCCCCGGGCGGCGCGACTTCTTCAAGGTGAAGAACCCGGTCTCGCTCGAGCGGGTCGCCTCCCTGCTGGAGAGTTGGACCGTCGGGTGGCCCGGGATTCACCACTCCCTCAGCGTGACCGGCGGCGAGCCGCTCCTTTACGGGGCGCAGCTTGCCGGGTGGCTCCCCGTACTCAGGCGTCTGCTGCCCATTTACCTTGAGACCAACGGGACTTTGCCGGATGCGCTGGCGCCGCTCATCCCGCACCTGGACATCATCGGGATGGATATCAAACTCCCCTCCGCTTCGGGCTGCGCGGAGCTCTGGGACGAGCATCGGGCATTCCTCGCCATCGCCTCGAAAAGAAACGTCTTCGTCAAGCTCGTCATCGACCAGAGCACCCAGGAGTGGGAGATCGAACGCTCCTGCGCGCTGATCGCCGCGGTCGACCCGGCCATTCCCCTCATCCTGCAGCCGATGACGCTTGCAAACGGCAGCATCGCCATCTCGGCGCTGCGGACCCTGGAACTCCAGGAACTCACCGGCGGATTGAAGGAGGTGCGGGTGATCCCGCAAACCCACAAGTTCATGGGACAGCTGTAAAGGCAGGTCGAGGCCGAGACAACTAAGACCGAGATTAAGATTAAGGGGGGCGCTTGCTAAGGCGCCCTTTCCTTTTAACGGGCCGCTCGGTATAATGAGACGCTGGCGATTTCCGGGAGGTGCAAGTTGGACGATAAACTGCCCAAGGTGGACGAGATGAACCGCGTGCTGGAGGAGCTCTCCGGTCAGCGCCTGAAGGGGAAAATCAGGGCGCTCAGGCTCTCCCTCATGGCCCTGCTGACGGGGGGGCACATCCTCCTCGAGGACATCCCGGGGCTTGGGAAGACAACGATGGCGCTTGCCTTCGCAAGCTCCCTCGGGCTCTCCTTCGGGCGGGTGCAGTGCACCAGCGACCTGCTCCCCTCCGATATCACCGGCCTCTCCGTCTTCGACAGGACCGAGGGGCGCTTCAACTTCATCAGGGGGCCGATCTTCAACAACGTCGTGCTGATCGACGAGATCAACCGCGCCATGCCCAAGACGCAAAGCGCTCTTCTTGAGGCAATGGAGGAGCGGCGCGTCACCGTGGAAGGGGTCACCTACACGCTTCCCGAACCTTTCCTGGTCCTTGCCACGCAGAACCCGGTGGAGCAGGTCGGCACCTATCCGCTCCCGGAATCGCAGATGGACCGCTTCCTGATCAAGACCGGCATAGGGTACCCCCCCGAGGAGATCGAAAAGGAGATACTGAGGCAGGGGAGCATCAGGGACGAGATCCTGAACATCCCTCCCCTGGTGAAAAAAGAGGATCTGCTGGAAGCGATCAGGACGGTGAAAGCCGGGGTCTACGTCGGGGAAAAGGTGACTGACTACCTCTATGCCATCGTAAGAGCGACCCGCAACCACCCGCTCATCCTGACCGGGCTCTCCACCCGCGGAGGGATCGGCATGGTCGATGCCGCCAGGGCCGCGGCCTACCTCAATGGCAGGAGATACGTGGCGCCCGAGGACGTGAGGGACGTGGCGCAGGCAGTATGCCCCCACCGCCTGATCTTCCGCCCGGAACATGAAGGGGTGGATAAGGAGCAAATATTAAACGCAATCCTAAAAGGGATACCGCTCCCCCTCATATAAAAATCACCAGGGGAGGGGGGCTGTACATCGCCTCGACGCTGCTTCTGGGCGTCTCCGCAGTCAACACCGGCAATAACCTCCTTTTTCTCATCGTTGCCGCGATGCTCGCCTTCATGGCGGTAACCGGGCTGCTCGGCTGGCTGAACATCCGGGGTCTCTCCGCAAGCCTGAAACTACCCGACGAGCTTTATGCCGGCAGCGAAACGATGGTCTCGGTGCGGATCGACAACGGCAAGAAGATGCTCCCCTCGTTCCTTATCAACGCCTCCGTCTCCGGGGCTTCCACCTCGTTCGTCCTGCTCGCCCCGGGCAAGGCCGAGTCCGTGGGGCTCCTTCTCTCCTTTGCCGCGCGCGGCAGGCAGGGGGTGCCCGGGGCGGTGATCAGCTCCACCTTCCCGGTCAACTTCTTCGTCCGCTACACGACGCTACCCATTCCGGAGACGTTCGACGTTTTCCCCGCACCGCGCCCGTTGTCGCTCCCGCTTCGGGGGGGGAAGCCCGACACCGGGGAGGCGAGTGCTGCGTCTGGGGCCGGATATGACGGAGAGGTGGCGAAGATCTCCGATTACCGTGGGGGCGAGCCGCTCAAGCTGATCCACTGGCGCCTCTCCGCGAAACATGAGGCGCTCAAGGTGAAGGAGCTGACGGCGACCTCGGCGGAGCCGCTGACACTGGATATCGACTCCGTCCCCGGACGCGACCTGGAGCAGCGGCTCTCCGGCTTGAGCTACCTCGTGAACCGCCTGGTGAAGGGGGGGCGTCCAGTCGGCCTGAAGCTGGGGGAGAGGGTGATCGCGCCGGCCGCGCCAACCAGGCCGCACAGGCTTAGACTGCTCGGAGAGCTCGCCGCATATGGTAAAGATTGATCTACTCCTCAGCGCGCTGACCGCCTGCACCGCCCTGGTCGGGTATCTGTCCCTGCTGCCGTACCTGGGTCCGCTCCCCCGCCTTTTCTTCCCGGCGGCGCTGGCCCTGGGGTTTTACCTGCAGCGAACGGGGCGCGCGCTTCCTGCGCGCGTGCTCACCCCGCTCTCCATCGCGCTGTTCCTCTATTTCGCCTCGGGCTTCACCCCGGACCGGCTGGTGCAGGTCGCGGGAGACCTCCTGATGGTCTTTCTCGGCATCAGGCTGCTGGGTGAGAGGGTCGGGCGCAACTACCTGCAGGCGTTCGCGCTCTCGCTTTTTTGCCTGGCCGCCTCTTCGCTAAACGAGCTGTCGGCCGTCTTCCTCGTTTACCTGCTGCTTCTTTTGCTGCTCCTTGCCGTATCGCTGGTCCTCCTTACCTTCCATGCCCACGACCCGGCCATCGTGCTCCCCGAGGGCGAGGCGAGGAAGGTGCTTTCCGTATCCGTGATGATCCCGGTCGCCTCGCTGCCCATCCTGCTGTTTCTTTTCATCATCCTGCCGAGAACGCAGTACCCGCTTTGGAACTTCCTCAACGCCCCCACCGGCAGTCAGATCGGGTTCAGCGATACGGTAAAGCCTGGTAGCGCATCGAGCCTTGCCGAGGTGAAGGGTGTGGTGCTGCGTGCCACAAGCGCCAAAGTTCCTCTTGAGAAGCTCTACTGGCGCGGCATAGTGCTGAACGGCTTCCGCGATGACGCCTGGGTGAGGCTCCCTGTGCCGGAGGAGCGCGCGCCGGTGGTAAGGGGAAGGGTGGTGATCCAGGAGATCTACCCGGAGCGCTCCCGGCAGCCCTACCTGCCGGCGCTGAACGTGACGCGCTCCATTTCCGGGGTGCGCCACGAGGCGTCGACCGATTCCGTTTTCTCCGCGGGGCGCCCACTTGACAAGAAAGTGAGGTACCTGGCCGAATCCGCTCTCGCCGACAACGTGGAGGTCCGGGGGGGGATCGACCGGGAGTTCTACCTGCGGCTTCCCGGCGCCGTTTCGGAGCGGCTGCGGGCCAAGGGGCGGGAACTCGCGCGTCCGGAGCTTGACGACGAGCAACGGCTGAGGCTTCTGGAGCGCTTCTACCGCGACCAGCGGATCAGCTACTCCAACACGGATCTCCCGGTCGGCAGCGACCCGCTCGACTCCTTTCTCTTCGACAGAAGGCGCGGCAACTGCGAGTACTTCGCCTCCTCCTACGCCACGCTGCTTCGGCTGGCGGGCATACCGTCGCGCCTGGTCGGCGGCTACCGCGGCGGGAACTACAACGAGATGGGAGGCTACTACCTGGTGACCGAGGACATGGCGCACGTCTGGGTAGAGGCGTACCTGGAGGGGGCGGGGTGGCGGTTCATCGACCCGAGCGCCTGGGCGGTCGGTGCGGTACGAAGCGGCGGCGCGGCAAAGGGATTTTCGATGTACCTCGACGCCGCCGGCTTTTACTGGGACAAGGCGGTCGTTGCCTACGACCTGGAAAAGCAGATAGCGCTGGTGAAACAGGCAGGGAGCAAGGCGCGCGATTTCCATCTCCCCAAAGGAACCGGGCGGGGGCTGGCGACCCTGCTCCTGGCCCTGCTCCCCGTGGCTGCGCTCGCCGGCTGGTACCTGAAGCGCCCGAAAAGCACGGAGGGACGGCTTTTGAAGCAGATGCTGAAGTCCGTCAGGAAGCGCTACCCCGGCGCCATCACGGGAGCGGAGGGGCTCTTCGACCTGGCGGCGAAACTGGACGATCCGCGGCTGCGGCAGTTCGTAAAGCTTTACGGCGACGCCGTGTACCGGGACCGTCCCCTGCAAAAGGACGAGGTGGCGAGACTAAAGGAAATCATTCGTGATTTGGGTCAGCATCGTTCTTGACACCGGAGCCGCTTTGCATTAGTTTTAGAGGCTCGTATTTCTGCGTAATGAGGCGATAAGTTGGCTTCTAAAAAAGACAAATTACTGGAAAGCGCCCAGCGCTTCGTGCTGAAGGGACAGCTGGACAAGGCGATCAAGGACTACCAGCAGGTGGTGGCCATGGAGCCCAACGAGGTCAGGTACCGTCAGCGACTGGCTGAGCTTCTGGTCCGGGACCACCGGAAGGAAGAGGCCATCGCGCAATACGAGGACATCGGCAAGCACTACGCCGAGAACTCCTACTTCCTGAAGGCGATAGCCATCTACAAGCAGATCCAGCGGCTCTCTCCCGGCGACAGCGCCGTCTCGCTCACCATAGCCTCGTTGAACCACCAGCAGGGGCTGATAGGAAACGCCCTTGCCGAGTACGGCCAGGTAGTGGCGCAGCTCGAAAAAGAGGGTGCCCTGAAAGAGGCGCTAAAGGTCGTGGAAAAGATGCTGGGGGTGGACGCCGGGCACGTAGCAACCCGTCTGAGGCAGGCGGAGCTCCTTTTCTCCACCGGTGCCGCGGACCATTCCCGCCAGGCCTTCACTGCCCTCCTCAGCTCCCTTCAGGCGCGCGGCCACGCCGGGGAGGCGGAAGCCGTTTCGACACGCATGCGCCAGTTGTTCCCTGGACAGCCGACCAGCGGTGCTGCCACGGAAAAACCGGCAGACGACCTGCTGGCGCCGGACGGATCCGGGCCTGCGGATGAGATCCCCGGTGTCGCCGAGCACCTCCTGGCACCGTGGGAGACGGAAGAGCCTCCCCCGGCGGAGAGCGTTGCCGTTGCAGCGCAGGGCGACGTCGAGCCCCCCGATGCCTTTTCCCTCCCCCTTGCGGCAGGGGAGGAACCCGCGGCGGCAGCGCCCGGCCCCAGTCCCTTCGAGCCTCCTGTTGAGCCTGAGGCAGCCCAGCCGGCTGCCACTGCAGCCGCTCCCGTTTCAGCATGGGAAGAGGAGATAGAGCTCGACCTGGACGACGAATTCCCGCCGGGACTAGCTGCGCCACCCGCCCCCCTCGCCGCAGCGCCTGCAGCGCCCGAACCCGTCGTCTACCATTCGCCAGCGCCCGAGACCGGTAACGAGGCCGACACCGGAGTCGACCTGCACCTCGACTTTTCCCTGGACCTCGACTTTGACGAGGTGGTCGACTCCCTCGACGAGGAGCCGCAGGATACGGAGCCTCAGACGGCAGTGGAGCTCGATTCCGAGGAGGAAAGCTCGCAGGGGCCGGGACTGTCTCAGGATCTCCCCGTCGGCTTTGCCGACATCCCATGGTCCGAGGAGCAGGAGCCGTCGGAACCGCAAGGGTTCGAGGAGCCGGAAGAGCTAGAAGAGCATTCGGAGGCGCTGGAGCCGGAAGAGCGTCCGGAGGGTGTGGAGCTGGAAATTCCGGCAGAGTTCGAGATGCCGGAAGAACTGACGGCCCCGCTTGGGTCGGCTGAGCCTGAAGCTGCGCTGCCTTGGGGCGGTGAAGAGGGTGAGGAGGAAGCGAAGCGCGGCTGGGAGGAGATCTACCCGGGGTGCGACGAGCTGCCCGAGTCGGAGCTGGATACCGAGGAGCTTGAGTCCCACTACGACCTGGGGATCGGCTACAAGGAGATGGGGATGTACGCCGGCGCCATCAAGGAGTTCGACATCGCCGCCAGGAATCCGCAGCGCCGGGTGGGGTGCCTCACCCTGCAGGCGATCTGCTACCGGGAGAAAGGTGAACCCGAGCAGGCCGAGGATCTCCTGCGGCGCGGGCTCTCCCTTGACGTCCTCTCCGACGACGACAGGATCTGCCTCGACTATGAACTTGCCGTCCTGCTGGAGGCGAACGGGGGAGTTGAGGAAGCGATAATGCTGTACCGGGAGGTTGTCAGGGCGAACCCCGGTTACCATGACGTGTCCCGCAGGCTCTCCGCGCTCTCCGGCGAGGAGCACCTGGACATCATAGATCTGGAGCTGGAAGAGGGATAGCTCGCTACCAGGCCAGCAGGTTGAGCGGGGGGACCAGGCGGATCGGGGCCTGGAAAAACTCCCCCTGGTAGGTGGGCGGAAGCGGAGGGAGCGGCCCGGAATTTTCCAGCGACTTCTGCACCGCCCTGTCGTACACGATGTTCCCCGAGCTCTGCACGATCTCGCTACCGACTATCTCGCCGTTTCTCGCCACCGTCAGGCTGACCACGATCGCCCTTACCTGCTGGTCGCGCTGCTCCAGCCACCACTTCTCGTTGATCCCCTGCAGCATCTCCAGGTAGTACCCCTTGACGTCCGCGCGCAGCGACTCGCCGTCGCTCAGACTCTTGAAATACCCCTTGGTGAGCCCCATACCGAAGGTGGTGGGTGCCCTCTCTTCGGCGGCGCTTGGCTGGGCGGGGGACGGCCGGACTGTCGCCTCGGGCTGCTCCGCCTGGGCCTTGGGCGGCGCCTGCGGGTTCTCGGGCACGGGGATCGGTTCGGCTTTCTTCGGCTCCGGTTCCGGCGCGGGAAGCGCCTCTTGCGCCGGGAGGGGCGCCGGCTTGGGGGTGGGGACGGAGTCGAGATCGACGTAGGTGACGGCCGGGCGCGGCGGTTCGCCGCCGGGGAGGCCGAGCAGGGCCGCCGTGCAGATCAGGTGCAGTACCACTGAGGCCGCTATCCCGATGACGAGGTGCTTGTTCGGCCTTATCGCGTGGTCGGCTTCATCCAGTGTCGCGACTGCTTCTTCCATGGTTGCTGCCCGTCCTTCTTTCGCACCGGATTTGCCCTGGATGCAGCGTTTGGCGTCTGACATGTATAGCAAATTACCGGTGAAAATGGCAACCAAAAGAAGTGTTGCGCCAGCCGCAAAAAAAGGGCCCCCCGCAGCAGGGAGGCCCCTTTCCGTTCTCGCGTTGCGACGGGAGGGCGCCCCTTTTACCTGCTCTGAGCGTCGACCACGGCGATGGCCGCCATGTTGACGATGGTGGAGACGTCGTCCCCCCTTTGCAGCACATGGACCGGCTTCTTCATCCCCATCAGGAGCGGGCCGATCGCCTCGGCGCCCCCCAGCCGGTGCAGCAGCTTGTAACAGATGTTCCCGGAGTTCAGGTCGGGGAAGATCAGGATGTTGGCCGGCCCCGTGAGGGTGCAGAAGGTGTAGTTCGCCAAAAGATCGGGTGTCACCGCGGTGTCAGCCTGCATCTCGCCGTCGATCTCCAGCTCGGGCGCCTTCTGCTTGACGATTTCCACGGCCCTCTTCACCTTCGCGGTCAGCCCGTGGTTCACGGAGCCGAAGTTCGCGAAGGAGAGCATGGCGATGCGCGGCACGATGTCCAGAAGCTTCACCTTCTCCGCCGCCAGCAACGCGGTCTCGGCCAGTTCCTCGGCGGTCGGATCTATCTCCACCGTGGTGTCCGCCAGAAAGTAGATCCCCTTCTTGAAGACCATCATGTACATGCCGTGGACCCCGGAGAGCTGCGGCTGCCTGCCGATCACCTCCAGCGCCGGCCTTATGGTATCGGGGTAGTGCGAGTCTATGCCGGAGAGGAGCGTGTCGGCATCCCCCATGTGCACCATCATGGAGCCGAAGTGGTTCCTCGACTTGCGCCCTATTACGCGGCGCGCCTCGGACAGGGTCACCCCCTTGCGCTGGCGCAGGCGGTAGAGCTCCAGGGCGTAAGGTTCGGTCAGCTCCGAATCTTCCGGGTCTATGATCGTGAAGTTCGGCTCCATGCCGAGTTCGGCTATCTTTCCCAGCACTCTGTTCCTGTTCCCGATCAGGATTGGGTGGGCGATCCCCTCCTCGATCAGCGTGTTGGCCGCCTTGAGGATCTTCTCGTTGTCCCCCTCGGGGAAGACGATCTTCTTCGGGTCGCATTTCGCCTTGTTTATGATCTGGCGCATGGTCTCCTTGGCCCGCCCCTGCAGCGCTTCCAGCCACTCCCGGTACTTGTCCATGTCCTCCAGCGGCATCCGGGCCACGCCGGATGCCATGGCAGCCCTGGCTACCGCGGGCGCCACCCGCAGGAGGGCCCTTGGGTCGAACGGCTTCGGGATGATGTAGTTCCTGCCGAAGGTGAAGCTCTCGTTGCCGTAGGCGCGGCAGACCGAGTCCGGGCAGTCCTCCTGGGCGAGACCCGCCAGGGCGAAGACCGCCGCCTTTTTCATCTCCTCGTTGATGGTGCTGGCCCGCACGTCCAGCGCGCCGCGGAAGATGAACGGGAAGCCGAGCACGTTGTTCACCTGGTTCGGGTAGTCGGACCTGCCGGTGGCCATGATGACGTCGGAGCGGACCGCGAACGCCTCCTCCGGGGTGATTTCCGGGTCCGGGTTCGCCATCGCCATGATGATGGGGTCCTTTGCCATGTCGCGCACCATCTGCTGGGTCACCGCCCCCCTGGCCGAGACGCC
Organism: uncultured Geomonas sp.; assembly: GCA_964519915.1. GTDB lineage: Bacteria > Desulfobacterota > Desulfuromonadia > Geobacterales > Geobacteraceae > Geomonas. The sequence goes on from CAZFMI010000042.1 coordinate 25,561, forward strand.
GATGAAGACGTCGGCGCCGCGCATCGCCTCCTCGAGGGTGCGCTGTTCGGTGTCGACAGCGAGGCGCTCCTTGTAGGGGTTCATCCCCTCGGTGCGCCCCTTGTAAATGACCCCTTTGGTGTCGCACATGAAAAGGTTCTGCTGCCTGGCTCCCAGGGAGATGGCGAGGTTGGCGCAGGCAACCCCGGCCGCTCCGGCGCCGTTCACTACCATCTTGATCTCCTCGATCCTCTTGTCGACCAGCTTGAGCGCGTTGATCAGGGCCGCCGACGCGATGATCGCGGTACCGTGCTGGTCGTCGTGAAAGACCGGGATGTTCATGGTCTTCTTTAGCTCCTCCTCGATGTAGAAACACTCGGGCGCCTTGATGTCCTCCAGGTTGATGCCGCCGAAGGTAGGCTCCAGGAGCTGCACCACCTTGATGACGTCATCCGGGTTCTCGGTCTTCACCTCCAGGTCGAACACGTCGACGTCGGCGAAACGCTTGAAAAGGACGCCTTTTCCTTCCATGACAGGCTTTCCCGCCAGGGCTCCGATGTTGCCCAGCCCAAGGACCGCCGTGCCGTTGGAAACCACCGCTACCAGGTTCCCCTTGGCCGTGTAGAGGTAGGCGAGATCGGGATCCTTTTCTATGGCCAGGCAGGGCTCGGCAACGCCTGGAGTGTAGGCAAGTGACAGGTCGCGGGAGGTAAGGCACGGTTTCGAGGAAATGACTTCGATCTTACCTTTGCGACCGGTTGAGTGATACTCAAGTGCGTCCATCTTCTTTGCCATCGCTGCCTCCTCAAGTCAGATTGGTCCGCGATGCTTCAAGATGCCAATAAATCGCGGTTTTTCTGTCACTGTGCAAATGGGAGATTCAACAAGCAGGGCGCTTTCTTGGAAAGGGGAAAGTATAGCATGGCGGGTCTTAGGTTCAACGAGACGCACCGCTGAATCTGGAGATGGATGTTGCGCAGGCGGGAGCTGTCTTGCAGCGGACGGTGCGGCTCTTTTCTTGTCAATGTCACGGCGTGGTTGTAAATTGGGATCGTTTGGTTGATAATCCCTCAAGTTTATCTTGCCCGCGAGGGCGAGCGGGAGGATGTCATGGACAAGCTTTGGGCGCCCTGGCGGGTGGAGTACCTCACACAGCCAAAGGGTTCCGGCTGCATTTTCTGCGCAACAGGAAGCGACAGGGACCTGCTGGTTCTGCGACGCACACCGCTTGTGCAGGTCATGCTGAACCGTTACCCCTACTCCAACGGGCATCTGATGGTTTCTCCGGGGCGGCACACGGCCGAGCTGGGTGAGCTGTCGGAGGCAGAGATGGTGGAGCTTTTCCGTAACGTCGCCTTGTGCCGCGAGATCCTGACCCGCGCCAGCGCCCCCGACGGTTTCAACATCGGCATCAACCTCGGGAGGGCCGCAGGGGCCGGCATAGACGACCATCTTCACATGCACGTGGTCCCCCGCTGGAACGGAGACAGCAACTTCATGTCGGTGGTAGCGGACGTCCGGGTGATCCCCGAGGCGCTGCTCGCCACCTATGACAGGTTGCTCCCCCTTTTCGAAGCAGCAGGGGAGGGTGCTTGATGGAGCAGGTCTGTATCGGCGTGGACGTGGGGGGAACCAACCTTCGCCTCGCCCTGGTGGGGCGCGATGGAACCGTGCTGGGCAGGCTAAGCGAGGCAACCGGGGGGGTGTCGGGCTGCGCCCCTTTCCTGGCGCGGCTCGTTGCTGCGCTGGAGCGGCTGAAAGCCGAAGCTGAGGCAGGCGGCAGACGTGTCGCCGCAGCGGGCGTCGGGATACCCGGGCTGGTATCCGGCGGAGGGACGATCCTGTCCAGCGTCAGCTTCAGCGCACTTGAGGGCGTGAACCTGGCCCGGGAGCTCTCGGGCTGTACCGGACTGCCGGTGCTGGTCCAAAACGACGCGAATGCATGCGCCGTGGGGGAGCAGCGCTTCGGAGCGGGGAGGAGGTATCGCTCCTGGCTGATGGTGACCATCGGGACCGGGGTAGGAGCAGGGCTCGTCCTGGACGGGAAGCTCTGGACCGGGGCCGAGGGGGTGGCCGGGGAGTTCGGCCATGTCACCGTCGACCCTGACGGGCGTCCCTGCGGCTGCGGCAACCGCGGTTGCCTCGAGCAGTATGCCTCCGCGACGGCGATCGCGACCGGGAAAGGGGGCTCCGCCGCCGTCGCCCGGCGGGCGATGCTGGGTGATGCCGACGCACTGGCGCGCTTCGAAGCGGCCGGGCGCTGTCTCGGCCTGGCGGCGGCCGGCGTGCTGAACCTGCTGAACCTGGAGGCGATCGTCCTCGGAGGGGGAGGCGCCGAGAGTTTCGAGCTGCTTGCCCCCCCGATGCGCAGGGAGATCGCCGCCCGCACCCTGGCCGTCACCGCGGGGGGGGGCCGCATCGAAAAAGGAGCGCTGGGCGTCGATGCCGGGGTGGTGGGAGCCGCGGCGGCTGCCTTCGATACCGTGCCGCAGGAGCAACTTTTGCGGTGAAAAAAGCCTCATTGACGGGGAGCCCTTTTCCGGGAACCTGTGCTATAGTTACCGCTGGCCCGGCCTGGCCGGGCTTCAATCTACCAGACGGAGGCGCTTATGTGGTTTAACAGGAAGTTTTTTGCAGCTCTTTTTTCGGGAGTACTGCTGCTTTCCCTGGCAGCTGTTGCGTCCGCTGCCCCCATCAACCCCGAGGCTGCTTTTCGCAGCGCTTTCCCCCAGATCCCCTACGACAGCATCACTTCCACCGAGATAACCGGTATCTACGAGGTGGTGTCGGGACAGAACGTCTTCTATTACTACCCGGAAAAGGATCTGGTCATCACCGGCGAGATCGTGGGTAAGGACCTGAAGAGCCGGACCGCGGAGCGGAAACAGGCCCTTTCTGCGGGCGTGGCGGCCAAGGCTGCCAAAGCGGCCAGGGAGCTCCCTCTCGATAAGGCGGTGAAGGTAGGCGAGGGGAAAAAGGTGGTGATCGAGTTCACCGACCCTGATTGCCCCTACTGCAGGAAGGCATCGGAATACTTCACCAAGAGAAGCGATGTCACCAGGTACGTCTTCTTTGCCCCGCTGGCCCATCCTGCGGCCATCAAGAAGATAGAGTACATCCTCTCGGCGGAGAACAAGGCCGAGGCGTACGACGCCATGATGTTCGGCCAGGAAATCCCCGCCACCGCGAAGCCTGCCTCCGAAGAGGCGAAGAAGCTGGCCCAGGAGCACATAGCGCTGGCCAGGAAGGTGGGGGTCCAGGGGACGCCGACCTTTTTCATCAAGGACCAGCAGGTAGTGGGCGCCGACATCCAGAAGCTTGACGAGTTGTTGAAGTAGCGGCGGCTCTAGGTGGTTGCTGGGACGGTGACGGTCCCGAACTTCCCGTCGTACCCGGGATCAATCTCCACCTCACCCAGGCGCATCCTGCCGATCCCGCGCGCCAGGGGAGCCGAGAACGCAGCGATCTCCTCCAGCGGCGCTTCCAGCAATACATGGAATTCGTTGCCGATCCTCCGCAGCAGTTCAAGATAAAGAGCCTGCGCCCTCTTGGACGCACAACCCACCCCAAGCGCCCCCCCGATCATGTCGATAAGCGGAATCACCGATGTGAAAGGGGGGGCATGATCCGGCCTCGCCCCCTCCGCCCGGTCCGCCAGCATCTCCAGCCTGTGCAGCACCCCGACCGTCACCTTCCCGCCGCAAGACGGGCAGCGATAGCCGTTGGCGATGGTCTGGGCCGGTGCCATCCTCACCTTGCAGGCCCGGTGGCCGTCGGCATGGTACTTCCCTTGTTCGGGGAAGAACTCGATGGTGGAAGCCACCCCCCTTCCTCCCGCTATACCCTCCCGAATCCCGGCGAAGGAGAGCTCCGTGTCGAATACGGTCGCCTCGCGCCCGAGCTTTGAGGCGGAGTGCGCATCTGAGTTGGAGACCAGCGTGATGCCGTCGAGTGCGGAGAGGCGCCAGTTCATGGCCGGGTTTGAGGAGAGCCCGGTCTCTATGGCATGGATGTGGGGGGTGAGGTCCTCGAAGCAGTCGTAGAGGGAGTCGAACCCGGAGCAGGCGCCAAAGACCGAGAAGTGCGGCGTCCAGGCGTGGGCGGGGATCAGCAGCGCGTCGGGAGATGCCTCAAGCAGCATGGCAAGAAGCTCCCTGGCGTCCAGCTTGAGGATCGGCCTGCCGTCCGAGCCGAGGTTCCCCACCCGGGAAAGCGTCAGGTTCAGCCGGTGGGCGGCCGCGAGGTCCGGGAGCAGGATCAGGCAATGCACCTTCCTGGTCCGTCCCCCTTTCCGGTAGATGCAGCTGATCTCCCCGGAAAGCATGAAGGAGACCTCGGCGCGGCAGGTTTCTGGTACGCGGGAGGGGGGCGGTTCCTCGCGCAGTCGAAAGAGCCCGGAGTCGGTGGGGGCGAGGCTCCTCTCCAGCTCCTCGAGCCAGCCGGGATGGGTGCAGTCGCCGGTGCCGACCACCCGGATCCCTTTCAGCTGTCCCCACTCCCAAAGCCTTTCCAGGTTCAGGTCGCGGCTGGTGGCTATGGAAAAGCGGGAGTGGATATGCAGGTCGGCTATGAATTTCACGGCTCACCCGGCGTCGCGTGCAACGGGGATTGCAGGGTGAAGGGGAGGGGCAAGGGGTGCTGCGGAGAAGAAACGGGCATTTCGGCCGGACGATGCCCGTTGGTGAGGAGGGTGGTCATGCGCCGCTTTTACTGTTGCTGCTTCCTGAGCCGGTGCCGAACCTGCTGGCCATCTGCTGCCGGTAGGATACGATGTCCTTTCTAAGCGACGCAAGCCTGGACATCTTTTCATCTATCTTCTCGATGTGCTCGTCCAGGATCTCTACCAGGCGGGGGACCATGCGCTCGGTCTGCTTCGCCTCCCCGTAGACGGAGTACAGCTCCTGCATCTCCTTGATGGTGAGCCCCAATTCCTTCAGCTTGATGATGAACTTGATGCGGCGCACGTAGTAGGGGGTGAACCCGCGCGTGGCACCGTCGTTTCTTTGCACGCTTTCGATGATGCCCACTTCTTCCCAGTAACGGATCGTCCTGGTGGTGAGCCCGAGTGATATGGCGAGATCCCCGATCGGGGTTATTTCTTCACCATCCTTGATATTGTCCATTAGTCTCCCTCTTGGCGAAAATTAAAAGTCAATCTAGAACATGGCGCCCGGGCTGTCAATGGCTTTTGGTCGCTGCGCGAGGCGGCTGCCGCGGCGACCCCGCCAAAATGCGGCGTGTAAAAGGAAATCCTGAACGATGATTCATTTACAAAACAACGTTTTTGATGTATCAGTGTAGGGGAGTAAAAACAAAGGGAGGCAGGCAGTGGATATCTCAGAGGTCATCACCGGTCGTCGCAGTATCAGGAAATACAAGGACATTCCTGTTGAGCTGGAGCAAATAAAACAGCTGCTCAATCTGGCCCGTCTTGCCCCTTCGTGGAAGAATCTGCAGTGCTGGCGCTTCCTGGTGCTGACCGATCCCGCCAGAAAAGCGGGTATTCTCCAGGCCTTCCCGGACGACAACCCCGGCAAAAAGGCCCTGAGTGCAGCGCCTTGCATAATCGTGGTGTGTGCCGATCCCTCCGAGTCCGGAGTCGAGAACGGCATGCAATACTACCTTGCCGATACGGCCATCGCCTTCGATCACCTCTGCCTCGCAGCCCACGGCATGGGGATGGGGACCTGCTGGATGGGGTGGTACAACGAGGAGGGCATAAAAGCCGCACTCGGCATCCCGCAGCAGTACAGGGTGGTCGGCCTCACGCCGCTGGGATACCCGGATCAGGAACCCAAGCCCCGTCCGCGCAAGGAGCTGGCAGAGGTGGCTTTCCTCGACGAGTGGGGGGCGCCATGCTAGTGCCGGACATGTCAGCCGAAGAGATCGCCTTCGCGGCGTACCGCTCAGACTTGTGATCGGCCCCTTCTGCCGGCCGTCCAGTACTGGGGCAACCGACGGGTTGCCCCTCTTTTTTGGGCGCCCGCTTCATCCAAGGCTCGCTGCTCCGCCTCCATCCTGTTGATACGTCTGCCCCCCCATCCCCAGCCGCGGGGTTTGCCCCGCAGGCGGTTACGTGTTATGCTGCGCCTGGCCCGCTCCACCTGCTGAGCATTTTCCACCCGAAGCCCGGCGACCACCCTCCCGGCAAAGAAGGAACGACCCGATGGGGATCTCGCCGTACCGCGCCACAGTCACCATGCCCAAAATCGACCAGCCGTACCCGTCGGTGCTGGCCTTCCTGGTGCAGAGGTTCCCGAAGGTGGAGCGCAGCTGCTGGGAGAGGCGCATCGCCGAGGGAAAGGTGCTGGGCGAGGACGGCTCCCCCATAACCAGCGCCAGCGCCTATGCCCCCCAAAAGAGGATCTTCTACTTCCGGGAAACGGCAGAGGAGAGGGAGATCCCGTTCGCGGAGCAGATACTGTTTCAAAACGACGAGCTGTTGGTGGCCTGCAAGCCCCACTTCCTTCCTGTGACGCCGGGTGGCGCCTATCTCGACCAGAGCCTCCTGCACCGGTTAAGAGCGGCGACCGGGAACCACAACCTGGTGCCGCTGCACAGGATCGACCGGGAAACCGCCGGCATCGTCCTCTTCTCCGCCAACCCGAAAACCCGCGGCCGCTACGGGGAACTGTTCCGAAACGGCAGCATCGAGAAGCGCTATCAGGCTCTTTCCGCTGTGACGGTCGCAGGCCGGCAGGAGGAGTGGCTCGTGGAAAACATGCTGGTGCAGGGCGAGCCGTGGTTCAGGATGCAGACGGCCCCGGGCCCTGCCAATACCCGCTCGCGCATCAGGCTCGTCGAGGTGCGGGAGGGGATGTCGCGCTTCGAGCTCACCCCGTTCACCGGGAAGACACACCAGTTGCGGGTGCACATGAGCGGGCTCGGCTTCGGGATATGGAACGACAGGTTGTATCCAGAGCTGCAACCGGAAAGTCAGGACGATTATGAAAGGCCGCTTCAGCTTTTGGCAAGGAGCGTGAGGTTTCGCGACCCGATGTCGGGGAGGTGGCTGGAGTTCGAGTCCGGCCGCGGGCTTTTATGGTAATCTAGACCTGGCGCGGGCCTCGACCCGCGCGGCATGACACGGCTATCGGGGGTGCGGCGATGTCCAGGAACGTGCTTTTACTCGTCGACTACGGCGTCAACAACAGCATCCACATCGGTCTGTTCAAGAAACAGCTGAAGGATGCCGGATGGAGGCCCGGGATCATCGAAGGGGCCTTCGAGAAGACGCTGGATCTCTCCGACTCGCAGATCGAGACGACGGTGCAGGAGGAGGTGGACAGTGCAGCGAACCTTGCCGTATTCAAGAAGACCTGCTGCGAACTGTTCGTCACCGAGGACGAACTCAAGTTCTGCTGGGACTGGAACACCCCCTGAAGAACGGGGGGCGTAAGATTAAATCTCTGGACAAGATCCTCGCAGATTGGTTACTATCCCGCCCATGAGCAAACCCGCTGCAATATTCATCATTTTGTTTACCTTGGCTGTCGTGGGTTTCGGTACCTGGCAGCTCTTCGAAGGGAACCTGGAAGCGGCTTTTTCTTCCTTTCCATTTCTGCTGATTATCTACATCTTTATCAGGCCATTCCGCAAACATTGACGAAGAGTATGGCGTCGTAGTCCTGCTTCATGTTCCAGGAAGCCCGACGAAGCGGCTCAAGCCACACGTCACGAAGCTGAATGCGGCATCGTGGACATCGATTTCCGGTTGCTTTTCATGTCATGTCGATGGGAGATGTCATGTCCAATTGTGTGCTCGTGATTGATGATTCGGCCGCCATTCGGGAACAGGTGGTGCGGACGCTCAGGGATGTCGGACTCTTTGACCAGTACAAGGAGGCAAAGGACGGGCTCGAAGGCTTCAAGGCGCTGATCGAATGCAAGGCCGACCTGGTGATCTGCGATGTCGACATGCCGCGCATGGACGGCTTCAAGTTCCTGCAACTGGTGGCATCGCGGCCGGATCTGCAGGGACTCCCCATCATCATGCTGACCGGCATGATGGACTTCAATTCCAAGATAAAGGGGTTGGAGCAGGGTGCCAGCGACTACCTCACCAAGCCTTTCGACTCCGGAGAGCTGGTGGCCCGGGTCAAGGTTCAGCTGAAGATAAAGTCACTGCAGGACGAGCTGAAGAAGGCGAACGAACAGCTGAAAAGACTCACCAACATAGACCACCTGACCAACCTCTTCAACCGCCGCTATCTTGCCGAGATCCTGGAAGGCGAGTTCTTCAGGGCCCGGCGCAACCGCGAAAACCTCTCCCTCGTCATCCTCGACATCGACTACTTCAAGAACGTCAACGACACCTACGGCCATCAAAACGGGGATGTGGTCCTCGCGTCCGTCGCCGGGCTTGCCCAGCAGCAACTGCGCGCCTACGACAGCGCCGCGCGCTACGGCGGGGAGGAGTTCGTGCTCGTTTTACCTGGCACCTCGCTGCAGGGAGGAGAGATGGTTGCCGAGCGCCTGAGGCAGTCGGTGCTGGAATTCTCCTTCCCGCCGCCCATGCAAGACCTGACGCTGACCATCAGCGCCGGGGTGGCCACCTATCCCTCGCCCCAGATCGACAGCGTGGACTCCCTCTTCCGCCGGGCGGATGAAGCGCTGTATCGTGCCAAGCAGAACGGCCGCAACAGGGTGGAGCTCATGCCCGATTAGTCATTCCCGCACGTTACGTAATTGGAAAATTTTTATAAAGTTGTTGAAATTGTCCTCATTTGAGGTTACACATGCTCCTGTGCGTCGCCAGATGCCCCGACTGCGATGGGAGGATGTTAATGGATACCTTTGATGAGGCCTATGCCGGATACCTGAAGATCCTGGCCAGGTTGGATGGAACTGACGACATCTCGGAAAAAAATCTCCTGTTTCGCCAGCTCACCCAGCTCCTTTCGGACCTGGAGCGGAGGGTGAACAGCACCGAAATGCACGTGGACCGGGACGGGCTGGTGAACGACGAGTGGGAACAGCTGCTGGAGCCGACCCACTCATTTGGCCGCCAGACCCGCTCGTAGCCTGCCTTGGCCGGCCTCGCCAAAGCCCCCTTCTTCCTGCCTGCCCCCCGCCGAACCCTGGTCCGCTCCAAGCAAATGAAGGCCCGGCTGCATCGAGGAAATCTTTCTCTGGTGCTGCCCGGGCCTTTTTTGTGCTCCCATCGTTAAAAGACCTTCCGGTAGAGACACATGATCGAGAACGCTTCAAATTGTTCATGAAAAGATTTGACAGAGGTACGCGCTCCTATATTCTGTATAACCTGTTGCTCAAGACGGCGGCCCTTTGACCGATGGCAGCTCGATGAGCCGTCTGCCCATAATTTGCTGGAGGAGGTCGGCATGAAAATCCTGGTGTGCATAAAGCAGGTCCCCGACATGGAATCGAGGTTCAGGCCGGACAGCACCGGCGTCTGGTATTCGGAAACAGATCTAGCGTTCCGCGTCAACGAGTACGACGAATATGCGCTGGAGCAGGCAGTGCTTTTGAAGGAGCAGCTTGGGGGCGAACCGGAGCTGACGGTTCTTTCCGTGGGCCCGGACCGCGTCGTGGAGGCGATAAAGAAGGCGCTCGCCATGGGATGCGACCGTGGCGTCCATGTGCAGGACGGCGCGTCGCACCTGAAGGATCCCTGGCAGATAGCCTCGGTGATCGCAGCCCATGCCGGGGGGGAGGGGTACGATGTCATCTTCACCGGGATGCAGTCCCTGGACCGCGGCTCGGCCCAGGTCGGTGTAGCTGTCGCCGAGTTGCTCGACTACGCCTGCGCCACGACCATTATCGGCTTCGAGTACGCGGACGGGGCCGTCACGGTCAAGAGGGAACTCGAAGGGGGGGCAAGGGGTGTGGTGCGGCTTAGGACCCCGGCCCTGCTGACCTGCCAGCTAGGCCTGAACCAGCCGCGTTACCCGACCCTCCCCAACATCATGAAGGCGAAGAAAAAGGAGATCGTTGCCATACCCGTCTCCGAATTGCTGCGCGAGGAGTCGAAAACCGTCATGGAGGGGTTTTACCCGCCGGCGAAGAAGGGGACCGGCATCGTCCTGGAAGGAGACGTGGCTGACCAGGTGGACAGGTTGATAGGGATCTTGAAGGAAAAAACTGCCGTTTTGCGCTAGGGGGAAACCATGAAAGCACTGCTGGTTGGCGAATGCAGGGATGGCAAACTGCTTGAACATACCTACGAGCTTTTCGGTTTTGCGGAGCAGTTCGGGGCGGATTGCGCCATGCTGCTGGTGGGAAGCGAGTCGGCGCTGCCGGGCTATGGAGGAACGCTGTACCTTGCGGATGCGGCGAAGTACGGCGAGTACAACCCCGATCTGCACAAGCGGCTGGTGCAGGCCGCCGTTGAGCGGGAGAAGCCGGATTACGTCGTTTTCATACACAGCTCCTACGGCTGGGATCTGGCGCCGCGGGTAGCCGCCGTCCTCGGGGCGGCACAGCTCTCAGAGGTGCTGGGGTTCGCCCAGGGGAGCTTCGAGCTTCCCTGCTGCAGCCAGAAGATGCGCCGCAGGCTCAAGCCCGCCGGACCGGTCGCGGTGCTGACCCTGCAGCTGGGCGCCTTCCCTGTCGTCAAGCCGGGGGGGAGTCCGAAGCTGCAGCATCTGGACGCTGAAGGTGCGGGAAGGGTGGAGTTTTTGGGATACGAGCCTCCGCTGCCAAAGGGTGTGGATCTCGCCAAGGCCGAGGTGATCGTCAGCGCCGGCCGCGGTATCGGCAAGGTTGAGAACCTGCCGGTCATCGCAGCCCTTGCCAAGGCGCTTGGGGGGGAGGTCGGGGCCAGTCGCCCGGTGGTGGACAGCGGCTGGATCGAGGCCGGGCACCAGGTGGGTACCACCGGCCAGACGGTGAGCCCCAAGCTCTACGTCGCCTGCGGCATCAGCGGTGCCATCCAGCATCTGGCGGGGATGAAGAAGTCAGCTTTCGTTGTCGCCATCAACAAAGACAAGGACGCGCCGATCGGGGAGGTGGCCGACGTCATGGTGGTGGCCGACGTCATGCAGTTTGTGCCCGCGCTGACGGCGAAGCTCGCCAAGTAGCCGAAGCAGGGCGGATGAAGGTGATAGGACGGAGGCAGCGACTGCCGCAGCTACAGCAGAGGAGCGGTTATGGACAAACCCGCCGACCTGATTCCGCCTCACGGAGGCTTTCGCAAGCTGCGCAGTTTCGCAGTAGCGCTTGCAGCCTATGATGGCACGGTGACCTTTTGTGGCCGGTTCATAGACCGGCGTTCCCGCACCCATGACCAGATGGTGCAGGCGGCCCGAAGCGGAGTACAGAACATCGCAGAAGGCTCGCTGGCATCGGGGACCTCCAAGAAGACCGAGCTCAAGTTGACCGGCGTTGCGCGTGCGAGCCTGGGTGAGCTGATCAGGGACTACGAAGACTACCTGAGGCAGAACCAGCTGCAGGTGTGGGACAAGGACTCTCAGAAAGTGAGGGTAATGCGCGCAAGGCTCGCAGGAAAGCTAAAAAAGGCAGCTATGTCCGACGGGTCCGACGGGTCAGACAGGTCAGACAGGTCAGACAGGTCAGACAGGTCAGACAGGTCAGAC
>CAZFMI010000043.1:0-36987 GCA_964519915.1 uncultured Geomonas sp.
GCGACGTTCAGGACGGGGACGACGCGGCCGTTGCCAAGGACCGTGGCTCCCGCGATGTTTCTCACCCGTGACAGCTGGTTCCCCAGGGGCTTCACCAGTATTTCCTGTACCCCGACCACCTGGTCTACTGCAAAGGCGATCCGCCTGTCGGCCGCATGCATAAGCACGAAGGTCTGCGCCCCGTCCGGGTCCGCAGCACCCGCCTCCAGACCCAGAAGCCGGGCGAGGCTCGCCAGGGCGATCACCTCCCCCGAGACGACAACGGTCTCGCGGTTCTCCACGCGCTTCACTTCCAGGGCGGGGACCCTGCTGCTCAGCTCCACGTTGGCCGCCGGTATGACGCAGTCGCGTCCGGCCGCCCGGACCAGGACGGCGCGCATCATGGCGAAGGAGAGGGGGAAGCAGAGGCGGAAGCGGGTTCCCTCTCCCCTGGCGCTCTCGACGGTAACGTGCCCCCCGAGCCTCTCCAGTGCCTCCCGCACGATGGCCAGCCCGACCCCGCGCCCGGAGATGCTGCTGATGATCCTGCTCGTGGAGACCCCGGACTCGAAGACGAGCTGGAGGGCGTCGTGGTCCGACATCCGCTCCAGCGTTTCCGGGGTGGCGATCTCCAGCCTGAGCGCGGCCCCTTTCACCCGGGCCAGGTCTATGCCGCAGCCGTCGTCCGTTACCAGCAGTTCGGCGCGGTTGCCGTCTTGCAGCCGGACCTCGATGCCGATGCTCCCCTTTTCCGCTTTGCCGCCTTGGCTGCGCTCGGCGGGCTTCTCGATGCCGTGGTCGATCATGTTGCGCACGAGGTGCAACAGCGGCTCCTTGAGCTGCGCCAGGATGCGGCGGTCCACCTCCAGCTCGGCCCCTGTGCATTTCAGCTCGGCTTCCTTGTCCAGCTGGCGGGCCAGGTCCCGTACCAGCTTGGAAAAAGGGTCTACCAGGGAGGAGACGGGGAGCAGGTGCAGCTTCCGCATGTCGTCCATGAGCGGGTCGATCATCCCCTGCAGCGCCCAGAGGTTCCTCTCGGCGCTCTTTTCCAGAAGGCGCAGGCGCCCCTCGACGAGCCGCTCCCGCTGGGAGCTCTGCTCGACCAAGCCGGCAAGCGCCCTCCCTTGTGCCCCGGTCGGCGCCCCCTTCAACGCCTTCCTGGCCAGCTCCAGCGCCCGCGAGCGCTCGCCCGCCACAGCGGAGAGTTCGCGGGCCGCGGCGGCAAGCTCCTCGTGGAGTGCCGATGCCGCAAGTTTTGCCGACACCAGCTCCTCGGACTGCAGCAGCAGCGATTCCAACAGCCTGGTCGACACCCTCACCGTCTCGTCCTGGTGCTGTCTGGTGCCCCGCTCTCCCTTTCCCGCCTGCGCCGCTTCCGGTGCGGACTGTTCCCGCGGCGGGGAGTCTGCGGCACCGGATTCACCGGTCGGCGCCGATGGAGCAGGGGGGACGACCCGGCGCGGCTCGGAAAGCGCCGCGGGCGCAGGCTCTTCCGGGATCGATGCCGGCGCGGCCGGGGCTGTCCGCTCCTTCCCCTGCGAGATCTGTCCGGTAAGCGCATTCACCTCGCGATGGAGCCGGTCGAAGAGCTCCAGGTCGAGCCTGATGTCCCCGCGTTTCAGGTCGGCCAGGATGCTCTCCAGCTCCTGGCAGCCATGGGCTATGTCGACCAGGTTCACCGCGTGCGCGGCCCCTTTGAGGGTGTGCACGCGCCGAAACGCCCCCTCGACCAGGCGCAACTGCTCCGAGGGGTCCCTCTCCCGCTCCAGGGAGAGGAGCAGGGACGACAGGGCGCCGATGTGGTCCTGCGCCTCCAGCTCGAAGCACTCCAGGAGCTCTTTCAGCAGCGCCTCGGTGTCAACCATGCCGGAGCCCCCCCTTGCCGGGACACCCCGGCGCGAGAAGGCCAGGCCGCATGGCGCCGGTGGCGGCCTTCAAGGCCGTATCTGCGGGGAAGGGGAAGGTCATGCCACCTTGTACCCGCTCACCAGCTTCTGCAGTTTCTGGTTCAGCTCGTAGAGGTTTCTGGCTGCCGCCTCGATCTGCCGCGACCCCTCCACGTTCTGATCGCTCGCCTGGTTGATGCTCTGTATCGCGATGGCGATCTGGTCCATGCCGATTGCCTGCTCCTGCGTGGAGGTGACGATCTGCAGCGTGGCGTTGGAAGAGTCCTCTATGCTGGCCGAGAGCAGGCGGATCGACTCGCCCGCCTCGCTCGACTGCCTGACCCCGGCCTCCACTGCCTTGCTTCCCTGCTCGGTGGCGAGCACAGCCGCAGTGGTCGCCTTCTGGATCTGGTTGATGATGCCGCGCACCTGGGAGGTAGCCTGCTTGGACTGGGTCGCCAGGTTCTTCACCTCCTGGGCCACCACTGCGAATCCCTTGCCGTGCTCCCCGGCCTTGGCAGCCTCTATGGCTGCGTTCACCGCCAAAAGGTTCGACTGCTCGGCCAGGTCGGCCACCGTGGCTATGATTTCCCCGATCGCCTGGCTCTGCTCGCTCAGGTTCACGATACGATCCGCGATGAAGCCCATCCTCTCGTCGATCCCCTGCATGCCGCCGATGGCGCTGGATACCGACTCCGTGCCGGCCTTGGCGACCTGCACGGACCTGTGCGCGCTCTCGTACACCTGCCTCGATTTCTGGGAGGTGAGGTCTGTCGTCTGGCGGATCTCCTGCACCGTGGCGTTGGTCTCCGCAATGGAGGTCGCGGTCTGGGCGGAGCTCGAGGCGAGCTCGCTCACCGTGGTCATGATCTCGGTCGCCGATCCCGACAGCACGTTTACCACCTCCGCGATCTCGAGGCTCAGCTCCCTCAGGTTGCGGGTCATGACGCTGAAGGAGTTCCCAAGGCGGTCCTTTGAAGAGGCGGGGAGGACGTCGATGGTGAGGTCCCCGGCGGCGATCCGGTCGGCGCTGGCGGCGAGCCTTCTCAGGGAGGCCACCATGTTGCTCATGGCGATGCCGAAGACGTCACGCTCGGAGATCGGGACCACATCCGTGTCCAGGTCTCCCAAGGCGATCTGGTTCGCCGTTGCACCCATACGCTGCAGCGACTGCACCATTTTTCCCATGGTCCGCAGCAGCTGTCCGAGCTCATCCGGAGAAGAGCTGTCGATTTCGACCGAGAGGTCCCCCTGCGAGAGTTGGTCCGCCGCCTTCACCGCCTGGTCGAGGGGCCTGGTGATCGAGGCCGTGATGGCGAATGCCGTGGCCGCGGCCAGGATGCCGGCCAGCGCCACCAGGATGGCGGTGACCGCGAAGGTCAGCCGTTCGTTGTTCCGGGCTTCCTGGACAAAACTCTCCGCCTTGCCGTTGGAGAACTTCAGCACATCGTTCACCTGGGTGTCGATCCTGGTCACCATTTTCCTGGCGTATCCCTTGTGGAAGGCGACCGCCTCGGCGATCTTCCCCTGGCGTACCAGCTCGATAGTCCGCGCGCGTACCGGCTTCCACTGGTCCATCGATTCCTTTATCTGGTCGATCTTCCCCTTGTCGCCGAGAAACCGCTCCCTGGCGACGGCCAGCTCCCGGTAGACGATCCTTTCGCTCGCCTCGATGTCCGCCAGGGACGCTTCCATGTCGTCGCGGTCGTCGGCGTAGAGCACGACGTCCTTCATGCCGCGGTGCATCCTGATGATGTGCGCGTCGACCAGGTGAATGGCGTTGGTGACGGTGAAGGGGTGGTCGTAGAACCGGGACAGCAGCTCGCCTTGCGCGTCCAGGTTTTTCAGGGAAAGAGCCCCGGTCAGGATAAGAAACAGGACGATGCTGCCAAAGCCTGCAATCAACCTGGACCGGATTTTCAGTCTGTTGAGCATGGAACCCCCGTTTTTAGCGTCTCGATGTATCTGGTTTTCGTCGTCGCAGACGAACGTGCCGGCTAGCTCACTTCCTCGTGCACCACGATCCTCGGGTCGGACATGATTTTCCCCATGTCCAGCAGGGCGAGCCTGTCGGCGGTCACGCCGGCGAGAAACTCCTCCCTGATGCCTGTGAACGCGTCGGGTGGCGGCAGCAGCTCCTGCGCCTTTAAAGACCTCATCCCGGCGACGCTGTCCGCCAGCACCCCGAACTCCATGCTCCCGTTGCCGACCACGATGACCCGGTTCAGGTCCGAGAGCCCGACCGAGGCCAGTTCGAAGAAGCGCCTCAGATCGAGGATGGAGACGATCCTCCCCCGCACGTTGACGATTCCGAGCACGAAAGCCGGCGTGCAGAAAAGCGGGGTGAAATCGGTGAGCGGCAGGGTCTCCGTGATGTAGCAAAGCTCGATGGCATAGCTCTCGCCTGAGAGAAGAAACTCAAGGCAATCGACGGTTTCGCCGCTCTCAGGCTCAGGCGGCCTTACGGCCAGCCGGACGGCCCGCTCGCGAAGAACGGCCTGCTCCTGGCCGGGGTCGAGCGATCGCTCGTTGGCGGCCGCGAAGGCGGCCTCCTGGCGCTTCAGCAGTGCGCTCCAGTCTATCCGGCTGGCTGGCATGGGTGTCTCCTTAACTGGTGAACCATTGGCTACTCGGATCCCTCCGGCTGGTCGCACCGGCTGAGGGGGAAAGCCTCAGCGGGGGCTACCCCCGGGCTCCCCCTTGTCCTGTGATCTCTTCCACCAGCTGCAGCAGCCTGCCGGCGGTCATGCCGTCGGCCTCGGGCAGTACCTCGTGAGGGTCGCGCCGCCTCAAAAGTCGCATCGCGTTGGCGAAACTTTGCTCCGCCTCCCGCTGCTCGCCCCGCTGGCGGCAGAGGCTACCCAGCGCGAAGTAGGCGATCAGGAAGTCGTGGTCTATGTAGAGCGCACGCCTCAGGGAACTCACCGCTCCGTCCGCGTCGCCCAGGTGATCGAGGATGATGGAGAACAGGTAATGGTTCTGCGCGCTCAAGCGGTCCAGCGCGAGCGCCCTCTCGCAGCTTTCGCGCGCCTCGGCATACCTGCCTATGTTCGCCCATGCACGCGCGGCAAGCGCCAGGTTCTCCGGCTGCTGCTCGCTATCCGGAGCGCAAAGCGCCTCCAGCGCGGCCTGCTCGTACCGCCCGGCCTGGTAAAGTGCCCGAGCCCGCTCCAGGCACCCTCGGCTATCCCCGGCCGGCAGGGCTTGAGGGCGCTCCGGCGGGGAGGGGGGCGCCGTTTCGGGCCTCCCCCGGACAGGCCTGGCTGTCGGTGCCGGAGTTGCAGCGGGGAGCGGTAACGCAGCTGACGTCGCAGCTGTCTGCGGCGTTCTTGGCGGCTGTCGCGTAAGGCGCTGCGGTTTCCGGCTCTCGGCCGACTTCTTTAGCACCAGCGCGCCGTCGTAGTGCTGGCAGGTGAAACCCGGGACCGACTGGTGGTTCACCTCGGTCGGGCCGACAAAAAGCCATCCTTCCTGGTTCAGCGAGTTGTGGAACCTCGCGATGCTCTTCTCGATCTGTGCCGCGTGGAAGTAGAGCATGACGTTGCGGCAGAAGATGAAGTCCATGCCCGTGGTAAGGGCGGAGCCCCCTCCTGCAGGATCGGCAAGGTTCAGCTGGACAAAGCGCACCATCTCGCGGATGCGCGGCACGATGCCGTATTTGCCGTCAGGCTCCCGGGTGAAGTACTCCATCAGCCAGGGGGGCGCGTTGCGGAAGGACCACTTGCTGTAGATCCCCCTGCGGGCGCGCTCCAGCGCCTGCGCGTTTATGTCCGAGGCGAGGATCGTCACCTTCCAGTCGGCCAGGTCGGGAAGCGCCCGGTTCAACAGTATGGCCAGGGAGTAAGGCTCCTCTCCGGAGGAGCAGCCGGCGCTCCAGATCCTGATGGTCTTGTCTTTGCCGCGCCTGGCGGAGATCACCGCCGGCAGCAACTCCTCCTCGAACACCCGGTAACTCTTCGGGTCGCGCAGGAAGTATGTCTCGCCGACGGTGAGGGCTCCTGCCAGGAGCTTCATCCGCTCCTTGGAAAGCGGGGGAGACATCAGCATAAGCAGGTAAGCCGTGAGGTCGTCGTATCCCGCATCCTTGGCGAGCGTTGCCATTTTCTGCGCCAGTTCCGGGTGCCTTTCCCTGGGAAAGCTGAGCCCCATCTTTCCGGCGATGAAATCGGCGAAACCCTGCAGTGCGTCCGAGGAGTCAAGGCTCACGTCATGCCTGCAAAAGTGCCTGGGAGATCAGTTCCTCCTCGGCGGGGAAGAGCAGCGTGTCGAGGTCATGGATCAGCACCAGCCCCTCCGCGTTCCTGGTCACGCCGGCGAGATACCCGGTGCCTGCGACAATGGCTTCGGGCTCGACCACCGCCTGATCCGAAAGCTCCATCACCCCATGCGTGCCGTCGACGGCGAGCGCGACGGCGAGCCTGGGCGTCCGGGCAATGACGAACTGGTCGTCACAGCCGACGGCCCTCTCGGGTAGGCGGAAACGCTTCCTGAGGTTGATGACGGGAATGATCTCCCCCTGTAGGTCCAGTATCCCGGAAACTATCTCCGGGGCCTGGGGCAGGGGGGTCAACGCTGCAGCCCTGAGCACCTTGGTGACCTTGTCGAGCGGCAGTGCGTAGCGTTGCCCGTCGAGGGCGAAGATGAGCAGGTGAGCTGAATCGATCGTGGGTCCCTCCATGACAGACCATAACATGCGATGCGGCACGCTAATTTACCTCGCCCGCTCAAGCTATTCAAGGAATTTATGGGGTTATCGCAAATTAGCCGCTTTTTCCCTTATCAACAGGAAGGGACCGCTCTTATTTCCACCTGTCGGATCAAAATTCTCCGGCTTTAGCGCTTGGAGCTTCAGCGGGGAATTGTCCGTCGCGCCCCGGAATAACCGCGCTGCTTGCAAATCGAATCGAGGTGGATAGTATTTGACGTGCTTAATAAACGGCCGGCCGGTCGCTCCTAACAATGGGACCATGGCCGTTCGTGAGAGGGTGCCATGACGCCCTCCGGGGAGTTGGGGGGAGGCGCTACCGAAGCCTTTGTCGTGCAGGGTGCGCCGGTACCAGTGGCCTCGTCTGCCGGAAGCTTTGCGGCGGTGGTTGAACGATGCGCTGCACGAACCCGCGCGGAGAACGGCCGGGCAGCCCCCGGATGGGCAGGGCGCGGAAAAACGGGTACATGAACGATAAAAGTTCAAGCGGTACGGGAGATATGCGTGAGACGATTCGCGGCGAGGAGCAAGCAGGAGACGCCGAAGCAGAAGCTGCCGGCAGCTGTCAGGAAACTGATCTCGACTGCCGGATCCCGGTTGCTGCGCGGGCTCAACAAGGCGGGGAGCCTGGCCATCGATGACGGCCGCCGGGTGGTTTCGCTCCACCGGGAAACCTTGCTGGAGAAGAGTCGTCGGCTCACCGGGCTGGAGGATTTCGGCGGCGATGCCTTCCTTTTGCCGCTGGACATCCTCTTGCGATCCTTTGAGGAGGACGCCCGGTTGAACCTGGTCGGGCGCATAACGGTGCAAAGCGAGATGCTGCGGCTTCTTTGCAACAGGCTCTGCATCCAGCGCGACCGCAAGCTCTTTCCCGCCATAGCCGACGAGAGGATCCGTCAGCCGATCGTCATAACGGGGCTCCCCAGAAGCGGCACCACTTTCCTGCACGGGCTCCTGGCCCAGGACCCGTGCTGCCGGGCGCCGCAGGTCTGGGAGGTGATGCACCCGTCTCCGCCTCCGGAATGCACGTCCTACAAGAGCGACCCGCGCATCGCCCTCACCCGCAGGGAGCTCAGCTTCATCGACGTGCTGATGCCCGATTTCGAGAAGTGCCACTGCATCGAGGCGAGGCTCCCCCAGGAGTGCATCGCCATTACCGATCACTCCTTCCTGAGTTACCTCTTCGAATCGATGTATTACGTCACCTCCTACCGAGCCTGGCACGATGCCCAGGACAAGCGCCCCGCCTACCGCTATCACAGGCAGTTCCTGCAAAACCTGCAGTGGAATTGCCCGGGGAGCCACTGGGTGCTCAAGGCGCCCAGCCACATGATGGCCCTCGATGCGCTTTTGGACGTCTACCCGGACGCCCAGATCGTCATGACCCACAGGGACCCGCTAAAGGTCCTTCCATCCTGCGCCAGCTTCGCGCAGGTGCTGCGCGCACCTTTTACCCGCGAGATAGACCCTGTCGCACTGGGTGCGGAGGTGAGCCGGCGCTGGGCCGACAGTGCCGATGCCGCCACCGGGTTGCGCCGCCGGCAAAAGGGGGTGCACGGTCGCTTCTTCGACGTCGACTACCCCGACCTGCTCCGCGATCCGATGGCGGTGGTGCGCAGCATCTACGGCTACTTTGACAGGGAGCTCACCCGCGATGCGCAGGAGGCGATGCGGCTTTTCATCGTGCAACAGCCAAAGGACAAGAAAGGGGTGCACCGCTACTCCTTGCAGCAGTTCGGCCTGGACCCCCAAGCGGAACGGGAAAAATTCAACGAGTACTCGAATTACTTCGGAGTAACCCCCGAAATCTAAAGCAATCAAACGGCTTGAGCCGGTCTCGTCTGGCCAGAGGAACATATGCGCCGTCTCAACCTGACCCTGCTCCTGGTCGCCTCGATCGTCCTTGTTTTGACCCTCAGGCACACCGACTGGGTGGCCCTCAGGGACTCATTGGCAAAGGGGGGGCGCTACCTGCCGCTTTTGCTGGTCCCCTACGCCTTGACCAGCTACCTCTGGACCCTTTCCTGGCGTTTGCTGCTGGTGACCGATGATCGTCGTCCCTCCATGCAGCGTCTTTTCTTTGTCCGCCTGGCGGGAGAGTCGCTGAACCAGCTTACCCCGACGGCCTCCTTCGGCGGCGAGCCATTCAAGGCGCATCATCTGCACCTGGCCGGGGTGGACTGGCCGGAAGCCGCGGCTTCACTGGCGATCGCCAAGGTCCTGATGGTGTTGAGCCTCGTCTTGTACATAGTCGTCTGCCTGGCACTACTGCCTGCCGCCTTGCCGGGCATCCCACCCGGGATTGCGGCGCTAAGCTGGGTGGGCACCGTACTCCTGGCAGGGGGCGGGGGGCTCTTCTTGATGCTGCAGCGCAGGAATCCCTGTGCCTTGTTGCTGAAAACCCTGCAGAAATTGGGCGCATGCCCGGCGCTGCTGTTGAACCACAAGGAGCGGCTGGAGAGCCTCGACGCCTCCCTTTCGGGTTTTTACCGGGATCATGCCCGCGCCGGGTGGATGGCGCTTTGGCTGTTGTTTCTGGGATGGGTCATGCACGCGGTGGAGGTCTACCTGATCTTCCGGATGCTGGGACACCCGATCAGCTTCCGGCTCGCCTTCTGCCTGGACGGGCTGTCCCAACTGGCAGCGGGGCTCGGCTTCATGATTCCCGCTTCGCTTGGGGTGCAGGACGGGGGCAACATACTCCTCTCGCTGGGGTTCAACCTGGGAGCGACGCTCGGCGCCGGGTTCAGCATCCTGAGGCGCTGTCGCGAAGCCTTCTGGCTCCTGCTCGGGCTGGCGGTGGTGGCAGCCCGGGGGAAAGGGGATAAGACGGTTTAAAGGAGGCAGCGGCATGCACGAGATCGGCTTGATGATAACCGCCAGATTGCATCAGGCATTGCCCGATGCAAAGGTCTACTGGGAGCGGGAGCCGCGCCCGGAGGGGCTCAGGGGGAGTGTGCTGAGCGCCGAGCTGAAGCACAGGAAGTTCACCATGCAGTTCGAGGGGCCTCCCGAGGATGCCGTCGCCGAAAGCCTCGACCCGTCCCTGGTGGAGCAGGTGGTGGACGACTTCGTGGACTTCTTCGCGAGGTCCATCTATCCCAAGGAAAAGTTCACCAGGATCATCTAGGGCAAGTGACGGGCAGCGCCGCCCCGCCGGGTGCTCAGGGCATCCTCCTGTCGGCGTGGGCCCGGACCGCCGGGAGAAAACAGCGGAAATCCTCTTGCAAAGCGCCGTAGTGGCGGGTAAGCTCCCTTGCGCCTTCCGCCAGCGGGTTTGACCTGGCGATTCTACGGGACATCCGCGCCAGTGCGACGGCGACCCCCCCGACGGTCAGGTAGGAAGGGATCATCTCCTCGAAGATGACCGGCAAAAGCCCCTGCAGGCGCTCGGGAAGTTGGCGGCTGTTTGCCTCGACCATGCGCCGTGCCCGCTTCAGGTACTGGTCCAGGGGCTCCTCGCGGAAATCGCTCCAGTTCAGGGCCAGGAAGTGGTCGTAGAAAAGATCCACCAGTATGCCGCGGTAGAGTCCGAACTCGCCGCCCAGCCTGAGCCTGCTCCGTGTGAAGTGGGCGTTTTTCTGGGCAAAGGAATCGATGCTGCGGTGCAGTTCGATTCCGCTGCGGAGGCGGGGAGGGTAGCCGTCGTCCAGCCGCCCTTTGACGAAGTCGCCCATGAAGTTGCCGGTGAGGATGTCGGGGTCGTCGCCGGAAAGGTATAAGTGGAATAGGTAGTTCATGGCTGGGAATCATACCAGAACCCCGGCGAAGCGGATAGGGAGAAGACATGCTTGGCGCGCTGACCGGTGACATAGTCGGCTCCATCTACGAATGGAACAACATAAAGAGCACCGTTTTCCCCCTGTTCCAGGACCATTGCCGCTTCACGGACGATTCTGTGCTGACCGTGGCGCTTGCGGAGTCGATCCTCACCGGGGAGGGGTACGCCGCCGTGATGAGGCGCTACTGCCGCCGCTATCCCGACGCAGGTTACGGCAGGAACTTCCTTCGCTGGGCGCTAAGCGACGACGATGCCTCCTGCCACAGCTGGGGCAACGGCGCCGCCATGCGGATAAGCCCCGCCGGCTGGGCATACGACACACTGCCTGAGGTGCTGCAAAAGGCGAAGGAGTACAGCGTGCCGACCCACGACCACCCGGAGGGGGTGAAAGGGGCGCAGGCTGTCGCCGCTGCCGTTTATCTCGGGCGGACCGGCGCCTCGAAAGAGGCTATCCGCAGCTACGTCGCCGGGACCTTCGGCTACGACCTGTCACGCAGTTGCGACGAGATCAGGCCCGCTTACACCTTTGACGTTTCCTGCCAGGGGACGGTGCCTCAGGCCCTGACTGCCTTCTTGGAATCGGCCGATTTCGAGAGCGCCATCCGCCTGGCCATATCGCTTGGAGGGGACTCGGACACCCTTGCCGCGATCACCGGAGGGATAGCCCAGGCCTATTACGGAGGTGTCCCCGGGGGAATCGCCGCCAGGACGCTGCAGTTCCTGGACGAGCCGTTGAGGCAGGTGACGCTTGAATTCGAGCGTCTTTTCGTGTCCAACCGCGCTGCCGGGGCGCAAGAAGCGCCCAGGTAGCAAGTCGCCCGCGAGCCGGCTCTTCGGAAGGTCAGAAATCAAAAAGGCTGGTCGGCCGGCAGTTTCAGGTAATCCTGAATGCTGCCGGTCGATCGGCCTTTTTCTGGAAATAAACGAAAGCCACTGCTATCCGGCGGGCTTTTGCTGCTTCCACTTCTGTAGCGCGGATTGGTAGTCCTCCTGCAACTCGTCGCCGATCAGGTATAAAGGAGCGGTTATCACTGCTGCAGGTTCCGGCTCTTCCAGGGAGGCTTCCGGCAGGGCAAAGGTCAGCAGCTCGATGATCTGGTCCAATCGGCTCAGCAGCTCTTTCTTGAAGGTATCGTCGTCCATAACCGGTCCCATGCTCCTGGCTGGCAAGGCCGGTCGGCGCCTGTGCCTTTTGATGTCTAGGGGGTCGAAACACGGGAGCGATTATACCTCATCGCCTTCCGGCCTCCAGCGAGCGGGACCGATTTTTGCGCTGCCTGTTACTTCATCAGCTGCTTTCCTATGTCGAAACCCTTGCCGATCACCTCGCCCAGAGCGTAGTAGGTCCTGTTGGTGGGGCTGTAGACGATGGGGAGCAGCTTGGCCGGATCGGCGCTGCCGTTTGCGTCCAGCACCTCCTCGTCGGCCTTCACGTCCATGATCTCCCCGATGAACTGGGTGTGGACGCCGATCTCCACCGTTTGCAGCAGCCGGCACTCGATCACCAGCGGGAACTCGGCCACGTAAGGCGCATCCACAAGATCGCTGCGGACTGCGGTAAGGCCGGCGACGGCGAACTTGTCCGCATCGCGCCCCGAGGCTATGCCGGCATAATCGGCTGCGCAGACGAACGCCTGCGACGGGACGTTTATGGTGAACGCCTGGCGCTGCAAGATGGCGTCGTAGCTGTGCCTCGCCTTCCTGAGAGAGACGCTTACCGAGGCGGGGTCCGAGCAGCAAACGCCGCCCCAGGCGACCGTGGCGAGATTGGGCTTCCCTTCGCTGTCGTATGTCCCCACCAGCCAGACCGGGGTCGGCATGGCGTGGGGCCCTTTACCCAGACTCTTCTTCATAACACCTCCTGTTCGATTGCAGATCACTTCAGGATGTCGGACAGGAGCCTGCCGCCTATCCCAATGTTGTCCCTCTCCATCTCGTTGATGAAGACGATGAACTTGTCGGCCGGTATCCCGGTGACCGAAACGGCAGCATCGGTGAGCGCCTGCACCAGTTCCGTCTTCTGCTCGCGGCTCTCCATGATGCCAAGGTCGATGGTAATGACGGGCATAACTGTCTCCTTTGTCGTTGTTTTCACTTCACGCCCGGCACCTGGCGAAGCGGGCGCCGGGCGGGGTGCCACCTTAGCAAATAATCCCCATCACTTCAACCCGGCGACTGCGAAAGACAGGAAAAGTCAAAGTCAAGGTCAAGGTTGAGGTTGAGGTTGAGGTTGAGGGAAAATCAAGGTCAAGGTTGAGGTTGAGGTTAAGGAAAGTCTTTTCTCAACCTAAACCTTAACCTCAACCTGTTTCTCCACCTGTTTCTCCACCTGTTTCTCCACCTCAACCTGTTTTTAGGGCTGGGGGCGCGCGGCATCTGTGCTATACTCGCGCTCTTGCTGGTGCTATTGAGGAAAAGGGCAGGGGAGAACAGTGGAGATCAGGGAAGTCGACATAAAAGTGGAATACTACCGCGCATCTGGGCCCGGGGGGCAGCACAGGAACACGACGGACTCGGCGGTCAGGATCCGCCACCTCCCCACCGGCATCGTGGCACAGGCAAGCGAGAGCCGGTCGCAGTTCCAAAACCGCGAAAAGGCGATGGAGCGGCTTGCCGAGCTGCTGAGGAAAAGGGAGCAGAAGGTGAAGAAGCGTGTGGCAACCAAGGTTCCCAGGGGTGCCAAGGAGAAGCGCCTGACACAGAAAAAGGCCTTGTCCGACAAGAAGAAGCTCCGCTCCTCCCTGGACTGAGAGCGCAGGGGAGCGCCGCAGTTGCCGGTCACCGGCCCGCCAAGCCGTCTTCCCCCACGGCGTACATCTCCATCATGATCCCCTTGAACGCGATTGCCGCGGGCGACAACTCTCTTCCCTTCCTGTTTGCCAGGTAGAACTCCCGCTTGATGCTCACACCCGCCATCGGCACCTGGATCAGCGAACCTTGAGTCAGTTCACGCTGCACCGAAACGGCAGAAACGAAAGAGACGCCGATTCCCGCCATTACCGCCCGCTTCACCGCCTCGTTGCTCCCCAGGTGCGCAGCCACCTTAAGCTTTGCGGGATCGATGCCCGCCTCGCGCAGTGCCTTCGCGGTGGCCCTGCCGGTGCCTGAGCCGGTCTCGCGCAGGACCACCTGTTCCCCCAGGAGCTCTTCCTTGGTGATCTCCGCCATGCCCGACCAGCGGTGGCCGCACGGCGCTATCAGTACCAGTTCATCCTCGGCGAGACGGGTGAACTGCAGGCTCTCCTCGTCGAAGTTCCCGCCGACCACCCCGAACTCCACTTCCTCCGCCAGCAGCTTTCCCAGCACGTCACGGCTGTCCCCCTGCAAAAGGACTATGGTCACTCCGGGAAAGCGGCTGATCAGTGTCGGCAGGGCGGCCGGTATCATGTATTCGCCCGGTATGCTGCTCCCCGCGATGGTGAGCTCGGCCTCTTCGACCCCTTTGAAGCGTGCCAGCGCGACCGGGATTTCCCTTGCGTACTCCACCAGCCTGCGGGCGCGCTCAAGCAGTATCTTCCCCCCCTCCGTCGGAAGGGCCCCCTTTCCGGTACGGTCCAGCAGCTTCAGTCCGAATTCGCTCTCCAGCGCGGAGATGTGCTGGCTCACGGTGGATTGGGTTATGAAAGTTGCCTCGGCGCCCTTGGAAAAGCTGCCGCTCTCCGCGACCTTGATAAAGACTTCCAGTTGTTTCAGGTTCACAGCGCCCTCCATTGTTTTTTGCGATGGCAACTATCTATTTTATCGAATTTATCAATTTGACTCATGCCGGTCAATGGTTTATTCATGACATTGATTTTTTCACAGACAGCGCGGGTCCTTCATCCCACTCACAGCGAGCAATAAAAAATGCTAACAGCAGGAATTGACATAGGGTCAACAGGGACCAAGGCTGTCTTATTCGACGGTGAGATACGTGGCTGTGCCATGGTTGCCACCGGGTGGGATCCAAAAGCTGCGGGCCTGTCAGCTTTGCGGCAGGCCATCGACAGTGCGGGAATCGCGGAGAGTTCGGTTAGAAGTATAGTAGGGACCGGTTATGGCCGTGTCTCGCTTCCCATATTCGACAAGAAGGTGACGGAAATCACCTGCCATGCCCGCGGCGCCTATCATCTGTTCCCTGAGACCCGCACCGTTGTGGACATCGGTGGCCAGGACTGCAAGGTCATCACCCTGGATGACGATGGAAGGGTGGCTGAATTCATCATGAACGACAAGTGCGCCGCCGGCACCGGCCGTTTCCTGCAGGTAATGGCCGGGATCCTTGAGTTGTCCCTGGAAGAACTGGGACTGATCTCGGTCGGCGCGCAACCTGCCCGCATCTCCAGCATGTGCACGGTGTTCGCGGAATCCGAGATCATCGGCCTCCTGGCACAGGGTGTGGACAAGGGCTCCATCGCCGCCGGTATTTTCGACGCCATTTCCCGGCGCATCCAGGGGTTGGCAGGCAAGGTCTCCGTATCGACCAACGTCACCTTCAGCGGCGGCGTGGCGCTCAACCCGGAAATCTGCCGTGCCGTAGGTGCCGGGCTCGGTGTCGACATGCGGGTTCCCGCCGCACCGCAGTTCGTAGGGGCACTGGGGGCCGCAATAATGGGATTCGAGTCATGAGCGGCCTGCAGACCAAGACTTCGACCTTTGAGGAAATAGCCTCCCTGCGTGAGAGGAATGCGATTGCGCTCAAGACGGCCAGGGAATCCGGCAAGAAGGTGGTCGGCACCTACTGTCTTTATTCCCCCTCGGAGCTGATCGTCGCAGCAGGAGCTATTCCCGTTTCCCTTTGCGGCACCAGCCAGAATCCGATTCCAGCGGCCGAGAAGGTGCTGCCTCGCTCGCTTTGCCCCCTGATCAAGTCCAGCTACGGCTTTGCCGTCACCGACACCTGCCCGTTCTTTCACTTCTCGGACTTGCTGCTGGCCGAAACCACCTGCGACGGTAAGAAGAAGATGTACGAGCTCCTGGGAGAGCTCAAGCCGATGCACCTGATGCAGTTGCCGCAGATCCAGGACGAGGGTGCGCTCGACTACTGGCTCGTCGAGCTGAGGCGTCTCATTGCGTATCTTGAGGCGGAGTTCCAGGTAGAGATCACCCCGGAGAAGCTTGCCTCGGCAATCGCCCTGCTGAACGAGGAACGCCGCTCCCTGCAGGCCTTGCAGGATGTCTGCATGAGAAAGCCGTCCCCTATAAGCGGCATGGACCTGCTGACAGTGCTGCACAACCGGGGCTTCACCGTGGACAAGCGCGAGGCGATCGGTCTACTGGACCGGCTGACCGCCGAACTGACCGAATTGGCCGACCGTGGAGTTTCCCCCTTTGGGGAGAGCACTCCCCGGATCCTCTTGACCGGCGTACCGGTCGGCATCGGATCGGACAAGGTCGTCAGGCTGGTGGAGGAATTGGGCGGCAACGTGGTCTGCTTTGAGAGTTGCGGCGGATATAAGAAGGTCGACCCGGTGGAGGCGTCCGGTGACCCGCTTCGCTCCATCGCGGAAAAATACCTGAGGATTCCCTGCTCCTGCATGTCTCCCAACAAGGGGCGTCTGCGCCTACTGGACAGGCTGGTCGGCGAGTTCAGGGTCGACGGGGTCATCGATCTCACCTGGCAAGGGTGCCACACCTACAACCTCGAATCGTACTCGGTGAAAAAGCACCTGCAGGAAGGGGTAAAGCTCCCGTTCCTGCAGATAGAGACGGATTATTCCGAGTCCGACACGGAACAGCTGAAGGTGAGGATCGAGGCTTATCTTGAGATGATCGGTTCGAGGATGGCACGGGCTTAACTTCTGTCGTTATTGTCATGTTATTGAATCCACCAAGGAGGTCACGAAATGAAAGCTGTCGCTTCTCTCCGGAATCTGATGTTCACCCTTTGCCTGCTCTTGACTGCGCTGCCTGTTTTTGCCGCCGAGGCAGACTTCAAGATCATCTCCACCGACGCCCTCAAGGACATGATTGACGAGAAGAAGAGCATGACCCTTGTCGACGCGCGGACCACAGCCGAATACCAGGAAGCCCATATAGTCGGTGCGGTAAACGTCATGGACAAGGATTTCGGGAAGTCTGCCGCGCTCCTGCCGACCGACAAGGGGGCGCTGCTTGTCTTTTACTGCAACGGTGTCAAATGCGGCAAGAGCAAAAAGGTGGCTGCCATGGCCAAAGACGCCGGGTATGCCAACCTGCTGGTCTACAACGAGGGGTTCCCGGTCTGGGAAGAAAAGGGATTGCCGATCGTAGCAGGTCCCGACTACGCGAAGAAGGTCGAGACCACGAAGCTCTCTCCCGGCGAGCTGGCTAAGGCGCTGCAGGAAAAAAAGGACGCCTACGTCGTGGTCGACGTTCGAGACGAGTTTGAGTTCGCCGAAGGTCATATAAACGGCGCCATCAACATCCCTGCCGAGAGCTTTGCCGTCAAGTCGGCTGTACTCCCCAAGGAAAAGGCCATCGTCGTCTACTGCAACAGCGGCGGCAGGAGCTATGCCGCCTACCGCAAACTGATGAAACTCGCCTATCCGAACATCTTCCAGGGCATCCTCGCAGAGTGGAAGGAAGCCGGGTTGCCGGTCGTGAAATCCGAACTCTGATCGAGACCCATGCTGTCGCATGTTCGCCGTTTGTTTCAAATTTGCAAGGAAAGGAGCTGAAATGAAAAGGTTGTTGTTGTCCGTGGTTGCACTCTCCCTCTGTCTCGCCCCGGCCGCCTGGGCCAAAAGCCGCAGTGGCGTCGTAACCGTCGAGGTAGATCTCTCCAAGCAGGAGACGGGAAAGGAGACCAGCCTCTGGATCCCGTATGCCGTCTCCGACAGGCACCAGAGCGTCACCGACGTCAGGATCGCCGGGGATTTCGCCTCCTCTGCGGTCTATACCGACAAGGCCAACGGCACCCCCATCCTCTACGCCCATTGGGAAAAGGACGCCAAGAGCCGCAAGTTGACCTATTCGTTCTCTGTGGACAGGGAAGAAGTGCAGGTCCGTGAACTGCAGGCGAAGGAGCCCGCCTGGAACAGGGACGACTACGCGGCGTACCTGAAGCCGACCGCGCTAGGCCCGATCGACGGCGAGGTGAAGAAGCTTGCCGACTCCATCACCAAAGGGAAGCGCACCGTGCTCGAGAAGGCGAAGGCGATCTACGACTGGACCTGCGAGAACATGTACCGCGATCCCGCCACCGTCGGCTGCGGCAAGGGGGATGTCTGCGAACTCCTCAAGAAGCCGGGCGGCAAGTGCACCGATATCTCCTCGGTCTACGTAGCAGTGGCGCGCGCTGCCGGGGTCCCCGCACGCGAGGTGTTCGGGGTGCGGCTCGGGAAGAAGGCCGAAGAGGACGTCACCACCTGGCAGCACTGCTGGGTCGAGGTCTTCATTCCGGGTACCGGCTGGGTACCGACCGATCCTGCCGATGTCAGGAAGGCGATGCTCGTGGAGAAGCTGGAGCTAAACGACGCGAAGACCCGCGAGTACCGCGAGTACTTCTGGGGGGGGATCGACCCTTACCGCGTCCAGGTGGCCTCCGGTCGCGATGTCATCCTGAACCCGCCGCAGGCAGGCGCGCCGCTCAACACCTTCGGCTACCCGTATGCCGAGGTAGGCACCCGGGCGTTGAACTGGTACGAGCCGAATAGTTTCGGCTATAGGATACTTTTCAAGGAGAAGTAGCAAGGAACTGCCACGCTCGCAAAAGCAAAGAGGCCGCGCTTTCACACCAGCGCGGCCTCTCTCATTCGCGGCCGATCTTCCGTCGATCCCATCCTTTTGCTTGTCTAGCCGAACCGTTTTGTTGTATCTTTTGGCGTGTTTGCCGTCATTAATGTTTCAGGAGAAAGCCTTTGCATTTACGAACCGCCCTTGCTGCTTCCTTTCTCGCGTTGACACTTGTCCCGGCCCTCGTACAAGCCGATGAAACGCAGGTGGCCGCGCCTGCTGTCCAGGGGGGCGAGCCTGCCGGGCCGGCCGGCCAGCCCGAACAGGCCATAGCTGCCCTCACCAGGGAGAACGCGCTGCTGCTTGAGAAGCTAAAGGCCCTGGAGGCCTGCAGCATCACATCGACCGAACTCGCGACGAGAAATGTGGCGCATCTGAAGCTGATTGCCACGGACGTCCGCGCGCAGAGGCAGGGGCTCGCGGATTTCGAGGGGTACGTGAAATGGATGTCGGGGCACGTGGCCGGCTACAACAAGTACCTGGCCGCAGGTTCGGTAGCCGCCCGCTTTGCCAAGGTGCTCCCCATTCCTTACGCCGGGCAGGCGTCGCTCTTCACCAAGTTCGTCTCCGATGCGGCCGTGTCGCTGGGAGCGGCTTCGGTCTCCATCAACAAGTACCTGGCCACCTCGCAGCAGTTCCTGACCCGGGTGGACGCGCTCGACCCAGCGAAGGGGGCGCATCCGCAGGAGGTCTCAGCGCTGGTGCGCTTTGCCGACCAGGACCTTCTGAAGGGGATGCAGGAGGTGCAGGAGCGCCTGGTGACCACCTCGCAGCTGACCACTTCCTCCCTTTCTTTCCTGGAGAGCCTGAACCATTACGTCGGCTCCACCGACGAGTACTGGGCCAAAACCAAGTCGCTGTTAAAAAGCGACGACAAGGCCGAGAAGAGCTTCCTTTCCGAGAGCACCACTGCCCTGCGAAACAAGGCGCAGGGGTTCAACGGAAAGTTCATCCTCTTCGATGCGACGGTAAAGAAGACCACGCCGCAGATCAAATCTCTGGTGGCTTACGACGACCTGATCAGGGACATCGAACCGAAGGTGGCCAAGCTGAAATAACGGACAGGGGAGGGGAGCTGGACGGTTACGGAAAAAGGCCTCCTCCCGCTCGGGAAGAGGCCTTTCCTGTTGGTGCGGATCTTCAGCCTCTACTGCTAGAACTTGTACCCGACCGAGAGCGCAACCAGGTGCGCATCCGTCTTGTACTTGCCGTTGGCCGAGCTGGTGGCGGTACGGAGCAAGGGGTCAGTATCGATGGCGTTGTTCTTGGTCCTGTTCTCGTAGAGCTGGTACCCGTACGATGCTGCGACGGTGAAGGGATGGAAGTCGAGATCGGTGCCCGCGCAAAAGACATGGATCTTGGCATCGGGGATGGTGGGGTCGAAGGTGCTGTCGGGGACCGGGGAGTCTCCGTAGACATAACCCGCCAGCAGCGCCACGTTCTCGTCTACCTGGTACCTCCCCCCCGCGTTGAGCCCCCAGGCGTCGCTCCAGTTCCTGGGGGTCACGGATCTCTGCCCGTTGTCGAGGCCGATGGCGAGCTCCTTGAACTTGGACCACCCCTCCCAGCGCACGCCGGCCTCCAGGACCAGTTTGTCTATACCCTTGAAGGCGACGGCAGCGGTGAACTGGGGGGGCAGGGTGAGGTCGGTGCTTCCTGCGCTGTTCAGCGCCGCCACGGGGGCGCCCAGGCCGGAGAGAGCCGCGTTGGAAAAGGTCGCATTGCCGGAAACGTCCACCTTCACCTCGCTTCTGTAGGATGCGCCCAGCGACAGGTGGTCGCAAACGTCATAGGCAACTGCTACGTTGAAGCCGACACCCTCGCCGTCCCCCTTGAACTTCTGGTTTATATCGAAGCCCGCGGGGAAGCCGAGCGGGACAAGCGCTGCGGAAGGGAGTTTTTTCTCCAGCGAGGCGTCGAGCAGGATCACGTCGATACCGGCTGCCACAGTGAGCGACGGGAGCACCCGGTAGGAGATGTTGGGGTTGATGTTGAAGGTGGTCAGCTCGGACTTGGTGGCCAGGTAACGGCCGTCCCAGGTCTCGTCCCACTCCGTGCCGAGGCCGAAGGGGTTGAACACCCCGAGACCTATGCTCACCTTGTCGTTTAGCTTGTGCGTCGCGTAGAAGGTGCTCGGGAAATGGGTCGAGTCGTTGGAGGCCGGGGTGCCGCCGGGAAGGGAGCTCTCGTATTCACGCGTGGAGAAGATGGCGGTGGTGCCGACCTGGAACTGGGTTCCTTCGAGCCTGTTCATCAGCGCCGGGTTGTAGAAGATGGTGCTGGGGTCGCTGGCATGTGCGGTAACCGCATTCCCCTGGCCCAGCGCCGAAGCCCCGTGCGTGAAAACCGCGTAGCCGGATGCGTGTACGGTCGCCACTGCGCCGCCCAACGAGATGACCGGCGCGAGCAGTGCGGTGAGCAGGCTCTTCCTGTAGTTCATAGCTCCTCCTTTTCCAGACAAGTGGGGGGTCCGCTTCGGCAGGAGAGGTGGATACCCGGGCTGCCGCTGCTTGGATAACAAAGTAGACCGTTTCCGGTCAACAATGCCGATCTTCAGGATAAGAAAATCTTCATCGGTTTTGGTGTAAACGGTTCATTAAATACCACATCTGCCAGGAGCTGTAAAGGTTTGCTCACAGCCTCGCCTTCTCTGTGGACCACCGCTTCGGGTGCCGCTTGCCTGCAAAAACCGCCGCAGTTGCTTTAAAATTCTTTTTATGCTAGAAAACCTTAGTGATTCAACTCATTTGTCTTTAGGAGTCCTAAATGCAGGCCAAAAAATACCTGATGGAAAACGACCAGGAATCCCTGCGTCTGGATATGAAAACCGACAATGACGTGACGAAGCGGCAGGCTCAATGGGCCGGTCTCGCGCCGGGGATGCGCGTCGTCGACATCGGCTGCGGCCCCGGCAAAACCACCAGCACCCTGGGGGATTTGGTTCAGCCCGGCGGAGCGGCGCTGGGGGTCGACGGCTCCGAGCAGCGTCTCCAATTCGCCGAGGAGCATTACGGCAGCGACATCGTCAGCTTCGCCTGTCGCGACTTTCTGGAACCGCTTTCCCCCCTCGGGCAGTTCGATTTCGCCTGGGTCAGGTTCCTGCTCGAATATCACTCGTCCAACTGTTTCGAGCTGGTGCAAAACATCTCCGGTTGTGTGAAGCCCGGCGGCATACTCTGTCTTATCGACCTCGATCATAACTGCTTGAGCCATTTCGGGCAGACACCACGGCTGGAAAGGGCGATAGCTGCGATCATGAAGAGTCTGGCGGAAAACGACAACTTCGACCCTTATGTCGGAAGAAAGCTCTATTCCTTTCTCTATGACCTAGGCTATGAGGATATCGACGTGAAGGTGGAGGCTCACCATCAGATTTTCGGGGAGCTTAACGAAGTCGATGCCTTCAACTGGACCAGGAAGGTCGAGGTTGCCGCGAGGAACTCGCGGTATGGGTTTGACGAATACCAAGGTGGGTTTGAGGAGTTCCTGGCGGAATTCAGGACTTTCTTCGCAGACCCGCGCCGTTTTACCTATACGCCGATCATTTCCTGCCGTGGACGCAAGCCCAGGTGACGCCCGGCGCCACCCCCGGCAGTGCGCTAGCAGGCCTCCAGTTTCCGGGCGGCAGCGTGCTTCCGGCATTTGATTAGGGCCTCGACTATATGCCTTTCGAAATGGCTGCCGCTTCCTTCGCGCAGCAGCCTGAAGGCCTCTTCCATCAACATCGGATCGCGGTAGTGGCGCTGCGAGGTGACCGCCTCGTAGAAGTCCGCTACTGCGATGATCTTCGCGCCTAAAGGGATGTCCTTCCCTTTCAGACCCTTGGGGTAGCCGGTCCCGTCCACTTTTTCGTGATGGGCGCCCGCTATCTCAGGCACCTGGCGGTAAATCCCCTCGAAGTTAACCTGCTCCAGTATGTCCCGGGTCTTATGGCAATGAGTCCGGACGATCTCGTACTCAAGCTCGGAAAGCTTCCCGTTTTTCTTCAGGATGGCGTCGGGCACCCCGATCTTGCCGTAGTCGTGCAGCAGCGCCGCCACCCTTATCATCTCTCGATCCGCGGGGGACAGCCCCAACTCCTCGCAGATTTCCTCCGAGTATTCGGTTACCTTCTCGGAGTGGCCGGCCGTCAGCGGGTCCCTGGCGTCAATGGAGGCCGCCATTACCTTCAGGAAGGAGCTGAACTGGCTCGACTGGGCCTCGTGCAGCTTCGCGTTGCGGATGCTTATGCCGATCATCGGCGCGAGCCCCATCAGCAGCGACACGTCGCTTTGCACCAGGGGTCTCTTCGATTTCAGGTTGTCGACGGCCAGTATCCCCAGCGATTCCCCCTCGCAGATGATCGGGCAGCAGACGAAGGTCTGGGACAGCAACTGCTTGGCGAAGTTCTGGCTTTTGCCGCTGAGCGTCCCCTCGATGTCCTTGACATCGGCAACCAGGAACGGTCTTTGCTCGCGAAAGGAGACCACGAAGACCCCCTTGGAATCCGGGCGGTCGAGATGGAAGGTGGTCTTGCCGAGAAAGGCCAGCTGCTCGTCCTGGTAGCCGAACCCCGCCTGGAACACCAGCTTGGTCTTTTCCGGGTTGGCGAGCAGGATCAACCCCCGGCTGTAGTCCAGGCGTTTTTCCAGGATCTGGATGACGCTGGAGAGGATGTCTCCTACCACCGTCTGCCTGCTTATCACCTGTCCTATCTCGTTGGTCACCAGGGCGTTGTTGTAGTTGATCTCCATGCGCTTGAACAGGTTGTCGGTCAGATCCTTGAGGCTTTTGTGGCTGGTGACCAGGGCCTCTTTCTCGCTCCTCAGCGAGAAAATGCTCAGCACCAGCACTATGGTCGTGAACCACGGGGCCGCCAAGGTTACGGCCGCTTGGGGGTTCTGCTGCAGGAAGATGCCAAAGAGCAGCAGCAGCCCGACGGCTGTATAGTTCCTCGCGTACTGCCAGAAGGTGTTGATGGACTTTTCCCAGGAGACGATATAACGGCAGACCTTCCCCCCCTTGAAGATGCACTCCGGGTGCTCTATGTGGGGGAGCTTGCCTTGGAAGAGATGGGTGATCGCTTCGAAGAAACCTATCCTGTTTTGGCACTGGAAGGGCTGCTCCTGGGTGCCGGGGCGGGGGGTGACGGTTATTTCATAGCAGTTGCCGGCGATCTGCTTCGAGGAGTAGACCGAGGAGCGCACGAAGTTGCGGGTAATGGAGTCGCCGATCAGGTTGTAAGCCTTGCCGGGACCGACCAGCCCCAGAAAGTACTGCCTGAGGACGCCCAGCGCCTCGGGCGATGCCGCGTACCGGCCCGCTTCCCTTGCGATGTTCTCGTTGCCGGTAAGCTTTAGCAGCCTCTCGTGGAACAGGTTCACCTGCTTCTGGGTGAACCAGTGAGCGTGGTCTGCCACCTCGAGCGGGGTCATCCCTGCGTGGCTCAGCAGGTCGCCCACGTTGACGAAGTTGTACTTGCTCTTGATCAGCCTGATGTAGGTGTCGATGATGCTGCTGTTGTAAAGCGGTGTGTTCATCTTCTATTCCCTGCATACCAGTTGTGATGCGTCCGCCTGCGCCTTTTTAGGCCGGTTCCTGTTGTATA
Source organism: uncultured Geomonas sp. (assembly GCA_964519915.1). GTDB lineage: Bacteria > Desulfobacterota > Desulfuromonadia > Geobacterales > Geobacteraceae > Geomonas. Next base: position 23,634 of record CAZFMI010000043.1, read on the forward strand.
TCTCCCCCAGGTACTTGATGAACGTGGAGGTCTGTTCCGGGGCGTTGAAGGTCCACAGGGAGTACTGCCTTTCGTAGGGGAGGTTTGCGGATTCGGCATAACTGACCGGGTACACCAGCACCGGGATGTCGTTTTGCCGGTGCTTGTGCGTCAGGATCGAGAGCGTGATATTCAGGATCTCCTTCGGGAACTGCTCCTGGTCGAGAACCAGGACCTTGATGCAGTTGGTGAGGTCGGAGAGGTTCAGCCCCACGTCCGATATGTTCACCACGATCACGGCCTTGATGCTGTCGTTCTTCTTGAGCGTGTAGAGCTGCCGGTCCAGGGAGAAGCCCGCCTCCTGGTAGTCGTGCGAGAGGTCCTTGCAGTCCATCATGGACGGCTCCAGGTCAAGGGCGTTCAGCATCAGCCCCCCCGAGGCCTGCTCGTAGAATCCCTCCAGTTCGTAGAGGTCCTCCTTGGTGGCCCGGGCGAGGCTCCAGGGGCCGGTGAAATTCCACTCTTCGGAGAAGGCGCGCTTGTAATGGAAATATGCGAAGGTGTCGACGGAACACCCTTTCGGATCGTTTATCACCTTGCAAGCACCGCCGAAAATGCGGTTCGGGAACTTGTTCTGCGGCTGATAGTAGCACATCAGGTAGTTCATGTGGGACGACTGCAGGTTGTAGGAGTCGTTTATGGAGTGGGTCAATTGATGCAGCACGACCAGCCCCGCAATGGTGGATTCCGACTTGTTCGCGGCGTGATGGTGCACGAGCCAGCTGCCGTGGTAGAAGCGGAGCATGGCGAGATGCCCGAGGATGGAGCCGTTCTCCTGGTAGATGAAATGCCTGGCAATGGCGGGGTTCTCGGTGTAGAGCCGCTGGTAGGTCTCCTTGAGCTTCGCCTTGTTGGTCTGAACGAAGTTGTATTTCTCCGCGTAGATGAACCCGGTTTCGAAGAAGAACTGCCACAACTCCTCCATGTCTATCTGGTTGGAGAGGTAGGCGTGCTTGTTCTTGGCGAGGTAGAGAAGGGAAAGGAGATTCACATGATCCCGGACGTGCATGTCCAGGAAGGTCAGGCCGCAGCGCACCGAGCCTGCCGACTCGCTTTGCTTCAGCTCCTCACGGTAGACGACCTGGGCGAGGCATCTGGTGGAAAAACCGTTGCCTATCCTGAGGTCCAGGTCCGGTATGATCACCCCCGGCAAGAGAACGCTCGTCTCGACCCCCTCGTACACGGAGAAGCCGGAGCCCGAGATGTCGACCACCTTCAGATCGACCGTCTTGCCGCTCAGTGGGTGCCTGAAGACGGCGTTGGGAAGCGGCAGCAGTTCGTGGCGCTGACTGCGGGTCTCCTTCGCCTTGAATCGCTGCATGTGATTTTGGCTCGCTTCCAGCAGGTAGATCCTGCTGCGCTGCCCGAGGGTTTGCGAGGTGATGCGGCATTCAGCGGAGTAGAGAGTGGTCTCTCCGTTGCTCAGGATCACCTGCACCGGCGCTTCCTGGTTCAGCCAGTTGAAGTTCTTCCCTCTGACGGCTTCGGACTCGACCCGCAGGGAGACGGCGCTGAAGTCGAGCAGGTTGCCCTGGAAACGCGCGCCGTTTTGCAGCACCTCCGCCCGGATTCCCTGGCAGGGGTACCGCCTCGACTTGCGGTAGTTGAGCTCGGTGCTCTTTTCAGGCAGTAGAAACACCGCGCCTTGATCGTTGATGGTGATCAGCTCGGGCACGGTGACTACAAGCCTGTGGCCGCTTACCACGAAGATGTTCTCAAAGACGCAGCCGCTGATGCTGAGAGGCTCCGAATCAGGCGAGACCCAGTTGCATTCGAGCTTGTTGTTGACGCAGGGTCGGGGCATTGCTTCCAGGCTTACGGTGCGGGGATATTTCGGGTGCTTGAAGTTGACGAGGATTGTTTCTTCCTGGAAGTTCACATAGTTCAACCGGTTGACCAGCTTGTCCAGACCTAGTTCCTTCTCTGTGCCCGGTGCAAACTCGACCAGGGTTCCGGGTCTTGCAAACTGCAAAATTTTGCGGGCATTTTCCATCCCCAACTCCCTTCAGCATCTGATAGCAAAGAACCACAAGAGATCTTTTCAGCAGAATGAGACATTCTGTGCAAAGACGGCATTTTATGACAGACAGTCGCCTGAGGCTGAGTATTATCATGAATCAGGCATATTTTCACCAATAAATCGCGCGTTGGCGAAAACGGCCTGCATCTTCGCGCCACGGATCGCGTCGCCAACGGCTTGGATGGCTTGGGGCGGCGTGGCGGCGAAGGCGACGGACGGTCGCGTCATCCCTTGGAGACCAGGGACGCTTCCAAAAACGCATTGAAATCGAGAGCCTTGGCGAGTGCGGCGGGGGGATGGACGGGGCGCTCAGCCGTTTCGGATTGCCTCACCGAGGCGGCGGCGGTGCGGGCGGCGACGATGCGATTTCGACCGGTAGCTTTTGCTTCGTAGAGGGCGACGTCCGACGCGTGCACCAGGGCCTTGAAGGTCCTGCCGTCCTCAGGGAACGAGGCCACGCCGAGGCTTGCGGTGAGGCGCGCGTTGGGGATCTCGCTGTCCATCGGGAACCTCTTCGCCTCGATTTCCGACCTGATACGCTCGGCGACGATCAGCGCCTCTTCCTTCGATGTGCCGGGGAGCACGGCACAGAACTCCTCGCCGCCGTAGCGCGCTACGATGTCCATTTCCCGCAGCGATCCCTTTATGATTTCGGCCGTTATCTTAAGCGCCTCGTCCCCTGCCAGGTGGCCGCAGAGGTCGTTGTAGTTTTTGAAGAAGTCCAGATCGATGAAGATCACGGTGAGGTTCAGCCCCTGCCGGATGCTTCTGTTCAGCTCTTCCTCCAGGCGGTTTTTCAGGAAACGGCGGTTGTAGAGGCCGGTCAGGGCGTCGGTCACCGAGAGCTGCTCGAAACGCTCCGATTCCTCCAGCACCTCGGTGCGTTCGATCATCAGTGAAGCGAGGTTCGCGAAGGAGGTGAGCACCTGCAGGTCGGCGTTGCTGAAGGGGGCCAGGTTCTTCTTGTCGGAGAGGTTCAGCACCCCTATGATCTTGTCCTTGAGCTTTAGCGGGATGCAGATGAGCGACTTCGACTTGAAGCGCACCCGGTTCGCCATGGCGACCCTGCTGTCCTTTTCCACGTCGTTCACCAGAAGCGGCTGGCCGGTCTGCGCCACCATGCCGGCTATGCCTTTGCCGACTTTCACAGGGAGACAGCGGGCGACGTTCAGGGTCATGCCGAGGGTAAAGACGATGCGCATGTTCTCGCCGTCCTTGTCCATCAGCATGATGGAGCCCTGGGTGGCGTCGATAAGCTCGGAGGCGATGCTCAGGATCGCCTCGTAAAGCTCCTCCTTGCACTCCACCTGCAGCAGCGTGTCTGTGAGCGACATGAGCTTCTCGGAAAGCGCCGTTTCCCTGGACTGCTGCGCGGCCTTTACAATTTGCAACAGCTTGCCTGCCAGCGCGTTGGACAGCATGGAGACCATCAGCACCCCCTGGCCGGGGAGGTCCGTGTCGCCCAGCGCCAGGAAGCCGAGCTGCTCGTTTTGGGAGGCGAGAGGGAAATTGATGCAGACGGCTGCACCAAACGCAGGGAGGATGCTGCGCATCCGGGAGTCGTAGAGCACCGTTTTCTTCGCCTGCTCCTTGGCCAGAAAGACCTTCGCCGCGGCGGCGGGGATGCAGCCGAGATCGTCGGGCACCCCCCAGAGTCCCGTCACCTGGTAGGCGGTCCCATCATCGTTTCTCAGCGCTATGGCGAGCTTGGCGACCTGTAACTGCGTGACGATGGTCTCGGAGCAAAGGGCGATGCTTTCCGCGATGGTCTTGCTCCTGTCCAGATGCTCGAGGGTTTCGGCAACCGCTGCCAGTCGCGGGTCTGCATGCCGGGGATCGGGTGGCAGCGGCGCGGCGGCATGCGGTTCCTGAGGGGGGAAGGAGAGCTTTTCGACCTCTTCGGCCACTTCCCGGGCGACCTTCTCCACCTCCTGGTAGCTCGCCGTGGAAAGCGATTCCACGTAGGGGAACAGCGAAAAGACATCTCCACCCCCGGTGCGCGAGAGGGAAGCCAGCTGCCAAAGGTCGACCGTTTCGTCCCTCACGCCGTCGCCCACCAGGCAGAACTGTTCCGCGCCCATGGTGAACGGTATCAGGAAGCCGAAGAAGCCGCCGCCGTATCGGCAGACCGAAGGAGTCCCCTCCTCGAAGAACACCTCCATCCCCTCTTCGAAAAACTGCCGCGACACGTCCCTGCAAAGGGGGTCTTCAACTATGGAACAGCAGCTTTGGAAGGTTTCGGCGCAACGCGCGCTGCTTTCCCGGTGGTAGAGGGTAAGGCTGAAGGGAGAGAGGGGAGGGGAGCTCTTCAGGGTCGTCAACCACTCCTCAAGCCGTCTTTTTTCGAGTTCTTTTCCCACAGGTAAAAAGCTCCCAGCTGAAGAGGTTGTCGACGTCTCAGGTCAACGGAAAACCCGTTTTGTGATGCGGGTCGGCATGAAGGAGAATACATCCTTGTAGCATGTTGCGTGCCAGCTTTTGGCGCTGCGGCTGGCGGACTCTCCAGCGCCGGCTTCCTGACTGCCGGCCGGTCCCTTGGCGGCCGGTCCTCAGGCGATGCCGGGCGGCCGCAAGGGCGTAAAAGGACGGATTGTGGGAAGGCAATGGTATATTAGGAGCCCTTGAGATTAATACAGTGCTTTGAATCACATATGGGGCTTTTTTGTGATTTTTCCAAGCTCGAAGGGGGGGATCTCACCCATCGGCACTGACTGTAGATCTTCCCGGTTCTTCCCGAGCCGAGCATACCGGCCACGAGGACTGTCAGAACGAGCCAGGGTACTGGCATGAATATCTCTGGGTGATGCCGGCTTTTAATACAAAGTCATTGAAAAACGGTACCAAGACCTGTAGACTCTGCGCCGTAAACCAAAGCAAGAGGATCAAATGGCGCCAGCATCAAATCTGCCTCTTTACAACAGCCGTATCTTTGACTCCTATCTAAAGCTTCTCAGGAAAAGGTTCCCGCACGTCGACGTCTGCGAGCTTTTAAGCCACGCGGATATGCAACTGCACGAGGTTCTCGATCCCGGGCACTGGTTCAGCCAGCGTCAAGTCGATCTTTTTCACTACAAGCTGGCGCAGCTTACCGGAGACCCCGGCTTCGCCCGCGAGGCAGGACGCTATTCCGCCTCCCCTGATGCCCTTGGCCCCCTGCGCTCTTTCATGCTTGGCCTGGTCGGCCCCGAGTACCTTTTCCGCATCATCAACAAACTCTCCACCAAGTTCAGCCGCTCATCCCGCTGCGTCTCCCGCAAAACCGGTCCGCACCAAATAGAGCTCGTGGTGACTTTCGAGAAAGGGGTGCGGGAAAATCCTTCACAGTGCGAAAACCGCATCGGTTTCTTCGAGGCGGCCTTTCTCGTTTTCGGGTACGACTTCCCCGAGATCCGCCACACCGAATGCATATTCCACGGCAGCAACGTCTGCCGCTACCTCATCAGCTGGCGTCCCTCCCTGGTCGCTCGGCTGATCTTCGCCCGTCGCATCGGCTTTTTGGCGCTGCTGGCGGCCGTTTCCGCCACCCTTTTCGGCTACCTGCAGCTGCTGTCGCCGGTGATGATGGGGGCGCTGGCCCTTTACCTGGCGCTCACCTTGCTGGCGCACCACTTCGACAGCAAGTCCCTGCTTGCCTCCCTCTCCAGCATGAAGGACTCAGGCGAGAGGCTTTTGGCGCAGTTGCAGGAAAACTACGACAGCGCCCTTTTGATAAACGAGATCGGCAAGGTTATATCCACCAGGACCCGACTGGACGATATCCTTTCCAGCGTGAACCAGCTGCTGCTGAAGAGGCTAGGATATGGCCGCGGCATCATACTTTTGGCCGACGAGGATTTCAAGGTCCTGGAGCTGAAGTCCTGTTTCGGGTTCAGCGAGGAACAAATGCAGAGGCTTGAGAGGTTCCAGCTCCCCCTGCAGCAATCCGAGCCGCAAGGTGTACTGATCCGCTCTTTCCGGAGCCAGCAGCCGATGCTCGTGAGCGACATCGCCCATGTCAAGGAACACGCGCTCCCTGAAAACCTCTCCTTTTTCATCGAGATGGGGGTGAAGTCGTTCATCTGCGCCCCCATAGTCTGCGAAGGGGAGTCCCTTGGCGTGCTGGCCGTTGACGACGCGACGAGGGAGCGGGAACTGCATCAAAGCGATCTGAACCTGATCCAGGGAGTGGCGCCGGTGATCGGAATCGCCATCAGCAACGCCATGCGGCTCCACAACGAGCGGCGCCTCTCCGACCAGCTGAGAAAGGCGTCGGAACTGTTGGAGCGCCGGGTGGCCGAGCGGACCGCCGAGCTGAGCCAGGCCAACCAGGAACTGGAATTTCTGTACGATTCCGTCTCGCACGACCTGCGCACGCCGCTTCGCGTCATCTACGGTTATGGCGAACTGCTGCTGGATGGTTACCGTGAGGTGCTGGACCAGACCGCCAAGGAGTACTTAAGCTGCATCATGAACGGCGGCGAAAGGATGGAGGCTACACTGGACCGGATGCTGGACCTCTCCGAGATAAGGCAGGCACAGCTTACCATGCGGAGGGTCAACCTGACCAGGATGGCGCACTCCATCCTGACCGACCTGAGGATCGTCGATCCGAGCCGTCCACTGGTGGTGGACATCCAGGAAGGTGTGGTCGTTACCGGTGACGAGAAGCTGCTGACGAGCGTCATGGAAAACCTGATCGGCAACGCCTGGAAGTACAGCGCAGGCAAACCGGAAAGCCGCATATCCTTCGGGGAGCGCGACGGGGTCTTGTTCGTCGCGGACAACGGCGACGGGTTCGACATGGCGCAGGCGGAGAAGCTCTTCGTCCCGTTCCAGAGGCTGCATAACGACTCGGAGTTCGCCGGGCACGGCTTCGGGCTCTCCATGGTGCAGCGCAGCGTCGAGCGCATGGGAGGGAAGGTGTGGGGCGAGGGGAAGCCCGGGGAAGGGGCGACCTTCTACTTCACCGTTCAAGATCCCGCTGCCTAGCGGCCTTTTTCCATCTGCGCCATGCGGCGCTGCCGGCTTTTCCCGCCAAGACGTTGCTGTCCGGCCCGCCGGCCAACCTTTCCTAACCCACCTCCGCGTACTCTCTTTCACGGAAATCCACCCCCAGTGCCTGCGCAAGCTCCCTGACCTTTTCCACCTCCAGGCCAGGCAGAGCCACCGCGCTCGCCGTCACCTGCGGAACGTGCCTGGGGGCCTCCCGCAGGAAATCGCACACCCCCTGGAAACCTGCAGCGCCGAAAGGGGTGTTGCAAAGCCTCTGGTACTCGTTCGCGTCGGCGGAGTTGAGGCTCACGGAGAGGGAGTCCACAAGGCCTGCCAGTTCCGGGAGGATGTTCCTGCCGTGCACCAGGTTGGCCTGGCCGTCGGTGTTGATGCGGACCCGAAGGCCGCGCCGCTTCAGCTCGGCCGCCACCTCCTTCACCAGGTCGAGGCGGATCAGCGGCTCCCCATAGCCGCAAAAGACCACCTCGCTGAAATGGGAGGACGCGTCCACGGCGGCCATCACCTCTGCGAAATTCGGCTCGTGGGACAGCTTCAGCTCGTGCCCCTTCACGGCGAAATCCTCGAACTTCGGGCAGAAGGTGCAGCGGTTGGAGCAGCGGTTGGTGATGTTCAGGTAGAGCGAGTCCCGGATCTTGTACGCTATGGTTTCCTCTTCCGCCGGCTGCCCGATGCCGAAGAGCTTCCTGGTGTTGAAAGAGGTGATCCTGCCGACATCCTCGGGCGACAACCCCTTCACTGCAGCGATCCGCTCGGCCGCGAGCCTCACGAAGGCCGGCTCGTTCCTCTTGCCGCGGTGCGGGACCGGCGTCAGGTAGGGCGCGTCCGTCTCCACCATGAGCTGCTCGATCTTCACGCCGCGCACCACTTCCCGGAGCGCCTCGTTGGAGGGGTAGGTGACCGTCCCGGGAATGGAGATCTTGAACCCCATCTCGACGCACTCAAGGGCCATCTCCAGATCGCCCGAAAAGCAGTGCAGCACCCCTCCGACCTCGTGCGCCTGCTCCTCCTTGAGGATCGCCATGATCCTGTCGTGGGCGTCGCGGTCATGGATGATGAGCGGCAGCGAGAGCTCGCGTGCCATCCTGATGAAGCGGCGGAACACCTCCTCCTGCGCCCCTCTGGAGGAGCGGTCCCTGAAGAAGTCGAGCCCCACCTCGCCGATGGCGACCACCTTCGGGCTGCTGAGCGCCATCTCGCGCAGCTGCTCGTAGCACCTCTCGGTGACGCGGTCCGCGTCATGCGGGTGTATCCCCACCGAGCAGTAGATCGCGTCGTACGCCCCGGCCAGCGCGCAGGCGTCGCGGCTCGACTCGAGGTCCGCACCCACGGCGATGATGGTGCCTACCCCCGCTTCCTTAGCCCTTGCCATCATCTCGGCGAAATCGGCGCTGAATTCCTTCCCGTATATGTGCGCGTGGCTGTCGATGAGTTCCATGGTTGCTCCTTGTCGTGCTTCTTCACCCTTGCCCTCGGGCGCAGGCCCTAGCTTTCCAGCCCCTGCTGCCGCGCTTGCTCAAAAAGTAGGGGAGCGGCGCCGCAAAGCAAGACATTCTAATGGAATACGGGCCAGGAAGCTAGAGCTTTCTGACCCGCAGTGCGACCAAGGCGGAGGGCGCCGCTAGCCGGTAGTCTCCTTTATGGAAGCCTCTATGCCGTCCATCAGGAGGGCCAGCTCCTCCATGGAGATCGACAGCGGCGGGAACACGACGATCACGTTGCCGAGCGGGCGCAGGAAAAGGCCGTGTTTTCTGGCTTCCAGGCAGACCTTGACACCGACCCGCTCTTCCCAGGGGTAGGGGAGGCGGCTCTTCTTGTCGGCAACGAGCTCTATGCCGCCGATCATCCCTTCCTGCCTCACGTCCCCTACGTGCGGCAGATCGAGCAGCCGCTCAAGGCGCTCCTTGAGGTAGGCGATCTTGGGTGCCAGTGATTCCAGCAGTTGCTCCTTCTGGAAAACCTCGAGGCTCGCGAGCGCTGCCGCGCAGGCGATCGGGTTGCCGGTAAAGGTGTGGCCGTGGAAGAAGGTCTTCAACTCGGCGTAGGAGCCGAGGAAAGCGTCGTACACCTTCTTGGTGGTGAGGGTCGCGGCCAGGGGGAGGTACCCGGCGGAGATCCCCTTCGAGATGGCCATGATGTCCGGGGTGATCCCTTCCTTGCCGCAGGCGAACATGGCGCCGGTCCGCCCGAAGCCCACAGCGACCTCGTCGGCGATCATCAGGACGTCGAAGCGGTCGCAGAGCTCGCGCACCATTTTCACGAAGCCGGGAGGCTGGACGATCATGCCACCCGCCCCCTGCACCGAAGGCTCGATCACAAGACCGGCAAGTTCGTGCGCATGGAGCTCCATGAGCCGCTCCAGTTCCTTCAGGCAGAGCAGGCCGCAGCTCTCGCAATCCCCTTGCGGAGAGAGGGGGCAGCGGTAGCAGTAGGGGGAGGGGGCCATGATGGTCGGGAAGAGCAGCGGGGCGTAGACCTCGTGGTAGATGGCGATGCCGCCTACGCTCATCGCGCCGACCGTGTCGCCGTGGTAGGCGTTGTCGAAGCGGATGAACTTGGTCTTTTGCTTGTTGCCGGTCTGCTGCTGGTACTGGAAGGCCATCTTCACGCCGATCTCCACGGCGGTCGAGCCGTTGTCGGAGTAGAAGACCTTGGCGAGCCCCGGGGGGGCGATATCGATCAGCCGCTTGGCAAGGAGCGCGGCGCGGTCGTTGGAAAGACCGAGGAGGGTGGAATGTTCCAGCCGGTCCACCTGCTCCTTGACCGCCTCGTTGATCTCCTTGCGGCAGTGGCCGTGCACGTTGGTCCAGATGGCGGCCACGCCGTCCAGGTAGCGGTTGCCGTCGGAATCGATCAGGTAGGAACCTTCGCCCCGGGTGATGATGACGTTATCCGCCCCCTCCCACTCGCTCATCTGTGTGAACGGGTGCCACAGGTATTCACTGTCGTATCTCCTAAGCGTCTCGGTATCCAGCTCGACCACTGTCTATCTCCTTAAATGCAGTAAACCCGCACTTCGCGGGCTTACTGTGAACGGTTCATCAGACGATGAAGGGTGGGGCAATTGGGCGTTTAGCGAAATCCGCTAATCGAAAAGCTCCCTCAGCATGATCCCCGTTGCCGGCGCCTGCAGCAGGCGGTCGACGAGCAAGGTGACCACCGTGCGGTCATCGTCCCCCTTCATCTCGGGGAATACGCCGAGAAGCTGCGCCCCGGACAGGGAATCTATCATGTGCGGCGCGTACGACTCCGCCTGGCCCGGGGCGTCCGGGTAGCGGTTGACGAATACCCCCTTCACCTTCAGCCCCATGGTGCGGGCGCAGAAGGTGGTAAGGAGCGTATGGTTGACGGTGCCGAGATCCGGTCTTGCCACCACGGCTATGGGTATACCCAGGTGGAGTGCGAGGTCCGACACCAGGAGTCCCCCCGCCAACGGGACCATGAGCCCTCCGGCACCTTCGACGATGACGAAATCGTACTGCTCGGCGAGCCTCAGGTAGGCATCCTTGATGACGTCGAAGCTGATCCTCACGCCATCCTGTGTGGCAGCCACGGAGGGGGCCACGGGGGCCTTCAGAAGGTAAGGGGCGCAGTCCCGGCTCATCGGGACACCCGCGGCAAAGCAGAGGAGCTCGGCATCCTCGGATACCAGCTCGCCGTCGCGCTCGACACAGCCGGAGGTGACCGGTTTCATCACCCCTACGCTGTGACCCATGCGCCTGAGCAGCAGTGCGATAGCGGCAGACGCGACGGTCTTGCCGACCCCGGTGTCGGTTCCGGTTATGAAAATGCTCTTTGCAGCCATGAGTGATTTCCCTCTATCTAGTTCAGTGACAAGCAGGGTCGGCGCGTCGGCAGACCCCGCTATCCCCAGGAAGTCTGATCTCAGCCCAGCCTTATCTTTATCTCAGTCTTCCTCTCAACCTTAACCTTAACCTTAACCTCGCCTTTAATGCGCGCACATAACGGTCTTGAGCCCCAGGTCGCTGAACATGGTGAGGTCGGTGTCCACGTTTCTTCCCAGCGTGGTCAGGTAGTTGCCGATCATGGTGCCGTTCGCGCCGGCGAAGAATATCCAGGACTGCAGGTCGCGCAGGTTCTTCTCCCTGCCGCCGCAGACCGTGATCCGCTTGTCCGGCAGGATCATGCGGTAAATGGCGACCGTCTTCAGGCACTCCATGGCGGTGATGTGGGCGGCCCCTTCGAGCCTGGTCCCCTCGATCGGGTTCAGGAAGTTCATCGGCACCGAGTCGACGTCGAGATCTTTCAGGGTGAACGCCATCTCGACCCTCTGCGCCGCGCTCTCGCCCAGGCCGAAGATCCCTCCCGAGCAGACTTTGACCCCTGCCTTCTTCACCGCCCGGACCGTGTCGACGTCGTCCTGGTACTCGTGCGTGGTGCAGATGGACGGGAAGAAGCTCTCGGCGGTCTCCAGGTTGTGGTGGTAGGTGTCCATGCCCGCGTCCTTGAGCTTCCTGGCGGTCTCCTCGTCGATGATGCCGAGCGAGCAGGAGGGGAGGATGGTGGTTTCTTTCCTGATGCGGCGCAGTGCCGCGAGGATCTGCTCCAGCTCGGCGCCCTTCACCGTCGTGCCGCTGGTGATGATGCCGAAGCAGGCAGAGCCGTTGGTCTCGGCGAGGCGGGCCGATTCAACCATCTGCTCCTCGCGGACCAGCGGATAGATCGGCGCATCCGTCTTGTGGTGCGCGGACTGGGCGCAGAAGGCGCAGTCCTCGGCACAGCGCCCCGACTTCGCGTTGATGATCGAGCAAAGGTGCACCTCGTTCCCGACGAAATGCTCCTTGAGACGGCTGGCCGCGCGGAAAAGGTCGTAGATCCCGGTCCCTTCAGCCTCGGAAAGCCTGAGCGCCTCCTCGGGAGTGATGGAGCCGCCGGCAAGAGTCCTCTTTACTATGTCATTGATTAAATGTTCCATGAAAATCCTCCACGGCTCATTTAGCATGCGGGACGGGTCGTTGTCAACCAAATCCAAAGGAGAGGTTGACGAGAGGGCAAAGCCGGGGAGGGTGGGGGCTAAGACGGAAAGAGGGGAGCGAAGGGGGGGACCTTTAAGGGAAAGCCCGGCTGGTCGGGGCGGGTTACAGTTCCTCTGTCGTGAAGGCGACCACTTCGTCGATGCTCCCGGCATCGAGGAGCACCATGACCAGGCGGTCGAGGCCAAGGGCTATCCCTGCGGCTTCCGGCATCGAGGCGAGAGCGGCCAGGAACTTCTCGGGCGCGGGGTAGGGGAGCTTCCCGCTGGAGGCGCGCTCAAGGGCCTCGGCCTCGAACCTCCTGCGCTGCTCGACCGGGTCGATCAGCTCGGAAAAGGCGTTGGCTATCTCGACCCCTCCGATGTAGAGCTCGAAGCGCTCGGCCACGGCTGGGTCGGAAGCCTTGAGCCTTGCGAGGGCGGACAGGCTTGCGGGGTAGTCGTAGATGAAGGTGGGGCGGGCTGTCCCGAGTTCGGGCTCGATGCGCTCCACCATCAGCTCGTCAAAGGTCCCTGCCTCGAGCGCTTCCCACATCGAGGTGCCTGCATAGCGCCGGAAGGCGTCTGCCACCGTGATCCTCTCCCACGGCTGCGAGATCTCGATGCTGAGGCCGCGGTAGTTGATGACCGGCGCGCGGGCCGCCCCCCTTACCAGTGCCTCGGTCTCCTCCATCAGGACAAGGTAGTCCGCGTCCGCCCGGTACCATTCCAGCATGGTGAATTCCGATAGGTGCCGGCTGCCACGCTCCCCTGCGCGCCAGCAGCGGCAGATCTGGAAGATGCGCGGATACCCCGCGGCGAGCATCCGCTTCATGCAAAGCTCGGGTGAGGTCTGCAGGAACCAGCCGTCGCACGGTATGGCGTCTATCTGGGCTTCAGGCGCGGGCGCAGGTATGCGAAAAGGGGTCTCGACCTCGAGATACCCCTTTTCCTGAAAAAAACCTCTGACCCTGTTGAAGATCGCACCCCGCTCCACCAGCGCCTTTTTGCGCCTGCAGAGGGGCCAGCTGCCCGGCATCTCTACCCCTTTACCCTGGTGGAGTACTCGCCGGTGCGGGTGTCGATGGTGATCAGCTCGCCCTCCTCGATGAAGGGGGGGACGCGGAGCACGTAGCCGGTCTCGACGGTGGCGGGCTTGGAATCCGAGCCGGAGGTGTCGCCCTTGACCCAGGGATCGGTCTGGGTGACGCGCAGGTTTACGAAGTTAGGCACGTCGACGCCGATCGGCTTGTCGCGAAAGATCAGCACGTCGACCTGGAGGTTGTCGATCAGGTAGTTCTTGGCATCGCCCATGGCGTCTTCGCTGATGTGGA
>CAZFMI010000044.1:0-1957 GCA_964519915.1 uncultured Geomonas sp.
TCCCTCTGCGCCCTCGGCGATCTCCGCGGCTCAATCCTGTAGGTCGTTTTACCCCTGGTCGAGGAAGGCCGGAGCAGGTTTCCCGGGCGCGTCTGCCTGCGGCAGTTTTTGTCTCCTCTCCAAACCCTCCCTGATCTGGTCGCTCACCTTTCGGCTCACCGAGCGGTCCGTGAACATCTGCCGCACCAAGGCCTCGTTCAGCGACTCACAACCCGGAAGGAAAACAAGTCCCAAAAGCAGCGCCTTCCATCCCATCACGCACCCTTTTTCCTTTTCTCCACCTCGCGCCACTTCTCGATCTCGGCTTCGGTCACCGGCTCCCAGGGGGGGACCGGGGAGGGGTGCCAGTTCTCGTCCACCGCCACCATGGTGAAGATGCCGCTCGCGGCCCGGCGGGTAGCCCCGTCGATGACGTTCTCCGCCTCGACCTCGACTTCGACCTCCATGGAACTGCGTCCGACATGTATGATAGTGGCGCGTGAGTAGACCACCTCCCCCATGTTGATCGGGGTGTGGAAGGTGATGCGCTGGGCGCAGGCAGTGACCACCCGTTTGCGGGAGTAGCGCCAGCAGGCCACCCCCGCCGTCTTGTCCATGATGCTCATGATCACGCCGCCAAAGATGTTGCCGTAGCCGTTGGTGTCCTTGGGAAGCAGCGTCTCGATCAGTTCCGCCCTGCGGTTTTCCGACATTCATTCCTCCTCGCCGATCGTCTTGGCGATCAGTTTTTTAAGCTGGGTTGCGCCTGCGCGCTCCATCGGCTTACCGGTGATGCTGCTCACGGTGCGGTTGCGCCTCTCCCTCGCGGGGTAGACGGAGCACTCGATCATCACCCCCTCGTCGTCGAGATAGATGTGGGTGTAGTCCTTGATGACGCCCCCCTTCCTGATCGGCACCGTCTCGGTCTCGAAAGGCATGCCGCGTTCCTTGAGCAGGTTCTCGACCGCCTCGATGGAATCGGAGAAGAGGTGGATGTCGATGTCGCTTCTCTGCGTCACCGCCCCGGAGAGTACGGACCCCACGAGGTACGGCGAGAACGCCGCGAACATCTCCAGGTAGGAGAGGGCGGCAAGCCGCAAGCGCAACAGCCGTTCGGGAAGAACCTCCTCCTCCCTCGCTGCAATCAGCCTTGCGAGCTCCTCGTGGATCTCCGCGTTGGTCGGGAGGTGCGAGCCGAGCGAGAGCGCCTTTTCCGGGCCGAACCGTTTCGCCGCCTTCCTCTTGGCGTCGCGGTACTCCCTCACCCCCTCCTCGTACATGAGCCGGGCCGCCTCGCAGGCGATCGTCCCTCGTATCCTGTCGTCCTTTCTCATGATGGAGAGTATAGCCGATGGTGCGCGATATGATACGACATTTGGCAAAGAGGGAGGGAGGATAATTTACAGTGTCATTAAAAAAAGAGGTTGACTGCCGGGGCGGCTTTTGCTATAAACAGGGTCTCCATTGAGCGGGAATAACTCAGTGGTAGAGTGCAACCTTGCCAAGGTTGAAGTCGCGGGTTCGAATCCCGTTTCCCGCTCCAAACAAACAATCAGAACCCCGGTCGCTTAGAAAGCTGCCGGGGTTTTTTTTGTTTCGTGTCAAGGGTCCAACCACGCTAGTCGCAGTCCCTCCTCTCATTGTTCTTGTTATGTTTGCTGTCATATATTCTCGGGCCACTCCCCAAGGTAGAACCTTAGGCGCGAGGCAAAGGCCTTTTTGATGGTCGGAATGAGAGGATTCGAACCTCCGGCCCCCTGCTCCCGAAGCAGGCGCGGAAGCGCAATCGGTGCAGGTCATGGCCATCCGGCGGGGGGCATGCCAATTGTTTCTTTGGTTTTCCCTAGTGCAAGGGTTGCCCTTTCGAGCGTTTGAAGGGTAACGGAGCCTTTTGCGGGGGGGGCAAGAAGTCTGACCTGAGAAGTGCGGCTTGTGTACGTTCTTTCAGCCCTGCGTTCAGTTGAAGATCATGTGTAGG
>CAZFMI010000044.1:2057-35767 GCA_964519915.1 uncultured Geomonas sp.
AGTGTCAGGAGTGTCAGGAGTGTCAGGAGTGTCAGGAGTGTCAGGAGTGTCAGGAGTGTCAGGATCTTGCGTTGCGAAAACTCTTTCGCCACTCGCCGGGGGAGACGCCGAATGCGTTCCTGAAGTGCTGGCGTAGCGACGTGGCTGTGCCAAAACCAACCAGTTCCGCAATAAGTTCGATTTGCTGGGAAGTCGCTTCCAATAGTTCCTGCGTGTGTTGCAAGCGCCCGTCCTTCCCGAACATTCCCTTGAGACCGGCATGGCCGTGCCACTCGTGCAGGATCGCCTCCTCCAGCCATTTTTCCGTGACAATGCGGTCCTTTACGAGATATACTTTGCCGCTATGAAATACGCCGCTTATCTCATCGCCGTTGCTGCCCTGCTTGTAGGCTTCAGCCTTTATCGAAGGCGGAAGTTCCTCAAAAGTCTGCGCGACCGCAAACCAAGCGGTTCGTTCCGTGTCTGTAAGCCGGGCGGTGACCCTTTTGAAGACCGCATCGAATTCCACATCCGTAAGGATTGATTCACCCTCCACTTCCCCCTTGAAGAAAAGAACAGCTCGCTTCTCGGCCTGTATCTTCTGCTCTTTGTCAGAGCTGATCGCTTTCTCTGTCTTGACTTTATCAGCGGCTTCTTCGATAATTTTCTCAGAAGAACCGGTGGGGAGGCTAGCTGTGTCATCCTTCCCGGCAACGGCAAGAGTGTCCGTCGTAGTCTTGTCGCCGGTTCGTTTTTCAAATGCAGTCAGGAGCCACTGTTTAGCCTTCCCATCCCATTCAAGGCGAACCGTGGCTCTGTGTTTTTCCGACTCCAGATTTACGCGGTTCTTAGACCTTGTCCTTACCACCATATCCGAAAGAACATCCTGCAGTCTATTGACTACCTCCGGATGAAATTTCAGTATCCTTGCCAGTCCGAACCCGTCGCTTTTGGCCGTCCCCTCTTTACCCCAGATGTCTCCGATCTCCGGATGATGCAGCGCCGCAATGGCCTCACCCGCCTTCAGTTCACTGAGCTTTGCCACTGCCCCTTTCGCATCGTGCCGGTACTCCCTCAGCACGGGGCCGAATTCCGACACCTCTGCTCCCTCCCCGGCGGGAGAGGGAGCAGCAAGCGGCCCCTCCGCGGCGACGGGATCAGATGATGGAAATGAGGTAGGTATGTGATCTGCGGCAGGGCGGGCCTTACGGCCCGCCCTGATAGGTGTGTCCTTACTGCTTGCTGATGGTGTCGAGGGTCTCGTTTGCTTCCCTCAGTTTTTCGTTCAGTTTCTTCAGCTCTTCCGCAGAATACTGCTTTGAGCCTTTCTTCACCTCGTTTTGAATGCGCATGATCTTTTTCTGGATCGAATCAGCCTGGATTACGCACTCTGTCACGTGGTCCTTGGGAAGTTCCCCCTCCAAGTGATGAGAAGCATGCACAGGTGTTCCGCCAAAGATCCCTACTGCCATCATTACGATCAAAAACCTTTTCATGACCTTACCTCCGTTGTGAGGGTTCAGAAAAACTCTCTGAACCAACCATGAATGAATTGAGACGCGCTTATTTCAACTGCCAAATGTGTGCCATGGTTTTTCATGGTGTGTGCAGTTGGCGAATTGCCGCCGTTATCGCGCAGAATCCGTGACTGGCGCGGGTATGAGGACGCAAATGCACCCCCCGGGGCAGAAAGTCTATGAGTATCGGCTCTCGCTGTAAGGTTGTCCGGATTTGCGACAATGCCAGATTTCGGCTGCTCAGTTCACGCACCGCTGCTCCGCGGAGCCCGGCCCTTTGTCAAGCCTCCGGGAGCTCCCGCCGGCGCGGCAGGTTCGCCAAAGCGTGGCGGTAAAGGGGACGCAACGCCCGGGACAGGATCTTCCCCGCGAGATGGGCGTCAATGTGTCTCGCCGGGCCCCGGTCTCCCTCTGTGTGGCATGTTGCGGATCTCATTGACTTTCTGCCTTTATTCATTTACTGTGCGGCCACGTTTTGCACCGGGGCTCACTGACGAACAAGGTGGTGCGTATGGCAAATAGCGCGGGAAAACATCAGCCGGAGGATATTTTTTCTTACGTCCTCTTTGCGTTAGCGGTCTGCGGCCTTTACGCCAGCAGTCTTTATTCCTATCTTCTTTTCCACACCTTGGTGGAAATGTTCTGCGTCCTGGTCCTGCTGGCCGCTTTCCTGCTGGCCTGGAACTCCCGCAGACTGCTGGACAACCACTACTTCCTGTTCCTCGCAGTATCCTTTGTCTCGTCCGGTGCCCTGGAGCTTCTGCATACCTTCTCCTATAAGGGAATCGGAATATTCACCGGCTATGATGCCAATCTCCCCACCCAGTTCTGGATCGCTTTCAGGTACCTCTTCAGCCTCTCCTTCCTTGCGGCCCCGCTCTTCGTCACCCGGAAGCTGAACGTTCCCCTGGCTGTGGCTGGCTTTGCTGCCATTACCGCTCTTTTTGCCGTCGCCATCTTCTCAGGCAACTTCCCAGACTGCTTCATCGAGGGGGAGGGGTTGACCCCCTTCAAGGTCTACAGCGAGTACGCGATAATCGCCATCCTGGTCGCCGCCATCGCCTTTCTGCTCAGCAAGAAGAAGTACTTCGACCCCCGCATACTTCGGGCGCTCATCCTCTCCATGTTGAGCGCCATCGCCGCGGAGGCCGCCTTCACGAAGTACGTGAGCGTGTACGGCCCGTCGAACCTGATGGGTCACCTTTTCCTCTTCCTGGCGGCTTGTCTGATCCACCGGGCCCTGGTGGTGACGGGGATCAAGGAGCCCGCCGCCTTGTTGTTCCGCAACCTGGAACTAAGCAGGGAGCAGTTCCGCCGCACCATAGAGGACGCGCCCATTCCGGTCATCATGTACGCCGAGGACGGCGAGGTGCTCCAGGTGAGCCGAAGCTGGGTGGAACTGACCGGCTTCGCGGGGGAGGATGTCGCCACCATGGACGCCTGGCTGGAACGGACGGTCCGCGGTGCCGGGGGCGAGACCCTCCGCGGGGAACTGCGCGAGCTTTTCACCGGGAAAAGGCGCACTGTCGGGGGGGAGTTCCCCGTATCGACCCGTGACGGGCGCTCCCTGTACTGGACCTTCAGCGCATCTTCGCCGGGGGCCCTGCACGACGGACGCCGTTTCGTGGTCGGCATGGCCGTCGATATCACCGAGCGCAGGGAGGGGGAGGCCGCACTGCAAAGAAGCAACCACCGCCTGGATCTGCTGGCGTCCAACGCGGGCCGTTTGCTGGAGAGCGATGCGCCGCAGCAGCTGGTAAACGAGCTGTGCCAAAAGGTGATGCGCTATCTCGACTGCGATGCCTATTTCAACTATCTGGTGGACGAGGATGCCGGGCGGCTGCGGTTGAACTCCTGCGCCGGCATCGGCAAGGAGGATGCCGAAAGCATCGAGTGGCTGGAGTACGGAGTGGCCGTTTGCGGCTGTGC
Organism: uncultured Geomonas sp.; assembly: GCA_964519915.1. Classification (GTDB taxonomy): domain Bacteria; phylum Desulfobacterota; class Desulfuromonadia; order Geobacterales; family Geobacteraceae; genus Geomonas. The sequence goes on from CAZFMI010000044.1 coordinate 5,483, forward strand.
CGCCAGGGACGCCGGTCGCATCGTCGCGGAGAACATACCCCAGGCGCAGGACCCGCGAACCGAGCTGGTCAAGTCCCTCGGCATCCTGGCCTACGCCTGCCACCCGCTGATGTCCCATGGAAGGGTGCTGGGAACCCTCTCCTTCGGGACTCGCACCAGGACTAGCTTCAGCGATGACGATCTCTCCCTGATGAAGGCGATCGCCGACCAGGTCGCCATCGCCATGGAACGCAGGGGGATGGAGGAAAAGCTGCGCCAGGCAAAGCAGGCAGCCGAGGCGGCCAGCAGGACCAAGAGCCGCTTCCTGGCCAACATGAGCCACGAGCTGAGGACCCCCATGACCGGCGTGCTCGGGATGCTGGACCTCGCCCTGCAATCCCCTCCCACCCTGCAGCAGACCGAGTACATCCAGACCGCCTACAGGTCCGGCCGCTCGCTTTTGCGCATCCTGAACGACGTGCTGGATCTCGCCAAGGTCGAGGCGGGGAAATTCGAGCTGGACGACAAGCCTTTCCGTCTATCCGCTTGCGTCACCGAGTCGGTGGACATCGTGGTTCCCGAGACGCTGCGCAAGGGGATCGAGCTGAGCCTGGAGATGGCGGAGGATCTGCCGGACCGGGTGGTCGGAGATCAGGCGAGGCTGCGCCAGGTGCTCACCAACTTGGTGGGGAATGCCGTCAAGTTCACCGACCGGGGACGCGTCGGCGTGAAGGTAACGGGAAGGGAAAGGACGCCGGAGGGGGGGATGACGATCTTCTGCTCCGTGAGCGACACCGGCATCGGCATCCCGCCGGACAAGAAGCACCTGCTCTTCAATGCCTTCAGCCAGGTGGATGATTCCCACACCCGCAGCTACGGCGGCACGGGGCTGGGGCTCGCCATCAGCAAGGAGATCGTGGAGCGGATGGGGGGGAGCATCGGTTTCGAAAGCGAGCAGGGGAAGGGGAGCACCTTCTTTTTCACGGCCCGTGTCACCGTGGCCGCCGCCTGTGACGGGGCTGCCGATGGGGCAAACACGGTAAGGACGCCGGCCGAGGGCCCCGGTGAAGATCTGGTGAGCAGGCGTCTGCTAATCGCCGAGGACGATGCGACCATCCGGGAGGTCTTGGGAAACATGCTGGCCAGGGTGCGGTACCAGGTGGATTTTGCCGAGGACGGCCAACGTGTCGTGGAGATGTGGCAAAAGGGAGGATACGACCTGATACTGATGGACGTGCAGATGCCGCGGCTGGACGGTTTCCAGGCCACCCGCGCCATCCGAGATCTGGAGGAGGGGGGGCGAATCCCTATCATCGCCATGACCGCGCACGCCATGAAGGAGGACGAAAAGCGCTGCATCGCCGCCGGGATGGACGCCTATATCTCCAAGCCGATCGACTTCCGGGAATGCATCGAGAAGGTGAAAGAGCTGACCGGCATGCGGGGGGGCTGCCGGTGAAGCCTTCGGGAGCGCCCTGATGACCGGATATGCCTGCCCGTTCTGCACCCCCGATGCGGCACAGGCCGTCTGCGCCAACGACCTTGCCTTCGCCTTCCTTGACGGCTTCCCGGTCACTCCCGGCCACACCCTTATCGTACCCAGGAGGCATGTCTCCTCTTTCTTCGAGGCAACGAAAGAGGAGCAGGCTGCGCTTTTCGATCTGGTGGCTCAGATGCGGGAGCGGCTTTTGGCGGAGCGAAGCCCGGACGGCTTCAACATCGGCATCAACGACGGCGCCGCGGCCGGGCAGACCGTGATGCATCTGCACATCCACCTGATCCCGCGCTACGCCGGCGACACGGAAGACCCCCGCGGCGGCGTGCGCTGGATCATGCCGGTAAAGGCCCCCTACTGGAAGAAGAAATGAAAAACAGCCCCATCACCCTCCAGGCGATGGGGCTGAACCTTTTGTTCCGCAGGCCAAAGCCTGCTGCGCGCCCCCTTGTGCCGCAACGGCGCGTGCCAAGGGCTCTAGGGGTTGCATAGCCGGTGCCAGTGGGTAGTATGTTTGCTGCCCAAATGCGCGGAGCCGTTATTTCCAGGCTGCAGCGGCAAAACACGAAGTCGAGACGAGACAGGAGCGGTCATGGCCGATATGGAACTTTTCTGGAAGGTCGAGGATCAGGTGGCGCGTCTGGTTGAGCTGATCAGCCGGGAGGATCCCAAGCTGCGCGAGGCCCCGCTCAGGCGGGATGTCCGGTCCCTGGGGAGGCTCCTGGGGACGGTGATCCGGGAGCAGGCAGGGGAGGAAACCTTCGTGGCCGAGGAGGAACTGCGCCACCTGGCGATCAGGCACAGGGGCCTTTGCGACGAGCAGGAGGACTGCGCCCTGGATGCCCCCGGCGAGAGGGAGCTGCAGGAACAGGCCGTGCGGATCGTGGGCGCCATGCCGGTTTTGAAGGCGTACCAGATCGTCAAGGCCTTCTCCACCTTCTTCGAGCTGACCAACCTCGCCGAGACGAACCACCGCAAGCGCCGCCAGCGCGCGGCTAGGCTCGCAGGAAGGGGGGAGGACAAGCCGGGATCGCTTAGGGGGACGCTCTTGCGCATGCAAAAGGAGGGGGTGACCGCCGAGGAGGTGCTGCGCTGTCTCGGGGAGGTGCAGGTCATTCCGGTATTCACCGCCCATCCCACCGACGTGGCGCGGCGGGTGGTCCATTTCAAGCAGCGGCGCATAGCGACCGAGCTGGAACTGCTCGACCGGCTCCCGCTTACCGACAACGAGGCGCTTCAGGGGCAGCTCGCGGTGCTCGCCGAGATCACGGCCCTCTGGCAGACCGACGAGGTCAGGCGCCGCAAGCCTACGGTGCTGGACGAGATCAAGATGGGGCTCGACCACTACCCCGATTCCCTCATCGCGCCGATCCACGAGCTCTACGAGGACATGGCGGCCGCCTTCCGGGAGGTGTACGGCACCGACCTCGAGCCGGCGCTGCTGCCGCAGGTGGTGAGGTTCGGCTCCTGGATCGGTGGGGACCGGGACGGCAACCCGTACGTCACCGCCAAGTCGACCGGCGAGGCGCTGCAGAAGGCGCGGGAAGCGATCCTGACCAGCTACGTGGCCTCCGTGGAGGAGCTGCGCCGCCTGCTGACCCCTTCGCGCTGCCGGATTCCGGCCGGCGCCGGGCTGGAAGCAGGTGTCGGGCGCTACAGGGAGAGCCTCGCCGTGAGCGACCTGGACAACGAGGCGATACCCGACTGCGAGCAGTACCGGCGCATGTCGGGCTACATGTGCCATCGCCTGCGCCGCTCCCTGCAAGAGCCGGGGAGCGCCGAAGCCTACCCGGACGCGGCGGCTTTCGAGAAGGACCTCCTGGTGATGCGGGAGAGCCTGGCGGAGAACGGGGGGGTGCGCCTGGCCCGCGAGCTCATCGATCCCGTGCTGCTCAGGGTGAGGACCTTCGGTTTCCACCTGCACGCCATCGACATCCGCCAGCATGCCGGCGTGCATGACCGCGCGGTGGCGGAACTGGCCCTGCTGGGCGGGACGGGCTCCGCCGATTCGGCCGTACTCCCGGCGACCCCCGGCCCGGCAACCACGGAACTGCTCGATACCCTCAGGAACCTCGCGGCGCTCAAGCGCCGTTACCCTCCCGAAGCCACCCGCAGCTACGTCATCAGCGGCGCCTCAAGGGTGCAGGATACCCTGTCGCTTGTCTGGCTCCTCGAACTGTGCGGGGTGAGGGTGGCAGGGGACGGGGGCGCTGATCCGGGTGTGATGCCGGTCCCGCTCTTTGAATCGATCGAGGACCTGCGCGGCGCCCCGGAGATCTGCCGCACCCTCTGGACCCTCCCGGAGTATGCTCGCTACCTCGACTCCTGGGGGCGCCGGCAGGAGGTCATGCTGGGGTATTCCGACTCCAACAAGGACGGCGGCATGCTGACCAGCCTCTGGGAGATCCACAAGGCGCACCGGGAGCTGCACCGGGTCGCGGCCGAGTGCGGCGTGAAGCTCGTGCTGTTTCACGGCAGGGGAGGGACGGTGGGGCGCGGGGGGGGGCCCACGCACCGGGCCATCGTGGCGCAGCCCGCGGGGGCGTTCAACGGCACCCTGAAGATGACGGAACAAGGAGAGGTGATCAACTGGAAGTATTCCGAGGCATCCCTCGCCCTGCGCAACCTCGAGCTGATGGTGGCCGCATCGCTGGAGGCGGTGGTCCGCCCGGGGCGGCCGGGTTCGCTGCCGGATAGCCGGTGGGAAACGGCGCTGGAGGAGATGTCGGAAGCGGCCTACGCCTTCTATCGCGAGAAGATCGCCGACAACCCCGACATCCTTCCCTACTTCGAGCAGGCCACGCCGGTCCAGGAATTCGAGCTGGCAAGGATAGGCTCGCGTCCTTCGCGGCGCGGCGCCGCCCGCGACCTGTCCGACCTGAGGGCGATACCCTGGGGGTTTGGCTGGATGCAGAGCCGTCACGTGATCCCCGGGTGGTTCGGGGTCGGGTTCGCGCTGGAGCGCTTCTTCGCAAAGGGGGAGGGACAACTGACCCTGGTGCAGGAGATGATGCGGCGCTTCCCTTTCTTCTACGACCTGATCCGCAACGTAGAGCTGGCGCTCACCAAGGTCGACCTCCCTCTGGCTCGGCTCTACTCCGAGCTGGTGCCGGACCGGGAGCTTAGGGAACGGGTGTTCTCGCTGGTTTTGGAGGAGTACCAGCGCACGCGCAGGATGGTGCTTTCGGTAACACGTCAGTCGCGCCTTCTGGAGAACAACCCCTCCCTCGCCCGCTCCCTGCGCCTGCGCACCCCGTATGTCGATCCGCTCAGCCTGATTCAGATCGAGTTGCTGCGCCGCAAGCGCTCCGGGGGGGGAGGAGAGGAGCTAGACTACGTGCTGGCCGCGACGATCAGCGGCATCGCGGCCGGGTTGCGCAACACCGGCTGAGCCTTTCAGGAGGCAGCGGGGTGGTCTCCTCAGACTCTGGGAGGCTTGGTGGTACCGGGGGCTCGGGTCCCCCTTCGCGGCGCGGAACTCTCCCCCGCGCGGGGGCGCCTCAACCCGCCGGCTGCGTCGCGCCGCCATACCCCTTTATTCACTCTTCGTTCTTCTTCTCTTCTTCCTTGGGGTTTATCACCTTGCCGTCTTCCTCCGACGCCTTCTTGAAGTTCCTGATTGCCCCGCCAAGAGAGGAGCCCAACTGCGGGAGTTTCCCCGGCCCGAAAATCACCAGCAAGATGACGAGAATGATGAGAAGCTCCGGGACGCCGAAACCGAACATGTAGCACCTCCTGCATTGCGTGTGTTGGTGAAGTCAGTTCGGTTATACCACAACTGGCAGCACAATGAACAACCGGTTTTTGCAATATCCATCTCTCCTGCCCCCCTCATATCCCCCCGCCTGCATGTGTCCCGGCTTATGCCGGACGCACTGGAATGAAGGCATCTCTCTCTTAGGCGATTGTCATAATTCAGATCCGTTACCTGCTGCTCGTTTCGCGCAGCTACTCTTTTAGGCATTTAACCTTCCGATGTGGCTTTTTTGTCTAAAGTTTTGCCATGTAAGAGTCGATCAGGTCATATGTTGGTTTTATTTAAGTGGAAGAACAAACTGTAGCCAGAAGACCACAATCATGGGTCGAAGCAAAGACAAACCACAGGAGGCAGGGAGCTATGGTAGGAAAAGAACTTTTCGTATGGTGTGCGGCAATTGCAAGCGTGGCGGCGTTTTCCGGCTTGGCGTCAGCGGAGACAGTCCGGCTGCACGGTTCCACCACGGTGCAGAAGCGGATCATGGAGCCGGGGAAAGAAGCTCTCCTGAAGGCTACCGGCATCGAGATCGTCCTGGTCGGCAACGGCACGGGAAACGGGCTGGAGGATCTGGTGGGGGGGAAATGCGACGCCGCCATGGCTTCCGAGGAACTGGTTGATGCCGTCGCGAGCATGAAGGACGCCTCCGGCAAGGCCGCCACGGGGGATCTGAAGCCGAACGTCGTCACCGACGATGTGATCAAGGTCATCGTGCACCCCTCCAATCCGGTCTCCAAGCTCTCCAAGGATCAGCTAAAGGGGCTGCACAACGGCGAAATCGACAACTGGAGCAAGGCCGGCGGGCCGGATATGCCGGTCATCGTGATCACCTCGCACATGGGTTCGGCAACCCGCAAGGTGTTCCAGAAGGCCGTCATGGACGGTACCTCCTATGTCGCCGGTGCCCTCGAGGTGGAGACCACCCGCAAGGAAATCGACAACGTGGGGCAGTTCCCCGAAGGGATAGGGGCGGTGAGCATGGGCTTCATCAACCTCCCGGGGAACAAGGAGAAGGTGAAGATCGTCGACACCCCCGCGATCAGCCGTCCTCTGATGCTGATCACCAAGGGGGAGCCCTCCCCGGCGGTCAAGAAGATCGTGGCCTTCTTTAAGGGTGAAGGGAAGAAGTACATCAAGGATTGATGCGGGACATCCGGGACCTCTGGCGGCGCCGCGGCGCCGCCAGACCCGACCATGATCACCATCTAAGCACAAACGTTTCATGGAGCCGATAATGACAATAAAAGGGAAGCTTTATCTCATCATGGCCGTCACCGTGATCGGCATCGTAGCGATCGGAGCATCGAGCCTGATCGGGATGAACTTCGTCAAGGGAAAGCTCAACGTGCTCACCGAGCGCTCGACTCCGTATCAGTTGAAGACCATGGAGCTGCAGCGGGCGGTGCAGGAGCATACGGCGGGGCTGATGAAGCTGTCGGCTGCGCAGACCTTCCAGGATTTCGGTGCTGCAAAAAGCGATGTGGAAAAATCGCAGCAAAGCGTCACCGCGCTCTCAACGGAGCTCTCTTCCTTTACCGGTGCCGGCACCTCGGGGAGCGTAGAGCAGCTGGCAGCCATCACCAGGGACCTCGTCGCCGTCACCGAGTCGCGCCTGAAGGCGGAGGAGGCGGGGCACAAGGCGGACCTCCTGATGAAGCAGAAGCTGCAGCAGATCTCGCAAAACCTTCGCCGGCTCGACGCCTCCATGCGCAAGGCGCAGGCGGGCTCCATGTACGAGTTGTCGGAGTCGAACCAGGGGGTCAAGGACATCACCAGGAAGATGCGTGCCGTTGAGAACGCGGGCAACGCCCTGAACGAGGTGAAACAGGCCGTCCTGGAGATCGCCGCAGCCGACAACAAGACGGCCGTGGTGGTCGCCTCCAGCAAGTTCAACGCCGCCACGCGCAAGCTGACCGGAAGCGAGATGGTGAAGGCCGATCCGACGACCTCCAAGCCTCTTCTGGAGGGGGCGGCGGACGTCAGGGAAAGGGTCGCCGGGGCGGAGGGGCTCATTGCCCTCAAGAACGCGTTGCTCGTGGCGCCGGACGAGGAGAAACGCAAGAAGTTCTCCCAGGCCCTCCCCCAGACCATGCAGCGCATGGCACAGATGTCCGTGGTGATGAGCGACATGGTCGAGAAGGCGGCGGATGACTTCACGCGGGAAGCGAGCCGTTTCGACTCCTCGATGACCGGCGCCGATGTCGCCAGCGGCATCCTCGGCGTGTCCAGCGAGCTGATCGCCGAGGGGTCCGAGATCAGCAGGCTGATACGGGACCTCTTCGGTGTCAGGAGCGCGCAGGAGCTCTCTGCTACCAAGGCTGCCATGGGCGCGGCTTTCGGCCGCGTCGGCACCCTGCATGCCAAGGTGGCGGGGAAGAAAAAGGGGAAGGGGGGCGGCGCTGCCGCAGTGGCCGGGGTGGTAGCATCGCTCAACGAGGTGCGGGGGCTGCTGCTTGCAAAGGACGGCGTCGCCGACACCATCGAGCGCCTTCTGGTCGCTGAAAAGCAGTCGGCCGACCTGGGTGTGAAGCTCAGGGATTACGTCGCGACCCAGCGCGAGGAGGGGAAGAAGGGGATGACCACCGCGCAGGCGGAACAGGAGAAGGCGGTGAAGTCGGTGAATGCCGTCTTTCGCACCAACATCGCCACCGTCTCCATACTAGGGCTCGCGGTGCTGATCATCGGCGTGTTGCTGAGCGGGGTGGTGCTGCGCTCCATCAGCAAACCGATCAGCGAGCTCTCCCACATGGCGGAGCGTTTCGGCAGCGGGGATTTCTCCGGAAGGCTCGATGACAAGCGAAAGGACGAGTTCGGGGCGCTCGCGCTTCATTTCAACGCCGCGACCGGGAAGCTCTCCGAGATCACCCACAGCCTGCGCAGCGCCATCTCCGGCCTGAACCACGGCTCCCGCGATCTGGCCGCCGCGTCCGGAGACCTCTCCGCCGGTGCTGCCTTGCAGGCGGAGGAGTCGACGCAGGCCGCCTCGGCGATGACGGAAATGGCGCAGACCATCGAGGAGGTAGCCAACAATGCCCACACCGCCGCGACCGAGTCCGGCAACGCCCTTTCGCGCGCCACGACGGGTCGCGAGGTGGTGGGGCGGACCGTGACCGGCATGGAGCAGATCGCCGCCTCGGTCCGAAACGCGGCGCAGGTGATCGAGACCTTGGGCGACAGCTCCGCGAGGATCGGCAACGTCATCAGCACCATCAACGACATCGCGGACCAGACGAACCTGCTGGCCCTAAACGCCGCCATCGAGGCGGCCAGGGCGGGCGAGGCCGGAATGGGGTTCGCAGTCGTGGCCGACGAGGTGCGAAAGCTCGCGCGGCAGACCGCGGAGGCGACCAAGGAGATCACCGTCACCATCGGGCAGATCCAGAAGGATACCGAGCGTTCCGTCAGCGCCATGCGAGAGGGGACCGAGCGGGTCGAGGAGGGGATCAAGCTCGCCCACGAGGCGAACCGGTCGCTCACCGACATCGTCGAGGCCTCGACGCAGAGCGTCGCCGTGGTGAACCAGATCGCCGTCGCCGCCGAGGAGCAGTCTGCGGTAGCGGTCCAGGTTTCCCACGGCGTCGAGAAGATCGCCGCCATCACCAGGGATGCGGAGCAGGCCGCCGGAAGCATAAGCGATGCCGCCACCCGTCTCAACGAGCTCGCAGGAGGACTGGACCGTACCGCTTCCTGGTTCAAGTCCTGAGAAGGCTCCGATTCACTGCCAGGCCCCGCTCCAAGAGCGGGGCCTTTTTTTTGGGCCGTCACCGCGGCATTCTCCCCGGCACCTCCCCGGCAACCCCCGCTGTCAGAGCCGTCCCGGCCCCAAATTAAAATCCCCCCGCAGGTTTCCAGCTAATAATAATATGCTAACCTATGTCGGTCTCAGGCCATCGCACCGTTAGACGGAGTGATCATGGTTAAGCCTCTAATCGCGCTGCTGTTCGCCTTGGCGGCAGCGGGGTGCGCCGGCACCCCTTCCGCCAGGGAGGGGAAGGTCGCCCCGGCCGTGATCGAGGTGGTCATCAAGGCCGACCCGCAGTTGAACCAATTCCAGAAGAACTCCCATGCGCTTTTGCTTTGCCTGTACCAGTTGAAGGACCCTGACGGGTTCCGGCAGCTGGCGCAGGACAAGGCAGGCGCGTCCAGGCTGATGGAATGCGCCCGCTTCGACGAAACGGTGGTCAACGCCGGTCAGGTCGTGGTGCAACCGGGGCAGGAGCTGCGGCAGATACGGAGCCGGGGCGAGGGGGCCCGCTACCTCGGCATAGCTACCGGGTACTACAGCCTCGGCAAGAAAAGGGTGACGCAGCTCTCCGCGATCTCCACGGAGAACGGCGCTGCGGCGCCGACCGTGGTCCGCATCGAGCTGGGCGCCCATGAGATAACCAACGTGAGGGTGGAATGATGTCACTTGAACGACCGCTCTTCTGGCATCAGGGGCTGTTTCTGCAACCGCAGCATTTCCAGCTGTCGGAGCAAAGCCTCCAGGCCCTGTTCATCCCTTACCAGAACTACCTGGCGCCCCACTTCTGGGGGGTGTGCCGCATGGAGATCGGCAGCGACGCCCGCGGCATGCGCTCCGTCGGGATCAAGAGCGGCGCCTTTCTTTTTCACGACGGCAGCTACGTGGTCCCCCCCGAAAACGCCCTGGTGCAGCCGCGCAGCCTCCCCGAGGAGTCGCCGGCCCACGAGAATCCCTGCACGGTCTACCTCGGCCTCAAGAAGTGGAATCCCGGCGCGGAAAACGTCACCATCCTGGAGAGCGGCGCCCCGCTCACCGGGATCGCCACGCGCTTTGCCGCACCGGCCGAGGCAACCACCCGCGCCGACCTCCACGCGGGGGGGGCGCAGGCAGAGCTGAGGCAGCTTCATTTCGTGCTGCAGATCTTCTGGGAGAGCGAGGTCGAGCTCCTGGGGGATTACCTCCTCATGCCGGTGGCCCGGCTGGAAAAAGGGGGAGCGGGACTCCAGCTTTCCCGGCAGTTCATCCCACCCTGCCTGACCCTGGCCGGCTCCCCCGCGCTTTCGGAGCTGGTCCGCGAGATCAGCGACCAGCTCGCCTCCCGCTCCCGGTGCCTGGAGGGGTGCAAGAAGGAGAGGGGGGTCCAGCCGGCGGAGTTCGGCTCCAAGGACCTCGTGTATCTGCTGGCGCTCAGGACGCTCAACCGCTACCTGGCCCGCTTGCACCACTTCCGGGAGGCGGGCCAGGTCCATCCCTGGCAGGTTTACTCCCTGCTTGGGGAGCTGGTCGCCGAGCTGTCCTGTTTTTCCGAAACGGTCACGGCCCTCGGGGAGTCGGCCGGAGCAGGGGCGAGGCTCCTGCCCGACTACCGGCACACCGATCTCGGGGGGTGTTTCACCCTGGCGCACGACCTGGTCCTGAAGCTTTTGGACCAGATCACGGCGGGACCGGAATACGCGCTCGCGCTTTGCTATGACGGCAACTATTTCGGCTCCGAGATGAAACCGGCGCATTTCGAGGGACGCCACCGGTTTTACCTGGTGCTCGACACGGAGGAGGACCCCAAGGGGGTGGCACTCTCCATCGCCACACTGGCGAAGCTGAGCTCGAAGGAGAGGATGCCGCTGCTGATCGCCTAGGCGCTTCCCGGCATTGCGCTGGAGCACCTCCCCGACCCCCCCAGGGAGCTGCCGCGCCGCGCGTCCTCCGTCTTTTTCGCCATCGACAGCCGCTGCGAGCAGTGGGATCTGGTGCGGAAGTGGAACAACCTCGCCCTTTGCTGGGACCAGGCGCCCGCCGACCTGGAGGTCCGACTCATGATCGTGGCAAGGCCTTAGCGGCAGGGGAGTCCTGAAGAGGAACGAGCCATGCGCCTAATCGACAGCTTCATGCCGGTGATATCCTACGTTGTCAGCTTCAGGAGCGCCCAGCAGGCGGCCCGCCCCGATTACCGGCAGGCAAGCGGGGAGATTCGGGGCCTGCTGGAGCAGTCTCAAGCAGCGTCCCAAGCCGGCGCCATCGCACCGGATGACTACGATCAGGGGCGCTTCATGGTCTGCGCCTTCATCGACGAGGTGCTGCTGGCCTCTGACTGGAATCAAAGGCAGCTCTGGCAGCGTGAGCAGCTGCAGCGTCTCTACTACAACACCACCGAGGCAGGGGTGGAGGTGTTCGAGCGTCTGGAGGCACTGGAGCCCGAGCGGCGCGAGGTGCGCGAGGTCTACTCCCTCTGCCTCTCCCTCGGGTTCAGGGGGCGCTACATAAGGGAGGGGGACGAGTTCCTCCTGGAACAGTTGAAGGGAGCGAACCTGAAGCTCCTCCTGGAAAACGCTTCCGGCATCCCCTGTCTTGAGGGCATGGAGCTTTTCCCCGAGTCGCTGGCAAGCTCTGCCCCGGCGGAGCAAAGGGGAAGGGCCGTTTCTTTCGTCGTCACCCCGCTGATCGCGATGCTCATTGCGACCCCCGTTATCCTGTTCGCGCTTTTGTACCTCATCTACCGCTATGTGTTAAACGGCCTGGTCCTCCCGATCCCCTAGGAGAGGAGGTGTATCTTGAAAGAGACCGTCCTCGTCTGTTGCAGGTACGTGCTGTTCGGCGCGGCCGTGATCCCGTTTCTGGTGATCGCCTACGTGATGTTCCCTTTGCTCAGCTGGTCGTGGCGCATCGGTGCGTTTTTGCCTTTCCTGGCGCTCTTAATGTGGGGGGCTCTGGTTCTGCTCAAGAAGGCGATGCTCGGGCAAGGCGTAAAGGCGCTTGCGGAACAGGCGGGCGGGCTGCCTGAAGGGGTGCCGGAAGCAGAGCATGACCGGCTCCAGGAGCTGCAACAGTGTTGGAAGGGGGGGATCGACACGCTCAGGGGGTCCCATCTGAAGCAGGAAGGAAATCCGCTCTACGTGCTCCCCTGGTACCTGGTGATGGGGGAGAGCGGGTCCGGGAAGAGTGCGGCCCTGAAAAGCGCCCGCCTGCGCTCCCCCTTCCCCGAGAGAGGGGTTGGCGCAGGGGGGACCCGCAATTGCGACTGGCGCTTCTACGACCAGGGGATAGTGATCGATACCGCGGGAAGGTACGCGGTCCCGCTCGATGCCGAGCGCGACAACGAGGAGTGGCGCACCCTCCTCTGGCTGCTCGGGAAACACCGGAGCAAGGAGCCGATCAACGGCCTGATCCTCACCCTGCCGGCGGACAAGCTGGTAAGGGGGGATTTGCAGGAACTGGAAGATTACGGCCGGGAGCTCCGCTACCGGATCGACGAGATGACGCGTCTTTTGGGGGTCGTCTTTCCCGTTTATCTGCTCATCACCAAATGCGACCTGGTGAGCGGCATGGGGGAGTTCTGCGCGAGGCTCCCGGAGCAGGGGCTTGACCAGCCGATGGGACTGGTCAACGAGGAGATGTCACCCGACGTCCCCGCCTTCTCGGAGCGCTTCTGGGAGAGCGTCGACAACCGGCTGAGGAGCTTGCGCCTGCTCCTTTTGCACCGCCCCTGGAAGGATCCGGCGCGGGCGGGATTGCTGCTGTTCCCTGACGCACTGCGCGCCCTGAAGCCTTCCCTGCACGCGTTCGTGTCTGCTGCTTTCGCCGCGAACCACTACCAGGAGACCCCGTTGCTGCGCGGCATCTATCTTTCCAGCGCCAGCCGCGACTTCATCCCCGGCCACGCTCCCGCCCCGCGGGCCGCTGGGGAAGAGGGGGGGCGCCAGGGAGGCTCCCAGGGGGTGTTCCTGCACGACTTCTTCGAGAAGGTGCTCCCCGGCGACCGCTGGCTCTGGGCTCCCAGTGAGAGGTCCGTCGCTTGGCACCGCACTGCGGGCAAGTTGGCGCTGGCGGGGTGGCTTGTAGCCGGTGCCTCCCTTTGCGGGCTCTTGAGCGGCTCCTTCGTGAAAAACCTCGCGGTGATCCGGGACGCTGCGGCGCTGGTTGATGTCGACCAGCGGTCAAACCGCGGCGTCGGCCCGGACCTGGCGGCGCTGGAGGTGATGCGGGTCAGGATTTCGGAGCTCGAGCGGAAGAACGTGGACTGGTGGGTGCCGCGCTTTGGGCTGAACCGGAGCAAGCAGTACGAGGAGGTGCTCAAGGCAAGGTACTGCAGGGAGTTTGGCGACCGCTTCCTGGTTTCCTTCGACCGGAGCCTGGCGGCAGCGGTGGGCGATTTTACCCCCGGCACCCCGGACCATCTCTTCGGCAGTTGCGTCCTGCACCTGAGCAGGCGCTGCAACCTCGTCAAGGCGCGCCTGCAGGAGGAGCAACTGGTCTCCCTCCTGGCGAGGCCGCTTCCCGATTACCCGCTCTTCCCGTCGCTGCTCGTGGATGGAAACGGGCCGCCGTTTGCCAACCTGTACCTGAACTACCTTGCCTGGAGCTCCGACCGGCAGAGACTGAGCCAGGAGCTGCAGTTGCTGCAATTGCTGCTGAAACAGGCGCTCGCCATGAAGGGGAGGGATCTGGGCTGGCTCCTTGGTTTCGTCGATTGGCAGCAGCCGGGCGCGGCAATCGCGCTGCGGCAGTTCTGGCATGGTTCGCGCCCGCTCCCCGCCGAGCCGGTCATCGCCCCGGCCTTCACCAGGAAGGGGAGGGAGAAGGTGACGGCCTTCTTCGACGAGATCTCCGCCTCGTACCCGGAGCCGGGTCTGCTGGAAAGGGACAAGGAGGCCTTCCGGAGCGCGTACCGCAACGCGTGCTTCGTCGCGTGGCAGAACTTCGCCTGGCAGTTGCCGACCGGAGAGCAGCGGCTTGCCGGGGCGAAGGAATGGCGCGAGGCTGCGGCGGGCATGGCCGGAGAGGACGGGCCGTACTTCATCTTCATCAAAAGGGCCCTGGCGGAGCTCGAGCCCTTTGTGGGAAACGCCGAGGTCCTCCCCTCCTGGATCTTGCAGCTGCACCGCTTCCAGGCCCTCAGGGCGGCAGGTGCTGAAGCGGGCGTCGCGACGTCGGCCGCAGCAAGGAAAAAGGCCATCGCCGACAGGATGGGGAGGCTGATAGGTAACAAGGGGAGCGCGGCACCCTCCGGAGGCGAAGTGGCGAGCGACTACCTGAACGCCATCGCCCAGATCGCGCCGGTCGCGAAGTCGAGACCGCTGGCGCACCGGATGGCGCTGGAGGCGTTCAACGATGCGGCCGAGGTCGGCAAGTCCCCCCTTTTCCGGGCGGTCGACGCGGCCCAGAGGCTGAACGCCCTCTTGCAGCAGGGGGAGGGGGACGAGACCTTCTCCCGGATCGTTTCCGGCCCGATCACCTTCTACGGGACCTTCATCAGGATGGAGACCGCCTGCGACCTGCAGGCGCAGTGGGAGGAGAAGGTGCTGAAGGAGGTGCAGGGTAAGAGCGATCCGCAGACGCTCAAGTACCTGCTGGGAAAGGACGGGCCGGTCTGGAAGTACCTGGGGGAGTGCGCCGACCCTTTCATAGGATGGAGCCCTGGGCGCGGCTACTATGCCAAGTCGGCGCTGGGGGGCTCCATCCCTTTCCGCCCCGAGTTCTACTCTTTCCTGGCCAGGGGCACCCGGGCGAAGATCGCCGCAGCCGCCCAGCCCAGGCAAAGCTACCAGGTCACCATAAAGGGGCTCCCAACAGACGCCAACGACGAGGCGCTCATAAAGCCCCAGGGGACCCGGCTTGAGCTGCAGTGCGCGTCGGGCTCCCAGGTGATAGCCAACATGAATTACCCCGTCGTCAAGCCCTTTCACTGGTCGCCCGACACCTGCGGCGACGTCTTGTTCCAGATCGACATCGGTGACACCGTGCTCACCAGGAGGTACCCGGGACCCCGTGGCTTCCCGGCTTTCTTGCGCGAGTTCTCAGGAGGGAGGCAGACCTTTTACCCGGGGCAGTTCCCGCAGCAGAGAAAGGCCCTGGAGAGGATGGGAATCCGGTACATCCGGGTGAACTACCAGATGTTCGGAGCGAACGAGGTCGCTTCGGAGCAGGCCGACCTGCTGCCGGGGCGGGTTCCCGAGAAGATCGCGGAGTGTTGGGATTAGGAGGAGCTATGGCGCAAGGCATATCGGTGGATGAGCTGCTGGTCTCCATCAGCGGGGCCTCTCCCGCGGGGAGCGATCTCCGTTACACCACCTTCTACGAGGAGATCATGGAGGCGCGTCGCAGCGACGATGCCGTCGCCCTGGGGGACTGGCACCACGACGTGAAGTCTTCGGACTGGGAAAAGGTGATCGGGCTTTGCGTCGCGGCGCTTTCGGAGAAGAGCAAGGATCTTCAGATATCGGCATGGCTCATCGAGGCGCTCACCATGGTGGAAGGCTTTCAGGGGCTGGATGTGGGGTTGAGGCTGATCGCCGGGCTGATCGACCGGTTCTGGGACTGCATCTACCCCTCGGGTGACGACGGCGATTTGGAATATAGAGCCGCCCCGTTTGAGTTCCTGAACGAGAAGGTGTCGTTGCGGGTCAGGCAGGTTCCCCTCACCGACCGGGGGGCGACCCCCGGGTACTGCTGGCTCAAATGGCAGGAGTCGCGGACGGTCGGTTCGGATGCCGATACCAGGAACCGCTTCGGCGAGGTCGACGAGGACAAAAAGAGCAGGCGGGATGAGCGCATAGCCGAGAGCGCCGTTACCGCCGAGGAGTTCGATGCCGCCGTCGCCAGCTCGGCGGGCGCTTTTTCGGGTGCCCTTCTCGACAGCCTGGACCGCTGCCGGGAGAGCCTCCAGGCGCTCTCTGACCTGGTCCGGGAAAAATTCGGCTCCTCCGCTCCCAGCCTGGCCGAGCTTATCGGGGCGGTCGAGGGGTGCGGCGTGCTGGTGCAGCGGCTCTACGGGGGGCACCCGGTGCCGGAGCAGGAGGAGACCGCGCCAGCGGCGGTGCCGCAGTTCGCGAGTTTTGCCACGGCAGCGCTCCCCGTAGGTACGGGCGGGGCGGAATACACCGTCTGGGGCGATGCGGTCGCCTTGCTGGAGGCAGGGCAGTTGCAGGATGCCCTTGGCATGTTGCTGGACAGCAGCAACAGTTCCGAGTCGGTGCGGGACAGAAACCGGGTGCGGCTTCTCATGGCCAAGCTGTGCCTCAAGGCCGGGAGGAGCGACCTGGCGAGGCCGATAGCGGAGGAGCTGCACGACCTGATAGAAAAACTGCAGTTGGAGCGCTGGGAGTCGCCGGTATGGATCGCCGAGGTGCTGGATGCCTACTACCAGTGCCTGCAGTCGGGCGAGCTGACCGACGACGACCTGAGCCTGTCGCGGGTGCTGTTCAGGCGGATCTGCTCGCTGGATGTGACCAAGGCAATGGTGTACCGGATCTGAATCCAGCAACAAAAGGAGAGACCATGGCAAAGTCGGAGAGTCTGCAGCAAAAGCTGGGCCGGGTGAGGGCGCCGAGGGTCCGTATCACCTATGACGTCGAGGTGGGAAGCGGCGTGGAGACGAGGGAAATACCGTTCGTCGTGGGAGTCCTCTCGGATCTTTCGGGAAAGCCGGAAGAGCCCTTGCCGAGACTCAAGGAGAGGAAGTTCCTGGAGATCGACCGCGACAACCTGGACTCGGTCCTCCAGGGGGCGAAGCCGAGGCTTGCCTTCCAGGTCGAAAACAAGCTCCTTGGCGACGGCTCGCGCATCGCCGTGGAGCTGCGTTTCTCGGCCCTGGAGGATTTCCACCCCGAGCGGGTGGCGTTGCAGGTGGAGCCGTTGCGGGAACTCGTCGAGACCAGGCGGAGGCTGTCCGATCTGCTCAACAAGCTGGACGGCAACGACCGGCTCGATGATCTGCTGCAGGAGGTGACGGCCAGCACGGATTGCCTGAAGCTGATCGGCCATCAGGCGGGGGGAGCGAAGCCCGAGCAGGAGAGCGAGTGACAACAGGGGGAGATCATGGCAGAGCGCGAAAGAGAGTCGCAGGTTCTGTGTGCGCAGCCGCTGGCCCGGGGAGAGCTTCTGGAGCTCATCATCCGCGAAGGGCGCCTGGCGCGCGACGAAGGCCAAAAGGAGTACGCCAGGGAACTGGTCGGCGAGTTTGCCAAACAGGTCCTGGAAGGGGAGATGGTGCTCCCCGGCGACACGCAACGGATGATACAGGAGAGGATAGCCCGGATCGACGCCTTGATCTCGATGCAGCTGAACGAGATCCTCCATGCCCCGGAGTTTCAAAAGCTGGAAGCCTCGTGGCGCGGCCTCTCCTACCTGGTGCAACAGGCGGAAACCGGCGCCGATCTGAAGATCAAGGTGCTGAACGCATCGAAAAAGGATCTTGTCAAGGACATGGAGAAGGCCTCCGATTTCGACCAGTCCTCGATCTTCAAGAAGATCTACGAGGAGGAGTTCGGCAGCTACGGCGGCGACTCCTACGGCTGCCTGGTGGGCGATTTCGAGTTCGACAACAACCCGCAGGACCTGGCCCTTCTGGCCAGGATGTCTGAGGTAGCCGCAGCCGCCCATGCCCCCCTGATAACGTCGGCGGCTGCAGGGCTATTCGACCTGGAGAGCTTCGCCGAGCTCGATCAGCCAAGAGACCTGGCCAAGGTCTTCCAGGGCGCCGGGTACGCCAAGTGGAGGGCGTTCAGGATCTCCGAGGACGCCCGCTACGTCGCGCTTTGCCTGCCGCACGTGCTGATGAGGCTCCCCTACGGGCAGGACAACGAACCGGCGCAATCCTTCAGCTTCGAGGAAGAGGTCGACGGCACCGATCACGGCAAGTACCTCTGGGGAAACGCCGCCTACTGCCTCGCAAGCTGCATCACCGGGGCCTTTGCCAGCTACGGCTGGACTGCCGCCATCAGGGGGGTGGAAGGGGGCGGCCTGGTCTCGGGTCTCCCGGTGCACACCTTCAGCACAGGCGACGGCGAGCTCGCCCTGAAGTGTCCCACCGAAACAGCCATCACCGACCGCCGCGAAAAGGAGCTGGCCGATCTGGGTTTCGTCCCGCTGGTCCATTGCAAGGGGTCCGACAACGCCGCCTTTTTCAGCGTGCAAAGCGCGAACAAGTCGAAGGGGTACGACTCCGATGCGGCCAATGCGAACGCGCGGCTGTCTGGGCAACTGCAGTACATCCTCGCCGTGTCCCGCTTCGCCCACTACCTGAAGGCGGTGATGCGGGACAAGGTGGGAAGTTTCGGGTCCAGGAAGAACGTCGAGGATTATCTGAACCGCTGGATCGGCAAGTACGTGCTTTTGGACGACGACGCCGGGCAGGAGATGAAGTCGCGCTTTCCGCTTCGGGAGGCGAGGGTCGAGGTGTTCGAACAGCCGGGCGCCCCCGGAGCCTATCGTGCGGTCGCCTTTTTGAAGCCCCATTACCAGCTGGACGAGCTCACCGTTTCCCTGCGGTTGGTGGCCAACCTACCTGCGCCGGCAGGGCAGTGACAAGGAGGAAAGTACCATGGCATTCGATGCGTTTTTGAAGATAGAGGGGATCCCGGGGGAGAGCACGGACGACAAGCACAAGGAGTGGATCGAGGTGCTTTCCTACAACTTTTCGGTGACCCAGCGCCCCTCGGGTTCCGCGAGCACCGCCGGCGGCGCCTCGGCCGAGAGGGCCAGCTTCTCGGATTTCAGCGTCATGAAGGCGCTCGACAAGGCTTCCCCCAAGCTGTTCGAGGCCTGCGCCACCGGCAGGCACATCCCGAGCGTCACGCTTGAGCTCTGCCGGGCGGGCGGGGACAAGCTGAAGTACATGGAGTACAGGCTCACCAACGTCATCATCAGCATGAACAGGCCCGGGGGGAGCTCCCATGCGGGCGAGGCCCTGCCGCTGGAGGAGATCTCCTTCAACTACGGGAAGATCGAACTGGCGTACACCCAGCAGAATCGGGCCGACGGTTCCGGCGGCGGGCAGGTGGCTGCCGGCTGGAACCTGGAGACCAACAAGAAGGTGTGATGAGATGAGAGACCAGCCATACCTGCAGACATCGATACTGGACAGGCTCATCGACCGGGAGCCGGATGAGCCTGCGGAGCCTGTCCGGCGTCGCCTGGCGACGCTCGCCTCGGTCGGCGACTCGGTGCTGCGCGACCTGGAAAACCTCCTCAACGCGAGGAGGAACGAGCGCTGCCTGCCGGAGCGCGACAGGCAGGCGCAGGCCTCCATACTCGGTTACGGAGCGCCGGATTACAGCTCCCAAGACCCGCGGTCCCACCAAGTGCGGCAACAGATCCGCCTCGAAATACAGCGGCTCCTGCAGCTCTTCGAACCCCGCCTGAGAAACGTCACCGTCCGACTCGACACGCTTTCGCACCCTGAACGCGCGCTCCATTTCCGGATAGACGCGGTCTTGCTGGCGGAGCCGGTGACGGTTCCCATAACCTTTGATACCCGCCTCGACATCAACAGCGGGGCCTACTCCGTGTTCAAGTGAGGGACGATGGACGATGAGTTCCTGGACTACTTCGAGCGAGAGCTTGGCTTCGTGCGCGAGATGGGGCGCGAGTTTGCGCGGAAGTATCCCAAGGTCGCCGGCAGGCTCCTGATGGAGCCGGACAAATGCGAGGATCCGCACACCGAGCGGCTGATCGAATCGTTCGCTTTCATCTGTGCCAGGGTACACAAAAGGCTCGATGACGATCTCCCCGAGATCACCCAGTCGCTTCTGAACGTTCTCTATCCCCACTACACGAGCCCCATACCTTCCATGTCCGTGGTGCAGTTCGCGCCGCTTTTGAAGAACATCCCGGAATCGGGCTACCTGATCGGGAAGGGGACGCCGGTATTTTCCAAGCCGGTGGATGGGGAGCGCTGCCGGTTCACGACTGCATACCCCGTCACGCTCCGGCCCATGGAGGTCTTGCTGGCCTCCCTGGGCGAGCCGCCGAGGCTGGTGCGAAACGCACAGCAGGCGATCCGCATCAGGCTGAAGCTGCACAACAAGGGGACCTTCTCCCGCCTTATCGGGGATAGCCTGCGGTTTTACCTGAACGGCCCGCGCCAGCACATCTTTCACCTGTACGAGCTTTTACTAAACAATGTCTGCCACGTCGAATGCGCGCCGGTCGGCGCAAGCGCTCCCGCCTGCGTCCCTCTAGCGGGTGACAGCATCCGTCCGGTCGGATTCGATGACGAAAGCCTGCTGCTTCCCTTTCCGCGGGAGTCGTTCCCGGGGTATCGGCTGCTTCAGGAGTACTTCGCGTTTCCGGAGAAGTTTCTCTTTCTGGACATCGTCGGCCTGTCCTCTCTGGAAAAGAGCGATTTGCGCGACACGCTGGATCTGCTCATCTACCTGGACAAGCCCGCGAAGAGTTCCCTGCTGATATCCAGCGACACTTTCCGCCTCCATGCCACGCCCGTCGTCAATGTCTTCAGCAAGACAGCCGAGCCGATCAGGATCGAGCACCGCAAGAGCGAGTACCGGGTGATACCCGACCTGCGACGGGTCGACAGTACCGAAATCCTGGCCATCACGGAGGTCACTGCGACGCTCGACGCCTCCCCCCTCCGGATAAAGGAGTACCAGCCGCTGTACTGCGTAAGCCACCACGACGACGGACAGCTCGCGTCGCAGGGGGGCGCCTGCTGGCATCTGCAACGGCGTCCCTCAGGGAGGTTTGGGGACCGCGGCACCGATGTCTTCATCTCCTTTTGCGACTTGAACCACGCCCCCGTTCACCCTCCTGAAGAAACCGTTACCGTGCGTACCGTCTGCAGCAACCGCGACCTCCCTGCCAGGCTTCACCTGGGTGACCCGGCCGGGGATTTCGACACGGAGACGGCGGCGCCGGTCGAGGCGATCCTTTGCCTGGTGAAGCCGACCGCGGTGCTGCGTCCGGCGCTTCGGGGCGCTTTGCAGTGGCGTCTGATCTCCCACCTCTCACTCAATCACCTCTCCTTGGTCGAGGGGGGTGAGGCCCCCCTGAAGGAGATCCTGACCCTTTACGATTTCGACTCGTCTCCGGCGACCCGGCAGCAGATCGGCGGGATCGTCTCCGTCAGCTCGAGGCATGTGGCAAGGAGGGTCGGCCAGGGACTGGTCCAGGGAGTAGAAGTAACCATCGTTTTCGACGAAGACAGGTTCGTGGGGAGCGGGCTGTACCTGTTCGCCTCCGTCCTGGAGAGGTTTTTGGGACAGTACGTCTCGCTAAACTCGTTCGTCTCCCTGGTGGCAACCACTGTCCAGGCAAAGGAGACGGTGAAGAAGTGGCCGCCGAGAAACGGCGACCGGGTGCTGCTGTGAAAAAGGGAGCAGAGCCTGCACCGGCTTTGCCGCGTGATTTCTACCGCTACTCTTTTTTTCAGGCGGTGAATCTCCTTGAGCGTCTCTACCCGGACAAGAAGAAGTTGGGAAAGGCGCTCAGTCCGAAGGAGGAAGCAGTCGGGTTCAGCGCGAAGTCGGGCTTCGGCTTTCCTGCCGCTGAGATCACCAGGCTGGAAAAAGAAACAGACGGCGGGCCGGTGCAGATGGAAGTAGCATTCCTGGGCCTGATAGGTCCCTCAGGGGTGCTGCCGCATTGGTACCACGAGCTTTCCCTGGAGCGGGCGCGGTCGAAGGACTTTGCCATGACCGCCTTCTACGACATGTTCCACCACCGGCTCATTTCCCTTTATTACCTCGCCTGGAAGCGGAGCCGGGTCGCGGCGCACAAGGAGGCAGACAACAGTGATCGCTTTTCTGGTTATCTTTTGAGCCTCATCGGGCTCGGCACCCCCGGATTGGTTGTGAAAGAAGGCTTTCCCGAGAACATGCCTCTTTTCCACGGCGGCCAACTGGCGCGTCAGGTACCTTCCGCCGCAACCGTTGTTTCGGTCGTTCGGCACCACTTCGCTGTCGCCGTGGAAATTGACCAATTCCTACCCCGGCTGGTCGCATTGGAACCGGAGGACAAGTGCGAGCTCGGACAAGCAAACAGCGAGCTTGGAGTAAACGCGATGTGCGGTACCTGGGCGTGGGAGACCCAGAGCAAGTTCCGTCTCTGTCTTGGACCGATGTCGTTTAGGGAATTCTTCCGCTTCCTGCCAGTGGGCGGGAAATTGGGGCCGCTAATGTTGCTGGTCAGGTACATGGTCGGCATCGAGTACCGGTTCGAGGTGCGGCTGGTTCTCAAGAAGGAAGAAGTGCCGGTCTGCAGGCTCGGGGAAAGTGCGCCGGACTCGCCGCGGCTTGGCTGGTCAACCTGGCTCAAGTCGCCGGCGGCCGCTCTGCCGGCCGATCCGTTTGTAACCATTCAAGAGGGCGAGGCGAATTAACGCAGGATGCCCCTGGCGTTGGAGGAATGTGCCCTTGTTCGCAGACACCATAAAAGGGAAATTAGCGCCAACGCTTGCCAGAAAGAAGTCGAGGGCGTTGCAGGACGCTGCAGACCGGAAGACAGATGAAATGCGGCAGTACGAGTACGTGGTGGCGCGCGATTCAGTACTCGGCGAACTTTCCGCGCTGCCCGTGTCCGCGACCCAGGAGTGCATCAGTAACGCAAAAGCTGCCAGGCGCAAGGAAAGACTGGAACTCGTGAACAGTCAGGTGCTTTGTCCCCGGCACGTCGCCGAGGCAGCGCGTTTGCGAAAGGACATGGACGAGGTGGAGAACATGCGTTGTGCCAAGCATGTTTATCTGGCCGATGACCCGTATGCGCCTCCCGAGTTGCGCGACAACCCGCCCCCTGGCTTTATGAAGCCGACGCCCGAGCAGCTTGAGGAAATGGGGTTGGATGGAGAAATGCTTAGCCCGAAAAAAAGCAACTTCAGGGCTGCAGTTTACATCAAAGATCCGGTGGTTTGGGGGGCAAATCCAAAACCAAGGACTGTGGTGGCGTTTAGGGGGTCAACCACAGCTGAAGACGATTGGAATAACAACTTCAACTAAAATGCAAACATTGAAGCGCCGTATTACCGTAACGCTGTGGAAATTGGTAACGCCCTAGCTGGATTGGATTCAGGCATTCATTTTGTCGGCCATTCACTTGGTGGTGGTTTAGCGAGTGCCGCTCAAGGTGGAAGCGGTTTAACTGCATTCACTTATAACGCAGCGGGGCTGCATCCTGCAACGGTAGCTCGATATTCCAAGGACTTCATTCATGTTGCAGCAGAGACGGCGAGGATAACCGCCATAAGGGTTGAAGGCGAGGTGTTGACGAAAACCCAGGAGAATTTGTGGGAGTCGAAGGGACTTTCTTTGCTTGCTAACCATGCAGTAGGGATCAAGCGAGACTTGTCCCCCGGTCATGATGAAAAGTACTTCAAGCAACTGAAAACCCTGAAGAAAATTGATGCTGGTGATAACTACGACACTTATTTACATGGGATGGACGAGGTGATTGATTCAACTGAGAAGAGCAAGACTTCTGATGAGACCGCCTTAAAAAGCTGTAGAGGCAGTAGGAGGGAATAAGGTGAAAGGTTTCGGTTCCTTCTTTCATCGATTGTCAAAACGATGTCTATTTTCCAAGCTTCAACTTACAGGAGTATTCATGATGATGACAACTCACGCTATTGCTGCCCCCTCGTTCAATCTTATGCCTCCTCAGTACTACTTTGCTGACGTCAAAACCCAAGGGTTATTAGCGGCAGCTCTGGCAGGGAATATTGAAAGGGCAAAGCAACTTGTTGCTGAAGGTGCCAATCCCAATGAAGAGGGGCCTCGGGACAACCTCTACCATCGATTGAGACCGTTACATTACGCTGTAGCAGCTAACAAACAACAGGCAGTGAGGATTTTGATAGCAGTGGGGGCCGATCCCGAACTCAATGCTCAAGGTTTTGGGGAAGCCTTCTTGTTCGCTATGACTCTGGAGAATATGAATATAATCTCATTGCTGTTGGATAGTCTGCCGGTCGAGAAATTGTCGAAAGCGACCCTCAAATCGATGCTGTTTGAGTCTGTAAAGCAACCCTGCCAGCGTTGCTTGGAACTCCTACTCGTCAGGGGGGCACCCATAGACTTCCCCGATGGTGCTGGTTACACCGTACTGATGCGAGCAATGGATGCACAGGATTATGACATGGCGGAATGGCTTCTGTTAAAAGGTGCATCTGTTCACATCGAACCTCGTAGTGGAATGACCCCGGCTTACTCGGTAGAGTTTCACCTGAGAAAGTACAAGCCAGGCAGCCCCACCTACGACAAAGTGCTTCATCTGAAGAAGCTGATGGAAGAGCGTGGAGCGGTGTTCCCGGCTCTGAGCCCGGCGGAAGTGAGGGCAAAGCGCGAAAAGCATTGATCGCCTGCAAGGCTCCGCAGGCAGTCCACACACATTCCAAAAGCCCAGCACTCTCAACGCCTGTTCAGGACGCTCCATGCCCTACACCCAGGACGACAAGCTCATTTCCATAGACACCCCTCTTGGCGAAGACGCTCTGCTGCTGACGGGGCTGTCCGGAGAAGAAGGCATCTCCAGGACCTTCAGCTTCGAACTGTCGCTCCTCTCGGAAAATCACGCCATCCCCTTCGACGCCATCATCGGCAAAAACGTCACAGTCGCCATCAACCTGCCTGATGGCAACAAGCGATACCTGAACGGAACCGTCTCCAGCTTCTCGCAGGGCAGGGGAGGGGGAGAGGAGGGCGCGGATACCAGATTCACCAGCTATCGTGCGACCATGGTTCCCTGGTTCTGGGTCCTGACCAGATCTTCGGATTCCCGCATCTTTCAAAATCTCTCCGTTGGCGAAATCGTGGAAAAAGTTTTCAAGGACAAAGGCCTCACCGATTATAGGCTCGACCTCCAGGGGAACTATGACAAGAAGGAGTTCTGCGTTCAGTACCGGGAGACCGACTACAACTTTGTGTCGCGCCTCCTTGAGGAAGAGGGCATTTTTTATTACTTCGAGCACCAACAAGGCAAACACAAGATGGTCCTTGCCGACACCCCCGACGCGCACAAACACTGCCCCGGGCAAAAGGCTGTCTCGTGCCAACTGAGCCTTCAGGCTGTGCGGGATCAAGACGTCATCACCGCCTTCGAACTGACGCAGCAGATCGGCGCGTCAAGGTACAGCCTCAATGACTTCAATTTCGCCACGCCGAACACGAGTCTCAACGTGGAAGTGCAGGGCATGGATGCGCTGAAGATCGGCAACCGACAGATCTACGATTACCCCGGCAACTTCCGGAACAGATCTGCCGGCGAAACGATGGCAAGAATCCGCATGGAGGGGGATGAGGCCCATTGCATCAGAATCCGCGGGACGAGCGACTGCCGTTTTTTTGCCAGCGGATTCCGCTTCACCCTCAAAGAGCACTCCCGCGCCGACCTAAATGACAAAGATTACCTCCTCGTCACCGTCACACACAATGCAACAGAAGGATACGGAGATGATGCCGGGGCACGCTATGAAAACAGCTTCGAGTGCCTGCCCCACAGCGTCCCGTATCGCCCGCCCCGCCTTACCCCCAGGCCGGCTGTGCAGGGGATGCAGACCGCCATCGTTGTCGGCCCACCGGGTGAGGAGATCCACACAGACGAACACGGCAGGGTGAAGGTCCAGTTCCATTGGGACCGCGAGGGAAAGAAAAACGACAACAGCTCGTGCTGGATCAGGGTGAGCCAGCTTTGCGCGGCAAACGGGTGGGGCACGCTGCATATACCGCGTATCGGCCAGGAGGTTGTCGTTGACTTCCTGGAAGGGGATCCGGACCGGCCGATAGTAACAGGGCAGCTCTACAACGGCGTGAACCTTCCGCCTTACCCGCTGCCGGCACACAAGACCAGAAGCACCTTGAAGTCGAACTCCTCTCCCGATGGAGGCGGGTTCAACGAAATCCGTTTTGAGGACAGGAAGGGGGAGGAGCAGCTTTTCATCCACGCCCAACGGCAGCAGGACAATCGAGTGAACGGTAGTGCGCTGGAATGGGTCGGAGAGGATCGCCATCTCATCGTCGGGAGGGACCAGTACGAAAAGGTTTCGGGGGATCAGCATCTGACGGTGACAGGAGACAGAAACGAGAAGGTGGACGGGACGGTTTCGCTGACAGTGAGCGAGGATATGCAACAGAAAGTCGGCGCGAAACACGCGCTCGACGCGGGGGAGGAAATCCACCTGAGGGCAGGAACCAGGCTCATCATCGAGTCGGGACGGGAAATCTCTCTGAAGGTAGGAGGGAATTTCATCAACATCGCCCCTGCCGGCGTGAGCATAGTCGGGACGATGATCCTCATCAACAGCGGCGGTTCAGCAGGATCCGGTAGTGGAGCGTCGCCGGAAGCCCCGCGGATACCCAAAGAGGTGGAACGAGCCAATCCAGGCGAGGCAGAGGCGAAAGCCCCAACCAAACCGGCAACCGTAGGTCCGCAGGCGGCGGCGCTGAAAACGGCAGCCCGACAGCACAGGTTTTTCTGTGACAGCTGAACGCCTGAAGAAACCGGTCCGTGAGGTCGGAGTAGATCATGGAAAACAGAAAGCTCAACGCACTGAAGGCGGCACTCTTCTCTTCGCCGTCGGCAACAGCCTTTGTCATTTTGGACGGCGCCACCGTGCCGGACCTGCCGGCAAGCCTGGCGGCTTTCAGGCCCGAGTACGTCTGCCTCTACCGTGGCGTGCACGAGCCGGATTTGGCAGAGGTCGCTCCTTACCTGGCGATCCTGGAGCGGGATGACCATTTCACGGAATGGGTTCTATGTAACGGGTGGGGGAGGTGCTGGGGGATCTTCGGCAGTTCCGAGGCAGCCCTGCCGGAACTGAGGAAACATTTCAGGAGATTTGTGAAGGTGTCGAACGAGGGGAAATTCCTATACTTCCGTTTCTACGACCCCGTAGTGCTGAGGTGTTATCTGCGCAACTGCAACCTTGAGGAATCCCGCAGCTTTTTCGGGCCGGTCATCTGCTTTCTGATGGAGGATATAGAATCGGGGGACGTGAGAAGGCTCCGTCTTGCTGATCACGTGCTACGTGAGGACAGCACATCCATTGAATAGCTGCAGCGAACGAACTGGAGGTAGTCATGGAGATTCGACCCAACAAGATAGATGAACTCCCGCGCCGTCTTCATGAAAAGGCTTGATGCGGCAATCAGGCGGGGTTTGCAGGACTACCATCGAGATCGACTGGAACGAGCTACTCAACGTCAGCGAGCCATACGCCACTGAGTAAAACTTTGCTGCTCGGCCTCCAACCGGTCACCTGTTTAGAGGTCGAGTCACTCACTGCACCTCCAAATCCTCCTGTTTTTCGGCCTAAGTGGCTGGGCGTTGACTTGGATAAAAGGCCCGGGTGTCACCCACACCTTTCAGGAAGCGGATACAGCGACCGTTAGCTGAAGCTGGCTGAGCAGGGTTGACGTGCAGTTAATGGACCTGGCTAGATCCTGTAGGAGCGGCATTCCTGCCGCGATTGTCCAACAGCTATTCGAGGAAATGTCGCTCCAAAGCGCGCGAAGCGATAAGTCCTTCTCCTATAGAAAATCGGTTGATCACCATGCCTTACACCCAATCCTTGTAAGGACACTTACGATACTTATTTGCACAGCATGGATGAGGTGATCGACTCAGCCGAGAAGAGTAAAATCTATGACGAGGCGGTTTTAAAGAAATGCCAAAAATAACAGGAGGAAATAAATGGCAGCGATATTTCATTCACAGCGACGCCTGAGTGACATCGGAATGTTAACCACACTTATAGGGATAATCATTATGACGACTATAAATGCAAACGCTGCACCCTCTTTTAAACTGAAGCCCCCTCAGTACTATTTTAGCGATCATAAAACCGTGGCTTTGCTGGCTACAGCCATGGCCGGTGATCTGCCAAAGGCGAAGCAACTTATGGCTCAAGGGGCAAACCCGAACGACGAGGGTCCGCGTGACAACCCTTACAACCGGTTGCGACCGTTGCACTATGCTATTGCAGCTAACAACCCCCAGGCTGTCAAGACTCTGATGGCGGTGGGGGCCGATCCTGAGATGAAAACAGAGGGTTTTGGCAGGGCGCTGGTGTTTGCCATGACACTCGACAAAGTGGACATGCTAGGGCTGTTGTTGGATCTTAGACCGATTAGTAGGTTGTCGACGGATGCTTTAAGGTCCTTACTGTTCCGTTCTGTAGGCATTCCTCGTCCAGCTTGCATGGATTTACTACTCCAACGCGGTGCCCCCATTGATTTCCCAGATGGTGCCGGATACACAATCATGATGGCTGCAATGGATGCGCAGGACTACGACCTTGCGGAGTCGCTCCTCAGACGAGGTGATTCGGTTCACGTCCAAGCTGGTGGCGGTATGACGCCAGCATATTCCGTGCAATTCCACCTGCAAAAATTCAAACCCGGCAGCCCCACCTATAACAAGGTGCTCCACCTCAAAAAAATGATGGAAGAGCGCGGAGCGGTTTTCCCAGCTTCAAGCCCTGCCGAAATACGGGCAAAGCGCGCCAAATGATAAGTGCCCCTCCTCATAGAGAACGGGTCGATCTCCGTTGGAGGCGTCCCATGGAGCTGTTGATAAATCTATTAATGGCCATTCTGCTCGCCTTAAGCCTGAGCAACTGTAGTAACGCTGCTGAAAACAGCATCAGAACTACAAACCCCGAAGGAGTTCAACAAGTCATGAAAACACATTATATAGGCAGATTTGCCATTGATGTGCCGGTGGAGTTCAAGTTGGCGGCGCAGAGCCATAAGATTCGATATGCAGAAATATTGGATTTTACGTGGAGCTCAAGTGAACGAACAAAGGAGCGAGATACGCTATGGATGCAAAAGATAGCCAAAATAAAAAAAATGCCCAAGCCTGTAGATAAAAAGACAACATTAATAGAAGAGGTTACATTCCCTTCAATAGCTAAATGGGCTAAAGGGGTTTTATATTATGGTGATTATCTTCTTACTCAAAGATTATTTTGGACAATACAAGTAGATTACGGTGAAACAGGAATATGGTTGACAATAGCCGGTACCAATAAAGATAAGATGGTGAAAAATTTCACCAATATACTTGCCCATTATGATTCTGGCCTTAGACAAGCGCAAACGGAATCTTTTTTTCTGAATTACGGCAAAATATTACTTCCTTATCTTGAGCAAGAGGAGAGCTATGTACGTTTTGAAGGGCCAAAAGAGATGATCTTACGGTTGGAAATAAGGGAGACACACAAAGTAGAAGAGGCGGGTGTAATGGATCGTTTGGCAGCTTCACTCGGTGTTAATTTTGCTCCTGGTGTTGATGTAAATAAAATAAGAGCTGGTAAGCGAACTGTTTCCGGATTAGCTGGACAAGAAATTGTTACTCGCTTAAGCGATAAAGAGGGCAAGGAGCTGTTCTTTGCCTGGGATTATCAGGGAAGAGAGGATTCCGGAGAGCATCCTGAAATAAAAATTGGGATTGAATGCCCAGATGAAAATATTCGTGAAAAGCTAGAACTGTGGGACAAGGTGGTCAATTCATTTCGGTTGGCTACTAAATGACTATTAAAAGAGAGTGATGCTATGCTAAATGCCTCAATACTAAAAGAAGTAGAAAGTGAAAGTTTGAGACAAGCTATTGTAGGTTTCGAAACCAATAGAATCTTTCAGGCCTGCTTATCAGCGATAAAACCTGCGTGATTCAGCTTGATGCGAGTCAGCAGGTTTAAAATTTCAGAACTTCATCAGCCGATCCCAGCGAGTGGGGCAGAACATCCATCGCGTGGCCTCACTGCTGAGAATAGGGGGTGCACATGGAAATTCGATCCGAAAAGATAGACGAACTTGCCCGCGCCGCTTTCATCGAAAAGCTCGACGCGGCATTTGCACGGGACCTGCAGGATTACATCGGGCTTGACCGGTACGATAGGTATGCGTTCCTTTCCCTCGCGACGGCGCTGGCGGAGACCAAGGGGCTTGTGACGGAGCAGGGAATAGCCTCTTACGCACTCGCTCTCTGGTACCTCGGCGTAGATTTCGAGGAGAAGAGCGGTGAGCTGGAGTCTCTGCTGGCAAGCCATTATCCCGAAGTCCGGAAGGTTCACGCGATGAATCAATGGGTCGAAGCTGTTATTGGAGATCCTGATGACATAGCGGCTGCGGATCAGGCTATGAAGCGCGCACTCAACCTGACTGAGCCGTGGGGCACTGACTGAACCCTTCGATGCTCGACCTCTATCCGATTCCCGTGCTTGGAGGTCGAGTCATTTCCACACCACGCCACCTTGCAGATGCCTGCAACTAAAGACGCAGCTCCCGCCTGAGTCACCTCTCTTTTTGAATCCGGTTATCAATTCGTGCTTGACTTTGCAAAAGATCGCACCTATAACTGATATCAGTT
>CAZFMI010000045.1:0-34777 GCA_964519915.1 uncultured Geomonas sp.
CGAGGATTTCATCGACAAGAAAGAGATCAAGAAGATGGATCTCTTCATCCAGTACTCGCTCGCTGCGGCACAGTTCGCCATGGAAGATTCCGGCCTGGTGATCACCGAGGAGAACGCCGAGAAGGTCGGTGTCCTGGTGGGCGCGGGGCTTGGCGGTCTTCCCGCCATCGAGCGCTACCACTCAGTGCTGCTCGAGGGCGGTCACAAGAAGATCTCCCCGTTCTTCATCCCGATGCTGATCATCAACCTGGCTCCGGGGCACATCTCCATCAAATACGGTGCGAAGGGGCCGAATGTCTCCTCCGTGTCCGCCTGCGCCACCGGCACCCACTCCATCGGCGACGCCTACCACATGATCGCGCGCGGCGACGCCGACGCCATGATCGCCGGCGGCACCGAGTCGACCGTGACGCCGCTTGGCATCGGGGGCTTCGCCGTCATGAAGGCGCTCTCCACCAACAACGACGACCCGACCGGCGCCTCGCGCCCGTTCGACAAGGGTAGGGACGGCTTCGTCCTCTCCGAGGGGGCAGGCATCGTCGTCCTCGAGGAATACGAGGCCGCCAAGGCCCGCGGGGCCAAGATCTACGGCGAGGTGGTCGGTTACGGCCTTTCCGGCGACGCCTATCACCTGACCTCCCCCGCCCCCGGCGGCGAGGGGGCGGCGCGCTGCATGAAGATGGCGCTCCGCACCGCAGGCGTGAACCCGGAGCAGGTCGACTATATCAACGCCCACGGCACCTCGACCCCGTTCGGGGACGTCGGCGAGACCATGGCGATCCACTCCGTATTCGGCGATCACGCCCGCAAGCTGATGGTCTCGTCCACCAAGTCCATGACCGGACACCTGCTCGGCGCGGCCGGCGGCATCGAGGCCGTCTTCTCCCTGATGGCGATGAAGAACTCCGTGGTTCCGCCCACCATCAACTACACCGACCCGGACCCGGAGTGCGATCTGGACTACGTCCCCAACACGGCGCGCGACGCCAAGGTGGAATACGCCATGAGCAACTCGTTCGGTTTCGGCGGCACCAACGCTTCGCTGCTCTTCAAGAAGGTCTAGCATGATAGTCCTTGGGAGCGATCACGGCGGGCTGGAGCTGAAAAACGAGATAAAGAGCCTGCTCGACGAGCGGGGGATTCCCTGCGAGGACCTTGGGACCCACAACGGCGACTCCGTCGACTACCCGGATTTCGGGGAGCGGGTGGCGCGCCGCGTCTCTGAGGGGAGCGCGGAGAAAGGGGTACTGGTCTGCGGCACCGGGATCGGCATGTCCATCGTGGCCAACAAGTTCCCGGGGATACGCGCGGCGCTTGCCACGGACGTCTTCATGGCGACCATGGCCAAGGAGCACAACGACGCCAACATCCTGGTGCTTGGCGGGCGCGTACTTAAGACCGAGCTGGCCCGCCAGATGGTCGCCGCCTGGCTCGACACCGAGTTCGCCGCAGGACGGCACCAGGGTCGCCTGGACAAGATCTCCGCCCTGGAGCGCGAGCTGCGCAGCACCACAACCTGACACCACATCTCTTGTAGGAGCGGCATTCCTGCCGCGGTCACCCCGACGGCATCGCGGCAGGAATGCCGCTCCTGCAGGATCGTCATCAGCAACAACGGGACTCGCGAGAGTCCCGTTTTCTCATTTCCATCTAGCTAGTTAGGAGAAAACAATGTCAGTACTGGAAACATTCGACCCGGCAGTGGCGGAGGTCATCAGGCATGAGACGGAGCGCCAGGAATTCAACCTCGAACTGATCGCTTCGGAGAACTTCGTTTCCCCGGCCGTGCTCGAGGCGCAGGGGTCGGTTCTCACCAACAAGTACGCCGAAGGGTACCCCGGCAAGCGCTACTACGGTGGCTGCCACTGCGTGGACGTGGTGGAGAACCTGGCCATCGACCGCGCCAAGGAACTGTTCGGCGCGGACCACGTCAACGTGCAGCCGCACTCCGGCTCCCAGGCGAACATGGCGGTCTACTTCTCCGTGCTGAAGCCCGGCGACACCGTGCTCGGCATGAACCTGGCCCACGGGGGGCACCTGACCCACGGCAGCCCGGTCAACTTCTCCGGCAAGCTCTTCAACATCGTCCCCTACGGCGTCTCCCGGGAGACCCAGACCATAGACTACGAGGAGACCGAGCGCCTCGCCATCGAGCACAAACCGAAGATGATCGTGGTCGGCGCCAGCGCCTACCCCCGCATCATCGACTTCGAAGCCTTCCGCCGCATCGCGGACAAGGTGGGCGCCGTGGTCATGGTCGACATGGCGCACATCGCCGGCCTGGTGGCCGCGGGTCTGCACCCGAGCCCGGTCCCCTATGCCGAGTTCGTCACCACCACCACGCACAAGACCCTCCGGGGGCCGCGCGGCGGCATGATCATGTGCCGCGAGGAGTTCGCGAAGACGCTGAACTCCAACATCTTCCCGGGGATCCAGGGGGGGCCGCTCATGCACGTCATCGCCGCCAAGGCGGTGGCGTTCAAAGAGGCGCTCACCCCCGAGTTCAAGCAGTACCAGGGGCAGATCGTGAAGAACGCCAAGGCGCTTGCCGAGGGGCTCGTGAAGCGCGGCTTCAAGCTCACCTCCGGCGGGACCGACAACCACCTGATGCTGGTCGACCTCTCCCAGACCGAGCTCACCGGCAAGGTCGCAGAAGAGGCGCTCGACCGCGCAGGCATCACCGTCAACAAGAACGGCATCCCCTTCGATACCCGTTCGCCGTTCATCACCTCCGGCATCCGCATCGGCACGCCGGCCGCGACGAGCCACGGCCTGAAAGAGGCCGAGATGGAGCAGGTGGCAGGGTTCATAGCGGACGTCCTTGCCAATGTCAACGACGAGGCGAAGCTTGCGGCAGTGAAGGGCGGGGTTAACGCCATGATGAAGCGGTTCCCGATGTACGCCGACCGTCTCGCCTAGAGAACCGTCGTTTTTCGGCAGCTGGCAAAAAGGAAGGGGGCGACGCAAAGTCGCCCCCTTTTCTCCGTTTTCGGCAGCGTTTCTTCCACCCTTCCTCCCGGCAATCTTTGTTCCCCCCACGCAGGCTGCAGCCTCTGCATCCGGTGACCCGCCTCTTGTCATAGCGGATCGCGGTTGCGCCCCTGCAACTCTCATAGCTATCCCCGGCTACATCGCTTCCAACCTCTATGCCTTTGGACATGCTTTCTATGATTGAAAGTCCGATGGTCTTTTTCCGCAATGAGTATTTCTCCATCGCGATGTGAGTCGGAAAATTTATTCACGTCAGTGGTTGCAAGAAAAATTAATGGATGGTAATGTTAGCGGCAGATCATTTTAGGAGGTGGGCCATGCGTGTTTTTGTCATGTTGCTATTTGTTGCCATTGCCGTCCGCTGCTATGCGAAAGACCCGCTGGAGACGCTGAACACCGTCGAGGACACCCTCAGCACCATGGAGCAGACGCTCAAGATGCGCGCGGGACAAAAGGGGCATTCGGCTTCCGCCACTGCTGGGGGCGTGGGCGAGAGGCTGCCGTTTGACGACAGGCTGTACTTCGTGTCGGACGAAGCCGTGGGGCCGGGCAACTGGGTGGCAGTCAGGCCCTGCACGGAGGAGGTCGCCGCCGGCCAGGCATGGGGCGACGCCCGGAGCTGCGTCGCGCAGCCGGACGGCTCGGTGCTCCTCGGCCCCTACTTCTGGAAAAGCCGCCCGGCCGCTGCCGGGGACCTGCAGGTGGGCGCAACGGTGATAGTTCCCGACCCGTCCGGGGACGGCAGCTGGGTTTTGGCGACCGTCACCGACGTCTCCCACCTCGCCAGCGGGTTCGTGGCGACTTCCGCTCCCTTCAGGGCGGACCTGAACGGGCTCAGGGTCGTGGAATAGCAAACCGGCATTTTTTTATGGAATCTCTTGCCGCTTCTCCGGTATTGTAGGCCTGCTCAGGCCCTTGCCGGAGAATCTTTGCGTGAAGAGAGTGATGGCAATGTATTTCCTCAACTACGACGAGCCGCTTTTCCGCCCGCCTTCAGAGGCGGGCAGTCTCATCTTCCAGATAACCCTCGGCTGCTCCCAGAACAGGTGCAAATTCTGCGGCATGTACAAGATGAAACGCTTTCGGGTGCGCTCCCTGGACGAGGTGCTGGCGGAGATTCGCTCTATCCCCCCCGGCTACCGGCTGACAGTAAGGCGGGTCTTTCTGGCCGACGGCGATGCGCTGATCTACCCGCAGCAGGGGCTCGAGGTGATACTGGACGCGCTCGCAGAGACCTTTCCCGCGCTGACCCGGGTGGGCGCCTATGCGTCGCCCAACAGCCTCGTCACCAAAAGCGCGCAGGAACTCTCGGTGCTGCGCGGCAAGAAGCTCCGCATACTCTACTTCGGGCTGGAAAGCGGGGACGCGGAAACGCTCCGGCTGGTGGACAAGGGGTATGAGCCGGACGAGATGCTCGCTGCCTGCCAAAAGGCGGCCTCCGCCGGGATGAAGCTGTCCGTCACCGCCATTCTCGGTCTCGCGGGCAGGAGGCGCAGCGCCGAGCATGCCGCGGCCACGGCACAATGGATCAGCGCCCTCTCCCCGGAGTATTTCTCATTGCTCACCATGTTCCAGCGTCACAACGACGAGTACCTCTCCCTGATCGAGCCCCTGAGCCGTGGGGAGATACTGCTGGAAACGCGGGCGCTGCTGGGAGGGTTGGAGCCTCGCGGCACCATACTCCGTTCCAACCACGTCTCGAACTTCCTGAACCTGGCCGGGAGCTACCCAAAGGACAGGGAACGGCTCATCGACAGCGTGGATGCCGCACTGGCGCAAGCGAAAAGGGACCCCCGCCGGTTCGCGGAGATCCCTTCTTATCGGGAACAGTACTATTAGACCTGCCGGGCGCGCCGGCGCGTCTTTTGCTCTTGCTAGCGGGCGACCCCGCAGAGCCTGAGCTCGCTTTCCAGCTTCTCGCGGGAGATCCCGAGCACCTGGCAGGCCTTCTCGCGGTCGCTTTGGTAGCGCTCCATCACCATGAGCAAAAGGGCCTTCTTCAGGGAGGCCGAAAGCTTGTCCATCACCCCCTGTCCCTCCGCGGCGGCCAGCGTGGCGACCAGCGGCTCCAGGTTTTTCTGGAAAAGCTCGGCGCTCTCGTTGACGCCCTGCTCGGTCGACTGCCTCATTCTCTTCATCCGCACCACGTTCCCGACGCAGTCGTTCATGTTGTCCTGGACAAAGCGCAAGGTGTCCCAGTGGCTGTCCACGGTCATGAACCGCAAGTCGTCCTTGCTGCCGTCGGGGGCTCCCTTCTTCCTGAGCCGTACTTCCATGATGCAGTACGAGTAAGCGCCTGACCTTTCGTTGTTGCTGCGATCTCGGTATCCCATCATGTCACCCCCGTTTTGGTCCGTTTGTTTTACCTTTTCAACTGGCGTACCAATCCGGCATCAGATGCGTCTGGAGCCGTAAGGGCTCGGAACTAAACGATTTTTCCCTGGCGGGCGATGGGGCTCGACCCGCGACCGTTCTGGGCGCGGCTGTGCTAAAGCTGCACATCCCGCGGCCGGCACGGCTCCAAAGGGGCGCAACTACAGGGGTTTGGAGCCGTGGCGAACTGTGAACAGCCGGGCCTTGCTGCACAGGGGACGGTTGTGGTACGGCGGGGGTGTGCTATAAGTTGGGTGGTTTTAATGTCTCCCCGCGCCGCGGGGCAGATTGGGAGGTGCCTTCTGGAGAGACCTCTGCTGGTGCCGCTCGCCTCACTGATCGCCGGGATGGTGCTGGCCGACCTGCTCGACTGGATACCTCCGGAGTGGGGATTGATCGCCCTGCTCGCAACCACGCTCGCCGCATGCTTCGTCAAGTCCCGCTTCCCTTTTTTCCTTTCGCTTTCCTTGCTGTTCCTGTTCTGGGGCTCGCTCTCGCTGCGGCCGTTCCTAAGGCCGGCGGAGCCGTTCCCCGGCAGCGACGGCCAAACGCCGGTACTTATCCAGGGGGTGCTGTACCGGCGCCCCGAAGGGACTCCCTCCGGCGGCGGGAAAGTGTACCTGCAGGCGGAGCGGATCGGGGATGCAGCTGCAGATACCGCTGTCCGGGGAAGGCTCCTGGTTTACGTGAAGCAGGGAAGGGCGGAGCTTGCCACGGGGGACCGCGTCCTGTTCTCTGCCCGGATCCGCCGGCCGCGCAGCTATGGCCTTCCGGGCGAGATGGACCAGGCGCGGCGTCTCGCCTACCAGGGGATCTTCGCTACGGCCTTCGTGGTCGAGGCAGAAGACCTGTTGCTGCTCGGCACCGGAGAGGGTTGGCGCCACCGCGTCGACCTGCTGGCAGCCTCGCTGGGGCGCCAGATCACCAGGTGCGAACCGGGTCCCGAGGGGGGGGTGCTGAAGGCGCTTTTGCTGGGGGACAAGGGGGACGTGCCGGAGCAGTTGCAGGATGCCTACGCCAGGGCAGGGGTCAACCACATACTCTCCATATCAGGTTTCCATGTCGGCATCGTCTTTCTCTCCCTGTTCCACGCTCTCTACCTTGCGGCGCGCTGCTGCGAGCCGCTGGCGCTTCGACCGAACCTGAAGCAGGCGCTGCTGCTCGCGACGCTTCCGGTGGTGGTGTTCTATCTCTTTCTCTCCGGGGAGGCTCCGGCCACCGTCAGGAGCGTGCTGATGATCTCCGGGGTCGTGGTTGCCCTGTACCTGAAGCGCGAGGTGGATCCGGTGAACTCGGTCATGCTGGCCGCCTGCGCGATCCTGTTCGTGGCGCCGGAGACGCTCTTCGAGCTCTCCTTCCAGCTCTCCTTCCTCGCCATCTGGGGGCTCGTCGTTTTGGCGCCGCCCATGGCGGCACCCTTTACGGGAGCGGGGAGGGGGGCGCGCTGGCTGCTGCTCCTCATGGCTGCCTCCGCGGCCGCGGTCCTGGCGACGCTGGTGCCGGTCGCCTACCATTTCCAGCGCGTGTCCCTGGTAGGGATTGCCGCCAACCTGGTCATCGTGCCGCTCATGGGGTATGGCGCCGTGGTTGCCGGGTTCGCCTCGCTCCCGCTTGGGGTGGTCGCCGGACCCCCGGGCGAGGCTCTTCTTCACCTGGCCGCCTTCCTGGTGCGGCTGTCGGACCAGGCGATCCTGTACCTGGCGCGGGCGCCGGTTCTGACCGGATACCTCCCCGGAAGGCTCGACATCCTCCTCGCCTGCCTGGTGCTCTGTGCCATGACCTTGCTCCCCGGGGGGCTGAAGCGCACTGCGGTTTTGCTTTGCTTTTTCTTGCTGCTGACGGTGCGGGCGATGCCTGGCGCCGCTGCCGGCGACGGCATGTTGAGGCTGTACTTTCTGAGCGTGGGGCAGGGGGATGCGGCCCTGGCGCGGCTGCCGGACGGGAAATGGATGCTCGTGGACGGCGGCGGCAACGCGACGGATGCCGCTTCCCGAGTCGGCCCCCGCCTGCTGCTCCCGGCGCTAAGGCGCCTGGGGGCACGGCGCGTCGACTACCTGGTGCTCTCCCATGAGCATCCGGATCATCTGCAGGGCGTTCTTCATGTCGCTGCCCATTACGACGTTGGCGAGTTCTGGGAGAGCGGGGTTCCCAGCGCCGCCAGAGAGTACCGGCAGCTCAAATGGGTGCTTGCCTCGCGCGGGGTTCCGGTGCGGACAGTGAACGCGGCGCTGGCGCCCTTCAAGGCCGGAGGCGCCGCCGTGCAGCCGCTTTGGCCGCTGAAACCCGAGGCGCCGGCCTCCGGGGACGCCAACGACAGTTCCCTGGTGTTCCGGCTCTGCCACGGAAATGGGTCGGTGCTTTTTACCGGCGACCTGGGGGAGAAAGGTGAGATGGAACTGCTCGCGCGGGGGGCGCTGCAGCCCGCCACGATCCTGAAAGTGGCGCATCACGGTAGCAGGTACTCCTCCTGCGACGGGTTCCTTGCCGCGGTCAGCCCCAAGGCTGCCGTGGTCTCGGCCGGGTATGGCAACAGTTTCCGCCTCCCCGCCGCCTCGACCCTGGACCGGTTGCAAAGGCGCGGCGCCAGGGTTTACCGTACCGACATGGAGGGGAGTGTTGAGGCGGTATTGAGGGGCGATGGGACCTTTGCTGTTTCGGCACCTTGGGGGCATTTTAATTGACACTTAAGAGTCGCATCTGCTAGTTTAGGCGGGAATTATCCCTTATTTGCCCCGGCAATCCAGGAGATCCGTTGTATGGAGAGGATTCTTTTAGTCGAAGACGACAGCTTTTTCCGCGAGGTCTTCACCGACCTTTTGAAAGCGGATGGCTACAGCGTCGAGGTGGCCGTCTCTGGTGAAGAGGCGCTGGAGATGATCCGCAACGGGGGATACCAACTGGTGGTGACCGACCTGGTCATGCGCGACGTGAGCGGCCTGGATATCCTTTCGGCCGTAAAGAGGCTGGACCCGGCTACGGCAGTGATCATGGTGACGGGACATGCCAATGTCGAGACGGCTATCT
Source organism: uncultured Geomonas sp. (assembly GCA_964519915.1). Classification (GTDB taxonomy): domain Bacteria; phylum Desulfobacterota; class Desulfuromonadia; order Geobacterales; family Geobacteraceae; genus Geomonas. The sequence continues at coordinate 8,389 of CAZFMI010000045.1, forward strand.
ATGCGCTCAAGAACGGGGCGACCGATTACCTCATAAAGCCGATCAACCACGACGAGTTCCGTCACATCGTGTCGCACTGCATGGAACAGCGCAGGCTGCTGGACGAGAACCTCGAGCTGAAGGGGCTGGTAAACCTGTTCCAGGTGAGCCAGAACATCGCCAACTGCCTGGAGCTGGAGCGGATCTACCCCCTCTTGATGGAGGCGCTCGCCAAGGAGGTCGGCGCGAGCCGCGGGCTCGGCTATTTCAGCGACAGTGGGCAACTGGTGCTTCATGAGCTGAAGGGGATCGACGAGGAGAGCGCTCCGCTTTTGGGGCAGGCGGTGGTGTCCGAATGCGACCTGCTGGATGACGGCATCAGCAACCTCGTGATGCTGAAGGACTTCCTCCCCGAGGGGGCCGACTACGGCGGCGACATCAAAGAGGCCGTCTGTCTCTACATCCGGCAAAAGAACAGCCTGCAGGGCGCCATCATCCTGTTCAACGACCCTGAAGCCCCCCTTCCCAGGGAGATCAACCGCAGGCACGTCACCTTCCTCCTGGATCAGGCATCCCTTGCCCTGGACAACGCCGCGCGTTACAACTTCGCCAAGGACCTGCTCTACATAGACGAGCTGACCGGACTCTACAACTACCGCTATCTCGACGTGGTGCTGGAGCGTGAAATCAAGCGTTCCGAGCGCTACGGCTCGAACCTCTCCGTGCTGTTTCTGGACATCGACCTCTTCAAGATGGTGAACGACATGTACGGGCACCTGATCGGCAGCCGCGTGCTGCGCGAGGTGGGGAGCCTGCTTCGAAAGAGCGTGCGCGACGTCGACGCGGTGATCCGCTACGGCGGCGACGAGTACACCATCGTGCTGGTGGAAACCGGCCTGGAGGGCGCTGCGGTGGTTGCAGAGCGTATCCGCAAGACCATCGAGGCGCACACCTTTTCCAAGGCCGACGGGCTGGCCATCAAGCTGACGGTGAGCCTCGGCTATGCCTGCTCGCCCGACGACGCCTCGACCAAGGTAGAACTCCTGGAGATGGCGGACCAGGCGATGTACCACGGCAAGACCGCCGGCAAGAACAAGGCCTTCCACGCACAAAGGCAAAACGGCTCCCCCGAGTGAGGGGGGGCATCCGGCAGGAGAGTCATGCCTGCCGATAGCCGCCGCTGCAATCGCGGCAGGAATGCCGCTCCTACAAAGAGACAGCCCCCCGGGATAATCGACCACAAACGAGAGCCTAGACGGCTTTTTTACATTTTAATGATAGGCAAGGAGAGCATTGGACGTGGCGATAACTGGTGTTAAAGGATTCAACGACATACTCCCGGGCGAAGTCGAGAAGTGGCAGCATATCGAGGGGACGGCGCGCAGGGTTTTCGAGCTTTACGGGCTGTCCGAGATCAGGATCCCGATACTCGAGAAGACCGAGCTGTTCTGCCGTTCCATAGGCGACGCCACCGACATAGTCGAGAAGGAGATGTACTCCTTCGAGGACAAGGGCGGCAACAAGGTCACCATGCGCCCGGAGGGGACCGCTTCCGTCATGCGCGCCTACGTCGAGCACAAGATGCACGCTCTCGACCCGGTGGCGCGTCTTTACTACATGGGGCCCATGTTCCGCTACGAGCGTCCGCAAAAAGGGCGCTACCGCCAGTTCCACCAGATCGGCGCCGAGATCACCGGCGTCGCCGCCCCGACGGTCGACGCCCAGGTGCTGACCATGCTGACCCACTTCTTCCAGGAGCTGGGCCTCAGCGAGCCCTCCCTGCAGATTAACTCGCTTGGGTGCCCCTGCTGCCGTCCCGTCTACCGCGAGGCCCTGAAGAAGTTCCTGATGGACCGGATCGGGCTCCTTTGCGAGGACTGCAAGCGCCGCTACGATACCAACCCGCTGCGTGCCCTGGACTGCAAGTCCACCGGCTGCCAGGAGGCGACCAAGGGCGCCCCCTCCATGCTCGATTACCTCTGTACGGAGTGCGGCGACCACTTCGACAAGACCAGGAAATACCTGGAGCTGGTGGGGACCCCCTACAGCGTCAACCAGCGGATGGTGCGCGGCCTCGACTACTACACCCGGACCACCTTCGAGATGGTCACCGGGCTGCTGGGCGCCCAGAGCGCGGTGGCTGCCGGCGGGCGCTACGACGGCCTCATCTCCGAGATAGGCGGTCCGCAGATACCGGGGATAGGGTTCGCCATGGGTGTCGAGCGGGTGGCGCTGCTTCTGGCCGAACAGAGTTTTTCGCGCCGTCCCGATCTCTTCATCGCCGCCATGGGCGAGGAGGCGCATGCCGAGGCGTTCCGTCTCATGTCGGCGCTGCAGCGTGCGGGTCTGGCGGTGGAGATCGACTACGAAGGGAAGAGCCTGAAGAGCCAGATGAGGCGCGCCGACAAGTTCAACTCGCGCTTCTCCCTGATCATCGGCGGGGACGAACTGGCGCGCGGCACCGCTCCCCTGAAGGACATGGACGGCGGGACCCAGGGCGAGGTGCCGCTTGACGCCGCGGCCGTGGCCGAGCAGGTAAAGCCGTAGCGTTTCGAAACGAAAAATAGCGGCATCAATGCCGCTCCTACCCGGGCGGACTCCCCGCAGGAGCGGCATTGATGCCGCGATCATCCCCTGCAACCGGCTCTTGTAGGAGCGGCATTCCTGCCGCGACTCTCTTCGAAGCACCCCTCTGTTTGATTGACACAGCCTCCCTCTTCGTGGCATATTTGGGCACAATTTTTCGCCGGACACAGTGACTGGAGCCCTGTAAGCAAAAGGCTCCTTTTGTTGTTTGCTTTCAGCCTGCTCCCTCCGATTGCCAACCCAGGATTCTCGCTCTATGGATTCAGCAAATTTCGTACACCTGCATCTCCATTCCCAGTACTCGCTCCTTGACGGGGCGATCCGCATCGGTGACCTCCTCAAGAAGGTGAAGGATTGCCACATGCCTGCCGTGGCGATGACCGACCATGGCAACATGTTCGGCACCCTGGAGTTCTACCTGAAGTGCCAGGACAAGGGGATCAAGCCGATCGTCGGTTCGGAGGTGTACATAGCGCCCCAGTCGCGCCACCTGAAGCAGGCTCCGGCGGGGGGGGAGGCGAGCAGCTACCACCTGATCCTTTTGTGCGAGAACATGACCGGGTTCAAGAACCTCTCCTACCTCACCTCGGCGGGGTACAAGGAAGGGTTTTACCGGCGCCCCCGCATCGACAAGGAACTCCTTTTACAGCACAAGGAAGGGCTCATCGTCCTCTCCGCCTGCCTGCAGGGGGAGGTCGCCTACCTGGCCGGCCGCAACAAGATGGACGAGGCGAAGGCCGCGGCCTCCTGGTACGCGGAGCAGTTCCCGGGGAGCTACTTCATCGAGCTGCAGGAGAACAAGCTTCCCGAACAGGACATCGCCAACAAGAGGCTGATGGAGATCGCCAAGGAGCTCGACCTGCCGCTGGTCGCCACCAACGACTGCCACTACCTCAACAAGGAAGACGCGAGAGCGCACGAGATCCTGCTCTGCATACAGACCGGCAAGACCATGAGCGATCCCAGCCGGATGGCCTTCTCGGTGGACGAGTTCTACGTGAAGACCCCGCAGGAGATGGCCGCCGCCTTTCACTACGCCCCGGAGGCGATCGAGAACACGGTCAGGATCGCCCAGCGCTGCGAGCTCGCCTTCGACTTCAAGACCTACCACTTCCCGGCCTATGACCCCCCCGAGGGGATGACGCTGGACGAGCAACTGGCGCAGGAGGCGACCGAGGGCCTGCACGAGCGCCTGAAGGCCATCCGGATCAAGTACCCGAACCTGACCGAGGAGCAGATCCAGGGGTACTGGGACCGCCTGAAGATCGAACTCGACTGCATCAAGCAGATGGGTTTCCCGGGCTACTTCCTGATCGTTGCGGACTTCATCAACTGGGGGAAGGACCACGGCATCCCGGTCGGTCCCGGCAGGGGCTCGGCGGCCGGCTCCCTGGTCGCCTTCGCCATCAAGATCACCGATATCGACCCCATTCCTTACAACCTGCTGTTCGAGAGGTTCCTGAACCCCGAACGCATCTCCATGCCCGATATCGACGTCGACTTCTGCCAGGACCGCCGCGAAGAGGTGATCCAGTACATGGTGGAGAAGTACGGCCGCGACCGGGTCTGCCAGATCATCACCTTCGGTACCATGGCCGCGCGCGGCGTCATCAGGGACGTGGGGCGCGCCATGGACCTCCCCTTCGGCGACGTGGACCGGATCGCGAAGCTCGTCCCGGAGGTGCTCGGCATCACCCTGGAGAAGGCGCTGCAGCAGGAGCCCAAGCTGAACGAACTGGCGGCTGCGGATGCGCGGGTCAAGGAGGTCCTCTCCGTGGCGCTCAGGCTGGAGGGGTTGGCGCGCCATGCCTCCACCCACGCCGCCGGCCTCGTGGTGGCACCCAGGCAGATGGAGGAGTTCTGCCCGGTCTACAAGGACCAGAAGAGCGGCTCGCTCACCACCCAGTACTCCATGAAGTACGTGGAGAAGATCGGCCTGGTGAAGTTCGACTTCCTGGGGCTCAAGAACCTCACGGTCATCGACAACGCCGTGAAGCACGTCAGGAAGGGGAAGGATCCGGCCTTCGACATCTCGCTTCTGCGCGACGACGACGCCGAGAGCTATAAGCTCCTGCAGGCCGGCAACACCACCGGCGTCTTCCAGCTCGAGTCCAGCGGCATGAAGGAGCTCCTGGTAAAGCTGAAGCCTTCCTGCTTCGAGGACATCATCGCAGTCTGCGCCCTCTACCGCCCGGGCCCCTTGGGGAGCGGCATGGTGGACGACTTCATCGAGAGAAAGCACGGCCGCAAGGAAGTGGTCTACGACCTGCCGCAGCTGGAGCCGATCCTCAAGGACACCTACGGCGTCATCGTCTACCAGGAACAGGTCATGCAGATCGCCCGGAGCCTCGCCGGCTACTCGCTTGGCGGCGCCGACCTCTTGCGCCGCGCGATGGGGAAGAAGGACGCGGAGCAGATGGCCAAGGAGCGCGACAAGTTCCTCGAAGGCGCCGAGAAGCTCAAGCTCGACCTGAAGAAGGCGGCGGCGATCTTCGACCTGATGGCGAAGTTTGCCGAGTACGGCTTCAACAAGTCCCACTCCGCGGCCTATGCCCTGGTCGCATACCAGACTGCGTACCTCAAGGCGCACTACCCCGTCGAGTTCATGGCTGCGCTTTTGACCGAGGACATGGGGAACACGGACAAGGTCATCAAGAGCATCGGTGACTGCCGCGAGATGGGGATCGAGGTGCTCCCCCCCGACATCAACGAGTCGGACCGCTCCTTCCGGGTATTGGAAAGGGCGATGCGCTTTGGCCTTGGCGCCGTGAAGAACGTGGGGGAGGGTGCCATCGAGGCGATCATCGAGGCGCGCGGCGACGCCCCGTTCAAGGACCTCTTCGACTTCTGCGAGCGGGTCGACCTGCGCCGCGTCAACAAGCGGGTGATCGAGGCGCTCATCAAGTGCGGTGCTTTCGACTGCACCGGTGCCAAGCGCGCGCCGCTGATGGCGGCGCTGGAAGATGCCGCGTCGGCTGGGCAAAGGGTGCAGCAGGAGCGCGAGAGCGCCCAGGCCTCGCTCTTTGGCACGGCGGAGATCGCGCGCGGCGGAAGTGGCGGCTCGAACCGCCTCCCCGATATCCCGGAGTGGGACGAGAAGTACCGGCTCGGCTGCGAGAAGGAGGCGATAGGCTTCTTCATCACCGGGCACCCGCTGGACCGCTACGTGGCCGACATGAGGCGCTTCTCCACCGTGGATACCTCCACGATCCTGGACGTGAAGGAGAAGAGCGAGGTGAAGATCTGCGGCGTGCCGACCAGCGTCAAGGAGCTGATGACCAAGAAGGGGGACCGGATGGCGTTCCTCGCCCTGGAGGATCTCTGCGGCGCGGTGGAGGTGGTGGTCTTCCCGGAAACCTACGCGAGATGTTCCGACCTTTTAAAGGGTGACGATCCGGTCCACGTCACCGGCAACGCCGAACTCAGCGAGAAGGGGGCCAAGGTGATGGCCTCCGACATCGTCCTTCTGCGCGATCTGGTCGAGCGTGAAACCAGGAGGGTCAACTTCACCATCGACGCCAAGGAGGCCGATGAGGGGAAACTCAACACGCTGAAGGACATCATGTCCCGCTATCAGGGTATTTGCCGCAGCTTCCTCCATCTCGACATAGAGAACAGCTCGCGAGTCACCATCAAGCTGTCGGACGTCTACAAAGTATCCGCCAGTGAAGAATTAACAGTGGAAGTGAGCAACCTCTTCGGCTATAATGCCGTGTCTTTCGAATAACTTCATTTTTTCGCGGATCGACATGTGACGATTTTCTGTAGGAGCGGCATTCCTGCAGGATTGAATGAAAATCAAGGAGATAGAAATATATGGCACTGCAACAAAGCTATCTGGATTTCGAGAAGCCGCTGGCAGAACTTGACAAGAAGATCCAGGAACTGCTCGCCTTTTCCACCGAGGGGGTCGACCTGAAGGTCGAGGTCGCCAAGCTCGAGCAAAAGGCAGAGAAGATGCGCGAGGAGATGTTCGCCAACCTCTCCCGCTGGCAGACGGCCCAGGTGGCCCGCCATATCAACCGTCCCTTCACGCTCGACTACCTGGGCCTGATCTTCACCGAGTTCGTGGAGCTGCATGGCGACCGCAACTTCGGCGACGACCACGCCATCGTCGGCGGCCTTGCCAGGCTCGACGGCGAGCCGGTGATGGTGATCGGCCACCAGAAGGGGCGCGACACCAAGGAGAAGGTGTTCAGGAACTTCGGGATGCCCAACCCGGAAGGGTACAGGAAGGCGCTGCGCCTCATGGAGATGGCCGAGCGCTTCAAGCTTCCCATCATCACCTTCGTCGACACCCCCGGCGCATTCCCGGGCATCGGCGCCGAAGAGCGCGGCCAGGCAGAGGCGATCGCCAGGAACCTGCGCGAGATGTCCCGCCTCACCGTACCCATCATCGTCGTCATCACCGGCGAAGGCGGCTCCGGCGGCGCGCTCGCCATCGCCGTCGGCGACAGGGTCCTCATGCTGCAGCACTCCGTTTACGCCGTCATTTCCCCGGAAGGTTGCGCCGCGATCCTGTGGTCCGACGGTACCAAGGGTGCCCAGGCAGCCGAGGCGCTCAAGCTGACTGCCAAGGATATCAAGGCGCTGGAAGTCATCGACGAGATCGTCCCCGAGCCGGCAGGCGGCGCGCACAGGGACCACGAGGAGATGGCGAAGCACCTGCACGAGGCACTCAGCAGGAATCTGAAGGAACTGAAGGCGGTTCCCGCCGGCGAGCTGGTCGAGCAGCGCTACCAGAAGTTCAGGAAGATGAGCCGCTTCGCGGAGTAGGTAGTTCGGGGAGACCCGGGCGGGGCTGTCGAAGGTAAAGATAAAAGGGGTCAATAGCGGCGCACCGGATCCGGTGCGCCAAGCTATGACCCCTTTTCTATTCCCGTCCTTTTAGACGATCAGTGAGAGCTGCCGCTACCTGAGCAAAAGCGAGAAGGCGTGCAGCAAGATCCCTATCATGCCGCCGACCAGGGTGCCGTTCATCCTGATGAACTGCAGGTCGGAGCCTATGCTGAGCTCGATCTCGTCGACGAAATCCTCGTTCTTCCACTGCCTGACGGTGCCGGAGATATGCCTGGCGAACCCCTCCCTCAGGTTGCCGGCGTACTTTCTCGCCACCGCTTCCAGGTGCTCGTTGATCGAATCGCGCAGCTCCTGGTTTGCTGCCAGCGTGTGGCCGAGTCCGACCGCTGCGCCGGCGATCTTTTTCCGAATCCGGGAGTGCGGGCGGTCGAGATCTTCGCTGACCCAATCCTTCAGATCCGCCACGAGACCCTTTGCGTAGTGCGAGAGCTGCTCGTTGCTGACCGCCTTTTGCTTTATCTCTTCGACCTTGCCCCTCAGCGCCGGGTCGTGCTTCAACCTCACGGTGAAGTCTTCCACGATCCTGTCGAATTCGTGCCGCAGCTCGTGGGCGGGGTCCGCATTGACCGCCTGCAGGAATCCGTTCACCTTGCCTACTATCTTCTCCCCTGCGGTCCGCGAGAAGGTGGGACGATTGGGGATGAACCTGCTCAGGAGCGGGTATTCGGTGTCCACCCAGTTGTCGAGGGCGGCGGCGATCTTCTCCTGCGACTCGGGGGTGGACAGCCACTGCCCCAGGCGCCTCATTATCTCGTCGAGCACCACCTGGTGGCGGTCGTCTCTTCTCAGGGCGTCCAGCAACTTCCCCCCGGAGGTGGAGAGGTCGAACTTCTCGATCCGGTCGCTCATGGCGGCGCTCACGATCTTGCCGACACGCTCGTCCTCAAGGAAACCGAGCGACTCCGACAGCACCCTGGTGGCACCTCTTGCCAGCCCTTCGGCGTTTTCACCGGTGACGAGGTAGCCGGACAGGTGCCGCGCCGGATCGAACTCCCTGAGCCTTTCCACCAGCACCTCCGTGGCGAGGAACTTCTCCTGGATGAACTGGGCGAGGTTTTCGGCAATGGCGTCCTTCTTGTCGGCAATGATGGCGGTGTGCGGGACAGGAACGCCCAGCGGGTGCCTGAAGAGCGCCACCACGGCGAACCAGTCGGCGAGCGCGCCTACCATGGCCGCCTCGGCAAACGCCGCGACCCATTCCCAGTAGCCGCCTCCTTGTTGCAGGCGCGCCACCACGAACAGTACGGCAGCACCCAGCATCAACCCGCCGGCAATCATCTTGTTCCTTTTCAGTGCGGCTCTTCTCTCATCCAGCATCTGCATACGGCTCCTTGCCTTTATTTCTCTGCCCTGTTTTTCTCCTGGTTGCGTCGAACTCGGTGCGCGGACAAGTCCTCCTTTTTAGCAGGTTGCGGCCAACAAGGCAACAGGGTAGGGGGGAAGTTCTGTCGGGATGAAGGCGCTCCGGCTTATTGGTTGCAGTTGGTGCCGGTGCTGTGGTATGAGTGAACGATTGTCAGAGAACCGGGGAGACCCAGGTAAGGAGATTGAGATGCAGGAGCGTTTGCAGAAGATACTCTCGCAGGCGGGAATCGCCTCCCGCCGCGAGTCGGAGAGCATAATAGCTGACGGCAGGGTAGCGGTGAACGGCACCGTGGTCACCGAACTCGGGACCAAGGCCGACCTGGACACGGACACCATCACGGTGGACGGCAAGCCGATCACGGTGAGCGAGAAGCGGGTATATCTCCTTCTTTACAAGCCGGTCGGCTACATGACCACCATGAAAGACCCGGAGGGGCGCCCGATAGTCTCCGATCTCCTCAAGGAGATCAAGGAGCGGGTCTACCCTATCGGCCGCCTGGACTACAACACGGAAGGGTTGCTGCTCTTGACCAACGACGGGGCGCTCGCCAACATCCTGATGCACCCGAGTCACGAGGTGGACAAGGGGTACCTGGTGCGGGTGAGCGGGCAGGTGTCGCCGGCCCAGATCAAGAAGCTCTCCGAAGGGGTGAAGCTGGAGGACGGCATGACCGCTCCCGCCAAGGTGCACACGGTAAGCGAGAGCGAGAACAACACCTGGATCTCGATCACCATCCACGAGGGGCGCTATCGGCAGGTGCGGCGCATGTGCGAGGCGGTCGGGCTCAGCGTGGTGCGCCTCAAGCGGTCCCGCTACGACTTTCTGGAGATAGGGGAGATGAGACCGGGCGATTTCAGGCATCTGGCGGCGGAGGAAGTGGAGCGGCTCAGGAGAAAGACCGTGCCAAGCGGTTCGGGACGCGGGCCCCGCAAGACCGGCGTCGTGGCCAGGCGCGGCTCGTCCCCCCGCAGATAGGGAGAGCCGGAAGAACGGAAAAAGAAAAGCCACCCTTGCGGTGGCTTTTTGCATATATATAAAATCCTGCTGACGGATCGGCTGCCAGCCGGTCATCGGCTTAAAGGTCTTGCGCCCCTCAGGCGGGGCAGGCGGGTAGCGACGGCAGGCAGGTCAGGCGCTCATTTGCTGTTTCTGCTTCGGCGCGCGGGGCGCCTTCGCCGGCTTTTTTTCAGCACCACCCTTGGCGGCCAGTTTCGCGGCGCGTACGGCACGGGCCTTGGCCAGGTTGTCCGCCAGCCCCTTTTCCTGGGCCATCCTTCTGCGCGCCTCGGAGAAGTTCTTTGCGGTGAGCGCCTGGCTGCTCGGGATGCCGAACTGTTTCCTGTATTCGCCGGGCTTCATGCCGTGCACTTGGGCGAGGTGGCGGGCGAGCGTCTTCATGCCGCTCTTGCCGCAGAGCATGCAACTCACCTGGTCCGGCTGGAAAGCCTTTTTCAGGGAGAGTGCAGGACCCTTCGCCCCCTCGCCCCTCTCCCCCACCTCGCCTCCCTCCACTTCGAGTTTCTGCAAAGCGACATGTACCTTCTGCAGCTCAAGAAGTAGATCTTCGCCAGACATCTCTGTAACCGAGGCATGTGAAGAGACAATATTGGCCGTCAATTCGAGCAGTGATGATGCCATCGTTTGCTCCTCCTTTTAAATTTGGAAGGTGGATACATTAGCCGTGTATTATTAAACTACATACAGATTTAAAATCAAGCGATAAATGTTAAACGTAAACAAAAAAGTTGACTGCCTAGACAGATTTCTGCTAGGTTTCCTCGGCTGATTGGATGGCCGGAAGTCCGTTGCGAGACTATGAGGGTGATAGAGAATGGGAAGAATTGTAATTGACGATATGAGATGCAAGGGTTGCGGTATCTGCACCATTGCCTGTCCAAAGAAGCTGATCAGGCTGTGCGAGAAGGTCAATATCCAGGGGTACTCACCGGCTGAGGCTCCCAACCAGGAGCTTTGCACCGGGTGTGCTCTCTGCGCCGAGATTTGTCCTGACGTCGCCATAACTGTCTTCAGATAATTCATACATTCACAGTGACAATTTGATCGTTTTGATTGAGCGATTTTCAGCCGGCCGATCCAGCGGTGACCGGACCGTTGCCGACCTGCAGCTCGATCAGCAGCATTTTTTGGAGGGGCAATTGTCAAAACGACTGTTTGTAAAGGGGAATGAGGCCGCCGCCATGGGCGCCATCGAGGCCGGATGCCGCTACTATTTCGGTTACCCGATCACCCCCCAAAGCGACATCCCGGAGTACCTCTCGCGGGAACTCCCCAAGCTTTCCGGGGAGTTCATCCAGGCCGAGAGCGAGATCGGAGCGATAAACATGGTGCTGGGCGCCTCCGCCTGCGGCGCGCGTGCCATGACCTCCTCATCCAGCCCCGGCATCTCCCTGAAGCAGGAGGGGATCTCCTACATGGCCGGAGCCGAGCTCCCCGGCGTCATCGTCAACATCTCCCGTTCCGGCCCCGGCCTGGGGGGGATAGACGCCTCCCAGTCCGACTATTTCCAGGCGGTGAAAGGGGGAGGGCATGGCGGTTACCACATTCCGGTCCTCGCCCCCAACTCGGTGCAGGAGATGTACGACCTCACCATGCACGCCTTCGACCTGGCCGACCTCTACAGGACCCCTGTCATGGTGCTGGGAGATTCCGTCGTCGGCCAGATGAAGGAGGCGCTGGTTCCCAACCCGCGCCCGTCGCGCGAGCTCCCCGACAAGGGGTGGGCCGTGCGCGGCAAAGGCGGCGCCGAGCAGAGGGTGGTCAAGTCGCTGTTCCTGGGAGACGGCGAGCTGGAGGCGCACAACTGGCGCCTGCACGCGAAGTACCAGGTGATGAAGGAGAAGGAGTGCATCTCGCAGGAGTATCGGAGCGAGGATGCCGAGCTTTTGGTGGTGGGGTTCGGATCCGTATCGAGGATCGCCCACACCGCGGTCAGCATGGCCAGGGAGGAGGGGCTCAAGGTCGGCCTGTTCCGTCCCGTGACGCTCTTCCCGTTCCCGGAGAAGGCGATTGCCGAGGCTGCCGGGCGCGCCAAGCGGGTGCTGGTGATCGAGCTCAACACCGGACAGATGGTCGAGGACGTGCGTCTGAGCGTGGGTGGGGGCGCCACGGTCTCCTTCTACGGCAGGCCGCCCGGAGCCGCATCGCTGCCGTCGCCGGAGGAGCTTTTCGAGGTCATCAAGAAACAGTACTGACAGGCGTCGCGACAGACCCAAGAGGGGTTTTCATATGCAACAGGTTTTCAAGAGACCCGAGAGTCTCAAGGATGTACAGACCCATTTTTGTCCCGGCTGCCACCACGGCACCATTCACCGGCTGGTGGCGGACGCCATGGATTTCTTCGGGGTGCAGCAGAAAACGATAGGCGTCGCCTCCGTCGGCTGTTCCGTCTTTCTCTATGGCTACTTCGATATTGACGTCGTCGAGGCTCCCCATGGCCGCGCGCCTGCGGTCGCAACCGGCGTCAAGCGTGCCAGGCCGGACAACTTCGTCTTCACCTATCAGGGCGACGGCGACCTTGCCGCCATCGGTACCGCCGAGATCATCCACGCCGCCAACCGCGGCGAGGACATGACCGTCATCTTCGTGAACAACACCACCTACGGCATGACCGGCGGCCAGATGGCGCCGACCACCCTGGTCGGTCAGAAGACCTCCACCTCCCCGTACGGCAGGGACAGGTCAAAGGACGGTTCGCCGATCCGGATGGCCGAAGTGATGGCCCAACTGGGGGGCGTCGCCTATACCGCCCGGGTTGCCGTGGACTCCCCCAGGCACGTGCTGGAGGCGAAAAAGGTGATGAGGGAGGCCTTCCGCTACCAGGTCGAGGGGAAGGGGTTTTCCTTCGTGGAAGTCCTCTCCGCCTGTCCGACCAACTGGGGGATGAACCCGCTCGCCGCCAACGCGAGGGTCGCAGAAGAGATGATCCCGTACTTTCCGCTGGGCGTCTTCAAGAAGGAAGAGGGCGCGTGATACCCCTGTCCGTGGGAGCGGCGGTCCCGTCGCGCTCCTGCGGCAATCTAGTTTCTGTAGGAGCGGCATTCCTGCCGCGATCCCCCTGCGGCAATCGCGGCAGGAATGCCGCTCCCACATTTGGAATATGGAGGAAGGATGCGAAACGACGTGATGATAGCGGGCTTTGGTGGGCAGGGGGTGCTGCTGGGCGGCAATCTCCTCTCCTATGCCGCCATGGAAGAAGGGAAGAACGTCAGCTACTTTCCCGCCTACGGCGTGGAGAAGAGGGGGGGCTCGGCCACCTGCACCGTCGTGATCGCCGACGGCGCCGTCGGCTCGCCGGTCGTGGGCCAGCCGTCCGTGCTGGTGGTCCTGAACCAGGCATCTCTTGAGCGCTTCGGCGCCAAGGTGCGCCCGGGCGGCATCTGCATCGTCAACTCGTCGCTGGTCGACCTCTCCGCCCTGGGCAGGGACGACATAAGGACCATTCCGGTGGCCATGAACGAGATAGCCACGGAGCTCGGCGACCCGCGCATGGTGAACATGGTGGCGCTGGGCGCCTACGCCGCGGCTACCGGCGCGGTCGAGGTCGCTTCCCTGGCCGGTGCCCTGAAGGAAGCGCTGCCGGAGCGAAACCACAGGTTCATCCCGGCCAACGTGAAGGCGATCGAAGCAGGTGCGCAGGCGGCCCTGGGAAAAAAATCTTGACTTTGACCTCCCCGTTCTGGTATTAAACTGGTCTCTCTTCGATGGGGTGTCGCCAAGCGGTAAGGCAACGGACTCTGACTCCGTCATCCGAGGTTCGAATCCTCGCACCCCAGCCACAGCTTCCAGGCGGGCTGGCAAGCCAGCAAGCTGAAACATATCTCAGGTCCCATCGTCTAGTGGTTAGGACACCGGCCTTTCACGTCGGTAACAGGGGTTCAAGTCCCCTTGGGATCACCATCTAAAAACAGCGCCTGAAGCAGGGCGCTGTTTTTTTTTAGCCTGGGAACCCGAACCCGGCCTTCGGCCGCCCCCTCCGGGAGTCAATGACCGTGACCATCTCTTCTGCTGGAAAGACATCTCCCGCGCGTCTGTCGCCTGCCGCACCGGCCGGGAAGCGCCGTCCCTTTCTTCCCGTCTTTTTCCCGCTGCTTTTCTTGCTTTGCTGGGTGTCGGGCCCTGCGCCGCTTCACGCCGGCGAGAACCTTTTCAACAGCACTGCCGCCATAAAGGACGAGCTGGGACGGCTGTCCGGGGAGGGGGGGCTTTTCCTCAAGGCGCCGGTAAAGCCTTATTGGGCGGAGAGCGCCGCGGTGGCGGGGGTGTTCGCCCTCACCTATCTCTTTGACAAGGACATCAGGTCCGAGTTCGCGGGCTCGCACGGCGGCGTCATGAGGGGGATCACCGACGTCGGCAACGATGCGAGCAACCCGATCCTGCACCTTGGCGTGGCCGCGGCCGTCTACACCGCCGGGGTCGCAGCCGGCGAGCCGCAATACATGAGGCTGGGCGAGGAAATGGGGGAGGCCCTGGTCCTTGCCGACAGTGCGACCCTGGTGCTCAAGGAGGTGGTAGGCCGCGGGCGCCCTTACCGGACCGACAGCAACTCCAGCTACCGTCCCTTCCAGTTCCGCGACGGCTACGACTCCCTCCCGTCCATGCACACGGCGAGCTCTTTTGCCCTGGCCCATGTCTTCGCCTCCAGGACGCCGAGCCTTTCGGCCAAGATCGCCTGTTACGCGGCGGCCGGCCTGGTCGGCTTCTCGCGGGTCTACCAGGGGAAGCACTGGGCGACCGACGTGGTGCTTGGTGCCGCCATCGGCGAGCTTGCCGGCGACGCTGTCACCAGGTATCGCGCCTCGGCTCCAGGGAGCCTGACGGTCGCGCCGCTTGCCATAGACGGCAACCCCTCCATAGCGCTGATCGGGAAATTCTAGTACGCGCACCAAAGGAGCATCGCATGCTTAATGCAGTCATCTTCGATTTTGACGGCATCATCGTGGACACCGAGCCGCTGCACTACAAGGCGTTCCAGGAGTTGCTGGTGCCGCTCGGCCTGGGTTATTCCTGGGAAGAGTACCTGGAGCGCTACATCGGCTTCGACGACCGTGACGCCTTCCGCGAGGCGTTCCGGGGCGCCGGCCGGAACCTTTCCGGCCAGGAGCTGAAGGAGCTGATCCAGGGCAAGGCCGAGGCGTTCCTGAAGATCGTCTCGGTAGGTGTCGCGCCCTATCCGGGAGTGGTCGAGCTGATCCGCGCCATCTCCGGCACCCTGCCGCTTGCCCTTTGCAGCGGCGCCCTGCGCAGCGACATCGACCCGATCCTCTTGCAGCTCGGCATGACCGGCGTCTTCGACGCCATGGTGACAGCTGACGAGGTGTCGGCAAGCAAACCCGATCCCGAGAGCTACCGGGTCGCAGTGCGGCGGCTCCAGGAGATCTTCCCCGGCAAGGTGGATGCCGCGGCCTCGCTTGCCATCGAGGACACCCCTGCGGGCATCGCCTCTGCCACCGGCGCCGGACTGAAGGTGCTGGCGGTGACCAACAGCTACCCGGGGGAGCGGCTCGCCGGCGCCTGCCGGGTGGTCGGGTCCCTCGTCGGCGTGGACGTCGAGGGGCTTCGCCTTCTCATCTGAGCTCCGCCATGCAGAAAACCACCACCATCGATGCCATCCTCCCGGAGCTCTTCAAGGCGCTTGAAGAGCGGAACGTCGCCGTGCTGCAGGCCCCCCCGGGAGCCGGCAAGACGACGCGCGTCCCCCTGGCCCTCCTCGACGCCCCCTTCCTCGGGACGGGAAGGATCGTCATGCTCGAGCCTCGCCGGCTCGCGGCGGTCAACGCGGCGCGCTACATGGCGCAGTGCCTGGGCGAGGAGGTCGGCAGGCGGGTAGGGTACAGCATCCGGTTCGAGCGGAAGGTTTCCGCCGCCACCCGCATCGAGGTGGTGACCGAGGGCATCCTCGCCCGCAGGCTGCAGGGCGACCCGCTGCTCGAAGGGGTGGCCGCCGTCATCTTCGACGAGTTCCACGAGAGAAGCCTTACCTGCGACCTCTCCCTTGCCCTTTGCCGGGATGTCCAGCTCGGGTTGCGCGAGGACCTGCGCATCCTGGTCATGTCCGCGACGCTCGATGCCGAACCGGTTGCGAAACTCCTGGGGGGCGCGCCTCTCATCTCGACGCCGGGCCGGCAGTACCCGGTGGAGATCGACTACCTGAAGGCCGAGCCTTCCGGGCGGGTTGCGGAGACCGCCTGTGCCGGGGTGCTCCGGGCGCTGTCGCAGACGCAAGGGGACGTCCTGGTGTTCCTGCCGGGGGCCGGCGACATCAGGCGCTGCGAAAAGCTGCTGCAGGAGAAGCTTTCCTCCGACATCATGGTCGCCGTCCTCTACGGCGATCTCCCCTTTGCCGCGCAGGAGCGGGCCATCCTCCCGGGCGACCGGCGCAAGGTGGTGCTTGCCACCAACATCGCCGAGACCAGTCTCACCATAGAGGGGGTGCGGGTGGTGGTGGATACCGGGTTTTCCCGGCAGCTCCGCTACGACCCTGCCACCGGGCTGAACCGCCTGGAGACCATGAGGATATCCTCCGCCTCCGCCCAGCAACGCGCCGGCCGTGCCGGCAGGGTGGCGCCCGGCATCTGTTACCGCCTCTGGACCGAGTACACCCACTCCACGCTCCTCCCCTTCACCCCGCCCGAGATAAGGGTTTCCGACCTCACGCCCTTGGCGCTCGATCTTGCGCAGTGGGGAGTGGCCGACCCCGCCTCCCTGAGCTTTCTCGATGCGCCTCCCGCCCCCCACCTGGCCGAGGGGAGGGCGCTCTTGAGGGCCCTGGGCGCGCTCGACCACCGCGGGGCCATCACCGGGCTCGGCAGGAAAATGGCGGCGCTCCCCATGCACCCGCGCCTGGCTGCCATGCTGGCAGGTTCCCTCTCCATCGGGGAGGGAGCGCTTGCCTGCACGCTGGCAGCCATCCTTTCCGAGCGCGACATCCTGCCGCGCGGCAGCGGGAGCACATCCGAGAGCGACCTGTTGGACCGGCTGGACGCCCTACATGAGCGCCGGGACCCCCAAGGGGCCCGCACCGTCGAGAGGCTCTCGGCCTACTTCAGGAACGCGCTGGGGGTAAAGGAGTCGCCGCGGCGCGGGGACGCCGCGCTGATCGGGCGACTGCTCCTGATGGCCTACCCGGACCGGGTGGCCCGTGAGCGGAGCCCCGCTTCCGGACGCTACCTGATGGCCAACGGCAGCGGCGCGCGGCTCTCGCAGCGCTCCAACCTGAGGGCGCAGCCCTTCATCGTTGCAGTGGCAGTAGAGGGAGGCGCCGTCGAGGGTGAGATCCACATGGCGAGCGCGGTCACGCTGGAGGCGGTCCGGGCCGGGTGCGCCGCGGCCATCACCAGGGAAAAGCGGGTGTTCTGGGATGAGCGCGAGGGGAGGGTGGTGGCACGCGAGGAGGAACGGCTGGGAGCCGTACTCCTTTCCGAGCGCGCAGCGACCCCCGGGAAGGAGGAAGTCAGCGCCGCCCTGGTGAGGGGGATCCTCTCAGGACCCGGCATAGGGGGGCTCAACTGGAGCGACGAGGCCAGGCAGTACCGCAACAGGGTGAATTTCCTGGCCCGCGCGCTCCCCGAGGAGGAATTGCCGGATCTTTCCGATCAGGCCTTGGCGGCGGACCTGGAACGCTGGCTCGTCCCGTATCTGCAGGGGGTGCGTACGCTGTCGCAGCTTGCCCGGGTAAACCTGCTGGAGCCGCTCAAGGCGATGCTCGGCTGGTCCCGGCAGAAGCTGGTCGATGACGAGGCGCCGACGCATCTGAGGGTTCCCAGCGGCTCGCGGGTGCCCCTGGAGTACCCCTGCGACGGCGACCCCTTCCTCGCTGTGAAGCTGCAGGAGATGTTCGGACTCGCCGAGACGCCCAAGGTGGCGCGCGGGCGGGTTCCCGTCGTGATCCACCTGCTCTCCCCGGCGCGCCGCCCCATCCAGGTGACCGCCGATCTGCGCAGCTTCTGGAACGGCGCCTACCGCGAGGTGTGCAAGGAGTTGAGGGGGCGCTACCCCAGGCACCCCTGGCCGGACGACCCCTGGAACGCGCCCGCGACCAGGCATGTCAAGAAGAGGCAGTCTTGAAACGGGAAGCGAAAGAAGGCATGCCAAAAGAAAAGGCCGGTCAGCAGCAACAACAAAAGGTTGTTGTGCCTGATCGGCCTTCGTCTGTGAATATGCACAAGCCTCGGAGCTGCCGGGGTGCTCTCCTTGGCCGGGGGCGGTCCTCTAGTTCAGGTTGGTGAAGACGATCGACCCGTCCCTGGAGAGGTAGCTCCTGATGCTGTCGGCCACCTCCGGAATGCCCGCCCCGTTCTCCAGGTAGTCCTGCGTCACGTTCACCCCTTTCTTCCAGAGCTCGAAATGCAGGTGCGGCCCGGTGGATCTCCCGGTGGACCCCGAGAGGGCAACGGTCTGCCCCGCCTCTACCCGGTCCCCGATCCTGACCTCCAGTTGCGCATTGTGCCCGTACAGGGAAACCATTCCCCCGGCGTGCTCGATGGTCACCAGGTTGCCGTATCCGCCGCGCGTTCCGCTCTCGACCACCCTGCCGGCCGCGATCGCCTTTACCCTGGTGCCGGTCGGGACGGCGATGTCGACCCCGTTATGATGTCTCGGGCCCCCGTCAATCGGATCGTGGCGCAGCCCCACCCTGGAGGTGACGATGCCCTGGACCGGCATATGGGGCTCCTTCCCGGGGAAAGCCGGCTCCCCCTTGAGCGCCTCATCCGGCGCGCCCTGCGCCCTCTTTTTGGGCTTCCCCTCGCGCAGAATCCTGACCGCGCCCCCGCTGGTCGGGGTGTTGGTGAAGGTCTCCACCCCGTCCTCGCCTTTGTAGCGGAAAAAGTCCCCCTGCGCCGGCGGGACGGAGAGCGCGCAAAGCACCGCTGCAGGCAGGAGTGTACGCGCCAGCCGTGATGTTCCGTTTCGCCTTGTTGCCGTTGCCTGTTTCTTCACCGTCTATCCTTCGCCCAAACTCCGGGGCCGCCTGATCCGGTACCTGCAGCAGCCGGTACTATAGTATGACGGCCGGCGCTTGGCAAGCGGCGACTGGGGCCGGTCGGCTCGCCGCAGGCTCCCGGCAGGCGCCGCCTGACTGCCGGGAATGCGGCCGTATGGGTGGCGGGCGCGGAGCCCCCCTGCCAGGCGCGCCCCCCTGTGTGTAAAGATTAATCGGATTGGTGCCGGACTGGGCATTTCTCTTGCTTTGATATCCGCGTTTGGCGCAAAAGTTCCGTAAACCATCAGAACTTCGATTGCACGGATAAGTAATCTGCTTATTTTTTAACCACCGCTGTCTAAAAAGGAGGCTGTACCGTGGAGATGTTTGGGCAAAACGTGTTTAACCAGTCCGTTATGAGAGATAGGCTGCCGAAAGGTGTTTTCAAGAACCTCAAGAAAACCATAGACGAAGGTCTGCCGCTGGACCCTTCGATCGCAGATATTGTGGCAACGGCAATGAAAGAGTGGGCCGTTGAAAGAGGTGCAACGCATTTTACCCATTGGTTCCAGCCGATGACCGGTATCACCGCTGAGAAGCACGACTCTTTCATTTCACCGGCAGAGGGCGGGGCCCTGCTGGAGTTCTCCGGGAAGGAGCTGGTCAAGGGGGAGCCGGATGCCTCCTCTTTCCCCAGCGGTGGCTTGAGAGCAACCTTCGAAGCCAGGGGGTACACCGCCTGGGACTGCACCTCGCCTGCCTTCCTGAAGGAGGAGGCCAACGTCGTCACTCTCTGTATCCCTACCGCCTTCTGCTCGTACACCGGCGAGGCCCTGGACAAGAAGACCCCTCTGCTTCGTTCCATGGAAGCGCTTTCCACACAGGCGGTGCGCGTTCTCAAGCTGTTCGGAAACACCAGTGTCAGCAGGGTCACCTCAACTGTCGGGGCTGAGCAGGAATACTTCCTGGTGGACAAGTCTTTCTACCTGAAAAGGCCGGACCTGATGATGGCCGGGAGAACGCTTTTCGGCGCCATGTCCTCCAAGGGGCAGGAACTGGAAGACCACTACTTCGGCACCATCAAGGAAAGAGTGCTGTCGTACATGAAGGAAGTAAACGAAGAGCTGTGGAAACTGGGCGTCACCGCGAAGACCCAGCACAACGAAGTAGCACCCGGGCAGTTTGAACTCGCCCCCATTTTCGAAAACACCAACATTGCCACCGACCACAACCAGATGGTCATGGAAGTGCTCAAGCGTGTCGCCAACAGGCATGACATGGTCTGCCTGCTGCACGAAAAACCGTTCGCCGGCGTCAATGGTTCCGGCAAGCACAACAACTGGTCCATGAGCTCGAACGACGGACAGAACCTGCTCGAGCCGGGTCACACCCCCCATGAAAATGCCCAGTTCCTGACCTTTCTCATGGCAACCATCAAAGCCGTGGATACCTATGCCGGGCTCCTGCGCTGCTCCTGCGCCAACGCCGGCAATGACCACCGGCTGGGCGCCAACGAAGCGCCTCCGGCAATCATTTCCATCTTCCTTGGCGAGCAACTCACCGATATCGTCGAGCAGATCGTCGCAGGCGCGGCAAAATCGTCCTCCAGAAACGCGGACATGAAGATCGGCGTAACCACACTTCCCGCACTGCCCAAGGACGCCACCGACAGAAACAGGACCTCGCCGTTCGCCTTCACCGGCAACAAGTTCGAGTTCAGGATGCTCGGTTCTTCCTTCTCCATATCGGGCCCCAACATCATCATCAACACCATCATTGCCGAGGCGCTGAAGGGTTTTGCCGACGTGCTGGAGAAATCGAGCAACTTCGACGCCGACCTCGCGAAACTGCTTCAGGAAACGGCGAAAAAGCACAAACGCGTGGTGTTCAACGGCAACAACTACTCCGACGAGTGGGTTCAGGAAGCCAAGGAACGCGGCCTGCCGAACATTCCCAACACCCCCGAGGCACTCAAGGAGCTGATATCCAAGGAAGCAGTAGAGCTGTTTGCTGCTCACAAGGTCTTTACCGAAAAAGAAGTTCATGCACGTTACGAAATCATGCTCGAGCAGTACGTCAAGACCTTGAACATCGAGGCCCTGACCATGATCGACATGGCCAACCACAGCATAATCCCCACCGCCATGGAATATGCGACAACGGTGGCAACATCCATCAATGCGGTTACCGCCGTATCCGGCAAGATGGACGTCTCGACACAGAAGGAACTGCTGGAAGAACTCTGCGACAAACTGGCCTCTATGAGCGGCAACGCCAAAGCGCTGGAGAAGGCGCTTGAAAGCGCGCTGAACATCGCCGATGCCGAAAAGCAGGCCGCTGCATTCAGGGAGAACGTATTTGCCCAAATGCTTGAACTGCGCGCCACCGGTGATGTGCTGGAAAAAATCATAGCCGCCAAATACTGGCCGCTGCCGACCTACAGGGAAATGCTTTTCATTCTGTAATCCTGAATCCGTTGCCTGTCTAAAAAATAGGAGCCTCCTGACGGGGGCTCCTATTATGGCTTCGCGCAGTCGAGGCGCGACCGGCCTTGAGCTTTGTCATAAAAGCCGCCGATAAGCCCTCCCCGACCGCCTGCCGCCGAAGCCCGGAGCCTCGCCGGGGATTTGCGGAGCGCTGCCTGCCTTGCCTGACTTTTGGGCAACTGGCTCGCTTTCTCCGATTTCGGGAACGGGTTTTTTTCGGATAAGTAGCCGGAATGCCTTGGTGGTGATGACCCCTTGCCGATTGGCTGAACTCTTGCAGGACGGAAACACCGACCATCACTCCGCGATTTATTAGACCTTGCAATTTTATGGCGAGCTATCTATAATTCGCGGCGCACCGAACAACAAGCGGAGGATACCTGCCTTGAAAAAAGTCGAAGCAATTATAAAACCTTTCAAGCTTGACGAAGTCAAAGAAGCACTCAACGAGATCGGTATCCAGGGCATCACCATCGGCGAAGTTAAGGGGTTCGGGCGCCAGAAGGGGCACACCGAACTCTACCGCGGCGCCGAATACGTGGTCGACTTCATCCCCAAGATCAAGATGGAAATCATCGTCTCCGACGAAATGGTCGGCAAGGTGGTCGACGCCATCGAGCAGGCCGCGAAGACCGGCCGCATCGGCGACGGAAAGATCTTCGTGACTCCAGTGGAAGAAGTAGTTCGGATCAGGACCGGTGAGCGGGGCGAAGACGCCCTTTGAACTGCTGATTCTTTACCTAATTTGAAAGGAGACTGTAGATGACACCAAAACAAGTAGTTGAGTTCGCCAAGGAAAACGGCGTGCTGATGGTCGATTTCAAGTTCATGGACTTCGTCGGTATCTGGCAGCACTTCACCGTTCCGATGAGCGAGTTCGGCGAGGACACCTTCGAGGAAGGGCAGGGCTTCGACGGCTCCTCCATCCGCGGCTGGCAGCCGATCCACGCTTCCGACATGATCATCATTCCGGACCCCAAGACCGCGAAGATGGATCCGTTCCCGGCGATCCCGACCCTCTCGCTCATCTGCGACATCTTCGACCCGATCACCAAGGAAGACTACTCCCGCGATCCGCGTAACATCGCCAAGAAGGCCGAGAGCTACCTGAAGTCGACCGGCATGGCCGACACCGCCTACTTCGGACCGGAAGCTGAATTCTTCATCTTCGACGACGTCCGTTACGATTCCACCTCCAACGCATCCTTCTACGCCGTGGACTCCTCCGAAGGCGCCTGGAACTCCGGCCGCGAAGAATTCCCGAACCTCGGCTACAAGCCGCGCCACAAGGAAGGGTACTTCCCGGTATCCCCGACCGACTCCCAGAACGATCTCCGTAACGAGATGGTTCTCGAGCTGCAGAAAGTCGGCATCCGCGTCGAGTGCCAGCACCACGAAGTCGCCACCGGCGGCCAGGCCGAGATCGACATGCGTTTCTCCTCGCTGGTCGACATGGCTGACCAGCTGCAGTGGTTCAAGTACGTGATACGCAACGTCGCCAACCGCAACGGCAAGACCGTGACCTTCATGCCGAAGCCGCTCTACGGGGACAACGGTTCCGGCATGCATTGCCACATGTCGCTCTGGAAAGAGGGGACCAACCTCTTCGCCGGCGACAAATACGGCGGGCTTTCCCAGATGGCGCTCTACTACATCGGCGGCATCATCAAGCACGCCCGTGCTCTCTGCGCCTTCACCAACCCGACCACCAACTCTTACAAGCGTCTGGTGCCGGGCTACGAGGCTCCGGTGAACATGGCTTACTCCAGCCGCAACCGTTCCGCTTCGCTGCGCATCCCGATGTTCTCCTCCAACCCGAAGGCGAAGAGGATCGAGTACCGTACGCCGGATCCGTCCTGCAACGGCTACCTCGCCTTCGCAGCGATGCTGATGGCAGGCCTCGACGGCATCGAGAACAAGATCGATCCGGGCCAGCCGCTGGACAAGGACATCTACGGCCTGTCCCCGGAAGAGCTCGCCACCATCCCGTCCGCTCCGGGCAGCCTCGAGGAGGCTCTCAAGGCGCTGGCCGAAGACCACGACTTCCTGCTCAAGGGCGACGTGTTCACCCCGGACGTCATCGAGAAGTGGATCGAGTACAAGACCGAAGCCGAAGTCAACCCGGTCCGTATGCGTCCGGTACCGCTCGAGTTCGAACTGTACTTCGACATCTAACAGCTACAGTCGCGAATGCAGCACGAAAAGGCGGGGGCAACCCCGCCTTTTTTGCGTGGCGCGCGGCCTAACGCTCCCCCCTTCTTTGCAGCAGCGGCCACTCGAACGGTTCAGAAAAAAGAAGAAGGCGGGGGAGCCCCCGCCTTCTTCCGTGTCTGTGCTGGTTTTGTCCGTCTACGGGATCAGTACCCCATGGAGTCGTAAACCGCTTTAGCCGTCTTGGTTGCCACGAAGGGGCCATAGCTGGGAGAGACGGATCTGATGAATTCCGGGGTGAGGTCGTCGTCATAACCGGAGAACACGAAGCCGCCGATCAGGGGTATGATTCCGACCTCCAGCCAGCCGATCCCGGTCCAGGTCCTGTCGAACTCCGCCTGCCTGAACTCGTACTGGAGGGGAATCGAGAGCTGCTGGGAGGTGCCGCTCTTCAAGTTGGTGATGAGCGCCTCGGTTTCGATGTCCGCGGTGTAGCCGTATCCCCAGATGGCAGGGGCGAAGATCAGAAATCCCGGCCAGTTGACGAAGAAGTTTGAGCTTTTGCCGTCGTAGCGGGCTTTGACCGAGAAATCCACTACCGCGTCCGCCTGGTCCTTGTTGGTCGGGCTGTAGGGATAGATGACCCTCTCGACGCCGCTGTTTTTCTGCAGGGCGTCCACGATGGCGTTCACGTACTTGCTGTTTTGCGGGTGGCTCATGTTGCTCGAGGTGACGCCTACCCTCACCGTCTGCTTGGGCACCGCCGAGGGAGGCGTGAAATTTTGATCGAGGTTTGTGATCCTCATGTTGTGGGAGCACCCGCTGCTGATAGCGCCGAAAGCGAGGACAACAGACACGTAAAAAAGTTTAACTGCAGAAATTCGTTTAATCATGGAACCTCTCTTCGCTGTGATAGTGGATTCATTAGGGCGCCACTATACAGATGGCGGCAATGACTGTCAATGGGCGACGGATGCCGCTCCTTTGCCAGTGCATGAAGCTAGAGGTCTTTATCCTTGAAGGCTCCTTCAAAAACTGTTACTTTCCTCCTGTTGTTCTACGCCGTTGCGTGTCGACGGAGCCGGTGTTTCGGGAGGCAGCAGTGCAGCAACAGGAGAAGGTGACAAAGCTGATCGGCTGGTTCGTCAAGGCGGCGCTAAGGCACGCGGAGGCGATGGAGGCACTCGAGGATGAGCTGGCCCTGGCCGAGGTGCAGGATCTGAACCGCTACTACCATGCGCTGCGGCGCGAAGGGGGCATGGAGCGATTCCTGGAGCTGCTCGACCACCAAGATCCCGCCGTGGCGGGGATGGCGGCCGTGTACGCCATGCGGCAAGCGCCTCCGCGCTGCCGCGCGGTCCTGGTGAGGATCTCGAGGCTCCCCGGCCTGATCGGATTCAGGGCAAAGGCAGCCCTGGAGCGGTGGGAACGTGGGGAATGGCCGGAGTAGGACCGTCCGGCGAGAAGATAGCAGTAATGAGAAGAGCGGCCTTTTGGCCCGCTCGATTTTTTTCCATGCAAGGGGGTAAGCAATGTCCGAATTCAACAACGTAACGGTGGTCAAAGAGGCCAATGTATATTTCGATGGCAAAGTCACCAGCCGCACCATCATCTTTCCCGACGGTTCACGCAAGACGCTCGGCATCATGATGCCCGGCGAGTACAGCTTCAACACCGGGTCAGCCGAGCTGATGGAGATCCTTGCGGGGGAGATGACTGTCCTTTTGCCGGGATCGCCGGACTGGGTCGCCATCAAGGGGGGCGAGGCGTTCGAGGTTCCCGAGAACGCGAGCTTTCAGCTGAAGGTCACTGCCCTCTCCGACTACTGCTGCTCGTTTCTTTAGAACCTGGAAGCCGATGGCCGCGCTTGCGCACCGTAGCGCTTCAACGCGCAGGCGCGGAACTTCGGAGAAATCAGGAAGAACCCTTTCAGGCACTCTCAGATGTTCTCGATTTCCTCTGCGGCCAACGGTTTTTGATTCTGTTTCATTGGTGAAATGGTGAGTACTACAGCTTTGGACAACAAGCGTGTCATCGGTCGTTTCGCACCGTCCCCCACAGGTCCTCTCCATGTAGGTTCCCTGGTGGCGGCCCTTGGCAGTTATCTCGTTGCCAAGAGCGTCGGAGGGCTCTGGCGTCTGCGCATGGAGGATCTCGATCTGCCGCGCGTGGTGCCGGGGATTGCCGACGACATGCTGGGCACGCTGGAAAAGCTCGGCTTTGAATGGGACGGCGAGGTGGTTTACCAGAGCCGGCGCACCGGCTACTACCGGGAAGCGGCGGAAGAGCTGATCCGCCGCGGGTTGGCGTACTCCTGCGGCTGCACGAGAAGCGAGATCGCCCAGATAGCCTCAGCCCCTCACGAGGAAGGGCTGGTCTACCCCGGGCTCTGCCGGGAAGGTGTCGCGAAAGGAAAGGTCGAGCGCGCGCTCAGGGTGAAGGTCTACGACGAGGTGGTCTGCTTCGACGACGGCGTCATGGGGCGCTACAGCCAGCACCTGACCGGCTCTTGCGGGGATTTCGTGATCCACCGCGCCGACGGTCCCTACGCCTATCATCTCGCCGTCGTGGTCGATGATGCTGACGCCGGGGTGAACCAGGTGGTGCGCGGGGCGGACCTTCTCGCGTCCACGCCGCGCCAGATATACCTGCAGCGGGTCCTCAACTACCCGACGCCCGTCTACTGTCATCTCCCCCTGGTCACCGGCCCCGACGGGTCGAAGCTCAGCAAGCGCGACAACGCGGTCTCTCTCTCGGCCGGCCGTGACCTCGGGAAGGAGGGAGGCGCCCTGCTGGTGTCGGCGCTCCGTTTCCTGGGGCAGGCGCCGCCATCGTCCCTGGAGGATGCCTCGCCCGCCGATGTGCTTCACTGGGGCGTGGCCAACCTGGACATCTCCGCCATCCCCCGCACCCCGGCCCCGTTTCCTGGAGGCGAAAAGACTACGGGATAGCCTCATTCCCTTTTCTCCCTCTGCGCCCTCGGCGATCTCCGCGGCTCAATCCTGTAGGTCGTTTTACCCC
>CAZFMI010000046.1:0-34444 GCA_964519915.1 uncultured Geomonas sp.
CAGGCCACTCCCCCCCAAAAAACCGCCATCAACGTAGAATTCCGGCAGCTTTCCGGCGGGACCGGCCGGCATCCGCTCCGGTCACTGTATAATTCTGCCATACATCCCATGACCTGCAGAAGGGATCAGCGCCGGACGGCGCGGGGCAATACCTATATTAATCGATCACTTAAAGAATGATCGGGTTTCCCGCCGAAGAAGGCACGGCTAATGCTAGAGAGCCGTGTGGCGATTCATCCGGCAGGCGCCGGTGCAGCAAGCCCTGAGGCATCAGCATCTATGGAAATGGGAGCAGGTCCGAGGAGGCCTCAAAAATAAAGACAGAGGAGGGAAACCATGGGATTCGTGTCATTACTGATCGCCCTGGCCGCGCTCGCAGTCGGGTCTTCCGGAGCATCCGCTTTGGAGCTCAAGGACGTCACCTACGAGACCGAGGGTGCGGGGAAGGTCGTCTTCAGCCACCAGACGCACCTGAAAAAGAAGAGCGCCAAGAGTACCAACGTGAGTTGCAAGAGCTGTCATGAAGATGCCGCCAAGAAGAAATACCTCATGTCGGATATGGAAAAGGGGAGGTCGTGCGGCAAATGCCATAACGGGAAAAAGGCCTTCAGCGTGAGCAAATGCACCGGGTGCCACAAGGTGAGGGAGATAACTTACCAGGTCAAGCAGACCGGGCCGGTGCAGTTCAGCCATGCCAGGCACCTGAAGAGCATGCAATGCGACGTTTGCCACAACTCCCTTTACAGGACCGGCCCCAACAAGCGGGTCTCCATGGCAGAGATGGAGAAGGGCAGGTCCTGCGGCGCCTGCCACGACGGCAACAAGGCCTTCAGCATCGCCAAGTGCGGCGCCTGCCACCCCTCTCCCAAACAGGTGGTGTTCAAGGTCAAGGAAACCGGACCGACCATCTTCAGCCACAGCAGGCACGTGGAGATGTACGGCTGCGGCGCCTGCCACACGAAGCTCTACCCGCTTGGCTCCGGCAGGCGCGCCTCCATGGCAGCCATGGAGAAGGGGAAATCGTGCGGCGCCTGCCATGACGCCAAGGAGGCCTTTGCCGTCTCGGAGTGCGACAAATGCCATCCGGTGCGGGAGATCAAGTTCGAGGTGTCCGGGATAGGCGAGGCCCGTTTCAGCCATGACGCCCACTTAAGCATGTACAGGTGCGGCGACTGCCATGCCGGCACCTTCCCGACCAAGAGGGGAAGCAAACCCGTCTCCATGTCCGACATGAAGAAGTCGAAGTCTTGCGGCGCGTGCCACGACGGGAAGGCGGCCTTCTCGGTGAACGGCAATTGCGACTCCTGTCATCGGCGTGGCTGAGGAGGGAGACGGCAGCAAGTATAAGAGGCCGGCCACCCAGGTTGAGTGGCCGGCCTCTTTTTTGGGGGGCTTTGAGCGGCTGGCGGTCCTTTGTCAGCGCGGCATGGCTTGAAGCCTCTCCGTTTCCTTCCGGATCTCCCTCGCCGTGTAGGAGATGACGAAGGCATGCTCCAGCAGCAAAAGGACGAGCCCGGCGGCAAATACTGCAGGGAAAGAGATGCCGGTCGGATCTGCAAAGATGTAGAGCGGGTAAAACGCCGCAGGAAGCCCGATGTTGTACCAGTTGTACCCAGGCTTGCCGTCCGCGCCCCTGCGTCCCAGCACCAATATCAGGGCGGAAACCCATGACGCTCCCAGCGCCACATGCAACAGGCCAGCGGGCGGGGGCGGCCCGATCATCCCCTTGACCTGGGCGGGAATCGTGCTGCAGACACCCGACTGGCTCAGGCAGAGTGCGGCAGCGCTGAGACAGAGAAACGCGATCACCCCCCAAAGGCCGCGGCGGGAGAGTGCGTGCAACTTGGCTATGTCTCTGGCCAGCCCTTCACGGCAGGGAGTTGCAGAACCTTCCAGAAGACGGTCCGCAGCGGAAGCCGTCTTGTGCTTCATGTGTCCTATCGCATGCCCTGACATGGCGTTCCTCCTTTCCCCATGATAGCGTCTGCAACTGCTAGCCCTGGCGCTGTTCCTGTTGCATCTTTGCGTACTCCGGGTAGTGGCGGACCGGCCGGTAGGCAGGCGTGGTCGCCGCGACTCCAGCTTGCTGCTCCTCATGCTCTTCCACGTCCTCCCAGCCGATCAGCATGGGCTTTATGTAATTTCCAAGCGTGGCCAGATAGACGTGGGTGCAGAGAAAAGCGATCAGCGAGCAGGCCAGCAGGAAGTGCAGCGCCACTATGACCTTTATCCCCCCCCACATCAGGATGAGGACCCGCAGCGGTGTCACATTCAAAAGAAGGATCCCGGTAAGCCCCACAAGCGGCATGAGCACGAACATCACGGCCAGGTAGGCGGACTTCTGCATCGGGTTGAACTTCTGTTCCGGTGTGGCATGGTAGGGGCTCGGCCTCCCCAGGAAGTACCAGAAGCAGTAGTAAAGGAGCTGGCGCAGCAGGCCATGCTTCAGGTCCTCCTCGTCCGGCATGTACAGCTTGTCCAGGGTGTTCCTCACCATCTTGTAATAGAAAAACCAGAAGGAGAAGGAGACTGAAACGATGACGCCGGCGACGTTGTGTACCTCTATCGCGCTCCTGTAGCTCTGGAAGACGGCCACACTCTCCGGAAATCGGATCTGGGCGCCGGTCACGATCAGGGTGATGATGCCCAAGGCGTTGATCCAGTGCCAGATGCGCACCGGCATGGGCTGAAGGTAGATCCTCTTTTTCTCGCTCATGACTAGTGCTCCTTTCTTTTCCTGTTCTTACGTGTCAGAAAGCGTACGAACCCGTGCCCCACCGGCATGACCAGTCCACAGCAGATGATGGCAAGCCCGATGTTGTTCAGTGCCTGGTTCTTGGTCGATCCCATCATGTAGAAGTCCGGGGCGACGTAGAGCGCATCGAGGACCGCCCCCTTTTCCACCGGCACGCGTTTGAACGATCCGTCTTTCTCCGGTACCGCAATGAAACTGGTCTGCATCACGCCGGGCCCCGAGGTGTGGCAGAAGGTGCAATTCCGGCGATTGTCCAGGATCTCGAATTTGTGCGAGACCGTGGCAGGGGTCATCATGCCGTGCAGGCGGAGCGACTTCTGGGTCCGGTTGAAAAGGCGCAACTCCTCGACAGAGACGTAGTCGTCGGCATTGGCGTCGATGAGGGAGACGACCTCACGCCCCCCCGCCAGCTGTTTCAGTTCGGAGTACCCCGCCACGACCTGCCTGCCGAACCTGGAATCGTCACTGCTTTTGACGATGTACATGCTTATGAAGTAGTTCCGTGCGCCGGTGTGGCAGGTGATGCACGGCAGCATCCGCAGGTGCAGCTCAGACTGGGGAAGCCACTGGCCATGCGTTGCCGTCATCTCCAGGGCGTTGTGGCACCCCGAACAGATCTGGTTGATCTCCTGCCCGGAGAGCTCCTTGGGGCTTTGCACCAGGTGCGGATTATGGCAGCCGTTGCAACCGGTCTTGGCGGCGTGCAGTCCCTTTGCATACTCCCCAGCGACCTCGACATGACAGTCGCTACACTCGGCACGCGGGACCTGCCCGCCGTCGGGATGCTTCTCCGAGACCTCCCCGTGGCAGGCCACGCAGCCGATCCTCGCGTGGGTGGTTTGCCCGAACAGTTGATGATCAACAAACGCGAAGCGGGGCACCTCCTTCGCGTCGCCGTGACAGGCGAGGCACGCCTCGTTTGCGCCGGACTGTTCGCCGTAAGAGAATCCCCAGGCGGGGTTCGGTGCCAAGGCACAGAGGGTACCCCACCCCATCATTGAGACCTTTGTGATCAGGCGTTGAATGTAGTTCACGTATCCCTCCTTTGCCAGGGGCGCGTCCTTTAGCTGGTTATCAGTCATCCGGGTGAACGTACTGCTGTTTTGCCGGCTCCCGATTGCGCATGCGCGTCGGGAGCCTGATGTGGAAGATCGGCAGCAACTGGGCCACGACCAGCAGCGCGCAGAAGCCGAAGAAGAGCCAGATGGCGATGGCGTTTCCCTGCTGCACCCCCTGGGCCGCCGCCAAGGCGAGAAGGCTCGTCCCAAGTACCAGGACTGCCAGCGCTACCTGCCAAGAGAGCGCGTATCCCGTTTTGCCAGCTTCGGCTCCTCCGGCAGCGCTCCCTTTCAACGTCGAATGAAGACGCCCTCGATGGCGCCTGCTGCGCTGCTTTTGGAAGGCGCATTCCACCGCCATCCCCAGCTCTTCCGTGTCTGCTGCGTTCACCGGCTTCAGTGCGTGGTAGAAGATCCCCTCCTGGCGCACCTGCCTGGCCTGGGCCAGCGGCATCTCGTCTGAAACCATGATGACGCAGAGATTGCGGTTGCTTTTTTTCAGCAGGTGAATCAAGTCGGCCGAAGAGATCTTCTTGTCGAAATCGCTTCCCAGCAGCAGCACCGGTGCCTGCTTTTCCAAAACGCTGCAAAGTACATGGACTGCTGAATCCGTGGTTTCCACCCGGTATCCCGCCTTTTTGAAATGCTCGGCTACGTGTTTCCGAAACTCGGCGTCACGATCCGCAATGATGATTCCCCGCTCGTCCATAACTCACCTCTCTTGCCTTCGAGGCGCTGCTTGCTACTTCTTCTCTTCTCCGAAGGCCGCCTTGGCCTTCTTGCCGACCAGACCGCAAATCCCCTTCAGCATGGCGACAAAGAGCATGACACCCGGTATGACCTGCACTACGATGATGGCACCGAGGAACAGGAGGAAAATCTTTGCCATCACGCCGCTACCTTCGGAGATGTCGGCTATGCCGGAGATAAGCAGCGTTCCGGCCAGCACCACAGCGATAATCGACCAACTTGTCACCTTTCCCGACAGCGAGTCTTCCGTCCCCTTTTTCATGGCGCTCTCCTTTTCCGTCGAATTCCCCCTCTGGGTTTTACCAAGTAATAGCAACGGGAGTGCCACAGCCGAAACCAACACCTGGATACCCTGCAATTACGGCAACTTATCCGGGCCCAGGCGGGAAAGGAGCAAACGGCGCGCCTCCCCCGGCAAACCGGAAAACGGACGCAGAATCGGCGACTTCCACAAAACAGCGGCGACGCTTGCGGCCAGCCGGTGGGAAAATCATTTCCTGCCGCACAGGAATTTCCTGCGCCACAGGAAGGCGGGGAGCGGTAGGGGGGAAAGCGCAGAGACAGGGGAAAATGGGAGGTGCTTCCGGGAGCGGCAGGATGGAGCGGTTGCTTCGGTTTTACTGCGAGCGGTGCAGGCCGTGGCTCTTCAACAGCGCGTAGAGGCGCGACTGCGACAACCCGGAGAGGGTGCAGGCAGTGGAGATCTCGTCGCGGGCCAGCGACATCAGGTCACACAGGTACTGCTTCTCGGCCTTCAGGTAGACGCTCTCACGGAAATCGTTCAGCCTGGGAAGCTCGCCTTGCGGTGACAGCCCCGGGAGGGTTCCCGATCCGCGAGCTTCACGCTGTTGACCATTATGCCCCACCCCCCTTTGGGTCACCTGGACCCTGATGGGGGTCGGGAGGTGCTGCGCGAAGAGCACGGGTTCTTCCCTTGCCGTAATAACGGTACGTTCGATGGTGTTGATGAACTCGCGTATGTTCCCGGGCCAGGTGTAGCCCATCAGGGTCTCGATGAACTCGGGGCGGCACCCCTTGGGGGACAGCCCGTTTCTTTCGCAGAACCTGTCCATGTAGTAGCGTGCCAACTCCTTGATGTCGTCGCTGCGCTCCCTCAGCGGGGGGAGCTCGATGACGAAGGAGCTGAGCCGGAACAAGAGATCGTTCCTGAACTGCCCCCCCTGCACCATCTGGTTCAGGTCCCTGTTGGTCGCCGCCACCAGGCGGAAATCGCTCTGTAGCTCACGCTGGCTGCCGACCGGGCGGTAGCGCCGCTCCTGGAGCACCCGCAGGAAGGCCTTCTGCATGGAGAGCGGCAGCTCGCCCACCTCGTCCAGGAACAGGGTCCCGCCATTGGCTTCGCCTACCACCCCCTCGCGGGCCTTCTCCGCGCCGGTGAATGCACCCTTCTCGTGACCGAAAAGGAGGCTCTCCACCAGTGTTTCCGGGAGGCTAGCGCAGTCGACGACCACGAACTGCCTGTCTGCACGCTTGCTGTTTTGGTGCACTGCCCTTGCGAAAAGTTCCTTCCCGCAACCCGTCTCTCCCGTTATCAGGACGCCTGCTTCGCTCCCCGCCGCACAGGCGACCAGATCCAGGCAGGCGTTCAGTTTTGCGCTGCTGCCAATGATGTTTTCCCGCTTCAGGGCAACCACACCCTTTTGCCCGCCGATGGAAAGCTTCTGCTTGCGGTACTCCAGGGCACGTACCAGCGACAGCGTTATGTCCTTCACCGAGGACCCCTTCTCGATGTAATCCCAGGCGCCGCTGTTTATCGCCAGCTCGGCGCCCCGCGGGTCCCCGAACCCGGTCATGATGATGATCTCGGGCCTGGAGGGTGCCTGCGCCAGGCGAGGAATCATCTCCAGCCCGTTGCCGTCCGGCAGCCTCACATCGAGGAACACCACGTCGAACGGTTCCGACCATGCCATTTCCACTCCCAGTGCCAGGGTGTTGGCGCGGGAGGTGTCATGGCCGCTGCGCTTTCCCACCAGCGCCATCGACTGGCAGATGCTCTCTTCATCATCGATGATCAAGATCTTCGCCATGATCCCCTTGGGCCTCCCCCCCTTGCTTCAGCACGCGCCGTATCATCACCGCCAGCTCCTCCCGGTCGAGCGGTTTCAGCGCCACCTCCCGGATGCCGGCCAGCTCCATCTCCTCCCGCTGCAGGGCCTTCTCGGCAGTCGGCCCCAGCCCTGTGCAGAGAATCACCGGCAGCCCGGGCCTGATCAGCTTGAGCGCGCGCGAGAGCTCCGTGCCGTTCATGCGCGGCATGGTCTGGTCCGTGATGACGAGATCGAAGCCATGGGGATCCGAGCTGAACAGCTCTAGCCCCTCCAGCCCGTCCCTGCCGATGGTCACCTGGTAACCCAGCCGCTCCAGCATCCGCTGGCAGCCGAACACCACATCCTCCTCGTCATCCACGAACAGGATCCTTCCGGTCCCGGAAAGATCCTCCCCCTCCGTTTGGGGCCTCTGCACCTGATCCGCCTGATCGATGCGCGGCAGGAACACCTCGAACGTCGCGCCGGCTCCGGGCATGCTGCTGACGGTGATGGCCCCGCCGTGGTTTCTGACTATGCCGTGCACCACAGAGAGCCCCAGCCCTGTCCCTTCCGCGTGCCCCTTGGTGGTGAAGAAAGGGTCGAATATCCGCTCCAAGGTCTTTTGGTCCATGCCGTGCCCTGAATCCTTCACGGTCAGCTTCAGATAGCGCCCTGAAGGGACATCCGGCCCCCCCAGTACAGCGGCCGTATCCAACCCGATGCTTTCCAGCGCGATCTCCAGCACACCGCCGTTATGCCGCATGGCGTGGTTCGCGTTGGTAATCAGGTTCATGATGATCTGGTGGATCTGGGTCGGGTCCGCCATGATGAGCCCCGGGCTCTGCTGCAATTGCGTCCGGACGGTGATGGAAGGGGACAGCGAGGCACGCATCAGGTTCAGGCACTCGCTGACGATCGGCTCGACCTGGACCGGCTGCCGCTCCTGCTCTCCTTGGCAGCAGAAGGTAAGGATCTGCTTCACAAGCTTCCTGCCACGGTAGCTGGACTTGAGCACCACATCCAGGAGTTCGCGCTGAGGACTCCCGGCGGGGACGTCGTCGCGGGCCATCTCCGTACAGGTGATGATGGAGGCGAGGTTGTTGTTGAAGTCGTGGGCGATGCCGCCAGCAAGGGTCGCGATCGCCTCCATGCGCTGCGCCTGGCGCAGTTGCCGCTCAAGGTGTATCTCATGGGTTACGTCACGGATCAGCACCGCGTGGGTGGTGGCCGTCCCTGAGCTCTCCGAGATGGACCAGAGCCTGGCATCGATCTCGTAGAAGTCGCCGTCCTTTCCCTTCTGGATGAAATGCCCGCTCCTTGTCTCCCCCCTGGAGAGATCGTCCCAGATGTAGCGGTAGAATTCGCCCCCGGTCTCGCTGCCGCCCAGTGTGCCGATGTTTCGCCCGACGATCTGCTGCGCCTCGTGGCCGGTGATGGTCTCCATGGCGGGGTTCACGTACTTGATCACGCCGCCGGCGTCGAAAAGGATCAACCCCTCCCTCGACTGTTCGATCACCGAGGCGAGCAGCATCAGCTCCTTCTCCACCTTCTGGCGCTCGGCGTTCATGCGCAGCGTCTCGATCCCGAAGGACAGGTCGTCGGCCAGGCTCTCCAAAAGCTTCACCTCCTCCCTGCCGAACGCCCGCTTCTCCACCGCGAAGATGACCAGCGCCCCGAGGGCGCGCTCCTTGATCATCAGTGGCAGGGATATCGAGGAGGCGAAGCCGTGCCTGACCCCTTCTTCGCGCCAAAGAGCCCAGGAGGGGTCGAAGCGTATGTTCTGCACCACTTGCGTGCTGCCGGTCCGGATCGCGGTTCCGGTGGGGCCGCGCCCGCGGTCGGTGTCGGCCCAGCTGATGTCCAGCTTGGTGAGATACCCCTCTGCGTCTCCCCATTGCGCCACGGGACGCACCCTCCTCAAGGCATCATGCTCGGCCATGCCGACCCACGCCAGCCTGTACCCGCCGACCTCTACGATGGTGCGGCAGATGTCCTTCATCAGCTGGACTTCGTCAGCGGCACGTACCAGCGCCTGGTTGCACCCGCTTAGCGTCTTGAGGGCGCGGTTCACCCTGGAAAGGGATTCCCTGCCGCGCAGCGTCTCACTATGGCTGCGGGTTATCAGCAGGTACAAGAGGCCGGAGGTGGCCAGTATGAAAAATGCGTGGTTGAGGGTTTCTACAGCTTCGTACATGAAGGACTTGTGTGACAGGACGGCGGGAAACAGGCAGGAGGCGGCACCCCATGTCACACCGATAACGGCATAGACTATGGTGATGCTGAGAGGAGTGAGCTTTCTCCTGCCATCAACACTGTTCATGCGTCCACCTCTGCTTGGGCAGGTCTCCCTAAGAGAAGAACAACGAATGTGAGTGTAACACAGCGAAAGGACCCTGCTATCCCTGCGAAAGGTCGAGACTGGCGATGCTTGGGGCTATACGGCGCAAGGTGACGACAGGCTGCAGGACAATGAAGAGGAAAGGATGGCATATGGCCGGCAGATTTCGGCCGTCGCGCTCCCTTGGGGATGGAGCGCCGCCCGGACTACTTCCCGAAGTAGTCCTTAACGGATATGCCGAGGCGCTTCAGCATGGTCTGGAAGTTCGGGCGGAGCATGCCGGTCTCCTCCGCGGCGCGGGAGATGTTCCAGTTGCTCCGTTTCAGCGCGCTCATCACGAAGGCCTTCTCCACGCTTTCCACGGACCGGTCCCGGATGTGCCGTTTCATCTCCTTCAGGGCCTCGGCGTTGGTGGGGATGAAGCCTTCGAAACCGGTGCATGGTTCGGCCGAATCGCCAAGCTCCAGGTTCTCCTTCTGGATGACGTCCCCCTCGGCGAGCACCACGGCACGCTCGATGGTGTTGACCAGTTCCCGCACGTTGCCGGGATAGGAATAGTTCTCCAGGAACTGCATCGCGTCGGGCGCTATGCCGCGCAGGTCCTTGCCGACCTCCTGGGTGAACCTGGTCATGAAGTGGCGGATCAAAAGCGGGATGTCCCCCTTTCTCTCGCGCAGGGGGGGGAGCTCCAGGGGGATGATGTTGAGCCTGAAAAAGAGGTCCTCCCGGAACCTCCCCTCGGAGACCATGCCCTTCAGGTTGCGGTTGGTGGCTGCCACAAGATGTATGTTGAAGGAGATGGGGTGCGTCCCCCCGATCGGGGTCGCCTGGCGCTCCTGCAGCACGCGCAAGAGCTTCGCCTGGGTGGCCAGGCTTATGTTGGAAATCTCGTCCAGAAACAAGGTCCCCCCGTCGGCAACCATCAACAGACCCATCTTGGTCTGGATGGCGCCGGTGAAGGAGCCCTTCACGTGGCCGAAGAGCTCGCTCTCAAGGAGGTTCTCGGCCAGCGCGGTGCAGTCCACCGCCACAAAGGGGTGGTCCCTTCTCGGGCTGTTCTTGTGGATAGCCCGCGCCGCCAGCTCCTTTCCGGTACCGGATTCGCCGGTGATAAGCACGGTGCTGTCGGTAGCGGCGACCTGCATGATCCGGCGGTAGACCTTCTGCATCTCGCGGCTTTCACCCACGAACTCATCGAACCCGTGATGGCAGTCGAGCTCCTTCTTTACCAGGATATCCTCGACCGACCCCCTCTTCTGCTCCAGGGCAAGATGCACCTTTTCCAGTATCTGCTCGGGAGTGAAAGGCTTCACGATGTAGTCGGCCGTGCCGTTTTTCATCGCCTCGACCGCGGTTTCCACCGTGGCAAATCCCGTGATCATTATCACCGGCGTCTCCGGCTGCAGCGTCTTCACGGCGTTTAGCACCTCGAAGCCGCTCATCCCCGGCATTTTGAGATCCGTGATGATCAGGTCGAATTCTTTTTGCTGCAAAAGCTCAATGGCGGCATGGCCGTTCTTTGCTGCGTCCACTGCGAAGGAGTCTCCTTCGAGTATCCTGGCAAGGCCTTCCCTGATTACAGACTCATCATCAACCACAAGAATATTCATAGCACTCACCATTTGAAAACTTCAGTTATAGATGCGCCACGTTCGTATAGCTGTTGAGTTTGGTGAAATATCAGGTCTGCTGCAGGAGGAGAAAGATCACAGCAAACGGAGCCGAGCGTGCTGCTATCAATAGCCCACATCAAAGCCCGTGTCAACAAAAAGACATGAAACAGTACTAATATATCTCAAGCCGGTGAGCAATACCCCTCCTTGACAGTCCCCTCCGCCTCCGGCGTCCGAACCCGATTTTACCTGAGAGACCGGTGTATGCCGGTCCCATACACCGCCGGAGGGCAGCTTACCTCTCGATTCGACACGCTTTTACCACCCGCCTCCCGCACAGCCGCCACCGCTGGGGATGCGGCCTGTATAACGCGCCTATACATTCGCGGCTGCCGAAGCACCCCAAAAGAGCGCCCCAAAGAAGCGAACCGCGCAACAACAGCACCTTGGCCGGCAGGAACGACGGTGGCACGCTCGATGCTATACAGGTTGGCATGCCGGGCAGGAGCTGTAACGCTGCCGTTTCGAGCCCCCGGCAAGAAAAGGAGATTATCATGAAATTCTTATCCACAACCACAGCGTCACTGCTGATTACCGCGACCCACGCCCTGGCGTCCGCCGGGTCAAGCGGGGACGGGAGCCTGGGGCTTTGCGCAACCTTCTTCGCCGCGTTCATAACCCTCGTCGTCCTGTTTCAGTTCCTCCCGGCCCTGACCCTCTTCCTGGGCATCTTGAAAGGGATCTTCTCGTCTGAAGCCGACCAGCAGGACCAGGAGGCAGTCAGGCACAACAGGACCACCCCCTGACCGACTGCAAGCTGGCGGAGCCGGTGTTTCCCGGGTTTCGGGGCCGGGAAGGCATCGCTCCCCGCCATGTGAGGGTAAAGCCATGCAAGGACTTCTCATAGTGGACGAAGACATGGATTGCAGAAAACAGATGGCCGAGATGTTCATCGAGTCAGGCTACAACGTCATCGTCACCAATTCGGTGGAAAGCGCCCTTTCCGGGATCCTGAAAAAGACCGCGCAGGTCGTGCTGCTGGGCACCAAGTTCGACGAGTTCACGGCAGCCGAACTGATACCGCTCCTGAAGCAGTGCAACCGCAAGCTGACCATCATACTGATCGCCGCCGGCACCTCGCTGCCGCTCTCCAGAAAGCTCAGAAGCGAAGGGATCTTCTACCATGCGTTGAAACCGGTCGACGCCAAGGACCGTGAGGAGATCCGCCAGGCGGTTCGGTGCGCGTTCGAAAGCTTGAGGCCTCGGCTGGCCTGAACCGACTTTGTACCGGAAGAGCCCGGGCTCCGGCAACCGGCGCCTACCGTTTCAACATCACACCACCAAAGGAGGAACATCATGAAAACGAACAGGGGTTTCACCGCGGCAATCAACACCTCCATCGTCTTTCTCATGACGGCGGCCAACGCCTGCGCCGCCTCGACCAGCAAGGTCTATGTCAGCAAACTCGGCATCATGCTCTTCCTCGGCTTCTGCGCCCTGGTGCTCGTGGTGCAGCTGATCCCTGCCATCATCACCCTCTACGGCA
Source organism: uncultured Geomonas sp. (assembly GCA_964519915.1). Classification (GTDB taxonomy): domain Bacteria; phylum Desulfobacterota; class Desulfuromonadia; order Geobacterales; family Geobacteraceae; genus Geomonas. Next base: position 12,109 of record CAZFMI010000046.1, read on the forward strand.
TGATCAAGGGAATCGGCAAGGAGCAGGAAAAGACCGCATCGCGCATCAAGAACTAGTCGGCGGGCAATCCGACGGCAAAGGAGCTAATACCATGATCCAAGAATCTCTGGGCAGCATCGGTCAGATCAAGGAAGTCTTCACGCTGGTCGACTTCTACCAGTACATCAAGGGGATCGAGTACCTGATATGCGTCGCCTTCTTCATCGGCTTCCCGGCCTTCTACCGCTACCTGCACAAGCGCGGGGAGCAGGCCAAGGACGGACCCGGGCAGTGAGGCGGCCATGGCGGGACCCGGCAGATCAGCTAAAAGCCAAGCCCAAATCAGCAAGGGAGCCTAGCTCCCCACTAAACCGTCAGGAGAACATGACATGTCCTCTTACAAACCGTTGATACTCGCAGCGCTCACCTTGTGCGCCACGTCGCTGTCCCAGGTCGCCGCACCCCACTGCGCGACGATCCCGGACTCCATCACGCTGAACGAAAACGGCAAGTTGTTCAGCGCCTTTTCCTTCGACCACGCAAAGCACATCGAGCTGATCAAGGAATGCTCCGACTGCCACCACCACACCACCGGCACCCTGGTCCTGGATCCAAACTGCGCGAGATGCCACCAAAACAGCAGCCCCACCTCCGTCGTCTCCTGCAGGGGATGCCACTCATCGACACCGTTCTCCCCTGACACGCTCGCCGCCAGGCGCGCCGAAGAGCGGCGCTACCACCTCGACAAGATGGGGCTCAAGGGGGCCATGCACCAAAGCTGCATAGGCTGCCACAGCAAACAGGGAACGGGGCCGGTCGGATGCATGGAATGCCATCCGCGCACCACGCAGGGAGAGGCGTTCTACAGTTCGCAGAGGAAGGGATCCAAGCCGGCCCGTGCCGCAAAAGGGCATTGAGACGCACCATCTTTAACAGCACATCATGAATTGAGGAGGACGCTGATGAAACGAAGAAACTTCCTGAAGGCGTGCCTGATAGGCGGGACTACCATAGCGCTCGGCAAAACCAGCAAGGGGTGGGCGAGCGGGTCGTTCGAGGGATATCCCGAGGCGATGGGCGTGCTGGTGGATACCACCCGCTGCATCGGCTGCCGCAGCTGTGAGGCTGCCTGCAACAAGGAGCAGCATCTCCCCGAGCCCGACACCTCCTTCGACGACGCCTCCGTCTTCCAGGAGACCCGCCGTCCGACGGCGAAGGCTTACACGGTGGTGAACCAGTACCAAGAGGACAAGCCCAAGGGGCCGGTCTACCGCAAGGTGCAGTGCAACCACTGCAACGAGCCCGCCTGCCTCACCTCGTGCTTCGTTAATGCCTATACGAAGACCAAGGAAGGGGCGGTGATCTACAACCCCAAGGTCTGCGTCGGCTGCCGCAACTGCATGATCGCCTGCCCGTTCAACGTCCCGGCCTACGACTACGAGAGCGTGACCAACCCGGTGGTGAAGAAGTGCGTCCTCTGCTACGACACCCGGCTAAAGGTAGGGAAGCCCCCCGCCTGCGTCGAGATCTGCCCCCAGGAGGCCCTCACCTTCGGGCATCGCTCCGACCTCGTCAAGCTGGCGCACGAGAGGATCCGGGCCACTCCGGAGCGCTACATCGACCATGTTTACGGGGAGAAGGAGGTGGGAGGGACCAGCTGGCTATACCTCGCCGGGGCCGATTTCGACAAGATCGGCTTCGACACCTCGCTCAGCAACGACCCGATCATCTCGAACGTAAAGGAGTTCCTCGGCATGGTACCGATGGTACTGTCGATCTGGCCGGCGCTCTTTTCCGGCATCCACCTGCTCTCCAAGCACGACGCGGACAAAGAGCACGGTCATGACACTGAACCCACCCAGGAGGATCGCGAGCCATGAAAAAAATGATCCAGCACGGTTTGGCAATAGTCGACTCGCCCTACGACGACTCGGGGAGGAAACGGACCCTTACTGACAAGCTGCTCCTGGGGCTCACCCCGAGCCAGTACCTGCTGCAGGCGTTCAGAAACCCGTTCAACTGGGTACTGGCCGTGATCTTCGCCGTGGGGATACCGATCCTGATCGGGCGCTTCTTTTTCGGCCTCGCCTGGGCCACCAGCGGCTCCAACGACTACCCTTGGGGGCTCTTCCTGGGCTTCGGGCTCTTCGCGATGGTGCCGCTCTCCTCCTCCGGCTTCCAGCTCGGCACCGCCTGCGAGATCTTCGGCAGGCACGACCTGGAGCCGATCGAGCGGCTCGCCCTGCTAAACGGCCTGCTCGGCTACTTCTTCGCGGTCATCTACCTGATGGCGGACCTGGGGCAGCCGTGGCGTCTGCCCTATCCGATGGTGGTCTCCTTCGGGCCGGCGGCCGTGCTCTTCCTGGTCGCCTGGCACGTCGCGACCTACCTTTCGGTGCAGGTCGCGGAGGTCTCCAGCGCCTTCTTCGAGTGGATCGGGTTCCCGGCCGGAAAGCGCGGGGTGCGCAGGATCACCCTGGGGCTCACCGTGGCCGGCATCATCCTCTCGACGCTGCACCAGGGGGCACTCGGCGCGCTGTTCACCTACGCACCGGGGAAGGTGCACCCGCTTTGGTATTCCTCCTCCTTCCAGTGGCTGCACTTCTTCGTCTCCTCGCTGCCTGGGGGGCTGTGCATGGTGATCACCGTCAGCACGATTGCGGCCAAGGCCATGAAGTGGCGCGGAGACCGCAGATTCCACGAGAGCCTGGACCGGGTCACCGTCTCGCTCGCCAAGGGGGCCTGCATGGGGATCGCCACCTACATCACCATCAAGCTGATCGGCATCGCCCATGACAACAAGTGGGCGTACCTGGACAGCGGCTGGGGGCAGTGGTTCATGCTCGAGATCATCGTGGGCTTCATGCTCCCGCTCACCCTGATGACCTACGGCGTGCACATGCGGAAGCTGAACATGGTAAGGCTGGGCGCGTTCATGACCGTTTTCGGCGTGGTCCTGAACCGGGTCAACACGGCCATGATCACCTTCAACTGGAAACTGCCGCACCGGGAGGTCCCCCCGTGGCGCGAGGTGGTGATCAGCCTGACCATCTTCGCCATCTACATCGTGGTGTACCGCTTCATCCTGTACCGGCTCCCGATACTGTACCGCTGGAGGCAGCAGGAACAGGAGGCTCCGGTCACCGAGGCGCTGCGCGCCCCTGCCGCAAGGCGCGCGGGGAGCCCGGTCCCGGTGGCAAGCTACGGCAAGATGTCCGAAGTCGATTAGCCGGATGGGAAACCTTCCGCGGCTCGCCGGACGGCAAGGGGTGAGCCGCGGAAGGAGATGCAGCAGGGGTGCCTGCCCCTGGAGAGGGGCAGCAAGAGCAGCAATGGGAGATGGCGCCATGTTCGACAAAATCGCAGGTAGGGCACTGGTTCCCGTAGGTATAGTCGTCACAGGTTTCCTGGCGGTCTGTTTCGTGCTGCTTTACGCGGCGATCAAGCAGGTCGTGATCCGGGATTCCATAGGGCACGCGAACAACCTGGCAGGGATCGTCCTGAAGTCGACCCGCTACGCCATGATGAAGTCCGACGGCGAGCTAAACGGCGCCATAATCCGGAACATCAGCGAGCAAAGCGGCGTGCAGCACGTCCGGATCTTCAACAAGAGGGGGGTGGTCGCCTTCTCCTCCAAGCCGGAAGAGGTGAACCGCCAGGTGGACAAGAAGGCCGAAGGGTGCGTGGTCTGCCATGAAAAGGCGGCGCCGGCGACCACGATCGGGAACATGCAGAAGGCAAGGAGATTCAGGAACGCGGCCGGCCAGGAGGTGCTCGCCGTCACCGCGCCCATTTACAACGAGCCGGAGTGTGCCAACGCCGCCTGCCACTTCCACCCCAGGGAGCAGAAGGTCCTGGGGACCCTGGACATAGGGCTCTCCCAGGAGGCGACGCTCAATTCTCTTACGACGATACGCATAGAGATGCTGGTCTTCTCTGTACTGACACTGGTTCTCACCATAGCAGGCGTCATAACTCTGTTAAAGATGATCGTCCTGGTGCCGATGAAGAAACTGCAGGAGTACACGGAGAGAAGCGAGCGTAACAGCGATGCCTCTCGCCCGACTAATCTCCCTTATGAGCTTGACAAGATAGCCCAGTCTTACTACTTTATAAGGGTCAAATTAAACGAGATTGAGCAGCAGTCATTCAAGACAGAAGATGACGCCACCCTTGTCAGGACAAATGACTGAGTTCCCGCCCATGACAGCCGCGAGTGACTAATGGAGCAGGCAGAAGACAACAAGACGGGGGTCATGGGGGAGGGAGCTAGCAGCTCTCAGGCGACGCTGCGCCTGGGGCTCATCGACGAGGTAAAGCGCCTGAAAAGGTTCTCCAACCGGGGGCTGTGGGCGCTTTCCCTGTTTCTGGTGGTCAGCATGCTCGCCTGGCGGGAGTTCTGGTTCCTCCCCTCCCCGGCTGCCGTCGTGGCCTCGCTGGGCGCCCCGCCGACGCCGCTCATGATCAGCCTGGTGCTGGTGCTGTACACCTTCTCCGCCATCATCCTGAGCCTGTCGCGCATGATGTCGGGGGTGCAACACAAAAGCAGCTTCTGCCACGTAGCATACCTGGGCGGGTTCTACCTCTTCTACTATTTCACCGAGGCGCTCGGCGACAACTACTGGGCGGTCTTCGGCGCCGGTTTCACCATCCTCTGCATGGAAAGCTACCGCATCTGGACCTTCTGCAGCGAGCGGGTAGGCAAGAAGCTCGAGCAGCTCGCCTTCCTGGACCGAAACGGCCGCATGCCCCCCGAGGAAGAATCCCTCTACGACTGATCCCGCCAGGGTCAATTCTCGGGGGAGCTCGACCTCTCGTAGCTTTTGCAGGGGGCGCCGCTCTTCATGCGGGGGACGTCCAGCACCGTGTAGATGGTGCAGCGCCCGTTCAGGTGAAGCTTGCAGTCGGCGTAACCGCAGACCAGGTAGGCGCGGTCGTTGGGCCCTGCCAGCACCGCGTCCAGCTTCTCCGCAATCTCCTCGTTGCTGCCGGCCAAGGCGGCCATCCGTGCCAGTTTCTCGTCCATGGCTCCCCCTCTCGATTCAGGTTGCTGCACACGCTTTGCGTGCCTGCCGACGGCCAGCCTGACAAGTGCCGGCGCAGACATCCGGAAAAAAAGGCCCCTGGTGCGCTACCCGGGGCCTTTGCTTTTTCACTGCCGCGATCCCTTGAGGGGTCGCTATCCCTTCTCCACCTTGACCTCGACCATGTTGCAGCCGCCGGTGAGGAGCGCGTTGGCGTTCAGCTCCCTGAAGTGCGAGGGTGCGAAGAGCAGCCCGGGCTGCAGCTTTGCGCTGATCCTGGCCGGTGCGGTGAGCGATCCGCTCTGGGAGCTGACCTTCACGGCGCCCCCTTCGGAGACCCCCAGGGTGGCCGCGTCGGCAGGATGCAGCTCGACGAAGCCGGCAGGGGAGACCTCGAGGTTGGTCCCGGAGCGGGTGGTCGAGGTGCCGTTGTGGAAGCCCAGGGGGCCGACCAGCAGCTGGAACCTCGGCTTTGCCGGTGCGGCGACCTTCGCGACCGGGGCGAGTGCAGCCTCCCCCCTCCCTTTGCCCCCCTTCTGCATGCCGTTTCTCGAGCCGTCGAAGGGCTGGTAGGACGGGACGGCGGACTTGATCTCCGCCATCAGCGCGGCCGGGGTATGCGCCTGGGAAGATCCCGTCACCCTGCCGTGGAGTTCCGCCAGGATGGCCCAGTCCTCCCTGGCGGCGCCGGGCGCGTTCACCGCCTTGAAGATCGGCTGCACCCGGTTGTCGGTCGAGGTGAAGCTGCCGCTCTTCTCGGCGGCCGCCGCGGCCGGGAACACCACGTGGGCGAATTCGAGCGAGTCCCCCCTGAACACGTCCTGCACGATGAGGAGCTCAAGCTTCGCGAGCGCCTTGCGGATCCTCTGGTTGTCGGGGAAGCCTGCCAGGTCGCACCCCATGAGGTAGAGAGCCTTTATGGAGCCCTGCTCTATCCCCTCGATGATACCGAAGAGATCTTTGCCGCCGGCCTCGGGCGCCACGCCCATGTCCAGCAGGCCGACCGTGTTGGTCTTGGCGTCGATGGGGAAGATCCCTCCCCCCTGCTCCGTCGCCGAACCGGTCAGGATGGCCAGATCGGCCAGGGCCGCGATCTTCGCCGCGGCGTCGGAGCTCCTGATCAGGTCGGCTCCGAAGAGGATGGCGACCCGGTTCCTGCCGGCGATGAGGGAGGCTGCTTCGCGCACCGCCTGCTCGGTCACCCCCGCCTGTCCGCACAGCTCAGCCATGGAGAGCTTGGTTAGCGCCTCCCGGACACCTTCGCCCCCGGCCGGGACGGGAACGCCCGCCTCGACCATCGCCTTCATCAGCGCGTAGATCAGCTGCAGCTCGGCACCCGGGACGTGCTTCAGGTGCGCGTTGGAGAACTTCTTGAGCTTCACGTCGCGCATGTTCACCAGCACGAGCTTCGCGTCCTTCTTGGCGGCCGCCTTGATGACCCGGTACTCGGCACCGGTCGCCTCTGCGTTCAGGTCGCAGCCAAAGACCAGGATCGCCTGGGCCTCGTCCAGGGCGTCGATCCCCTTGCTCGCCCCGGTGAAGCCGAAGCGCCTCGCCATCTGGGCCTGGGCCTGGGCGTAGCCAAGCCGCGCCTCGGAATCGATGTTGCCGCTTCCCACCGCCTGGCGCATGAACTTCTGGAACAGGAAGTTCTCCTCGTTGGTCACCCTGGGGGAGCCGAGGCCGGCGACGGCCTCCCCCCCGTGCTTCGCGACGATCTCCTTGAGCTTCCCGGCCGCGGCCGAGAGCGCCTGGTTCCAGTCGGTCTTGGCAAGCGGGCCGGATGCGCTGCGGAGCATCGGGGCCAGGAGCCTGTCGTCGGAGTCGAGGTAGCGGTAGCCGAAGCGGCCGTTGATGCAGAGGTTGCCGTTGTTGAAGGTGTCGTCGTCGCTGGTCACCCGCTCGACGCGCCCCTCCTTGGCGTGGTACTCGATCTGGCAGCCGTTGCCGCAGAAGGCGCAGACGCTTGCGACCCTGCTGAAGGACCAGGGGCGCCCCTTGAACTTGAAAGGCTTCGAGATGAGGGCCCCGGTCGGGCAGACCGCGACGCAGTTGCCGCAGAACTCGCAGTCGAGCGGCTTTCCGTCCACCGTGTCGATGATGGTCGCCTCGCCCTTGTTCACCACGGCGATGGCGTCGCATCCCACCACCTCGTGGTCCACCTTGACGCATTTTTCGCAAAGGATGCAGCGGTTGGGGTCGCTTTCGATGAGCGGCCAGTCGTAGCGGATGGGGCGGCGCTCCAGAAGGGCCGAGTACTCCTGCTTGGTGGCGTCCAGGGCGTAGCACGCGTCCTGGAGGTCGCACTCGCCGCCGGCGTCGCAGACGGGACAGTCCAGCGGGTGGTTCACCAGCATGAGCTCCATGATCTTCTTGCGGGCTTCCCTTAATGCCGGCGTGTCGGTGGTGACCTCGGCCCCCTCCTTGACCGGCGTGTTGCAGGCGGTCATGGTGCGTTCCACCCCGGCCACCTCGACCGCGCAGACGCGGCAGGCGCCGGTCGGGGAGACCTTCTTGAGCCAGCAGAGGGTCGGGATCCTGATCCCCACGGTTGCCGCTGCCTCCAGGATGGTGGTACCTTTTTCGACCTGCACGCTTTTGCCATCGATGGTTAAGCTGACCATATATAAACCTCAATTTTCCGTGTAATGAATTGAATAGGTCCTGCAGCGGGAGCTTATACGGCCACCATGGCGACACGGTAGCAGCGCAGGCAGCGTTCCGCCTCGCGCACCGCCTGGCTGTTGGCGTAGCCTAGCTCCACCTCGCAGTAGTTCTTGAAGCTCGCCCTCTCCTTGCCGTGAATCTCCGCCTGGTGCTCGCGGGGGGCGCCGTCCAGCCACTGGACGTCCTCGTTCTTGTCGTAGACGCCGAAGTAGGTGAGGATATCCTCCATCCGCTCCTGGTCGGTGAGCTGGATCCCCTTCCCCTCCAGGTACCTTGCGATGACGTTCGCCGCGCGGTGCCCGCTTCCTATGCAGGCCACCACGGTGAGCGGCCCGATCTCGGCGTCGCCGCCGGCGAATACGCCGTCGCAGTTGGTGATCAGGGTCCTCGACAGGTCGTTCCCCATGCCGTCCTTGAGCGGTTTGCCGTCCGGGCCGGCCAGCGGGACGTACTTGGTTACGATGGTGCTCCACTTGGTGGTATCGATGCCGGCCTCGGCCGGGATGAAGGAGAGGTCGGCATCCTGGCCGATGGCCGGTATGATGGTGTCGCACTCGATGATGAACTCGGAGCCGGGGACCGGCTCGGGGCGGCGGCGGCCGGAGGCGTCGGGCTCGCCCATCGCCATCTTGATCAGCTCGACCCCGGTCACCTCGTTCTTCTCGTTGGCGACCACCCTGGTCGGGAGCACCTGGAACTCGAAACGCACCCCTTCCTCGTCCGCGCCGTCGACCTCCCAGACGTCGGCGGGCATCTCCTTCCTGGAGCGGCGGTAGACGAGCACCGATTCCTCGGCCCCCTCCCTGAGCGCCACCCTGACGCAGTCGATGGCCGTGTTGCCGCCGCCTACCACGAAGACCTTCTTCCCCATGCCGGTGGGCAGCCCCAGGTAGACGTTTCTCAGGAAGTCGATACCCCCGGTCAGGAACCCCTTGTACCCCTTGTCCTCGCCTTCCACCCCCATGGGCTTGGAGCGGTGCGCGCCGGGCGCCAGGAAGACGGCATCGAATTTCTGCCTCAGCTCATCGAGCGTGACGTCCTTGCCGACGCGGGTGTTGTATATGATCTCGACCCCCATGGCGGAGATGATGTCGATATCGCGCTGCAAAAGGTGCCGCGGCTGACGGTAGGGGGGGATGCCCACGGCGACCATGCCGCCCCCCAGCGGGAGCGCCTCGTAGATCGTCACCGGGTAACCCTCGAGCGCCAGGTAGTAGGCGGCGGCAAGACCCGCGGGGCCTGCGCCGACCACGGCGACCTTCTTCGACTTCCTCTGCTTGGGTACCATGGGGGGGAGGTGGCCGTGCTGCCACTCGTAGTCGGAGGCGCTTCTTTTCAGCACCATGATGTTGATCGACTCGTCGACGTTCTTCCTGCGGCAGGCGGTCTCGCAGGGGTGCGGGCAGACCCTGCCGCACACGGAGGGAAGCGGCATGGAGTCGCGGATGGTTGCCAGCGACTCGCCGAACCGGTAGTCCTTGACCGCCTCGATGTAGGCAGGTATGTCGATGTGCGCCGGGCACTTGTCCATGCAGGGGGCGGTGTACTTTTCGATGTAGCGGAATTCGGAGGAGAGGCTTTTCGCGCCGCGGATGTAGTTCACGAAGGCGTCGCGGAAGTGGGTCACCGCGTCGATCACCGGGACCGACGAGCTCGGGCAGAGGGTGCACTTGCAGTGCTTCAGCACCTCGCCAAGGTCGACGATGGTGTCCAGGTCCTTCTCGGAGCCGCGCCCCTCGACGATGGCGGCCAGCGCGTCCATCATGACCCGGGTCCCCTTCTTGCCCGGCGTGCACTTGCCGCAGACGTACTTGGTCTGCACCCGCTTCATGTACTCGGCGACCATGGCGGGGATATCGACGTCCTTGTTGTAAAGGATGATGCCGTCCCAGCCGATGAAGGCAGAAAGCGGACGCTCGCCGTCGTAGGTGACCGGGAGCTTGAAGGTGACCCCCTTCGGCTCGCCCCCTTTGCGGTTATCGACTATGTTTCTGCCCCAGCTGGAAAAAACAACCTCTGCCACTTAGGCCTCCGAAATAGCTGTAAAAATTCACCGTTTTATCGGCTAAACATTTACATTTATTAAGTAAATTGTACGGGTCAGATTGTATACAGTATCCAGTTTTTACCACATCACTCGGCTCTAATCAAGCGAAAAATCGTTCGGATTATCGCCGCTGTACGACGTATACAACGGCCGTTAGGCGCCCCCCGCACCCCCGCCGCCAAGGCGAGCTGCAATTAGTTGTTGTTTTTAACGCGATTCCGCCCTAACATCTCGCAGGGCGCGCGACGCCCCCCGTCGGCGGGGGGAAACGCCCCTGCCGCAGCCCGGTTAGGTGACGGCGTTTTACGAGGCACTCAATATTTTTCCAGACCTGCCGATATATATGTAGAGCGCAACCGGAAAATCTCGCGGCGCTGTTGCGGAGGGAGTATGCAGAGCAAACATCTTGACGGGACAGGACTGACACTGAGGCTGAGCCCGGACCAAAGGTCCCTCTCGGCCGTCTTCACCCCGGTCGACGGCAAAAACAGCCTGAACGCCCAGCAACTGCTCCAGGCCGTCAAAGACGAGGGGTACGGCGAATTTCTGATCTCCGACGACGACGTGGAGCAGCTTTTGCAGAAGTGGGCCGTTTCCCCGATCGCCTTCACAGTGCAGATCGCCGAGAGGCGGGACGCGGCGCTCTCCATCCAGCTCTCCGACGACCTGATGACCGCAACGATGACCATCCAGAAAAGCTACGGGGGGCACCGCATCACGGAGGAAGAGGTCGCACAGGCGCTTTCCGAGGAAGGGGTCGTCTACGGCATACTCCACGACGAGATCGGCAAGGCCCTGGAGGCCGGTGAGTGCTTCAAGGTGGTGATCGCCTCCGGCATCCCTGCGAGAGCCGGCGAGGACACCCAGTTCATCAGCCTCATCCCCGAGATCGCCGAGCAGGCGCCGCAGCTTTCCGAAGACGACACCGCCGACTACAGGAACCTGGGGGACATCGTGAGCGTGAGCCACGGCGATCCGCTTTTGCGGCGCACGCGCCCCACCCAGGGCATGCCCGGGACCAACGTGCTCGGCACCGAGATTCCCACCACCGACGGCCAGGACTTCCCGTTCGACGAAAACCTGACCGGCATCGCCTGCGACGTTGCGGACTGCGACCTGCTGATCGCCGCCATCTCAGGGCACCCGGTCCTCACCGCGCGGGGGGTCATCGTGGACCCGGTCTTCAGGCTGCAACGGGTCGACCTCTCCACCGGGAACCTCCGTTTCAAGGGCTCCTTGGAAATCGCCGGCGACGTCTGCGGGGGCATGGAGGTGACCGCAACCGAGGACATCACGGTGGGCGGACTCGTCGAGGCGGCGAAACTGAAGGCGGGGGGGAACATCGTGGTGCAGGGGGGGGTGATCGGCCACGGCAAGGCCCACCAGGGGAAGGTGATGAACCGGCATGACATGGCGCATCTCGAGGCGGAGGGGTCGGTCAGCGTGCAGTTCGCGGAAAACGCCCTGATCACCGCGGGAGGCGACATCCTCGTCAAGGAACTCGCCATGCAGAGCGAGCTCTCCTCGGGAGGCTGCATCCTGGTCGGGGAGAAGGGGGCGCGCAAGGGGCACATCATAGGCGGGGTCTGCCGCGCCATCACGCTGGTGCACGCCGTGGTGATCGGCTCGCACGCGGGGGTGCCGACCGTGATAGAGGTGGGCATCGACCCAGCGCTAAACCGCAAGCTTGAGATCGTGCAGGACTCCCTTGCAGAGAAGGAGCGCCAGATGGAGGAGCTGCAAAAGACGCTCGTCTACGTGAGGGAGAACCCGGGGAGCATGCAGCCGGCCCTTTTGAACCTGAAGGAGCGCATCTACGCCAAGTACATGGGAGAAATCACCGAGCTGACCGGCGAGAAGAAGCGGCTGCAAAAGAGGATGGAGATAAACACCCAGGCGAGGATCGAGGTGGAAAGGGACGCCTTTCTCGGAGCCCAGATCAGGATCGGGTCGAGCGCGCTGCAGATCGAGGAGGATCTGGTGAACCCGACCTTCACCCTAAGCGATCAGGGAATCAGCCACTCATGACCTGGACATGGACGGGGACGGCTCTGCGCCGCAGGACGCCTGCATGCGTGTCATAGGGCTCACAGGTGGGATAGCGTCGGGCAAGAGCAGCGTCGCCACGCTGCTGGAGAAGCTGGGCGCCGCAGTCATCGATGCGGACCAGCTGGCCCGGGAGGTCGTGGAGCCGGGGGAGGAGGCGCTTGCCGGCATCGTCGCCGCCTTCGGCCAGGGGGTGCTGAACAGTGACGGGACCCTGAACCGGGCGGCACTCGGTGAACTGGTCTTCTCCGAGCCCGAGGCGAGGAGGACCCTGGAGTCGATCACCCACCCCGCCATCAAGCGCCGCGCCGAGGAAAGGCTCGCGAGGCTCAGAACCGGGGGGACCCGCACCGCCTTCTACGTGGCGCCGCTACTCATCGAGGCAGGGGTGACCTCGCGCGTGCACGAGATCTGGGTGGTCTACCTGGACCAGGAGACGCAGCTTGAGCGCCTGATGGCACGCGACGGGCTCTCGCGGGAGGCGGCCCTGGCGCGCATCGCTTCGCAGATGCCGATGGAGGAAAAGAAACGGCTGGGAAGGGTGATAATCGACAACCGGGGGAGCAGGGAGGAGCTGGAGGCGCAGGTCTCGAGGCTCTGGCGCGAGGAGGTCCTCAGGGAGCCGGAAGAGGAGACCCCCTGACCGGGCAGAGAGTTCGATCGGCAAAAAAGGCCCCGCGATGATTCGCGGGGCCTTTTTTGCTACTTGTGGTAACCGAGCTTGTGGGAGATCTCGTCCCCGGAGCGCATCACCAGGGGGATCAGCTCCTTCTCCAGGCGCTCGTCGGTGAAACGCATCGAGGGGCCCGAGATGCTCACCGCGCCGATGATCCTGCGGGTGTAGTCGCGGATCGGTGCGCCCACGCATTTCACGCCGACGTCCATCTCCTCGTCGTCGATGGCGTAACCCTGCTCCGCGATCAGCTTCAGGTGCTTTTTGAGCTCCTCCCTGTCCGTGACCGTCTTCGGCGTGAAGCGCTTCATCTCCTTGGTGGGGAGGTAGTTCTCGAGCTCCTCGTCGGTCATGTAGGCGATCTGGATCTTGCCGGCGGCGGTGCAGTAGGCCGGGAGACGGGCACCCACCCTCGGCACCACCCGCACGGTCAGGTCGGTCTCGACCACGTCCAGGTAGACTATGTGGAACTCCTTGAGGATCGCCACGTAGGTGGTCTCGTTGCATTCCTTCACCAGCGCCTCGAGCACCGGCCGCGACTGCCGCAGGAGCCCCATCTGCTTGATGAAGGTCTGCCCCAGCTCCAGGGTCTTCAGACCCAGGCGGTAGTTCTCCGTGACCCTGTTCTGCTCTATGTAGTTTCTGGATTCGAGGGTGGCGAGGAGCCGGAAGACGTTGTTCTTATGAAGCTTGAGCCTCTTGCTCAGTTCGGTCACGCCCAGCTCGTCCACCTCGTCGTGAAACTGCTCCAACAGGTCGAGCGCGTGGGAGACCGCCTGAATGATATATTCGGATTTTTCTTTTTTCGCCATTGGCAGCACCTATTTATTACCGTGGAAAAATTTCAAACAATATTAACTAGGCCATTTAATAAACGGTGTCAAGCAAATAAACCGCTTGTAAAACGGTTTTAATGTGAGTACACTCCCTAACGAAAATCCGGGGGAGGAACAGCTCCCGAGCCGTGATAAAACAGGGAGAGCGTCGGGCCGGGGAGGCTGAGCCGGACTGCGCGGAAGCTGTATGGAAAATATAGAATTATGTTCTAAAAAAGTCAAGCAGCAAAAACTTATGAGCCAAGCGACCTTGACCACCCTGCCGCGAGATGACATCTTCCGGTAACCGGCGGAGAGCCACGTGCGTCTCAACCTGATTTCAAAACTCGCCATCGCCACGAGCGTCGTGCTTCTCAGCACCATGGCGCTCTTCGCCTATCTGAACTTCAAGAACCTCAAGGGGCTTTTGCTGAGGGATGCCGTCTCGGACGCCGACCGGATCAGCGAGACCATCATCCGCACCACCCACAACCAGATGCTCAGGGACGACCGCCCCCTGTTCTACAAGACCATAGCGGAGCTCGCGACCCAGCAGGGGGTGGAGCGGGTCAGGCTCATCAACAAGACCGGCCGCATCATCTTCTCCAGCAACGACAAGGAGATAGGGATGCTGTACGGCAAGCGCGACGAGGTCTGCGCCGTGTGCCACGGCGGCCCGCAGCTGCTGCTGACCGCCTCCTCCCAGCACAGGAGCAGGCGTTTTTTCAGCGACTCCGGCGAGGAGTTCTTGGGGATCACCAACGCCATATACAACGAGGAGAGCTGCTACACGGCAAGCTGCCACTTCCACCCGGAGAAGTACAAGGTGCTCGGGGTCCTCGACGTGGTGGTCTCCCTGCAAGAGATGCACTCGCTTCTGGACGCCTACAGAAACCGCAGCATCGCCCTCACCGTCTTGCTGATCACCCTCACCTCCCTCTCCCTCACCTTCTTCACCCAGAAATTCGTGAACCGGCCGGTCCGGGAGCTTTTGGAGCACACGCAGATGCTCTCCAGGGGGGAGCTCGACGGGCTGGTGGACAGCTCCGCCAACGACGAGCTGGGAGAGCTCGCCGGCTCCTTCAACGCCATGACGGTGAGCCTGAGGAAGGCCAGGCAGGATCTGGAGGGGTGGGGGCGGGACCTGGAAGAGATCGTGCAGCAAAGGACCCAGGAGGTCACCCAGATGCAGGCGCAGCTGATCCGCTCGGAGAAGCTCGCCTCCCTCGGGGAGCTGGTAGCCGGGATCGCGCACGAGATCAACAACCCGCTCACCGGCATACTGGTCTTCTCCTCCCTGATCCAGGGGAACCCCAGGCTGGACCAGACGCTTAGAAACGACATCGACACGGTGATCAGGGAGACCAAACGCTGCGCCGGCATCGTCAAGGGGCTGCTCGAGTTCGCGCGCTGCTCGCCGCCGCAAAAGGGGCTCCATTCGCTGAACGAGATCTCCGAGGCCGCGCTCGCCCTGATCCAACACCAGATACTGTTCCAGGACATCACCGTAGCGAGGAGGTACGCAAGCGCGCTCCCTTTGCTTCTGCTCGACGCCAACCAGATCGAGCAGGTGCTGGTCAACATGTTCGTCAACGCCGGGCATGCCATGCTCGGGGAGGGGACCCTCGCGGTCGCCACCGGGGTCGACCCGGCAAGCGGCTGCGCCTTCATACGTATCAGCGACAACGGCTGCGGCATCCCCGCAGCCAACCTCTCCAAGATCTTCGACCCCTTCTTCTCCACCAAGGCGAACAAGGGGACCGGTCTCGGCCTCTCCGTCTCCTACGGGATCGTGCAGGAGCACGGCGGCCACATCGAGGTGCAAAGCGAGGTGGAGGTCGGCACCTGCTTCACCGTAAAGCTCCCCTTGAAAGACCCCCCTCCCACCCCCTACCCCCTTGAGCAGGGGCTCCACGTTCACGACGGGGAACCGGGCCCCGTTTCGCCGGGCGCCTGAGCCGTATACGACGCGCCCCTCCCCCCCCCCGCGATTGCCGTCGCAGCCGCAACTGCGCGGAAGAAAACGATTGACAGCGCGCAGGCATATTGCTAGTTTACGGTCGAGCCTTCCCCGGCCTCCCCGCGCCCTGCGCGGCCCGAGGGAGCCCCACAGGCAGCGGCACGACCGTCAACCCAAGCATCAGCAAAACCGGAGCAGCAGTGAACATCACCACCAACGGCGAAGCCGTATCGATCGATCCCCTCACAGTCCAGGAGTACCTCGTCTCGCTCGGCATCGACCCGCGCCGGGTCGCCGTCGAGCTGAACCTGGACATCCTCCCGAAGGCGCAGTACCCGACCACCATCCTCAAGGAGGGAGACTCGCTGGAGATCGTCCAGTTCGTGGGGGGAGGGAGCCGGCTCGGCTGAGCTGGCAGGCGCGGCAATTGCTGCCACCGGAACGCCTCTCCAGCCGGTTTCGCCCAAGCCCCCCGCTCCCCGGACGCCTCCACCCCGACCATCCCCAGACCAACCATTGGAGAACAGTGATGCCCCAGACAAACGACAAGCTCGTCATCGCAGGACGCGAATTTGATTCACGCCTCATGGTCGGCACCGGCAAGTACGCAGATTTCCACGAGATGGTGCGCGCCATCGAGGTTTCCGGTGCGCAGATCATCACGGTGGCGGTCAGAAGGGTCAACATCTCGGACCGCAGCAAGGAATCGCTGCTCGACCACATCGACCTGAAGAAGTACACCCTGCTCCCCAACACCGCCGGCTGCTACACCGCCGAGGACGCCATCCGCACCTGCCGGCTGGCGCGCGAGGCCGGGCTCTCCGACTTCGTGAAGCTCGAGGTGCTCGGGGACGAGAAGACCCTCTACCCGAACAACGAGGAGCTCCTGAAGGCGGCCAAGGTGCTGCTGGCGGAGGGCTTCACGGTCCTCCCCTACACAAGCGACGACCCCATCATCTGCAGGAGGCTCGAGGACATGGGGTGCGCCGCGGTGATGCCGCTGGGCGCTCCGATCGGCAGCGGCCTCGGCATCAGGAACCCCTACAACATCCAGATCATCCTGGAGACGGTGAAGGTACCGGTGATCGTGGACGCAGGGGTCGGGACCGCATCCGATGCCGCCATCGCCATGGAGCTTGGCTGCCACGGTGTGCTGATGAACACCGCCATCGCCGGCGCCAAGGACCCGGTCGCCATGGCGGAGGCGATGAACCTCGCCGTCCGCGCCGGCAGGCTCGCCTACCTGGCCGGGCGCATCCCGAGAAAGCTCTACGCCAACGCATCCTCCCCCCTTTCCGGCCTGATCGCGTGAGAGAGCTGGAATCCCCCTGGATAGACTTCAACCTGTACCTGATCACCGGGCGCGGGGAGACGCTTGGGCGCAACCTCGAGTTCGTGGTCGAGGAGGCGCTCAGGGGGGGAGTCCGTGCCGTCCAGTTGCGCGACAAGGGGGCGAGCACCAAGGAGCTCTACGAGACCGCCTACGAGCTGAGGCGCCTCACCTCGCGCTACGGCGCCAAGCTGTTCATCAACGACCGCGCCGACGTGGCGCTTGCCGTCGACGCGGACGGGGTGCATATCGGGAGCGCCAGCCTGCCGCTTTACAAGGTGAGAAGGCTCCTCGGGGAGAGGAAGCTCATCGGCGTCTCCTGCCACAACCAGACCCAGGCGATCACCGCCCAGGAGATGGGGGCGGATTTCATCACCTTCGGGCCGGTTTACTACACCCCCTCGAAGGCCGAGTACGGGGAGCCGGTGGGGCCCGCCAAGTTGCGGACGGTGGCGGAGCTGCTGCAGATACCGGTCTTCGCGCTGGGCGGGATCAGGCAGGAGAACTGCGCCGAGGCCGTGGGCTGCGGCGTGCGCGGGGTGGCGCTCATCTCCGGCATACTCTCGGCGCCCGAGCCGCGCGAGGCGGCCAAGCGGCTCCTCGCCGTCCTCCCCCCGCTTGAGCAGGGTGAATAGATGGAAAGCGATTTGATCCACAGCGAGCTGCGCATAAACTCCTACGGCTCCTACCTGAGAAGGCGCTTTTCCTGCCGGGTCAGCAAGGTGAACGTGGACGGCGGCTTCACCTGCCCGAACCGGGACGGCAGCCGCGGCACGGGCGGCTGCATCTACTGCGACAACAGCTCCTTCTCCCCCAAGGAGACCCTCGCCGTCATCCCGATCGAGGAGCAGATGGCGGCCGGGATGGCCTACCACCGCGCCCGCCTTGGCAGCGCAAGGTTCATCGTCTACTTCCAGAAGTTCACCAACACCTACGCCCCCGTCGACAGGCTCTCCGCGCTGTACCGCCGCGCCCTGGACCACCCGGAGGTGGTCGGCATCTCGGTGGGGACCAGGCCGGACTCCATCACGGACGCCGCCATCGATCTTTTGAGCGAGCTCGCCCGCGACCGCTACGTCTGCGTGGAACTCGGGCTGCAGTCGATCGACGACGCCATCCTCTCCAGCATCAACCGCGGGCACACCCTGGACGAGTACCTGTGCGCCGTGGAGAGGCTCTCCGGCCGGGGGATCGACATCTGCACCCACCTCATCTACGGCTTCCCCGGCGAGACCCGCGGCGGCTTTCTCAAGGGTGCGCGGCTTCTCTCGTCGCTTCCGGTGACCTCCGTGAAGCTGCACCAGCTGCACGCCGTCGAGGGGACGCTGCTCGCCAGGATGTACCGGGAGGGGAGTTACCTTCCCCTCGCCCTGGAGGAGTACATCGGCGCCGCCTGCGACTTCCTGGAGGAGCTCTCACCCACGATCTCCATCCAGAGGCTCTACGGCTCCGCCCCGCTGGCCATACGGGTCGCCCCGAACTGGGACCTGAAGAACAACCAGATGTGGTACGCGGTGGTGAACGAGCTGAAAAGGCGCGGCAGCTGGCAGGGGAGCCGGTTCGGCCGCCGCGCGAGGGCCGCCAACGGGGAGTGGTAGCGAAAGGAGACATATGAAGAGCGCACGACTCAAGGGCAGCGACGAGCCACTGCCGATCGGCAAGATCCTCTGCATCGGCAGGAACTACGCGGACCATATCAAGGAGCTGGGGAACGAGATCCCCGAGCGTCCCGTCATCTTCATGAAACCCTCATCCTGCGTCATCGGCGAGGGGGAGGAGATCGTGATCCCCCCCTACTCGAGCGACTGCCACCACGAGGCGGAGCTGGCGCTTCTGGTCGGGACCAGGGGGAAGGAGGTCCCCTCCGACCGGGCGCTCGGGCACATCGCGGGGTACGGCGTCGCCATCGACCTGACGCTTCGGGACGTGCAGGCCGAGCAGAAGAAGAAGGGGCTCCCCTGGGAGATAGCCAAGGGGTTCGACACCGCCTGCCCCCTCTCCGCATTCGTTCCGGCCCGGGAGGTCGCGGACCCGCAGGCGCTTAGCATCAGGCTCAGCGTGAACGGCGAGACGCGTCAGGAGGGGTCGACGGCGCTCATGATCCACCGCATCCCCGAGCTGGTCAGCTACCTCTCCTCCATCTTCACCCTGGAGCCGGGCGACCTGATCCTGACCGGCACCCCGGCAGGGGTCGGGCCGCTGAGGAGCGGGGACCTGGTGGTGGCGGAGATTTCCGGGGTGGGGAGGCTGAGCGTTACCGTGAGGTGAGGCTGTAATCAAAGGGGGAAAGATACCATGCAAAACGAGAAGAGCTGCCCCGATTGCCGGGGGCTCATGCTGCTCATGCCCGGCTGAGGCGGCCCCTTCTGGCGGTGCCAGAAGTGCGGCAGGATGATGCCCCTGAGCGCTGACGGCTCCAAGGGGTGCGGATGCGGTGATTAACAAAAAAGGGGGCTCGACAGGGCCCCCTTCCGGTTTCTCCGCCGTACGCCCGGCTAAAGCAGGATGTCGACCACCAGCCCCTTGATCTTGATGATCTGGGCCACGATCCTTATGTGGTCCTTTTGCTCGCGCATGACCAGGTGGTACAGCAGGTCCGCCTCCTTGTCGATGACCGTGATCACCTCGTGCGAGCGCCCGGTGATCCCCCCCCCCAACTGCTCCATGCGGTACGCCTCGGCGGAGACCTTCCGCGCCATGGCGCCTATCAGCTCGCGGAACACCTTGAAGTTCGCTATGGTCGGTTCCTGCTCCAGGACGTCGCCGGCCTTGTCGATCTCCTCCTTGAGCCGCTGCAGCTCCCCCTGGTACTCGGCGCTCGCCTTGGAGACGGCGGTGAGCCGCCCGGCGAAAAGCGGCGTGCCCGCGCCGGCTATCCCCTTGGCGGCGCCCCCCTTCCCCTTCTTGGCAATG
Organism: uncultured Geomonas sp.; assembly: GCA_964519915.1. GTDB lineage: Bacteria > Desulfobacterota > Desulfuromonadia > Geobacterales > Geobacteraceae > Geomonas. The sequence continues at coordinate 31,563 of CAZFMI010000046.1, forward strand.
CTGCGGGAATCCGATTTCTCGTCGATACGCATGGTCGTGGCACCGTGTTCGCCCGCACCCGGGGTGACAGGCCGGGAGGCGGCTGCAAGGGGTAGGGGAACGAAAAAGGCCCCGAAGGGTTCCGGGGCCGTAGAGAGGTATGGGAGCGGCTCTACTTCCTCACCACGTTGGCGGCCTGCGGCCCCTTGGCCCCCTGGACCACGTCAAAGGTGACCGCGTCCCCTTCCGCGAGCGACTTGAAGCCGTCCCCCTGGATCGATGAGAAGTGCACGAATACGTCGACTCCGTTATCCTGCTCGATAAAACCGAACCCCTTCGCGTCGTTGAACCATTTCACCACACCGTTTGCCATTGATTTTTCTCCCGTTGCTGCTGTTGTTGATCGGGGTGGCCGGTCTCGCCGGCCACCCCGTTTGCATCCTCGAATGCGCCCCCTGCCTATTACACGTTTCCAGGAGGCGTGTCAAGCTGTTCCGGCACCATAGTGACGCCTTGCCGTGCCGCCGGCCGGAGCTAGGCGGTTGCCACGGGCTGGTTCAAGGCGTCACTTCCCTCCCCCGCCGCATGGGCCTTCCCGGCGGCCGGGGCGGACTGGGAGGAGAGTGTGGCGTGGGCCGCGGCAAGGCGCGCGATCGGCACCCTGAACGGGGAGCAGGAGACGTAGTCGAGCCCGACCGAGTCGCAGAAGATGACCGAGGCGGGATCGCCGCCGTGCTCGCCGCAGATGCCGAGCTTTATCCCGGGGCGGGTCTGGCGCCCCTTCTCGCACCCCATGCGCACCAGGGCACCGACGCCGTTTTGGTCCAGCGTGACGAAGGGGTCGTCCTCCAGGATGCCGTTCTCCACGTAGAAGGGGAGGAACTTCCCGGCATCGTCGCGGGAGAGGCCGAAGGTGGTCTGGGTAAGGTCGTTGGTGCCAAAGGAGAAGAAGTCGGCCTCGACGGCGATGCTGTCGGCCGTGATGGCGGCGCGCGGCAGCTCGATCATGGTGCCGATCAGGTATTCGACCTTCACGCCGTATCGCGCCTGTACGTCCTCGCAGATCGCGACGGCGTTGGCGCGCATCAGGGCGAGCTCCTTGGTGACCGACACCAGCGGGATCATGATTTCCGGAACGATCTGGAAACCCTCGTCGCGCACCAGCTCGCAGGCCGCCTCCATGATCGCCTGCACCTGCATGTCGTAGATCTCGGGGAAGGTGACCCCGAGGCGGCAGCCGCGGTGTCCCAGCATCGGGTTGAACTCGTGCAGGAATTCCACCTTGTGCCTGAGCGTCTGCGCCGAGACCCCCATGGTGGCGGCGAGCTCCTCGACGTCCTTCTCCTCCTGGGGGAGGAACTCGTGCAGCGGCGGGTCAAGGAGCCTGATGGTGACCGGGAGACCCTTCATCTCGCGGAAGAGCCCCATGAAGTCCCCCTTTTGCATCGGGAGGATCTTCGCGAGCGCCTTCTTCCTCCCCTCGAGGTCGGAGGCGAGGATCATCTCGCGAACGGCCGCGATGCGGGTCGCGTCGAAGAACATGTGCTCGGTACGGCAAAGGCCGATCCCCTCTGCGCCGAACTCGCGGGCGGTGCGGGCGTCGTGCGGGGTGTCGGCGTTCGCCCTGACCTTCATCCTGCGGAACTTGTCCACCCACCCCATGAGCGTCGCGAAATCCCCCCCCACGCCGGCGGCGACGGTGGGGACGGCCCCCTTCATCACCTCGCCGGTCGAGCCGTCCAGGGTGATCACGTCACCCTTCTTGATCACTTCGCCGTTTTTAGCGGCGAACTGCGCCCTGGCGTAGTCGACCTTGATGTCGCCGCAGCCGGCCACGCAGCACTTCCCCATGCCGCGAGCAACCACCGCCGCGTGGGAGGTCATGCCGCCGCGGGCGGTCAGGATCCCCTGGGCGGCATGCATGCCGTGGATGTCCTCGGGGGAGGTCTCGACGCGTACCAGGATCACCTTGTGCCCGAGCTTCGCCGCGCTCTCCGCCTCGTCGGCGGTGAAGACCACCTCGCCCGAGACGGCGCCCGGTGAGGCGGGGAGCCCCTTGGCGATCACGGTCTTCTGCGCCTTGGGGTCGAGGGAGGGGTGCAGGAGCTGGTCCAGCTGGTTGGGGGCCACGCGGAGGACGGCGGTCCTCTCGTCGATGAGACCCTCGGCCACCATGTCCACCGCGGTCTTGATGGCGGCCTTCGCCGTCCTCTTGCCGCTTCTGCACTGCAGCATGTAGAGGATCCCCTTCTCGATGGTGAACTCGATGTCCTGCATGTCCTTGTAGTGGCGCTCCAGGATGTCCCTGATCTCCGCCAGCTGCTGGTAGCACTCCGGCATCACCTCCTCCATGGAGGGGAGGTCGCCCGGCTTTTGCTTCGCGCGGTTGATCGGCTGCGGGGTGCGGATACCGGCCACCACGTCCTCGCCCTGGGCGTTCACCAGGTACTCGCCGTAGAAGTAGTTCTCGCCGGTGGAGGGGTCGCGGGTGAAGGCGACGCCGGTGGCGCAGTCGTCACCCATGTTGCCGAACACCATGGACTGCACGTTGACCGCGGTCCCCCAGTCGGCCGGGATGCTGTTCAGCCTCCGGTAGGTGATGGCGCGCTGGTTCATCCAGGAGCCGAACACCGCCCCGATCGCCCCCCAGAGCTGTTCCTTGGGGTCCTCGGGGAAGTCGACGCCCAGGGTCTCCCTGACCTTCGCCTTGAACTCGGCTACCAGCTCCTTCCAGTCGGAGGCGGAGAGCCCGGTGTCCAGGTGCACGCCGCGCGCCTCTTTCTTGCTCTCAAGAAGGTGCTCGAGCTCGTCCTTGTGCATCCCCATGACGACGTCCGAGTACATCTGCACGAAACGGCGGTAGGCGTCGTAGGCGAAGCGCTCGTCGCCGCTTTGGGCAATGA
>CAZFMI010000047.1:0-34314 GCA_964519915.1 uncultured Geomonas sp.
ATGAAGTGGCAGGATGCCTCGCTCTCCGGGCTGGAAGGTGTCTTCGCCCGCGGCGACCGCAGGCTTTCCCGGCTCCTCATCGAGGCGCACCGCCTGGGATGCCGCTTTGACGGCTGGTGGGAACACTTCGACAGGTTGAAGTGGGTAGAGGCCTTCGAGAAGAGCGGGATCGACGCCAACTTCTACCTCAGGCGCCGCGAGCTGGACGAGCCGCTTCCCTGGGACCACATAGACTGCGGCGTCAGCAAGGAGTTCTTCCTCGCCGAGCGCAAGGCGGCGCTTGTCGGTGCGGCAACACCGGATTGCAGGGCCGGCAAATGCACCGGGTGCGGGGTCTGCGACTTCGATACGGTGAAGCTCCGCCTGAACGAGCCGGTTCCCTTTGACAGCTACGCCTGCGAAACACCCCCCTCCGAGGCTTCCGATCTCGCACGACGGATCCGTATCCGCTTCGAGAAGGCAGGGCGGATGCGCTTTTTGAGCCACCTGGAGATGCTGACCCTGTTCACCAGGGCTGTAGGGCGGTCTGACATCCCGATCCGCTACTCGCAGGGTTTCCACCCGCACCCCAAATTCTCCTTTGCCACGGCGCTATCCGTCGGCATCGAGTCCTATGCGGAATACATGGATTTCGAGGTCGAATCCGGGTACGGCGCGCAGCAGTTGCAGGAAGCCCTGAACCAGACCCTGCCGGAAGGGGTGCGTGTGCTGGAGGCGGTAGAGATCCCGCTGCGGGCGCCGGCCCTCTCGGTCATCATGGAGCATGTCAGGTACCGCGTGACCCTGCCCGGGGAACTGGCGGCAGACCTGCAGGCGAAGGTCGATGCTTTCCTAGCTCTCGATTCAGCGCCGCTCAAACGCGAGAAGAAGGGGAAGGCGATCGAGTTCGATCTGCGCCACGAGCTGGTCGGGCTGAAGGCCGACGGGCGCGCGCTGGAGATGGTGGTCGGGCGCGGCAAGCCGGTCGAGTTCACCTCGGCGATCCTCGGCGTTCCCGTCGAGGCTCTCAAAGACGCCAGGCTGGAAAAGCTGGAGGTTCTCTTCAAAGGCTAACACCTGTTCTACGTTCTATGTTCTACGTTGACTGCACGGCAGCTATAGCAGCCGTTCTTTCACATCTACGTTGAGCTCTCAGTTGTCGCTGTTTCGGCTATGGGGTTTCTTTCAGCCAGTGATGCAGACGACGGACAACGTAGAAAATGGAACGTAGAACTCAGGCCCGCTCTTTTTTACTGTTTTTGAATTTTATATATAGGAAGGGGTTAGCATGGGAAACGAGCTGGTCATAAACACCACCTCCCACGAGACCCGCATCGCGCTCATCGAAAACGGCACCATCGCGGAGCTGTACGTCGAGAGGAGCAGGGTGAAGGGGATCATCGGCAACATCTACAAGGGGAGAGTGGTTCGGGTGCTGCCTGGCATGCAGGCGGCCTTCGTCGACATCGGGTTGGAAAAGGCGGCTTTTCTCTACGTGGCGGACGTTTTCGACGCCATGGAAGAGTATGAGAGCTACATGGAGACGGAGCAGGGGGAGGAACAGGTGCCGCATCCGCTGCACCCGATCGAGGAGCTGCTGCAGGAGGGCCAGGAACTCCTGGTGCAGATCTCCAAAGAGCCGATCGGGACCAAGGGGGCGCGCATCACTGCGCACATCTCGCTCCCCGGCAGGCACCTGGTCTACATGCCGACCGTCGACCACGTCGGCATTTCCAGACGCATCGAGGACGAGGCGGAGCGCGAGCGCCTTAAGGAGATCGTGGACCGGATCAAGCCGGTCGGCGGGGGCTTCATCGTCAGGACCGTCTCCGACGGCAAGAGCGAGGAGGATCTGGTCGCAGACCTTAACTACCTCACCAAGCTCTGGGACGAGATTGCCAAGAAGAAGGACAAGGCGGGAGCACCCACGCTGATTCACTCCGATCTGGACGTGACCCAAAAGGTGGTGCGCGACATCCTGACCGAGTCGGTGGAGCGGATCGTCGTGGACTCGAAGCCCGAGTATGACAAGATCGTCCAGTTCATCACCACCTTCATGCCCAAGATGAAGTACTCCATCGAGCTCTACGACGACGAGGAGCCGATCTTCGACCATTTCGGGCTCGAGGTGGAGATCAGCCGCGCCCTGGGGCGCAAGGTCTGGCTCAAGAGCGGCGGATACATCATCATCGAGCAGACCGAGGCGCTCACCGCCATAGACGTCAACACCGGCCGATACGTCGGCAAGCACAACCTCGAGGACACCATACTCAAGACCAACCTGGAGGCGGTCAAGGAGATCGCCTACCAGCTGCGCCTGAGGAACCTGGGCGGGATCATCATCATCGACTTCATCGACATGGAGAAGGAGGTGAACCGCGAGAAGGTGTACGGCGCGCTTGAGGAGGCGCTGAAGAGCGACAAGTCGAAGACCAACATCCTTAAGATTTCAGAGCTCGGACTGGTGGAGATGACCAGGAAGAGGGTGCGCGAGAGCCTGGGACGGATGATGTGCGAGCCGTGTCCCTACTGCGAGGGGAGAGGGTACGTGAAGTCCAAGATCTCCGTCTGTCACGAGATCTTCCGGGAGCTGCGCCGCGAGATGCTGGACATACGCGGCACCAAGGTGATGCTGACCGTGCATCCCCAGGTGGCGGATCTGCTATACGACGAGGAGCGTCGCGGGCTTGAAGAGCTTGAGAAGAACTTCAAGAAGCGGATCACGGTGCGCGCCAAGCCCGGCTTCCACCAGGAGCAGTTCGAGGTCGCGGTCAGTTGATCTGACAGATCTTCCGATCGGCCGATGTCAGATGATAATGGAGAAGGAAAATGCTAGGCACACCGCTAAAAGGAAACGCGACCAGGATCATGCTGCTGGGCTCGGGAGAGCTCGGCAAGGAAGTGGCCATAGAGGCCCAGAGGTTCGGGGTAGAAGTAGTCGCCGTCGATCGCTATGCCGACGCACCCGCCATGCAGGTGGCGCACAGGTCCCACGTGATCGACATGCTGGACCGCGAGCAACTCGACCGGGTGGTGCGCCTGGAGAATCCCTCATTCATCGTCCCCGAGATCGAGGCGATCAACACGGAGTACCTGCTGGAGCTTGAGCGCGAGGGATTCAACGTGATCCCCACCGCCCGCGCCGCAAACCTCACCATGAACCGCGAAGGGATCCGCAGACTCGCGGCCGAGGAACTCGGCCTCCCTACCGCCGCCTACCGTTTCGCCACCAGCATGGAGGAATTCCGCGAGGCGGTCGCGGCCATCGGCCTTCCCTGCGTGGTGAAACCGATCATGAGCTCTTCCGGGAAAGGGCAGAGCGTGCTGCGCGTTGCGGCGGAGATGGAGCGCTGCTTCAGGTACGCCATCGAGGGGGCGCGCGGCGCCTCCGACAAGGTGATCGTGGAGCAGTTCATCCCCTTTGACTACGAGATCACGCTCTTGACCGTCCGCTCCAAGGACGGCACCAGCTTTTGTCCTCCCATAGGGCACCGCCAGGTGGACGGCGACTACCACGAATCATGGCAGCCGATGAGGATGGCGCCCGCCGTTTTGGCGGAAGCGGAACGCCAGGCCGCGGCGGTGACCGGCGCTCTGGGCGGTCGCGGCATCTTCGGGGTGGAGTTCTTCATCACCGGCGACAAGGTCTGGTTCTCCGAGGTGTCGCCCAGGCCGCACGACACCGGGATGGTAACCATAGTCTCACAGAGCCTCACGGAGTTTGAGCTGCATGTAAGGGCCATCCTGGGCCTGCCGGTCCCGCCGGTGGAAAGCCGGGGATATGCGGCCTCCCACGTGATACTTGCCGAGGACCAGGCGGCCGAGGTCGGGTTCGAGGGTGTGGGGCAGGCGCTGGCGATACCGGGGACGAAGCTGCGCCTGTTCGGCAAGCCGGACACGAGGCGCGGGCGCCGCATGGGGGTCGCCCTCGCCTTTGGGGCCGACACCGACGAGGCGCGCAAGAAGGCGGAGCAGGCCGCACACTGCGTCTCCATCGTCAACTCTTAAGGGGGCCCCTTTCGAGCGGTCGAGGGTTTTGTAGGAGCGGCATTCCTGCCGCGATCGCCGCTCCTGCAAGCGCTGCACAGCAGTAAAGGATCAAGCTGCTCCAACTCAGACAGTAGGAGGTTTGTATGGTATTCGCCGCGAAGGCATCCGAGGTTCCCGAGTTCGGCAAGAAACTGGTAGAGGTCGAGGGACAGCCGGTCCTGCTGGTGAAGACCAAGGGCGTGGTGTACGCCTGCGAGTCGGAGTGCCCGCACCAGGGAGCGCCGATGCAGGGAGCCTTCATCAAGGAGGCGGGGAAGATCTCCTGCCCGCGCCATGGTTACCGCTTTGACCTGACGACCGGCGCCTGCGCGGACCACCAGGAATTCACGCTGAAGGTTTACCCGGTGGAAATACGGGGCGATGAGGTCTTCGTGCAGCTGGGTTAACCGGCAAAACGAGGCCCGCCGGGAGCTGGAGAAAAAAGTCCCGCCGCCGAAAAAAGCCTTGACTCGAATAACTTTTCAAGATAAGTTTGACCGCTCAATTGTAAATTTAGGGTAAAGGTGGTGAAGTTCATGTACGCAGTAGTTAAAACCGGAGGGAAACAGTACAAAGTTTCCGAAGGCGACTTTCTGAAAGTCGAGAAGTTGGAGGGTGCGGTAGGCGATACCGTCGAGTTCTCCGAAATCCTGATGGTTGGCGGCGATAAGGTTGTTATCGGAACACCTTTAGTGCCCAGCGCCTCTGTTGTCGGCAAAATTGTCGAGCAGGGCAAAGACAAGAAGATTCTGGTCTTCAAGTCCAAGCGCCGGAAAAACACCAGGAAACTTAACGGGCACCGTCAACTCAGGACTATTCTTAAGATTGAGAAGATCAACGCCTAGGCAATATTCAACACGGCGGTAGACAAGCCCACGGAACACGGGCCGCTACCGGCAGGAGGAGCAGAAAATGGCACACAAGAAAGGCGTCGGCAGTTCCAGGAACGGACGCGACTCCGACGGCCAGAGGCTTGGTTGCAAGAAATTTGGCGGCGAGGCCGTCAAAGCTGGCAACATCATCTACCGTCAGCACGGCACCAAGATCCACCCGGGCAACAACGTCGGCCTCGGCAAGGACTACACGCTGTTCGCCCTGATCGAGGGCGTGGTGAAGTTCGAGCGCATGGGGAAAGACCGTAAAAAGGTCTCCGTGTACCCGGCCAACTAGCCAGCGCAGCATTACAAAAGTGTAAAAGCCCGGAGCCGCAAGGTCCGGGCTTTTGCTGTTTGCACAGGAAAATTAATGAGTTTTATAGATGAAGTTAAGATATACGTGAAATCTGGCGACGGCGGCTCCGGCTGCGTCTCTTTCCGGCGCGAAAAGTTCATCCCGTTGGGCGGACCGGACGGCGGTGACGGCGGCAAGGGCGGGGACGTGATCGTCCGCGTCTCGTCGCACCTCTCCACCCTTCTCGACCTGCGGCAGCACCCGCATCAGAAGGCAGGGCGCGGCAAGAACGGCATGGGAAGCGACCGACACGGCGCGAACGGCAATACGCTGGAGATCCTGGTGCCGCAGGGAACCGTGATCAAGGACGCCGAAACAGACGAGATCATGGCAGACCTGAACGAACCCGATTCCTCCATCGTTTTGCTGAAGGGGGGCAGGGGAGGGCAGGGAAACGCGCGCTTCAAGACGGCCACCCATAAGGCACCGAAGTTCGCGCAGCCGGGCGAGCCGGGCGAGGAGCGCTGGATCAGGCTCGAGCTCAAACTGATGGCGGACGTGGGGCTCCTGGGGATGCCGAGCGTCGGCAAGTCGTCGCTGATCACCAAGATCTCTGCAGCAAGGCCGAAAATCGCGGAGTACCACTTCACCACGCTGAAGCCGAACCTGGGCGTGGTCCAGTACAAGAACTACCGCTCCTTCGTGATGGCGGACATCCCCGGTTTGATCGAAGGCGCCAGCGAGGGTGCCGGGCTTGGCCACCGTTTCCTGAAGCACCTGGAGCGGACCGGGCAGCTGCTGCACCTGCTGGATCTCTCCTGGATGCCGGAGCGCGATCCCATCGCCGAGTACGAGGCGCTGAACCGCGAGCTGGCTCTCTACAACCCCGAGCTGGCCGAGAAGCGCCAGACCGTGGTGATCAACAAGATCGACCTCCCGCACGTGAGGGAGAACCTGAAAGAGATCCTTCCCTACTTCGAGGAAAGGGGAATCAAGGTCTTCCCTATCTCTGCAGTGACCGGAGAGGGGATCAAGGAGCTCCTGGACGACATCGCCTTCAACTTGTGGGGCGAGCCGGAAGAGACCTGGTAGCGAGGATGAAGCGAGACGGGGGGCTGCCAAGGGGCGGCTCCCCCTTTTCACAGCGCTGCTGTCACAAGCCGGGATGGCGGCCGAGGGACGGCAATCCGGAAAAGTTCTGGTAGACTAACGAAGCATTTGCGCTTTTTTAATACAATTGTCTGCAAAAACAGGTGCTGGGTTCTGCCAGATGCTGCTTTGAAGCTCCGAATCCCGCCTTATTCAGGAGGGCAGGCATGTACAGAATGATTCAGCTGGAATCGCTGGTACCCGAAACCCTGCCGGGAGTTGCTCTTTTCATAAAGCACGGCGAAAACCACGTACTGTATAAGAACCCCACCCTATCCTTCACCCACAATGACAAAGAGCGACTGCTGGATAACAACGTCAAGTGCCTCTTCGTGAAGTCGGCGGAGATGTCGACTTTCAACCAGTATGTTGAAGCAAACCTCCCGCTGCTGTTGAACGACGAGAACATCGAGCCACTGGCCAAGCAGAACATGCTGTACCAGGCTTCAGTCAACTACGTGCAGGAGATCTTCGACAGCCCTGCGATAGCGATCAGGCAAAACGTGGATCGTTGCCGCAACCTGATAAAGCACATCCTGAACGACGTCATGAATTCGAGCGGCGTGATGACGGCCTTGAGCAGCCTGGTGGACCATAACGCCTACACCTACCTCCATTCCGTTCAGGTCGCCACCTACTCCATTACACTGCACGTGAAGATGTTCGACCTGAGCCGGGACGAGCTGATGGACGTGGGAATAGGCTCGCTCTTTCACGATTACGGCAAGGTCTACGTGCCGAGGGGCCTTCTGGACAAGCCGGGCAAGCTCTCTCCCTCCGAGTTCGTCGAGGTGCAAAAGCATCCCGTTTATGGCTACAGCACCCTGAAGGACCTGGATATATTCACTCCGGTGGCGCTGGGGATAGTGAAGCATCACCACGAGAAGGAGAATGGAAACGGCTATCCGGACGGCCTTTCCAGCTACGACATAGCCAGAAGCTCCAAGATAACAGCCATAGCCGATGTCTTCAGTGCGTTGACCACCAACCGATCCTATCGTGAAGCGCTCTCCAAGGAAGCGGCCATGGAGATAATGTACGGCGAGATGGAAGGTTCCTTCGACATGCAGTACCTGGACACCTTCAGGGAAAGTCTCAACTAGCCCTCCTTCATCCACTAACCAGCAAGCGCTACCACAAAAAAAGCCAGCGGGACTGCCGAACCTTTCCATAAGGGTCCTCAGTCCCGTTGTGCTTTAAGCGCGTTAGCCGAGGGCGGCGTCGACGAGCCGGATGAGCGGGGCGGGGAAAACGCCAAGGGCGATGACACACAGGGCGGCTGTGCAAAGGGCGAGGGACTCGGCTGCGGGGGGGCCTTGAGGGGATGGTGCTTCCGAGCGGTGCATGTAGAGATGCACCACCACCTTGAGGTAGAAAAACGCGGAGGCTGCGGCACTTACGATGCCGACCATGGCGAGGGTCAGTTCCCCGCCCCTGATGGCCGCGTAGAAGACGAAGAATTTGCCTGTGAAGCCGGCGGTCGGGGGTATTCCCGCCAGCGCGAGCATGGCGAGGGCCAGGACCCCGCCGCGCAGCGGCGCGCTGAAGCCGAGACCGGAGTAGTCGGAGATCTGGTCGCGCTCCTCATCGATGGAGAGCGAGGCGATGGCGCCGAAGGCGGCCAGGTTCATCGCCGTATAGATCGCTCCGTAGAGGAGCACTGCGGCGTACCCCTCCCTGGTCCCGGTGAGGAGCGCGAGCGTCAGGTACCCCATGTGCGCGATGGATGAATAGGCGAGCATCCTCTTGATGTTCTGCTGCAGCAGCGCCGCCAGGTTTCCGAGCACCATGGAGAGCAGCGACAGGAGATAGAGCGGGATGCGCAGTTCGGGCATCGGCGGGGAGAAAGCGAGCAGCATGAGAAGCAGGGCGGCGGCAGATACCTTGGAACTGGTGGAGAGGAATGCCGCTACCGGCGAGGGCGCTCCCTGGTAGACGTCCGGGGTCCAGAGGTGGGCAGGCACCAGCGAGAGCTTGAACGCCATACCGATGATGACCACCCCCCAGCCTGCGGATATGATGGCCCGATTTTCGGCCCCCGCGAGCGCAGCGGAGAGCTCCATGGTGCCGCTCCCTGCAAAGATGAGAGCGAAGCCAAAGGCGGTGAAGGCGGCGGCAACGGCCCCCATCAGGAGGTACTTGAGGCCGGCCTCACCGGACTCCGCCCGGTTCAGGTCCATGGTGACCAGGATGTAGAAGGCGAAGGCGACGGATTCCACTGCCAGGAATAGTATGAGGAGGTTGGTGGCGCAGGGGAGCACGCACATGGCGAACAAGGCGAACAGGACCGTCGCGGGGTACTCCTCACCCTTGATGGCGCGGCGCTCGTTGTAACCGTGTGATAAAAGGAGCGTCAGTGCCGCCGATATGCAGAAAAGCGGGATCAGGAACCGGCCAAAGGGTGTGAAGGCAAGGCCCGGCAGCGCGGGGGTAGTCGCAGCAGGCGTAAAGGCGGCCCATGCGCCGGCCGCCCCGGAGGCGATTACGCCGATCCCGTAGAGGGTGCGGGTAAGCAGCAACGGCCCGCAAAGCAGCACGATCAGCGCGGCGCAGGCAGTGATCATGATCGGCATGATGGAGAAAAGATCGGCGATAGTCATTGATTGCTCCAAACTGCAACAGCTTGCCACGCAGGCCCTGCGGTGCTCAGAGGGTACCCGGCTGCATACGGGGTTATCTGGTCAAAAGCTCTATCGGCGCCCTGAAGAGATCCAGCACCGGGTCGGGGTGGACGCCGAGATACACGGCTGCCAGCGCCAGCACGGCGAGCACTCCTGCCTCTCTCGGCGACAGGTCCTTCAGCTCAAGTGGCCTGTTCTCCTGGCCGAACAGCACCTCCTGCACCAGCCTCACCGTATAGACCAGCGTCAGCACGATTCCCAGGAAGGCCCCCAACGCAGCGGCAGGCGAAACCCTGAACGCGCCCACCAGCACCAGGAACTCACCGATGAAGTTGTTCAACCCCGGCAGCCCGGCGGACGCCATGCAGAAGAGGAGGAAGAAGAAGGAGAGCACCGGGACCTTGCCCCAGATCCCCCCGTAGCTTGAGAGCTCCCGGCTATGGGTCCGCTCGTCCAGCATCCCCACCACGGCAAAGAGGGCGCCGGTGGTGACGCCGTGGTTGACCATCTGCATCAGCGCGCCGGAAAGGGCGACCGGACTCCAGGCCGCGATGCCCAGTGCCACAAAGCCCATGTGGCTCACGCTGGAGTAGGCGACCAGGCGCTTCATGTCGGTTTGGGCAAAGGCGACCCAGGCCCCGTAGCTGATGCCGAATACGGCGACCAGGTAGAGAACGGGCGTGAAGGCGGCGGCTGCCTCCGGGAAAAGCGGGTACGCGAAGCGGATCAGGCCATAGGCCCCGGTCTTCAGGAGCAGGCTCGCCAGGATCACGCTGCCGGCGGTCGGCGCATCGGTGTGGGCGTCCGGGAGCCAGGTGTGCAGCGGGAAGACCGGAAACTTGATGGCGAAGGAGAGCAGGAACGCGGCGTAGAGCCAGAGCCCGATCCCGTACGGTACCTCCGTCTGCATCAGCCCCGCGAGCGAGAAGGTATAGCTGCCGGTCTGCGCGCCGTGCATCAGGTAGAGCGAGATGATGGCGACCAGCATGAGCAGCGAGCCCAGGAAGGTGTAGAGGAAGAATTTGACGGCGGAGTACACCCTGCGGCCGTGCCCCCAGATACCGATCAGGAAGAGCATAGGGATCAGCATCGCCTCCCAGAAAAGGTAGAAGAGGAACAGGTCCAGGCTCAGGAAGACCCCCTGGATGCCGCACTGCAGGGCGAGCAGCAGGGAGTAGTAAAGCGCGAGCCTCTCCTTGATCCCTTTCCACGAAACCAGCACCGCGATCACGGTGATGAACGCGGTCAGAAGCGCCATGACCAGGCTTATGCCGTCCATACCGAGGGTGTAGCGGATGCCGAAGCGCTCGATCCAGGCGGCGTCCTCGAAGAGGAAGAAACCGGCGGGGGCGCCGGCGCGGGGCGCGGCGAGGTTGACTCCCGGGAGGATCCGGATGCAAAGGGCCAGCTCGGCCAGGGCGAAGGCGAGCGCCCCGCCGCGCACCAGGGAATCGCTGCGCCGGAGGGCGAAAAGGAGCAGCGACCCGCAGAGCGGGAGGAAAATCAGCAGGGTAAGTATCGGGAAGTCGGATGTCATCTCAAGTTGGTCCCGTTGCGGCGCGCGAGGCGTCCGCGTTGCTTGATGGTTAGAGCGCGAGCCAGGCGAGGTAGCCGAGGATGACGCCCCCCCCCGCGGCGAAACTGATGAGGTAGATGGAGACCCGGCCCGTGCTCCAGCGCCCAAGCCAGCTGCCGGTGCGGCCAAGGGCGTGCGCCAGCCGGTCCAGCGAGTCGTCGATGACCCCTTCGTCGAGGCGCTGCCAGAGCACCGCGGCAAGGGCCTGGTAGGGGCGGATCAGGATCAGGTTGTACAGGTTGTCGAAATACCATCCGTGGGCCAGGAAGGAACCAAGCAAAGAGGGTTGCGACCCGGCCTCCTCGAGCCGCTGTGCCCTTCCCTTTCCGTAGCGCAGATAGGCGGCGAGGAGACCGGCCAGCGCAAGGGCGCCGGCTATGGCCTGCATGACGATCTCCTCCAGGTGCGATCCCTCGCCGGGGGCCCCGCCCGCCATCCCGGCGAAGAGGCGGTTCAGGTATCCCTCCCCGATGTACGCAGGGAGGTTGAACAGACCGCCAAACAGCCCGAGGAGCGCGAGGGGAATCAGGACCAGCTGCATGACCTTCAACTCGGAGCCGCTTTGGAGGTGACCGTCATCTCCCGGGCCGCCGAAGACGAGATAGACCATGCGGAAGGCGTAGTAGGCGGTGATCAGGGCGGTTGCCAGCGCGAGCAGGTACAGGAACTGGTAAAGCGCCCCCCCCTTGTGCCAGACCGCCATCAGGATGCTGTCCTTGCTGAAGAAGCCGCCGGTGAGCGGGAGGCCGGCCAGGCAGGCGGCGCCGGCAAGGAAATTCCAGAAAGTGAGCGGCAGCGACCGCCTGAGCCCCCCCATCTTGAAGATGTCCTGCTCGTGGTGCATCGCGGTGATGACGCACCCGGCACCAAGGAACAGGAGCGCCTTGAAGAATGCGTGCACCAGCAGGTGGAAGGTAGCTGCGGTCACGGCGCCGGCGCCCACGCCGAGCATCATGTACCCGATCTGGCTGATGGTCGAGAAGGCGAGCACGCGCTTCAGATCGCGCTGGGCGAGTGCGCAGGTCGCGCCGTAAAAGGCGGTGACGCCGCCGGTGACGGCTATGGCGGAAAGGACGGTCGAGGAGCCGCCGATCAGCGGGAACATGCGCGCCAGCAGGTAGACCCCGGCGGTCACCATGGTGGCGGCGTGGATCATGGCCGAGACCGGTGTCGGACCGGCCATCGCGTCGGGGAGCCAGACCATGAGCGGCACCTGCGCGGATTTACCCATGGCCGCAACGAGGAAAAGGATCCCCAGCGCGGTGATGATCGACCCCGGCATCAGGAACCCCATCCCGTTCAGCTTTGATACGGACAGGGTGCCGAAGAGCTGGAACAGCCAGGCAAGCGCGACCATGAGGGCGGTATCGCCTATCCTCGTCGTGATGAACGCCTTTCTGCCGGCGTCGGCGTTGTTCTTGTCCGTGTACCAGAAGCCGATCAGCAGATAGGAGCAGAAGCCGACCCCCTCCCATCCGAGGTAGAGAAGCGGCAGGCTCTCGGCGAGGACCAGGGTGAGCATGGCGAACACGAAGATGTTCAGGAGTGCGAAAAAGCGGGGGTAATCCTCCTCGCTCCTCATGTAGAAGACCGCGTAGATATGGATCAGGCCGCAGACGAAGCCGATCATCACCGCCAGCGAGAGCGACAGGGGATCGAGGTAAAGAGAGATCGGGATGTCGAGGTCGAACGAGGCAAACCACCCGGCGACGGTCACCGTTTCCGGTGCCGCGTAAGCGGCAGCCGCCAGCGCGGCGCAGGCGAAACTCCCCCAGACCGCGGCGCAGGCGATCCCCTCCACCAGCACGCGCGGCAGCTTGCGGCCGAGCAAGGCGCTGGCGAGACCGCCGACAAGCGGGAACAGGAGCATGAGAGACAGGTAGGTTTGCATCGTTGTCCTTGAGTGGCGTGGTGAAGGTTTGGGTCTACCCTCTCATCGAGTCGAAATGGTCGGTATTCACCGAATGTTTCCGCCGGTGCAGGTAGACGACCATGGCAAGCGCCAGCGACACCTCCGCGGAGGTCAGTGCCATCAGCATCAGGGCGAACAGCTGCCCGTCGGCAATGCCCCAGTGGGCGGAGCCACCGACGAAGACCAGCATGACCGCGTTCAGCATGATCTCGATGCCGATCAGCATCATGATGACGTTGGCCCGCCAGGCAACCACGCAGGCAAGGCCCATGGCGAACATGACGGCGGCGAGGACCAACACATGGTAAAGCGGCACGCTCATCTTCGCCTCCCCAGGTAGAGTGCGCCGACAAGCGCGAAGAGGAGCTGCATGGAGATGACCTCCACCGCCACGCCGTAGCGCGTGAAGAGGGCGAGGGAGAACTGCCGCACAGATATCTCGGTAAAGCCGGGAACGCCTGCCGGCTGCCTGGCCGCAACCAGGACCACGACGGAACCGATCACCGCTCCCATCAGCAGCAGCGCGGGCCACCAGTCGGACAGGCGGGGCTTCGGGAGTTTCTCGGGCGAACCCAGCTCCAGCATCATGATGACGAACAGGAACAGCACCATGATGGCGCCGGCGTAGATGATGACCTCGAAGGCCGCGACCAGGGGGGCGCCCAGGAGGTAGAAGATCAAGGCCAGGGCGAAGAACGAGGTCACCAGGTACACGATGGCGCGAACCGCCTGTCCGGCCGTGACGGCGCAAAGCGTCCCGGTCAGGGTCACCGCTGCCAATATGTAGAAGAGGGTCGCTTCCATGTAGCTCCTGCGTTTCACGCTGTAGTCCCCCCGCCGGGAAGAGGGGCTTGAAACCAGTTTTACGGCAGCAGGCTCCTCGGGTCGGCCGGCGGCTGCTCTCCTTCGGCGCTGCCGCGGGGCTGCACCACGCCGGTTCCCGCATGCCGGTAAAAGTCGTAGTTCGGGTCCTTGCCGGTGCCGTCGATCAGGAGGTCCTCCTTCTCGTAAACCATCTCCATGACGTCCCTCTTGCACGGGAACATCTCGGAAGACATCTGGATCGCCAGCGTCGGACAGGCCTCGGCGCACATGCCGCACAGGATGCAGCGGGAGAAGTTGATGCGGAACCAGGCGGCATAGCGCCGTCCGTTCTCACCTTCGGCTGCGGCCATGGAGATGCAGTCTACCGGGCAGGCGCCTGAGCAAAGGTAGCAGGCGACGCAGCGCTCGGCGCCATCAGGATCCCGGGTCAGCACGATGCTGCCGCGAAAGCGGGGAGGCATCGGCCTCCTCTGCTCAGGAAACTGGACCGTCAACGGCTTCCTGAACATGTGGCTGAAGGTGATGGAGAGGCCGGTTAGTATCTCTTTTATGTCGTTGAGTATGGCCATCTTGTCCTGGTCGAGGTGACTTGTCGCCGCCGCAGTATAGGTTGCCGGTGGCCCGGCAGGCAGCGCTTGGGCTGTCTGCCGGAGAGGGGTTTAGTTGGGCCGCAACGCCTTCATCAGGACGTCGAGCGTTTGCCTGTGCTGGTTGTTTTCTGCGTAGGCCAGGGCCGTGGTCCCGGAGTAGGAGATGGCCAAGGGATCGGCGCCGTTTTCTACCAGCAGCTTTGTCGTCTGGGTGCAGCCGTAGTTTGCGGCCAACATGAGAGGGGTGTGGCCGTCACGGTCGCGCGGGTCTACTTCGGCTCCTCTTTGCAGCAGCAATCGCACCGCATCGCCCCTGCCGTGGGCGGCGGCGAAGTGCAGCGCCGTCTTGCTCTTGTCGCTCCTGGCCGACAGGCTGGCTCCCCGTTCCAACAGGTCGTTGATTTCCGCGACATTTCCGGTCTTGGCCGCATCCATCAGCGCCGTGTGGCCGTTTTTGTCCACCGCGTCCACCTGCGCCTTGAACCCTGCCCCCAACTCGACTTCCACGGTTGTCGTCATCGCAGTTCCTCCTTTGTGAGAATGCATGCCCGGTACAACGCCTCTTACCTAAAAGCCAGCCACCAGCCGGTGGCCAGAATGTTGAGAAGAGCTAGCGGTGTCAGGAACTTCCAGCCCAGGTGCATGAGCTGGTCGTAGCGAAGGCGTGGGAGGGTTCCCCTGACCCAGATGAACATAAACGAGAAGAGTGCGACCTTGATGAAGAACCACAAGATCGGCGGCAGCAGCGGTCCGCGCCAGCCGCCCAGGAAAAAGAGCGAGGCAAGCGCCCCGAGCGCGATGATGTTGATGTACTCCCCGACGAAGAAAAGGCCGAAGCGCATGCCGGAGTATTCGGTGTGGAAGCCGGCCACCAGCTCCCCCTCCGCCTCCGGCAGGTCGAAGGGGATCCTCCTGCATTCCGCAAGGATGCTGACCAGGAAGATCAGGAAGGCGATCGGCTGGTACACGATGAACGGCATCTGCGCCTGCGCGTTGACGATGTCGGAGAGTCGCAGCGACTTGGCGAGCATCACGACGGGGACCAGTGAAAGCCCCATGGAAAGCTCGTAGGAGATCAGCTGGGAGAGCCCGCGGATGCTTCCCAGCAAGGAGTACTTGGAGTTGGAGGCCCATCCGCCGAGCGCCACGCCGTAGACCGCTATGGAGGAGAGGGCCAGGAAGAACAGCACTCCCACGTCCAGATCGGTCACCTGCAGGTTCACCTGCCGTCCGAAAAAAACGGAAGGGGCGCCCACCGGGATGATGGCGAAGGTGAGGATGGCCGGGATGGCCGCCATGGCGGGCGCCAGCGAGAAGAGGAGCCGGTCCGCGGCGCTGGGTATCATGTCCTCCTTGGTCAGCATCTTGATGACGTCGGCCAAAGGCTGCAGCAGTCCCATGGGACCGACGCGGTTGGGGCCGATCCGGTCCTGCATCCAGCCGAGGATGCGCCGCTCCGCGAGCACCAGGTAGGCGGCGAGCGTAAGGATGACGAAGAAGAGTACCAGTATCTTCCCCAGCATCAGCGCTATGTCGATGGCGTCCCAGGTCATGCTGTTGTCCTTGATTTCATGACAGCTCTCGCCCTCCGGGAGAGGGTGGCCGAATCCGGTCGAGGGGGTTTAAAGGATGCGAATCCCGTCCCCCTCCGGGTCGAGGTCTCTCAGCCTGCCCCACTTCCCCTGCAGCGGGTCGGTGATCGGCCCGCCGCCGAGTTTCTCGAGCAACTGTGCCATCACCCGCCAGGCGTCCCGTTCACCCCCCCCCGGGATCTCCTTGCGGTGCAACCGGGGAGGATGGAGGGAAACCGCCTCGGCCTCGCTGGAGTAGTATTTGGCGTCGAGCCCCTTGAGCGGCAGGCCCGGGGGCCTGGTGCGCTGGAAGCGCTGAGCTCGACCCTCGTAGTTGATGCTGGTCCCGTCGGATTCGACCCAGGTGGTGGTGGGGAGAAAGACAGCTGCTTTCCGTGCAGCCGCGTTCCTGCTCCAGCCCGCGCAGGCGAGCACCTCGACCCCTGCCAGCATCTGCTCCGGGATATCCGCCTCGAAACAGACGATCCCCTTCACCTTGCCGTCGGCAACCAGCTCGGAAAGGGGGACGGCGTTGTGCTCCAGGGCGACCAGGGCGGCGCCGAGCCCGTTGGGGGCTGGCTGCATCATCACCAGCTTCGCTCCGCTGGAGGCGAGCTGGGCGAGGAGCTCGGGGTCCTTTGCGCCGGCGCCGCAGATGATCACCCCTTTGGAGCCCCCCTCGCAGGGGACTTCGTCCAGGGAACGGACAGCGGCGTACCTGAAGGGGAGCTTGTGCGCACCCGGCTCCCCTCCCGGCGCGACCAGGTAGACCTGGGCTCCGGCCAGAAACGCCTTCCGCACGGACAGGGCCAGCATCGCCCCTTCTTCCATCAGGTCAAGGGAGAGGAGCACGATGTACTCCGCCTTCTCGATGTCGCGGACGTAGGCGCTGTTTTGCTCGTTCAAAAGCCGCACTGCGGCAAGGCTCCCCTGCGACAGCGACTTGTCGGAGAAGTAGCAAAGCCGGGAGCCGTCCACGCGGCCGGCGAGCTCGGCGAGCACGATGCACCCCTCAAGCGAGAGTCGGCCCGAGCCGACGAAGGCGAGGCTTGCCGCGCCATGCTGCTTCACGAACTCCGAGATCCGTTTCGACGCTGCGTCGACGGCCACGTCGTAGCCGCAGGGGGCTCCCCCCAGCTGAGGTTCGCGCGGACGCTGCGGGTCGTTCAGGTGCCCCTTGTCGAAGCGCGCCCGGTCGCAGATGAACCAGCCGTTCACCTGGTCGTTCCTGCGCGCGACGATCTTGATCAGCTCCCTGTGGTAGTTCTGTGGTGAAGTGTTGCAGCCTACCGAGCAGTGCTGGCAGACGGAGGGCGCGAACTGGTAGTCCCAGTAGCGCGCGCGGTAGCGCCCGGTCTTGTCGGTGAAGACACCGGTCGGGCAGATGTCGACGAGGTTGCCGGAGAAAGGGGATTCCAGCTGGCCGTCGGCGAACCTGCCGAAATAGACCCGGCCGGCGCTGCCGGTGACGCCGAAATCGGTGCCTCCCGCGTACTCCTGGTAGAACCTGGCGCAGCGGTAGCACTCGATGCAGCGGTTCATCTCGTGGTGGATCCCCTCGCCCAGGTACTGGTTCTGGAAGGTGCGCTTCTGCCCCTTGTACCTGCGCCGGCTGTGCCCTCCCGCGATGGTGAAGTCCTGCAGCAGGCACTCTCCCCCCTCGTCGCAGATAGGGCAGTCGTGCGGGTGGTTCAGCATCAGCCATTCGATGACCAGTGCCCGCAGCTTCAGCGCCTCCGGGTCGGTGGTCGACACCACCATGCCGTCTTGCGCCGGCAGCGAGCAGGACATCTGGATCCCCTTCACCGGGCCGTCCAGGAGCTTCACCGCGCAGAGCCTGCATGCGGCGGCGATGGCGAGGGCCGGGTGATAGCAGAAATGCGGGATGGTGATCCCGACGCTGCGGGCGGCTTCCAGCACGCTGGTTCCCGGCGGCACCTCGACCGGTATGTCATCTATGGTCAGTCTGGGCATGAAACTTCTTTTCCCCCGTGCAATGCAACCGCGCCGGCAACTAGGCCTTCAGCGGGCACCTCTTCTTGACGATATGCTCCCGCACCTCGTCCTCGAAATCCCTCAAAAGCCCTTCCAACGGCGCCATGGCGCCGGGGGCCAGCGCGCAGAAGGAGTAATTGAGATACCTGATGTGCTCGCGCAGTATCCCCAGGTCCGCCTCCTCGCCCCGCCCCGCCTCGATCCTCTGCAGGATCTCCTTCACGAAGGGAAGCCCTTCCCGGCACGGCGTGCACCAGCCGCAGGATTCCCGCGCGAAGAAGGTGATCAGGTTGAGGGTAGCCTCCACCAGGCAATGCCCCTGGTCGAAGACGATGATTCCCCCGGAGCCGAGCCTGGAGCCCGCCTTGGCCACAGTGTCGAAGTCCATCGGAAGCTTCAGGTGCTCGGCGGTGAGGAACTGGGTGGAGGCGCCGCCCGGGATGCAGGCCTTGAACGTCCTGCCGCCAAGCATGCCGCCGCACGGCCCGTCGATGATCTCTCCCAGGGGCGTCCCCATCGGGAGTTCCACGCAGACCCGGTGCGCCACCGACCCGCTCACGCTAAAAAGCTTGCTTCCGGCTCCCTCCGGGTTCAGCGCCAGCCCCTTGAACCAACCGGGGCCGTTGGCGATGATGGCGGGAATGTTGGCCAGCGTCTCCACGTTGTTCACCACGGTGGGGCCTCCCCAGAGACCCTTCACCGCGGGGAAAGGGGGTTTTTGCCTGGGGTTCGGGCGCCTCCCCTCCAGGGCGTTGATGAGCGCCGTCTCCTCTCCGCAGATGTAGCGCCCCGCCGAGAGATGCAGGTCGAGGTCGATGGAGTGCTCGCTCCCCAGTATCTTCTCCCCCAGAAGCCCAGCCTTCTTGGCTTGGGCGATGCCTCGCCCCAGGTTCTCGGCGGCCTTCTCGTACCCCTTCCGGATGAAGACGAAGGCGTGCCTCACCCCGAGCGCATAGCAGGCCAGCATCATCCCCTCGATCAGGCTGTAGGGGTTATGCTCCAGGAGCACCCGGTCCTTGTAGGTCCCCGGCTCCATCTCGTCGCAGTTGCAGATAAGCCAGCGCGGGCCGGGGAGCTCACGCGGCACGAAGGACCATTTCTTCCCGGTGGGGAACCCGGCGCCGCCGCGCCCCCGCAGGCCGGAGTCGATTACCGCCTGTTGCACCTCGGCCGGTGACATCCCGGAGAGTGCCTTCCTGAGCGCCTCGAAGCCCCCCTCCTCCCGGTATTCCTCGAAGGTCACCGGGCGGTCGGGGCGGTTATGTCTGAAGAGAGGGAGTTCCATGTACACCTTGTTCAAAAGATCGTCGCTCCCCCGGGGGGGGAGGAGTCAAGCAACGCCCTCGGAGGGAAGGGCAACGCTGCCGGGGGTCGGGTGGTTTTCAACCCTGGCGCCGCTCCTTTTCCAGTATCCGGTCCACGAGCTCCGGCGTCAGTTTCCCGTACGGGGTGCCCCCCACCGACATGGCGGGGCTGTCGCCGCACATCCCCATGCAGCAGCAGGGGATCAGGGTGAACATGCCGTCGGCGGTGGTCCCCCCCAGTCCCACCCCCAGCCGGTCCTTCAGGTGCTGGATGATGCCGTCGCAGCCGGCGCACCAGCACGAGATGGAATCGCAGACGTGGATCACCTTCTTTCCCACCGGGCGCCGGTAGATCATCTCGTAGAAGGTGGCGAGCTCCTCCACCTGCAGCGGCGACAGGCCGAGCAGGAGGGCGGCCTCTTCCACCGCCTCGTCGGTCAGCCAGCCGTAATGGGCCTGCAGCTCCTTCATCACGTCGACCGCGGCTTCGCGCGCCGTTATCGCGGCGGCGATGCGCGTCTTCAGCGAATTTTTCAGCGTCTCTGGTATCATCCCCTGCTTCGCTCCTTGGTCACCGGTCCAGGTCCGCCAGCACGAAATCGATGGAGCCTATGATGGCGAGGAAGTCGGACACCAGCCAGCCGCGGCTCAGCATCGGCAGAGACTGGATGTGCGGGAAGCTGGGCGTCCTGATCCTCATGCGGTAGGCGGTGTGCAGCCCGTCGGAGACGACGAAGTATCCGTTTTCGCCTTTGGGCGCCTCGATCGGGGCATAGCACTCCCCCTTGGGGGGGGACATGCCGCGGGTGCTGTTCACGAAGTGGTGGATCAGCGACTCGATGTCGTTCAGCGTGTCACCCTTTTGCGGCAGCACGTACCTGTAATCCGGCGAAATCCAGCGTCCCCCCGGCATGCCGGCCAGGGTCTGCTTCACAATCGAGTACGACTGCCTCATTTCCTCCATGCGGACCCGGTAGCGCGCATAACAGTCCCCTCCCTGCGCCGTCGCTACCTCGAAGTCGAAGCGGTCGTAGCCGCCGTAGGGCATTTTCTTCCTGAGGTCCCAGTCGAAGCCGCAGGCGCGCAGGTTCGGTCCGCTGATGCCCCATTCCAGCGCCTGGTCCAGGGTGATGGCGGAAACCCCCTTGAGCCGTGCCGTGAAGATCGGGTTGCCGGTCAACAGTTTCTCGTACTCGGCGAGCCGGGGGGGGAACCACTCCAGGAATTCCCGCACCTTCACCTGCCAGTCCTCGGGGAGGTCTTCGGCTACCCCGCCGATCCGGAACCAGGCAGGGTGCATGCGACCGCCCGTGACGGTCTCCATGATGTCGAAGATCTTCTCGCGGTCGGTGAAGGTGTAGAAGACCGGCGTCATGGCGCCGAGGTCGGCGGCGAAGGTGCCCAGCCAGACCAAGTGGTTCGCGATCCGGAACAGCTCGCAGAGCATGACCCGGATGTAGATCGCGCGTTCCGGGATCTCGATGCCGCACAGGGTCTCCACGCTGTTGACGTAGGCCATGTTGTTCTGCACCCCGGCGAGGTAGTCGATCCGGTCCGTGTACGGCATGTACTGGTGCCAGTTCTGGCGCTCCCCCAGCTTCTCGGCGGCCCGGTGGTGGTAGCCGATATCGGTGTCCATGTCGACGATCTCTTCGCCGGAGAGCTTGAGGACGAAGCGGATGACGCCGTGGGTGCCAGGATGCTGGGGGCCGAGGTTGAGGATCAGGGTCTCGTCGTCCACCCGGTCGAAGAAATCCCCGCCGGGAAGCGCCTTTTGCCTGCGTGCGTCTTCCACCGTGTAGGGCGGCATCTCCGTCGCCCGCGAGGGATGCTCCTTCCTCAGAGGGTGCCCGACCCACTCCGGCGGCATCAGGATACGCCTCAGGTTCGGATGTCCGGCGAAGCTGATGCCGAACATGTCGAACGCCTCGCGCTCGTACCAGTCGGCCGCCGGGAAGACGGAGGTGACGCTGGGGGCCTCGGGGTGCCCCCCTTCCAGCTCGGTCTTGATACGTATCCTGCCGGGGGTGTCGAAGCAGGTGAGGTGGTAGTTGACGGTGAAATCCTTGTAGCGCTCCCGGTCGCGCCGGCAGGACTCGTCCACGCAGGCGATGTCCTCCAGGCGCCGAAACGGCGATGCCTTCCGCCCCTTCAGGTGCTTCAGGAGTTCGGGCACCAGCCGCGCGGGGGCGCGATAGGTCAGCATGTCGGCCGCGCCGTCGTCGAGAGCCACCTCCCCGCCGAAAGCCGCCTGCAGTTCCTCCCGAAGGCCGAAGTCGGGGTAGGGGAGCCTGGGCTGTCCGGGGCGCCAGAGCTCGTCCGAGCGCGGGGCGGGGAAGTACGGGTGCTGCATGGAGCTGCCGCGGATCGCCACCCCCTCCATGCCGGGGCCGCGGGTGTCGCGCGACTTGGTCACGCCGTCCCAAAGCAGGGGCGCCACGGTCCCCTGGGTCCCGCCACGCATGCCGAGTACCGGACGGGTCGGCCGCTCCTCGGTGCGGATCTTTTTCTGCAGCAGCATGAGCCCTTCCAGGAACGACTCCGGCCGCGGCGGACAGCCGGGGATGTAGAGATCGACCGGCAGGATCTGGTTCACCCCCTGCACCACGCTGTAGACGTCGTACATCCCCCCCGAGTTGGCGCAGCTCCCCATGGAGATGACCCATTTGGGCTCCGCCATCTGCTCGTAAAGCCGCAGTATGCTGGGGGCCATCTTCTTGAAGACGGTCCCTGCTATCACCATCAGGTCGGATTCGCGGGGGGTTCCGCGCAGCACCTCGGCACCGAAGCGCGACACGTCGTAGCGGGAGGTGAAGGAGGTCATCATCTCCACGAAGCAGCAGGAAAGGCCGAAGAACATCGGCCAGAGGGAGTTCGCCCGCCCCCAGTTGATCACGTCGTCCAGGGAGGCGAGTATGACGTTTTCCGGTATTTTTTCGTCGTCCCTTTCGCTCAAGGTCTTTTTCCCCGCATGGCCGAAGGCCCCCAGTCGAGCCCCCCCTTCATCCAGAGCCAGACCAGCCCCAGCAAAAGAATGGTGATGAAAACGGTGATGTGGACGAGCCCGGGGATGCCCAGGAGATCCCATGCTGCGGCCCAGGTCAGTATGAAGGCGCCCTCGACGTCGAAGACTATGAAGAAAATGGCGATCAGGTAGAAAGGGACTTGCGAGGCGTGGCGGGCGCTCCCGGTGGGGATCATGCCCGATTCGAAGGGGATCCGTTTGTCTGCCGCTTCCTTGCCGGAACCGAGGTAATAAGAGGCGAGCAGGAGCACGCCGATGAGCCCCACCGCTATGAGGGTGTAGATGGCAAGCGGAATCAGCTCTACTTGCTGTGCTGTGACTGGCATGCCGGCCTTTCAATGAGAGAATCAGGGATTTTAATACCCGTATAATCTAGCGTAGAGCCGCTGAAAGTCAATTTGTCCCGCGTGATTTTATGGCTTTCATTTAAATTATGTCATTAGTATTTTGCTTTTGAGGATCAGTATTTCAAAGGCCATCGATACCTTTCCCACCAACCTCTGAAGCTCCGGAAGCTTGTCGTCCAGAGGGGCGCCCCCCCCGTCGACATACAGCACCGCGACAACCCGTCCCATCATCGTCAGCGGAATCAGGAGGTTGTTGGAGGGGCTCCCCCCTCCCAGCGCATCGATCATCCGCTTGTTGGCCGGCGTCATCGGCAGCGGGCCTAGGTAGAAGCTCTTGCTATCCTCGACCACCTTGAGCACGGACGGTTCAGCGAGCTGGATCTCGAAGGACTCGAACTGCGGCACCGGTTTTCTGCCTACCCGGGCAAGCCATCCCATGGCCTTTCCGCCCTTGAGCAGGAACAGGGCGGCGCGGCAGAACTGTAGAGCGAGATGGCCTGCTACCAGATCCGCTATGCTGTCGCGGTCCTTCGCCTCGGCCAGTCCGGCGATCACGCCTTCAAGTGAATAATCCTTCTCCGGCTTCTTCGCGTAGAGGGGGCTTCCTGCCAGCGGATCGAGAGTAGGCTCCTCGGTCTGGTCGCCGAAACAATCCAGCTCCTCCAGCAGCGGGAGTTCCAGTATCTCGGCTTCCTCGGGGGGGAGCCACTCCTCCTCCTTCGCAGCAACAGGCGGCGGGGTCGGGACGGCGGCCCTGGGAACGACAGGGGGGGCAGGAGTCTGCGCCTGGCGCGCCCTGCTTCTGCCGCCACCCTCAACGCTGATGTAGCGCACCTCCCTTTTTATCCGGTAGTGCTTCTCCATCGCGGTTACCATGCGAAGCTCGGACGCGATGATGGGGACCACGATGTAGCCGGTAGAGAAGGAAATCTCGTCTGCGGCGGCGAAGTCAGTGGGGTCAACCATGGCCAGGGTGAGCTTGCGGTTACTGACGGCGACAGGCATCACCCTGTACTTTCTCACCGTTTCTTCGGGGATGATCTTGATGACCTGGGGGGGGATGTCCATCAACTGCTCTGGAGTAGCGTGGGCGATGCCCGATTTCTTGCTGAGGAAGTGGGCCAGTTCGTGCTCGTCCAAGTATCCCATCTCCACCAGATTGGTACCGAACCTGCCGCCGAATATCGCCTGTCCTTTCAGCGTCTCATCAAGTTGGGCCGGTGTCAGCTTTCCGGCATCAACCAGCAGTTCCCCTAGTCTCATTGTTGGCAAACCTCCGCCCATAGCATTGAATTACAAGTCTTGCCTAGTGCACCCAAGTCAGGAGAGGCCGGCGAGGAATACCTGTGAGAGTATTTTCGCAGCGCGGGGTGCGGAGAAGACATATTAACCAGGCGCTAATTTAGAACCGCTCAGAGCCAATGTCAACAGCAAACGGATACTTGCGGTTGCCGGAGGCGAAACGGGCTAGGCGTCGATGAGGTTGACGACGGTACGTCCCCGCAACTCTCCCCTCAGCATGGCGGCAAACTTCTCCTCCAGACCGGAGAGCGTGGCATCCGTGGCGCTTGCCAGGACCGGTAGCGGCTTCCAGTCGGTTGCCAGCCGCTGCCATACCTCTTGCCTGGTTTGAGCTGCGGCCTTGGACGAGTCGATGCCGATCAGGGAAACCCCCCTCAGGATGAAGGGATAGACGTTCAACGGCAGGTCGGGAGAGCCGGCCAAACCACAGCAGGTGACGACACCGCCGTAGCTTGTCGACTTGATAGCGGCGGCGAGCATGGTGCCGCCTACCACGTCGAGCACACCTGCCCAGCGCTCCTTCAAAAGTGGCCGGTCCGAATTGCGCAGGAAATCCTCGCGGCTTAGGACCTGGCCTGCCCCAAGTCCCTGCAGGAAGGAGGTTTCGGAACTCTTGCCGGTCACGGCGACGACATCGTATCCGGCCCGGGACAGTATCGATACGGCGCTGCTCCCCACCCCGCCGGTCGCGCCGGTTACCAGGATTTCACCCAGCTCCGGCCTGACCCCGGCCCTGGACAGGCGGTGCAGCGAGAGCCCGGCCGTGAGCCCGGCGGTTCCTACGATCATGCTCTCCCTGAGGGTGAGCCCGTCCGGGAGCCTTACCCCCCACGCAGAGGGGACGCGGATGTACTGGCCGAACCCTCCGGGGGTGTCCATGCCAAGGTCGTGGCCGGTGACGATCACCCTTTCGCCGGCCCGGAAGGCTCCATCGGAGCAGGAAACCACCTCCCCTGCGGCGTCGATGCCTGGTGTGTGCGGGTACTTCTTGGTCACCCCCGGTCTTCCCGATGCGGAGAGGGCGTCCTTGTAGTTGAGCGATGAGTAGTGGACCCTTACCAGAAGCTCGCCGGGCGGCAGCTCGCTTATCGACCTGTTCCTGATCTGCCGGGTGTATTCCCCGGGGGCGGATTCCTCTACCACAAGGGCGTGAAAGCGGTCAGGTGTCATGGCGAGCTCCTCTTGGGTTTTGTGGTCAGGAAACGGCGGCGATCTCGTACGTCGCCTTCCCGATTTGCACCTCATCGCCGGTGCACTTGCCTATCAGTTCATTGCCAAGGGGGGAGCCGGCGGTGATCACGAGTATCTCCTCGCCATCGAGCTGCAGCTTCAATCCCCCCTCCTGCGGGCCGATGAAGACGGTCTTGGTGGTGCCGTCGTCGGCCTCCAGCGTCACCAGTGCTGTCAGCCTGATAGCGGCCTCGCCTTTGAACTGCAAAAGCGTGAGGTTCTGGTAGGCGTGCAGGGCGCGCTTTATATCCTGGGCGCGGTTTGCCTGTCCCTGCGCCACGTATGAGGCTTCGAGACTCAGGGTGTCGTACTTGTTGTCCGGGATGTTCTCTTCGTGAATGGCTGCTTCATGCGCGGTCAAGGCGGCCTCCGACAACACCGCCAGAGCCGTTGCCAGGCTCTCGATGATCAGTTGGTGAACCAGTTTCTTTTTTACAGGTGCGATGGTTTTGCGTCCTCTCTTGTTGGTGGTTTCCATACCCAGGATCCGGGCAGCAGCTCGGGGGAGGGCTCCGGACGAGCCTGGCCGCACCGGGGTCGTCCGGTCGGCCGGGGGGTCCGGTGATACTATAACTTCCGCCTGTATCTGTCATGGGAAAAATCAGGGGTTTTACCGGCTGAAGTACCAGGTGGCGCCAAAGAGGTGCATGTTCAGGCCAGGGTTGGGGCTGCCGTTAAAGCCTGCGTTCGACATGTGCTGGAAGCGGTAGTGCAATCCTAAGTGGTGGTTGATGCGGTAGATGAGCCCGGCGTGGGAGATGAACTGCTCGATGCCGTTGTAGTCCCGGCCACCGAACTTGTCGCGGCTGAGTATCGCCACGCTGATCCCCACATCCACTTGCACGGGATAGCGTGGGTTCCCGAGGCCAAATGAAGGGCCAAGCGACCCGACAAAGCCGTATTCCCCCTGGCTCCTGAGCACTCCCGCGGTCAGTTCCACCTGAGGGGAAACACCCCAACCTCCACTGTTGCGGAGGCTCCAGGGAAGTTCGTAGGCGCCGAATCCCTCCATCTGAAGGGCATTTTCGTCTTTGTCGTCGGCAGCGAGGCCTGCCCGCAGCCCCCAGTTGCTTTCGGCGTGCGCCGGAGCGCTCGGGCAAAGGGAAAGACCAAGCGTAATGAGCAGTAAAGCCGTCAGCAGTCTCATGGGCCTCTCCTTTATTGGTTGGCATTAATTCCATATAGATGTAACCGCTATTGCTGGAAATTCAACCAGACAAAAAAAGTTCACATGCGCCGTTTTACCCGCCCTGGCTCACCCTTGCGGAACAAGTTCTGTGGGAGTACTATGATATTAATTAACAAAATGGAGGGTGCGGATAAGGTAGAGTATCCAAAGGAGGTCGCCATGCAGGGATACGAACTGGTAAAGCAGGTCAAGCAGGAGAAGAGTGCTCACCCCGATCGGCTCTTCATCAAGTGGTGGCGTAACGAGGAGGATTTTATCGACTTCGACCTGGTGACCAGGTTCCTGGAAAACCTCAAAGAGAGCACCATGATAGGCGGGTTTGAGCTGATAGACCAAGAGGAGATGTGGCGGACAGTGGAAAACCGCTGCCAGGGGAGGGTGTCGAAGGAACGGCGGGGCGGCGACTGGGTGCTGCGCTGGACACCTCCGGAAGGAGCCGAGGTGGAGGAGACGCAGGACGAGTATCCTTACACGCCGGAGTCGCTGCTGAAGATCCTCGATGCGGAGACGAACTATAACTATGTAGACTGAGTTCCAGGCGGAACGGCAGTTTTGCTGGAGGGAGAGGGGCGGATGCTGGATTCGCCCCTCTCTTTTTGTTCATCTCCCCTTTGCCAGCATCTTGAAAAAATCCAGCACCTTGTCCGGATGCTCCGATGCCTTGGGGATCTTCGGCCAGTGCTTGATCACCACACCATCCGGCGCGATGATCACGGTTGAGCGGATGCTCCCTATGGTGGTTTTGCCGTACTGGATCTTTTCTCCGTAGGCACCATAAGCTTTCATAACCGAAGCATCCGGGTCGGAAAGGAGGGTGAAGGGGAGTTTGAATTCCGCGATGAACCTCTCGTGCGATTTGAGAGAGTCCTTGGAGACGCCCACCAGCACCGCTCCAAGCTGCTCGAACAGCGGCTGCAGTTTGGCAAACCCGACAGCCTCCGCCGTGCAACCGGGGGTATTGTCCCTTGGGTAGAAATACAGCACCAGGATCTTTCCGGCGTAATCCTTTAGCGTGTGCGCTTTCCCGTCGCTTCCCTGCAGGCTGAAATGCGGTGCGGGTTGTCCTTCCAAAAACATCGCTGCCTCCCCTCGTGGTTTTGCTCGTTGCATCGTGGATTATCCAAAAATAAGGCTCAGCTCCGCAGCCTTTTCATGAGTTGCTATACGATAGCAGAGGGAGGACGATAGGGCAAGCCGCGTGCGGGTTTGGCGGTTGTCAGCAGGTGTAATTCGGGTTATGCTGCGCTCGCGTGACAGAGGAGGGGAGATGAACGGCAACATCGTGGGAGTTGGGAGTCCGGAGCAGTGGCACCATGTTGTCGGGGTGCTGCTGGTGATAATGTTGGCAGTGCTGCAGGGAAGAGTCGGCCGGGCAGGGACCTTTTGGCAGATCTGCTGGGCGTTTCCTGGCACCTTGCTTCACGAGCTTTCCCATCTGTTAGTTGCCGCAGTAACCGGAGGAAGGCCAGTAGGGTTCAGCATCGTGCCGAGGCGTGATGCAGGTCGCGGGGGAAGGGGGCGTTGGCTGTTGGGTTCCGTCACCATCAGTCGTCCCGGCGTCTTCTCAGCGTTTCCCTCAGCGTTGGCGCCGCTTCTATTGAACCTCGTCGCCTATCAACTTTATCTCAATTGGCGGAGCTGGTTTCCGTCCGATCTGTCGCACACCCTGATGATGTATCTGGCCATTTATGTTTTTTGTTACAGTTCGATACCGTCAGGGCAGGATTTCAAAGTTGCCTTTTCGAATCCTTTGGGCGTGTTGTTTTACGGGTTAGCTGGAGCAGGTATTTGGTATTGGTGGGTTTGAGGGAAGAGCTAAGTTTTTTTGCGGGATTCCGAGCGGCTTTGATAGAGGCGTTCCGTGAAGCCCCCTGTCCTTTCAAAAGCCGCCGCCTGTGCTGCCAGTTGACGATCAAGTAGCGAGCACGCGACCGCGATCAAAGTAAGCGCCGCATTAGCGGCCACCTCAGCGTAGTCCATGCCCACAAAGTCCATTGCGTCCACCCACCTCCATCACCCACCGTGCCACCTCATGCCGCCTGAACCATCTGATCGTGGGTCCGGCTTCTCTTCCCGCTATAGCGGTCGCAAAAACGGACCGTTACGTCATAGGCCAGCTGCGCCACCTGGAAACTCCTGAGGTTGCGATAGCCGCCATGCCTCGGTATCAGCCCTTCTGCTTCAGCCATAACGCCCCCTCGCCTGCCTCGACTGGAACCGGCAGAACTTGCAGGATTTTATCACAGTGTCTTCGGCTGCCGGGGCCGCTGCAGATGAAAAAAGCCCGCCCCCTGTATGGACGGGGACGGGCTGTTTGCGTGCGTGTGGATGTCTTACAGCGTGCGGGAAAGCCTGTCAAACTCCTTGCGCGACCGGACGATGCAGTCTTCTACGGCCATGCCCGCGAAATAGTTTCCGGTGACATAGAGGTTGCCTGAGGACACCAAGCCGTCGATCTGGCCGGTGAGCGCACCGTGACCAACGACGGGGGAAGGGAGCTGGCTCTCCCGCTGCACGACCTGCTCCAGATCTTCGCGCTCAACGCGCAGCACCTCGGCAACCCGCTTCAGCTTTGCGTCCAGTGGGACCCGACCGGACTTGAAGTGGAAACTGAAACCCCTGTACGCCTCATGCGGCACGGTGTCCCTGGAAACGGCGGAGTAGAATTCCTCGTTTGTCGGGATGATCCCGGCCAGAAGGGGGAGCTGCAGCTTTTCCTTCCGAACTGCGGCGCCAACGGACTCTATGTTCTCAACCTTCACCTGGGCGAGCACGCGCGAGAGCTCCGGGGCGATCTCCGCGGCGAGCGTGGAGGCCGCGGGGGGAGGCGTGGCCAATGCCAGACGGGGGGTTTCAAATCCCTCGCCGTTGGCCAGTTCAACGACATACCCGCTGCCGCTTCTTGCAACGCGCTTTACCTCGGCGCCGCTGACGACGGTCACTCCTTTGGCCGCGGAGAGCTTGTCTATGACGCTGTTCAGCCCACCCTGCAGGGTGAAGCTCTTGATCACGTCCTTTCTCCTGGGACGCTTGTTGAACAGCATGCTGGCGGGGAAGTCGTTCGCCCTTTGCGAGATGACTGCGTTGAAGGCCGGAGCGAAGACCCGCTCGTAGTTCTTCCGGCCGACTATGCGCCCATAATAGGAGGCGACGCTTTCCCCTTCCTTTTTCAGGGTGAAAAGCCGCCAGGCGGAGGTGACAAGCTCCGGAAAGGAGAGCTGTGACGGAATGCTCTTTATCTCGTTGCCCACCAGCATCTTGAAGGAGACCTTCTCCCTGGCGAGGATGCTTCCCATCATGCCGTGCTGCTCCATGAGGGCAATCAGCCCGCCATAGGAGTTGTAACAGGTATGGGCGCCCAGTTCGAGCCAGAACCCGGCTGCCTCGCCTTGGAAGCGATGGGAATGAAAACACCCCCCTGCCCTGTTGCTCTTCTCTATGACCAGCGTGTTGAGACCTGCAGAAGCGGCATAGTTGGCAAAGCTAAGGCCGCTTATCCCTGCACCGATGACGATGGCGTCGAATTGCTTCATCTGGCAGCTCCTCGTGTTTAGGGGTCGTTAATCAGGGGATATATAAGCCCGCCGGCCCCGGGTTGTCAAGGTTTACAACATGTTGACAATACTGCTTCCAGCTATTACATTCTGGGCAGCTTATCCCATAGGAGTATGAAAGGACTTTATCATGGCGCAGAGGGACTATTACGAGGTGCTCGGCATCAAAAAGGGGGCCTCGGCCGACGAGATAAAAAGGGCTTACCGCAAGCTCGCGGTCAAGTACCACCCGGACAAGAACCCGGGTGACAAACAGGCGGAGGAGCGCTTCAAGGAGATAAACGAGGCGTACGCCGTACTTTCCGACCCGAAGAAGAAGGAGCAGTTCGACCAGTTCGGCTCCACCAACTTCCATCAGCGCTTCTCGCAGGAAGACATCTTCAGGGGATTCAACGTCGATGACATGTTCAGGGACCAGGGTTTCGGCACGGACGACATCTTTTCCCGCATCTTCGGCGATGCCATGCGGCGCCAGCAGCGTGGCGGCCACACACGCATGGGCGCCAAGGGTGAGGATTTCTCGATGGAGATCCAGGTCACCTTCCGGGACGCCTACGATGGAGCGGAGAAGCGGGTGGCCTTCATGCGCGACGGCGTGAGGGAGGAGCTGTCTGTCAAGATCCCCGCCGGCATCGAGAGCGGCGCCAAGCTGCGGGTGGCCGGGCGTGGCGGGCAGGGACGCATGGGAGGGGCGCCGGGCGACCTCTATCTCACGGTGACGGTCGGAGCCGATGCGCTGTTCCAGCGCGAGGGGGCGGACATAGTGCTGAACCACGAGGTCCGCTTTTCAGAGGCCGTGCTCGGCGGCTACATCGAGGTCCCTACCATGGCGGGTGCCAAGAGGATCAAGATCCCCGCGGGGATCCAGTCCGGCACCAAGGTGAGGCTGAAGGGGCTCGGTTTCCCGCGTATCGGCGAGCAGGCGCGCGGCGACATGTACGTGAGAATCGCGGTGCATGTGCCGGAAAAACTGAGCCACCGCCAGCGCGAGCTGATAGAGCAGCTGGCTGCCGAAGGGTTATAGGCCGCTGCCCCTCCACCTGAGGATGAGGTGCTTTCAAAGCGGCGCAAGCTCTCCCAGTAACGGGCAAAAAAAACCCCCTCCCCCTGATCGAACGGGGGAGGGGGTTTTTCTTTTGCGAAGGAATCCTACTTGATCTCTATGGCCGCGGCATTGCGCAGGTCCTTCACCCACTGCGCGAAGCGCTCATCTGACTTTTTCTTGTAGAGAAGATCCTCGATGGAGTCTCTCACCTCCTCGAAGGGCTTGCCCGTCTCCTGCGATTTCTCCTCGAGCTTGATGATATGGAGCCCTGCAGGACTGAGCACTACGGAACTCACCTCGCCGGGCTTCATGGCGGCCACGGTGTCGCCTATCTCCGGGAGCATGTCGGATCGCTTGAAGGTTCCCAGGTCGCCCCCGTCCTTGGCCGCTGCCGGATCGTGCGAGTACTTTTTCGCCAGTTCGGTGAAATCCTCGCCGGCGCGCGCCTTGACGAGCACATCGTTGGCAAGCGCTTCCGCCTTCGCCAACTCCTCGCCCCCCCCCTTCTTGTCGAGCTTGAAGAAGATGTGCCGGGCGCGGAACTGCTCGCTCCCGCCGTAGTTGCTACGGTTGGCCTCGTAGTAGTCGCGTATCTCCCGCTCTCCCACCTGTACCTTGGAGCGAACCTCCTGGCTCATCAGCCTCAGGCGCTCCAGCTGCTCTTTCAACTGGGCGCGGTACTGGGCGAAGGTCAGCCCCTGGGTGGCAAGCGCCTGCTCCAGCGCCTCTTGGGAGAGGTTATTCTGCTTCTTCACGTCCTCGATGGCAAATTTCACTTCCTCTTCGGTCACCTTGATGTCCAGGTCGCGAATCTTCTGCTCGATCAGTTTCTTGTCCACCAGCCTGTTCAAGGCGGCGCTCCTCAGCCCGGCCCTGTCGAGGGAGGGGAGTTTTTCCGCCTCCTTCTGCATCTGCTGGTACTCCTTGTCGACCTCGACCGTCGTGATGATCTCCTCGTTCACGATGGCGGCGATGCCGCTGACAACCTTTGCTGTGGAAGGGGCCGGGTGCAGTGCCAGCAGTGCCAGCACGGTGATGCCGATGATGATCTTTGCCATGGTGTTCTCTCTGTTCATAGCTGCGTCGGTTAGAAAAAACGGCCGGACTCACGCCCGGCCGCTGTTGTTATTTTGTTTATCGTGCAGATCCTACTTTGCTTGCGGTTGAGCCGGCACTTCCGGGTGGCCGGCCGGCTTCTCGCCCGGCTGGAGGGGCTTGGACTGCAGTTGCTTCAGCGCGTCTTCCTTGATGGAGAGCTTGGCTTCCTTCTTCAGCTCTTCCTTTAGATTCTTGAAGGTCTCCTGCTGCCTCTCGGGGATCATGGCGGCCTTGATCTGATCCTTCACCTCTTCGAAGGAGCGGGGGCCTGCCGGACGGTTGCCGGTCTGCTTGATCAGGTGATAGCCGAACTGGGTTTTGGCGATGCCGGATACCTGCCCTTCCTTCAGCCCGAAGGCGACCTGCTCAAACTCGGGGAGCATGGCTCCCTTGCCGAACCAGCCAAGATCGCCCCCCTTGGGTGCTGCACCGTCGATGGAATGCTTCTTGGCCAGCTCCTCGAAGCTAGCACCCCCCTTCAGCTGCTTCTCGACATCCTTTGCCTCGGCCTCGCTCTTGACCAGGATGTGGCTGGCCCGGATCTGGGCCCCGGTCTGGAACTTATCCTTGTTCTTGTTGTAGAACTCCTGCATGTCCGCGTCGCTCACGTTGGCGGATTCTTCCACCTTCTTCTTCAGGTATGCCTCGACGATCACCCTCTTTTTCAGGTCTTCGAGCTTCGCCGCGACCTCCGGGCTTTTGTCGATGCCGTCCTTCTTGGCCTGTTGCATGATCAGCTCGCGCACCACCATGGTGTCAAGCATCTCCCTTTTCCCCTCGGGGGTCTCGGTCATCGGCTTGAGGTAGGGGGGAAGGCTCTCCTGCTCCTTATAGAAATCGGAATCTGTTATAGTGGCCCCGTTCACCTCGGCAAGGACGACCCCCTTGCCGGCATCATTCTTAGCGGCGCTTCCCTGCTGTTTGCAGCCGGTTCCGGCGACGCAGGCTGCGAGTAAGAGTAGTGTGGCAGTTTTGCGGAAATGCACGGTTAGCTCCTTTTGTGAAAACGTTAATATTTTTAATCCCGTGAACGCTAGCATATCAGACTAGGCATTTCAAGAGATTTCTGGCCTCTGCAAGGACCCCGTCGAACGAGCTGTCGGCGATGCGCGCGTAGAGCTTGAACTCCGGCGTGAAGCGGTATTTCCCCTTCTCTTTCCTGAGCAGCGCGGTGATGGCGTCGGGGGAAACCGGGGTCCGCTCGTGGAAGGAGAGGACCAGCTCCTTCCCGGCCAACTCGATCTCCTTCACCAGCAGCCTCTTCAGGGTGACCCTGAGGCGCATCACCTCGAGGAGGTAGGTCGCCGCCATGGGGAGCGGGCCGAAACGGTCCACGAGCTCCGCGAGGATGTCGTCGATCTCCGCCTCGTCGGCGGGCTGGGTCAGCTTCTTGTAGATCATGAGCCGCTGGTTCGGGTCCCTCAGGTACTCCTCGGGGATGAAGGCCGGTATCTTCAGCTTTATCTCCGGGTCCACCCGCTCGGGCAGGGCCTCACCCTTGAGCGTGCGCACCGCCTCGTCCAGCAGTTCCGTATAGAGCTCGAAGCCGACCGCCACGATGTCGCCGCTTTGGCGTGCCCCCAAGAGGTCGCCAGCGCCCCGTATCTCCATGTCGTGAGTGGCGATCCGGAAGCCGGCGCCCAGCTCGGTCAGCTCCTGAAGGATCTTCAGCCGCTCCCTCGCCTCGGGGGAGATGGAGCCCTCCCCGGGGATCAGGAGATAGGCATAGGCGCGGCTCTTGGAGCGCCCGACGCGCCCCCTCAACTGGTAGAGCTGCGACAGCCCGAAGGTGTCGGCGCGGTTCACGATGAGCGTGTTGGCGGTCGGGATGTCGAGGCCGCTCTCGATGATGGTGGTGCAAAGAAGGAGGTTCGTTTCCCCGTGCATGAAGGAGAGCATCACCTGCTCCAGCTCCTTCTCCGCCATCTGCCCGTGCCCCACGGCGATCTTCGCCTCAGGCACGATGCGCCGGAGCTCGTCGGCCATGGCGCCGATGGTCTGGACCCTGTTGTGCACGAAGAAAACCTGCCCGCCGCGCCTGAGCTCCCGCAGGACCGCCTCCCTGATCAGCTCGTCCGAGGAGCGGGAGACGAAGGTCTTGATGGCGAGCCGGTCCACAGGCGGCGTGTCGATGATGGAGAGGTCGCGTATCCCCATCAGCGACATGTACAGTGTGCGCGGGATCGGGGTCGCGGTGAGGGTCAGGATGTCGACCACGGCCCGGAACTGCTTGAGCCGCTCCTTGTGGGCGACGCCGAAGCGCTGCTCCTCGTCCACGATGAGGAGCCCCAGGTCCTTGAAGACCACGTCCTTCGAAAGGATCCGGTGCGTGCCGACGACCACGTCGACGAACCCCTTCTTCAGGCCCTCGACGACCGCGGCCTGCTCCTTCCGGCTCTGGAGGCGGGTCAGCGCCTCGACCCGGACGGGGAACAGGACCATCCGCTCGCGAAGGGTATGGAGGTGCTGGTTGGCCAGGACCGTCGTCGGGCAGAGGACCGCGACCTGCTTGCCGTCCATGACGGCCTTGAAGGCGGCGCGCATGGCGACCTCGGTCTTGCCGTAGCCGACGTCCCCGCAGATCAGGCGGTCCATGGGCTCGGCGGATTCCATGTCGGAGCGGACCTCGCGGATGCTCCGCTCCTGGTCCTCGGTCTCATCGAAGGTGAACGCCTTATCGAACTCGGCCTCCCACTCCCCCTCCGCCGAGAAGGCGTGGCCGCGCGCGGATTTGCGCCGCGCGTAGAGCTCGAGCAGCTCCTTGGCGATCTCCTGGACGGCGCGCTTGGTCCGGCTCTTCGTC